>NZ_LSRP01000068.1 GCF_001885585.1 Pararhizobium antarcticum
CTCCCCAACCCTCCCCACAAGGGGGAGGGTGTTTTCCGAACCAGCCGCCACCGACTTTATGCTCTTCATCTTTGATGAGGAAAGATCGCGTTTACCTTCCGGAGCCCCCATGACCGCCGCCATCCTCTTTCAAAACGTATCCCGCCATTTCGGCGCGGTGAAAGCCGTCGATGCGGTCGATCTTGAGATCGTCGAAGGCGAGTTCTTCGCGATGCTGGGTCCCTCCGGCTCGGGCAAGACCACCTGCCTGCGGCTGATGGCGGGCTTCGAGCAGCCGACCGGCGGTCACATCGAGATCTTTGGCGAAACCGCCGAGGGGGTGCCGCCCTATCGCCGCAACGTCAACACCGTGTTCCAGGACTACGCGCTCTTTCCGCATCTCTCGATCCTCGACAACGTCGCCTATGGCCTGATGGTCAAGGGTGTGGCCAAGGAAGAGCGCCGCAGGGCGGCAGAGGATGCGCTGTCGATGGTCAAGCTTCCCGGCTACGGCCAGCGGCGGCCGGGCCAGCTCTCCGGCGGCCAGCGCCAGCGCGTGGCCCTTGCCCGCGCGCTCGTCAACAAGCCCAAGGTGCTTCTGCTCGACGAGCCGCTCGGCGCTCTTGACCTCAAGCTGCGCGAGCAGATGCAGGAAGAATTGAAAAGCCTGCAGAAATCGCTCGGCATCACCTTCGTCTTCGTCACCCACGATCAGGGCGAAGCCCTGTCCATGGCCGACCGCATCGCCGTGTTCAACGACGGCAGGATCCAGCAGCTCGGCACGCCTGAGGATGTCTACAAGCGACCGCAGACCCGTTTTGTCGCCGATTTCGTCGGCTCGTCCAATGTCCTGTCGAGCGCCACCTGCGCGCGTCTCGGCATTCCCGCAAAGGCGGCCAGCCTGCGGCCGGAGGCGATTGCCATCGGCACGTCCTGGGCCGAACAGCTGACCCTGTCTGGAACCGTCACGGCCCGCAACTTCCTCGGCGCGGTCAACCGCATCAGCGTCGATTGCAGCGGTGAACGCATCGTCGTCGCCAGCCCCGCCGCCCTGCCGGTGCCTGATGTCGGCGCTGCCGTCGAACTCGCCTTCCAGCGCAGCGACGTGCACGCGATGGAGGACGCATGACCGCCGCCGTGACGCAACCCATTGCCGCCCAGTCGATCCTGCCCAGCCGCCCGGGCCTTGGCGGTCGGCTGTCCGATTTCCTCTGGAAAAACCCGCATGTTCTGCTGCTGGTCCTGCTGGGTCCGCCGGTGCTCTGGCTCGGCATCATCTATGTCGGCTCGCTGCTCGCCCTTCTGGTGCAGAGCTTCTTTTCGATCGATGATTTTTCCGGTCTGATCAATTACGAGTTCACCTTCGCCACCTATCGCCAGCTTCTGGCCGACGCCAATCTCGACATCATCGTGCGCACCGTGACGATGGCCGCGGTGGTGACCGTGTTCTCGGCCGTCATCGCCTTCCCGATCGCCTATTATGCGGCGCGTTATGCCAAGGGAAAATGGAAGGCGATCTTCTATCTCGGCATCATGCTGCCGCTCTGGTCGAGCTATCTCGTCAAGATCTATGCCTGGAAGCTGATCCTTGCCAAGGAGGGCATCATCACCTGGGCTTTCGCAAAGCTGCATCTGCTCTGGCTGCTCGATGCCTGGCTGGCGCTGCCGGTCATCGGCGGCAATTCGCTCTCGGTCAGCTACACCGGCACCTTCATCGTCTTCGTCTATGTCTGGATGCCGTTCATGATCCTGCCGATCCAGGCAGCGCTCGAACGCGTCCACGGCAACCTGATCGAGGCCTCGTCCGATCTTGGGGGAACACCGGCCCAGACCTTCCGCCATGTGCTGTTTCCGCTGGCCCTGCCCGGCATCGTCGCCGGCTCGATCTTCACCTTCTCGCTGACTTTGGGCGACTACATCATCCCGCAGATCATCGGCTCGTCGCGCCTGTTCATCGGCCAGGCCGTCTACGCGCAGCAGGGCACCGCCGGCAACATCCCGCTGGCCGCCGCCTTCACCGTCGTGCCGATCGTCATCATGGGGCTCTATCTCTGGGCCGCCAAACGCATGGGAGCCTTCGATGCGCTCTGAGAGACGAAATGCTTTGGTAGCTGAATTTCCAGAATTGGAAGGGGACGAGCTTACGCTGCAAAAAGAAGTCTATGCACACTTTGGACTAGCGTTTTTCAAGTTCGCGCTGATTGAACATTCGCTGATTAACATCATGGTGTTTTCGACCGTCGGGCAATTACTCAGAGAAAGAAAGATCCAAAGCAAAGCCCACTGGAAAAACGCTTTCGACGCAGCTGAAGCAAAGGCGGTCGCGAGTACCTTCGGCAATCTCGTTCGACACACCTCCGGAGTTCAGGAATTCACATCACTTCAAGATCAGCTCAAGCAGGCAAAAAATCTGAGAGATTATTTTGCTCACCATTTTATGCGGGAAGAAGCAGGTTTCTTCTCCAGCGACGACGGTTGCTGGCTACTTTTGGAGAAAATTAGAGATGTGAGAATTAAGGCACTCTCACTAGAGTCTGACCTAAAACTCAAATTCAACGAGATGTGTACTCGATTTAAAATTCCGCTCCCTACGGAAGAAGACACCTCAAAGATGCTTGAAGAATATCGCAAGGAGTACGACCAGACCCTTGCCGACAGTAATCCTAATGTGGGTTGGGAAAAAGATGCGCTCTGACCGTTCAACCTCCGCACCGCTCGGACTGAAGATCGCCGCTGCTGCCGGGCTCGCCTTCCTGCACATCCCGATCCTCTTGATCTTTCTCTACGCCTTCACGACAGAGGAAAAGAGCTACCAGTTTCCGCCGCCCGGCCTGACGCTGCACTGGTTTGCCGTCACCTGGAACCGCCCCGACGTCTGGGAGGCCTTGATGCTCTCGGTCAAGGTCGCAAGCGTCGCGACAGCGGTCGCGCTCGTGCTCGGTACACTTTGCGCTGCCGCCGTCAGCCAGACGCGGTTCTTTGGCCGCGAGACGATCTCGCTGCTGGTCATCCTGCCGATCGCCCTTCCCGGCATCATCACCGGCATTGCGCTGCGCTCCGCCTTCTCGCTAGCCGACATTCCATTTTCCTTCTGGACCATCGTGCTCGGCCACGCGACCTTCTGCATCGTCGTTGTCTACAACAATGCGGTCGCCCGCTTTCGCCGGGTCTCCGGATCGCTGATCGAGGCGTCGATGGACCTCGGTGCCGACGGTTTCCAGACCTTCCGCCACATCATCCTGCCGAACATCGGCACGGCACTTCTGGCCGGCGGCATGCTCGCCTTTGCCTTGTCCTTTGACGAAGTCATTGTCACGACCTTTACCGGCGGCCAGCAGGCGACGCTGCCGATCTGGATGCTGGAAGAACTGATCCGGCCCCGCCAGCGGCCGGTGACCAATGTCGTTGCCATGGTCGTCGTGCTCGTCACCTTCCTGCCGATCCTGGCGGCCTACTACCTCACGCGCGACGGCGACCAGATCGCCGGCGGCGGCAAATAATCCGAAGCAATAAGGGAGAACGCACATGGATACGCAACTTTTGATCGGATCGACATTCGAGGCCGGAACCGAGATCGAGGAACTGATCCTCAATCCGCGCACCGGCGCCAAGATCATCGACCTTGCGGAAGCCTCGCAGTCGCAGATCGAGCGTGCCGTCGATGCGGCCGAAAAGGCCTTTGACAGCTGGTCGATGACGACGCCGGCCGAGCGCTCCGGCTACCTCCTCAAAATCGCCGATGCGATCGAGAAGGACGCGGATGCCTTTGCAGCGCTTGAGGCGCTCAACTGCGGCAAGCCGATCAATGCCGTGCGCAATGACGAGCTGCCGGCGATCATAGATTGCTGGCGCTTCTTTGCCGGTGCGATCCGCTCCATGCATGCGCCCGTTGCCGGCGAATACCTGCCGGGCCATACCTCGATGATCCGCCGCGATCCGGTCGGCATTGTCGGCTCGATCGCGCCCTGGAACTATCCGTTGATGATGATGGCCTGGAAGCTGGCGCCAGCAATCGCCGGCGGCAACACCGTCGTCTTCAAGCCCTCCGAGCAGACGCCGCTGACCGCGCTGAAGATGGCCCGCCTGCTGTCGGGCATCCTGCCGGAAGGCGTCGTCAACGTCGTTCTCGGTCGCGGCGAGACCGTCGGCAACACACTGATCAATCATCCGAAGATCGGCATGGTCTCGATCACAGGCGATATCGCCACCGGCAAGAAAGTGCTCCAGGCCGCCGCCAAGACGGTGAAGCGCACCCATCTCGAACTCGGCGGCAAGGCGCCCGTCATCGTCTATGACGATGCCGATCTCGAGGCCGTCGTCTCGGGCATCCGCACCTTCGGCTTCTACAATGCCGGACAGGATTGCACAGCCGCCTGCCGCATCTACGCGCAGGACGGCATCTACGAAAAACTCGTCGCCGACCTCAGCGCCGCCGTCTCGACCATCAAATACAACCTTGAGGACGACACCGAAAACGAAATCGGCCCACTGATTTCAAGGCGCCAGCGCGACCGTGTCGCCAGTTTCGTCGAACGCGCCACGGAGCAGAAGCATATCGAGATCACCACCGGCGGCGCACTTGGCAGCAAGGACGGCTTCTTTTTCCAACCGACGGTGGTTGCCGGCGCAACCCAGGAAGACGAGATCGTTCGCCGGGAGGTGTTTGGCCCCGTGGTTTCCGTCACCCGCTTCACCGAAAACGACCAGGCCGTCAAATGGGCCAATGACAGCGACTACGGCCTCGCCTCTTCCGTCTGGACCAAGGACATCGGCAAGGCGATGAAAGCTGCGTCCCGCCTGCAATATGGCTGCACCTGGATCAACACGCATTTCATGCTGACCAACGAAATGCCCCATGGTGGCGTCAAGCAATCCGGATACGGCAAGGACATGTCCGTCTATGCGCTGGAAGACTATACCGCCGTGCGCCATGTCATGATCAATCACGGATAGGGAGACGTGCAGCCGCGCAATTCAGCAGCCCCGATGGAACAATAACCGTTCCAGGACGTTTAGGTACGCGATCATCTGCGAGGGTTTTTTATGCTGAAATGGGCCATCATCTTTTTTCTGATCTCACTGGTCACCGGTTTCCTGGGCTTTTCCGGCGTCTCCGCCGCAACCGCCAAGGTATCCAAGATCCTGTTTGCCATTGCGATCATCGTCTTCCTGATCTTCGTGGTCCTCACCTTCATGGCCGGAAGCCTGGTGCTTTAGGACTGCCGAATTCGCCAGACGACGCTGCAAACCCGCTCCCATCGGAGCGGGTTTCTTTCTGACCGAAAACACGACGTTCTCCCCGGGAACGGCAACCAAAGTCGCCCATATTGCGTAAACAGCAGTGACGCGCTTTGAACTTCCACCGGCGCCCGCTATAAGTGCGTCTGGAGGACTGAATGATCTGGATCATACCTGCGTTTGCCGGACTGCTTATCGTCTATCTCGCCGCGCGCTTTTCGCGCTTTCGCCGCTTCGCCGAACCGATCGTCACGCTCGCTGTGGCGGTCGGCCTCATCGCAGCCTTCATCGTCTGGTTGACGGATGATTCGGCAAAGTCCACGGCTGACCAACCTGAGATCGTCGCGACCGAGCCGGTCGTCGCCCCCGGCGCGATCGCGCTGACGGATCTGTCGATTGCCCAGGGCACGCCCGCGACAACCCACAACCTCACCGCGATGATCCGCAATGACAGCACGCTGGGGATCGACTATTTTACCCTTGTTGTCACCATGCAGGATTGCCCCAACGAGGTCTGCACGACGATCGGCGAGGACGAGGCGCTGATCCTTGCACGCCTTGGCCCGGGACAGTCGCAGCAAATCCGCACGACGCTGATCTTTCCCGTCTCGCCGCTGTCCCCGCCGACCGCCATTCGCTGGCAATACCGCTTCGAGAAGATCCGCACAGCACAGTAGGACGAACGCACCGAAAAAAATGGACGTGCGGTGTCGGTATCGGTTTTACTCGTTCGTCCTGTGTCGGATGAACCGGAGCGTCCCATGCTATATGCCATCCTTTGCTATAATGACGAGACAGTCACCACGGCCTGGTCTGACGAGAAAGACCGGGAAACCATGGCGCGGCTTGCTGCCGTCGAGGCCCGCCTTGCGCAGGTCGGACGACTTGGACCGGTCGCCCGCCTCCTGCCCACGACATCTGCGACGACGCTGCGCAAGGGCCGCGACGAACTTGTGATCACCGATGGGCCGTTTGCCGAAACCAAGGAGCAATTGCTCGGGTTTTTCATCATCGATTGCAACGACCTCGAGGAAGCTCTGTCCGCGGCACACGATCTTGCACGCGCCAACCCCGAAGGCGGGGCCTATGAAATCCGGCCGCTGGCCATCTATAAGCCTGGAGAAACGAGGGCATGAGCGACAATCTCGCCTGGATCGGCAGCGCGCTTGACGCCGCGCGTCCCCAGGCAATGGCCGCGTTGTTGCGCTATTTCCGCACTCTCGACACAGCCGAGGAAGCCTTCCAGGAGGCCTGCCTGCGGGCGCTCAAAAGGTGGCCCGAAAAGGGCCCACCGCGTGATCCGGCAGCCTGGCTGATCCTTGTCGGTCGAAACAGCGCCTTGGACACGATCCGCCGAACATCCAAACAGGTGCCGCTGCCGCCGGATGCAGTCCTGTCCAATATCGAGGATACCGAGGCGGACGTGGCCGAGCGGCTGGACGGCGAACATTACCGCGACGATATTCTACGACTGCTGTTCGTCTGCTGCCATCCGCAACTGCCGGCGACCCAGCAGATCGCGCTGGCACTGCGCATCGTCTCCGGCCTGTCCGTCTCACAGATCGCGCGCGCCTTCCTGGTGGGCGAAAGCGCCATGGAGCAGCGCATCACCCGCGCCAAGGCGCGCATCGCCGCAGCCGGCCTGCCCTTCGAAACGCCGGATGCAACGGAGCGGGCCGCGCGTCTTTCTGCCGTCTCCGCGATGATCTATCTCGTCTTTAACGAGGGTTATTCTGCAGACAGCGGCCGCAGCTTGAGCGCCCGCCCCCTCTGCGACGAAGCCATTCGGCTTGCCCGACTGCTTCTGCGCCTTTTTCCGTCGATTCCGGACATCATGGGCCTGGCCGCACTGATGCTGATCCAGCATGCCCGCACACCGGCAAGGTTCGATGTGGACGGCGGGGCCGTCCTGCTGGAGTATCAGGACCGCAGCCTCTGGAACCGACCGATGATTCATGAAGGCCTGTCATTGATCGACAAGGCCATGCGGCATCGCAGGCCCGGACCCTACCAAATCCAAGCGGCCATCGCCGCCCTCCACGCCCGAGCCGAGCGACCAGAGGACACCGACTGGCAGCAGATCGAACGGCTCTATGGCTCGCTCGAGCGGTTGCAGCCCTCCCCTGTGATCAGCCTCAATCGTTCCGTTGCTCTTTCAAAGACAAAGGGACCGGCAGCAGCTCTCGAACTGATCGAGCCGCTTTCCGATCGCTTGTCTGGCTATTTCCATTTTCACGGCGTCCGCGGCAGCTATCTGCTGGCGCTCGGACGATCAGACGAAGCGCGCATTGCCTTTAACCGCGCTATCGCACTTGCCAACACCGTTGCCGAAGCCACCCATATCCGCGCCCATCTTGACCGGATCGCTCACAATGATCCGGCGACGAAAAAAACTGAGGTTGCATTGTCGGGAAAGAGGACGGTCATCCGTCCTTGGGCAAGACAACAGAAGTAAAGGATCTTCACCATGACCGATTCCACAAAGAATGCCGGAAACCGCGAACTCGTTTTGACCCGCCTGCTCGACGCCCCGCGTGAAGCCCTGTTCCGGTGCTGGACCGACGCCGCGCTTCTCAAGCAGTGGTTCGTTCCCGCCCCCTGGACCATCGCCCATGCGGACGTGGATGCGCGCGTGGGTGGCTCGAACTACATCGTCATGGCCGATCCCAACGGCAACGAATTTCCCAATCGCGGCGTCTATCTGGAGATTGTCAAAAACGAGAAGATCGTCTTCACCGACGCCTACACCCACGACTGGCAGCCTTCGGAAAATCCGTTTTTCACCGGCATCATCACCTTTGCCGATGAGGACGGCAAAACCCGCTACACGGCGGTCGCTCGCCACTGGACGGTTGAAAACTGCGAAAACCACGAGAAAATGGGTTTCCACGAGGGCTGGGGCCAATGCGCGACTCAGCTCGAAGCGCTTGCGAAATCGCTCTGAGCCGAACCAACGCCGGATGGACCCTGCCCGCCCGCGCGGTCAGGCCCGGCTGATCTCGTCGAGATACCAGTTGATGTAGCGCAACTCGTTCTGCTCCATCGGGGCGATCGGGCCGGGCACGAAGTAATGGGAACGCACGCCGCGCGACGTGTGCTCGATGATCGACTTGTCCTCGTCCGTTGTCACCGTCCAGAGCCATTTCAGCTTTTCGAGATCATAGTCGACACCCTCCTGCGCTTCGCCGTTGACGAGCCAGATCAGTTCCATCTCGCACGCTTCCGGCCCCTTGGGAACGAAGCGGTAGATCATGCCATGGTCCGGATAGCAGACGAGGAAAGACGTGCCGCCAAGATGGACCGAGGTTACGCCACCGTCGAATTCGGTAAACCTGCCCATCAGGGGGGCCAGAGGCGAACCGTCCTGGCTGCCGGTCTTGACGCCGTCATAGAGCGCATAGCGGAAGGCATGGATGGTTTCCTTGCCCTCGCGCGATGTCTGCCAGTGATCGCCGGCCCCAACCTGAATACCGAGCGCGCAGGTGCGCGCCTCCATCGCCGCATTCAGCGCCTCGATCATGTGCAGCGGCTGTTCCAGCGCATGGGTCTGCGAATATTCCGGATGCGCCGGGCCGCAATGGTAACACTCGACATAGTTTTCCACCGCCAGCTTCCAGTTGGCATCGACCGGATAGCTCTGGCGATAGGCAACCTTGGCCTGCCCCCAGCCATATTGGCCGCAGGTCGCATGCAGGAGGTTCTCGACTTCGGTGAAATCGAGCGGGGTCTCTGCAAAGGAAATGAACACCAGCCCCTCGACGACGCGCACATGCAGTTTTTTCAGCCCATGGTCCTCCCGCTTGAATTCCTTCGGCATCAGCCGGGCGGCCTTCAGCGCCCCGTCATTGCCATAGGTCCAGGCGTGATAGGGACAGACGAAGACGCGGGCATTGCCCTTGTCCTTCGTGCAGACTTCCGCGCCGCGATGGCGGCAGACGTTGAGGATCGCATGAACAGTGCCATCCGCATGCCGCGTCAGGATCACCTGCTCGGATGCCATGCGGAACACCTCGAAATCATTCGGATTGGGGATCACGCTCTCATGCGCGACGCAATGCCAGTGGCGGCGGAAGACACGCTCCAGATCACGCTCGTAAATGTCCGCATCCCGGTAAAAGGGACGCGACAGACCATGGCCCGGTCTATGGGCGGCAACGAGCTGGTCGATGCGGTCGGCGGCAGGCTTGGCAGCAATGTCAGGTGCGAGCATGGTGCCCATCTCCAAAAAGACTAACCGGAAAACCGCGTCCCGGCGCGCGTATTTCAACGCTTGAGAGCAGGCTCCGCTCCCTCTTCTCCCCGGCGGGGAGAAGGTGACCCGAAGGGCCGGATGAGGGGGAGCGGCACAGTTGCCAACAGCCCCCTCATCGCCTCGCTTTGCTCGGCACTTCTCCCCGTTGGGGAGAACAGAGTGACTGGAGCGACCTACCCCCGCACCCGCTCTGCCTTCGGATCATACATTGGCGCCAGCGAGGCTTCCGCCGGCACCCGTATCCCGGCAATCTCGATTTCGTAGGCCGAGCCCAGCACATCCTGAGCACTCTCGCCCTTGCACGGCACATAACCAAGACCGATGGCGCCGCCGAGATGGTGGCCGTAATTGCCCGAGGTGATCGTGCCGACGATCTTGCCGTCGCGCACCACGGCCTCGTTGTGAAACAGGAGCGGCTCGGGGTCGGTCAGCCGGAACTGCACCAGCCGGCGTTCCAGACCCGCATCCTGCTTCTTCAAAACCGCATCCCGGCCGATGAAATCGCCCTTGCCCGGCTTCACCGCGAAACCGAGGCCGGCTTCAAGCACATGATCCTCGTCGGTAATGTCATGGCCGAAATGGCGAAAGGCCTTTTCGATGCGGCAGCTGTCCAGCGTGTGCAATCCGCAGAGCTTCAGGCCGACATCAGAGCCTGCCGCCTCCAGCGCCTCGAACACATGCGCCGTCTGGTCGGTCGAGACGTAAAGCTCCCAGCCGAGTTCGCCGACATAGGTCACACGATGCGCGCGGGCGAGCCCCATGCCGATCTCGATCTCGCGGGCCGTACCGAACGGGTGCGCCACATTGGAAAAATCGTTCGGGCTGACCTTTTGCATCAAGTCACGCGCCTTGGGTCCCATCACGCACAGCACCGATTCCGACGCGGTCACATCGGTGATGACGACGAATTCATCCGTGAGGTGCTTGCGAAGCCAGGCCAGATCGCGCTGCAGCGTGGCGCCGGGCACGACCGCCAGAAAGGCCGTCTCGGACAGCCGCGTCACCGTCAGGTCGCTCTCGATGCCGCCCCGACCATTCAGCATCTGCGTGTAGACGATGCGGCCAGTTTCGACATCCATCTGGTTGGCACAGAGTTTTTGCAGGAAGGCAAGCGCATCGCGACCCTCGATGCGGATCTTGCCGAACGAGGTCATGTCGAACAGGCCGACGCCACCCCGCACCGCCAGATGTTCGTCGCGCTGGTTGTCGAACCAGTTCTGCCGTTTCCAGCTGTAACGGTATTCGCGCGCCTGCCCGTCTCTGGCAAACCAGTTGGCCCGCTCCCAGCCGGCGACTTCGCCGAACACGGCACCCCGCGCCTTCAGATGCTCATGCAGCGGCGAGCGGCGAACACCGCGGGCCGTTGCCATCTGGCGATAGGGAAAATGATCGGCATAGAGCAGCCCGAGCGTCTCGCTGACCCTCTCTTTCAGATAGGTGCGGTTCTTCTGGAACGGCTGCGCCCGGCGGATATCGACTTCCCAGAGATCGAAGGGCGGCTCGCCATCATTCATCCATTGCGCCAGCGCCATGCCGGCACCGCCGGACGAAACGATACCGATCGAGTTGTAGCCGGCAGCCACCCAGTAGCCCTTGAGTTCCGGGGCTTCGCCGAGATAGTAGCGGTCGTCAGGCGTAAAACTTTCCGGGCCGTTGAAGAAGGTATGGATGCCCGCCGTCTCCAGGATCGGCATGCGGCCCACCGCTTTTTCCAGGATCGGCGAGAAATGGTCGAAATCCTCCGGCAGCTGGTCAAAGCAGAAGTCTTCGCGGATACCCTCCATGCCCCAGGGCTTGGCCTTCAACTCGAAGGCCCCGACCAGCATCTTGCCGGCATCCTCCTTGTAATAGGTGCATTCGTCCGGCACGCGCAGCACCGGCAGACGCGGCAGACCGGCGATCGGCTCGGTGACGATGTAGAAATGCTCGCAGGCATGCAGCGGCACGGTGACGCCAGACATGTTGCCGAGTTCGCGGCCCCACATGCCCGCTGCATTGACGACATGCTCGGTCTCGATCGTGAACGTCTCGCCGTTCTGGACGCAGGTCACGCCGGACACCCGGCCATCCTTGCTGGAAACACCGGTAACTTTGACATTCTCCAGAATGGTGGCGCCGTTCTGCCGCGCGCCCTTGGCCAGTGCCATGGCGATGTTGGCAGGATCACACTGGCCATCGAGCGGCAGATGCACGGCGGCGACCACATCCGACACGTTCAGGTGCGGATACATCGCCTTGACTTCATCAGGCGAAATCTCGCGGACATCGACATTGAAGGCGCGCGCCAGCGAGGCCTGCCGGTAGATTTCTTCCTTGCGCTCTTCGGTCAGCGCAACGGTGATCGACCCGCATTGCCGCATGCCGGTGCCGATGCCGGTTTCGGCCTCGAGCTTGGTGTAGAGATCGGCGGAATATTTGGCGAGCCGCGTCATGTTTTGGCTGGCGCGCAGCTGGCCGATCAGGCCCGCCGCATGCCAGGTCGTACCTGACGTCAGTTGCTTGCGCTCAAGCAGCACAACATCCTTCCAGCCGAGCTTGGCCAGATGATAGGCAACCGAACACCCGGAGACCCCGCCGCCGATAATGACGGCGCGTGCTTTGGTGGGAACAGCCTTGCTCATGCGCGCAGTCTTTCATTCTTGGGATCAAACAGCGGCTGGTCTGCCTGGACCACGGCCTTGAAGCGCTCGCCGTAAATCTCGACCTCGATTTCCGTGCCGGGATCGCTGAGGTCGACGCGCAGCATGCCGAGCGCCACAGACTTGCCGATCCGGTAGCCCCAATTGCCCGACGTCGTTTCGCCGACGACGCTGCCCTTGTGCCAGAGCGTCGACATGTACGGCGCATCGCAGTCGCCGGCGTCGACAACCAGCGTCACGAAGCGCTTGGCGACGCCCTGCTGCTTCTCGCGCTCCAGTGCCGCCCTGCCCTTGAAGTCAGGTTTTGTCCAATCGACGAAACGCTCAAGCCCGCCCTGCAAAATCGTGTAGTCGGTTGAAAGATCGCCCTTCCAGGCGCGATAGCCCTTTTCGATGCGAAGACTGTCCAGCGCCTCCATGCCGAAGGGTTTTAGCCCGTGGCTCTGACCGGCCGCCCAGACGGCATCGAAAATGACGGCCGTATCCTCGATCTTGCTATGAATTTCCCAGCCGAGTTCCCCGGCAAAGGACACCCGCACCAGCTGGCACCAGCGCCCGGCGATCTGGCAGCTCTGATGCGTCAGCCAGCCCCTGGACCGATCGGCATCGGAGACTGCGGCCAGAATGTCGCGCGATTTGGGGCCAGACAGGATCTGGCAAGAAAAACCGTCGGTCACGTCATCGACGGTGATCGCGCTGCCCTTCGGCAGATGCTGGGTCAGCCATTCGAAATCGTGCCATTGCGCCGTTGCTGCGGTGATCAGCACGAAGGAATCCTCGTCCAGCGCCATGACAGACATCTCCGTGACGATCCGGCCCTTGTCGTCGGAGAAATAGGCAAGACCGATGCGGCCCGGCTTCGGCACCTTGCCGGTCGTCAGCCCCAGCAGCCAGTCGCGCGCGCCAGCCCCTTGAACCCGGAACCGCGAAAAGCCCGGCAGGTCGAGAACACCGGCCGCCTCGGTGACCGAACGGCATTCTTCCTCGATCCGCTTCTGCCATGGCCCGGCCCGGTTCCAGGTCTGTGTCGAGGCCTCGGACAGGTCGTCGCCCGGCTTTGCATACCAGCTGGCGCGCTCCCAGCCATTGTAGGGCTTGAACTGCGCGCCCAACGCAGCAATCCGGTCATGGATCGGCGAAAGCTTCTTGTCGCGGCCGGCCGGCCAGGCATGTTTCGGAAAGTGCATCGCATATTCATGGCCATAGATTTCCATGCCCTTGGCAATGCAGTAATCCTGATCGGTAAAGCTCGTAAACCGGCGCGGATCGCAGGACCACATGTCCCACTCGGTATGGCCCTCCGTCACCCATTCGGCCAGCACCTTGCCCGCCCCGCCCGCCTGGCAGATGCCGAAGGTGAAGACGCACGCCTCGAAGGCATTCGGCACGCCCGGCATCGGCCCGATCAGCGGGTTACCATCCGGCGCATAGGGGATCGGACCGTTGATCATGCGCGACAGGCCGGCCGTGCCGAGGATCGGCACGCGCTCGACGGCGTCGTTCAGATACCATTCGAGCCGATCGAGATCATCCGGGAACAGCTGGAACGAAAAATCCTCGGGCATCGGATCGTCAGGCGTGATCCAGTGCGCCTTGCAATTCTTCTCGTAGGGACCGAGGTTCATGCCGGTCTTTTCCTGCCGCAGGTAATAGGAGCTGTCCACATCGCGTAAAAGCGGCAGCTTGTGACCGGCCTCCTTCGACCAGGCCGCCAGTTCCGGTATTTCCTCGAACAGAATGTACTGATGGCTCATCACCATCATCGGCACGTCGCGGCCGAACCATTTTCCCACCTCACGAGCATAATAGCCGGCGGCGTTGACGACCTTTTCGCAGCGGATCTCGCCCTGCGGGGTCGAAATCACCCACTCGTCGTTTTCCCGGCGCGCGCCGGTCGCCGGACAGAAGCGGAAGATTTTGGCACCCAGATCGCGCGCGCCCTTGGCCAGCGCCTGGGTCAGCTGCGCCGGATCGATGTCGCCGTCATAGGGATCGTAGAGCGCGCCGGTCAGGTCATGGGTTTCCAGAAACGGATATTTCGACTTGATCTGGTCGGGCGACAGGATGTCGAGATCCATGCCCTGATAGCGCCCCATGCCGACGACGCGCTTGAACTCCTGTAGCCGCTCCTTTGAATGGCCGAGCCGCACCGAGCCGGTGACATGGTAGTTCATGGGGTAATCGACGAGATCGCCGAGTTCGCGGTAGAGCGACGCCGAATAGCGCTGCATGTTCATGATCGACCAGGACGACGAGAATGTCGGCACATTGCCGGCCGCATGCCATGTCGAACCGGCCGTCAGCTCGTTCTTTTCCAGCAGCACGCAATCGCTCCATCCGGCCTTGGCCAGGTGGTAGAGACAGGACGCCCCGATGACACCTCCCCCGATGATCACGACGCGCGCATGAGACGGCAAATTCGACATGTCTGTTCCCTTGTTTGCAACGAGTTTTGGCAATGATGCGGGTCTTCATCAAGCGGTCAGAATTCGCTTTATTGATCGAAGAATTCGATTAGTTTCGAGAAACAACTGCCTCCCCGATCCAGACCGGATACACCCATGCAGATCGACCTCATCGAAACCTTCCTTGACCTCATGGAATCGCGCAGCTTCAACCGCACGGCCGACCGGTTGAACATCACGCAATCCACCGTCTCCCACCGCATCAAGGCGCTGGAAGCACAGTTCAACCGCAAGCTCTTCACCCGCAACAAGGGCGGAACCTCGCCGACGGCGTCGGGTCTACGTTTCCTTGATCATGCCAGGGCACTGCGGCACCAGTGGCACGAGGCGACGCGGGCCGTGGAGAATGCCGGAGCCTATGAGCGTTCGATGCGTCTTGGCATCCAGCATGATCTGGCCGAAGTCTTTGCCGGCCGCTGGCTGTCGGCCGTGCGGGCTGATCTGCCGAAGACCTCGATCTACATGGAGGCCGATTATTCCAGCCAGATGAACCGCGATCTGGCAGCCGGCGATCTCGATCTCGCCATCCTCTACACGCCGCATTATCTCCCGGATCTGCACTATGAGCGGATCGGCGAGATGACCTACAGGCTGGTCAGCACCCGGGTGGCGACGGTCGCCGAACTGCGGCCGGAAACCTATATCCAGGCGGTCTATTCGCCCGCCTTCGATCGGGCGCATCGCCTCGCCTTGCCGCACCTGTCGGCAGCACCGCTCGCCTCCGGCCAGAACATCGCCATAACAGACCTTCTGAAAACGCTGGGCGGGGCCGCCTATGTGACGGCCGCCAGCGCTGAACGGCTCGCCACCGATGGCCTTGCGTTTCCGGTCGCGGATGCCGTGGCGATCCCGCAGGCGGTCTATGCCGTCACCAGCATCCGCACACGCCACGCGCATCAACACCAGCGCATTGTCGGCGCCATGCAGGCCTTGCTGGCCGACTGATCCGTCCCGCCGGACACGCGAGAGACGCTCCATCACCGCAATGTCACCGTCCCTGCGTATGCAGCCGTTTACAGTATGTGCAACAGGCTTATTGGACGAGCACGACATAGGCCTGTCGGCGGGCCGGGACACAATTGACATTGACGAACCGAAACCATAATTATCTTTGATCAATTGGTTCCCCGGTTGCGAGGCGCTTTCGGGGAGTAAATGGGAACGTGACGGGTGGACCCATTCTGGGCACTTTCATCACGGCCGACCCCGCGACTGTAGAGCGGTCAGCGTTTTTCGTTCCGGATGATCGCATCCGGGAAAAGCCACTGAGGCAAGGACACCGCGAGATTGCGGCGATCCGAGACTTGGGAAGGCGAGAGAAACGTCTTGGTGTGCAAGCACCTGACGCCGCGAGCCAGGAAACCTGCCGGTTGATGAGGGGCATTGGTGCCCAATCGGTGGGAGTTCTCCCACGTGCCATCACGGAGGTTGTCATGGCTACGTCTAAAGTTTCGAGTGTTCCGCTTTCTCTCAACGACCGCATCACTGCCGGTATCCTGGCTTTGCTGATCGGTTCTTTCCTTGTGTTTGGTGCAGGCCTGGCCAATTCCGCCGTGCTGCACGACACGGCGCACGACGTGCGCCACTCCCTCGGCTTTCCCTGCCATTGACGATGGATCCGGAGAGGCACCGCCTTTCCGGTCTGCCCGGACGCTGAAGAGCCCGCGCTGCCTTGGCATCGCGGCGTCTTGGCGTGTCCTGTTCATGACATGTCGGTGATCCGGGCTTTTGAGAGCGCATTTTACGCCCACGGAGAGGGACTTCCAATGATTGTCAAAACGCTTCTGGCTGCCGTCGTGGCCGGGTTGATTGCCGGTGTCTTCATGACAGCGGCGCAGCAGGCACGCATCGTGCCGCTGATCCTCCACGCCGAGCAATATGAGGGCAAGGAACCGGCATCTGTCATTCCGGGAACCGATACTCCAGCGGCGGTCCAGAGTGAAAACCACGAGCATTCGTCGCTGGCGCCCCCGTCCTTCCCGACGGATATTCTGGACGCCCTGTCGCCGGTGACGCCGGCCCATGCCCACGAGGGTGAGCACGACGATGGCGGCATCATGTTCGGCATGAGCCGGTTTTCGGGAACGTTGATCGCCAATCTCGTTGCCGGCGCCGGTTTTGGTCTTCTGCTCGCCGGCGTCAGCATGCTGATCGCTCGTCCGGTGACGCTGTCGAATGGTGCACTTTGGGGCGCGTTCGGCTGGCTGGCGATACATCTCCTGCCGGCCATCGGCCTTCCACCGGAACTTCCGGGCTTTCCGGCTGCCGATCTGGGTGACCGGCAAGCCTGGTGGATGGCGACGATCGCTCTGTCGTCTGTCGGGCTCTATCTCCTGGCCCTTCGACCGGAGATTGCCGCCAAGATCATCGGCCTCCTGCTGATCGCCGCGCCGCATGTCTATGGCGCGCCGCAGCCGGCGGACCTGTCCAGCGCCGTCCCTGCTGTCCTCGGCGCGGAATTCGCGGTTGCGGCACTGGCAACGGCGCTGGCCTTCTGGATCGTTCTGGGGATTGTCTCGGGCATCCTGAACGACCGACTGGCCCGGATGGCCTGAACGACGGCCTGCACCGACATTCACCGCGCGTCGAAAGACGCGCGGTGCGCATCATTCCTCTCTGCGCTGCAGGCTGCTGCCGCGCACGAAGTCGCGCAACCGGGACCGCTGACTGTCGGCATCAAGCAGCACGCAATTGTCACAAAACCGGTTCTGGGCCGTTCGATAGAAGAGGCAGCACCCGCCTCTCAGACGGAACGTCTTTTCCACCGGACGACCGTCAACGACCGTCTTGATCGTCTCGAAGCGCAGCGCAGGCGATGCCAGTGGCGACCCCTCCCGCCCGACCAGCGCAAGCGCCATCCCGATCGCCTCGGCTTCGCAGCCCAGCGCTTGTCCGAGATCCAGAAAGGCACCGGCGAGCGAATCCGCCGCCAGCCGCCACTGCGCGGCTGTGGAAAACCCGGTCTTTCGTTTGAGCGCGTCGATGACGGGGCGGAGATGCGCGACAATCTCGTCGTGAAAAACACCAAGGCTATCGTCAGTAGCAGGCAGCACATGGCCGGACGATCGGATATGAAAACGCCAGACATCGAGCGGCAGGGCCATTTCAGAGCGGTCGACCGCTTCGAAACGGATCAGAATCCGTTGCGGGTCCATATCCGGCACCCTGCCCGTCCTCAAGTAAACGCAGACCACAGCAGCGCTGAACTGGTGGCTGTAGAGCGCGATCAGATGGGCGGCCCGGGTTCGCTCGTCCATGCCCTCGGCGAAGCGTGTCTGATAGGCGAGATAGGTGTCGATCTGACCGACATGCACATCAAAGGCTGAGCTTGCCGGCGAAAAGCCGTCTCGCACAGGGCCTTCCTCGCCGAGGGCTTTGTCGACAGGGCCAAGTGAAAAGGCACTCTGCGGAAATGCGTGAGCGAGCCACGCTATGGCTACGGCGAACTCGCCTTGCGCCGGGATGCCTGACTGCCGATCCTTGACCAAGACTGCATCCGCCGTTGTTTCCTCCGGACGCCTCTATCCTAAAGCCAGCCGCCGGAAAAGCCCGCGCGGCTCAGGCCACGGCGAATGAAGCGTGAATCCCGCAGCAAATCCCAGATCAGGCCGCTGCGGTGATTTTCGATCATCATCACCAGCAAGCCCTGGTCGAGGCCGACGCTGCTGCCGCTAACCCAGCCTTCCGGTCCGCTGCCTGCAATGCTCGGATTGAAACTGCCGGTAAAGCGCCCGTCGATCAGAACATCAGGATAAGTTGAGAGAATGGTGCGACATCCGGCCATCGCCGCCTGCGGCTCGAAGGGCAGGCAAGCCAGCGGCGCCCATGGCGCAATCGTGCCGTCATCCGGCCCGAGAGGTGCGCCGCGGGCTGAATAGCCGGTAAATCGCTGCCTCCGGCCATTGACCAGCAGGCGCGACTTTTCCGGACCGTCACACGCTGTCAGCCCCCACATGTCCTGTCCGTAGCCGACGAAGTCTCCCGGATTTCGCGCCGCATAGTCGCGCTGAACGGCGATGGCGCAGCGCGTATTCTCGAAATAATCACTGTCCTTTTCCGCAATCGCCTTGTCGCGAATGCCACGAAAATCGATCCAGGCATGCGAGAACAGATGAATGAACAGCGGTCCGGCATAGAGATACGAACCCTGTGCGCAGGGCATCCAGTCGAATTTTGCTGCAAAGGCGGCATAGCTCTGCTCCGGAATGGGATGGGCCGGAGAGGCCAGAGCCAGGATATAGAGAATGATGGCTTCGCTATAGCCTTCCCAGCGATAGGGCAGAAAACCGCTGCGCGGCTTCCAGCCAAGCGAAAGCGTGTCGGCCCGGTCCAGTGCCCAATGCCAGTTGGCCCGCGCATAGAGCATGTCGGCAATCGACCGGATTTCCGACTCGACGTCATTGTCCCGCGAAAAATAGGCCGCCGCAGTCAAGACACCGGCGAGAAGGAGGGCGCTGTCGATCAGAGACAACTCGCTCTTCCACGTCCGTTGCCCGGTTTTCATATCGAGGAAGTGGTAATAGAGCCCCTTGTAACCGGTCGCATCCTTGTCGCGACTCTGACGGCTCTGCGCAAAAAAACGAAGCGTCGTCAGTGTCCTGTCCGCTGCAGCCGTGCGCTCGATCCACCCGCGCTCGACGCCCACAGGGTAAGCGGAGAGGCCGAATCCGGTCGCCGCTATGCTGGAAGGCGCGCCCGGCAGTGACGTATCGGCGACAAGGCCGGTCGAGGCATCGACATGGTCGAGGAAATAGGAAAATGCGGCCTTCTGCAGGCGATCGACGAGCGCCGCGTCGGTTTCGTATCTCTGAAGCATCACCACCACTACTCCGAACCGCAGGGATCCGCGGCATAAATTCACCGGTTTTCACCGTTTGTTGAACGGCTGAACGCCTGCGCCCGTCGCCAGCGGAAATTCCTGTGTTAATCTTTTTCCTCCCCCACGAGGAAACAGACGGATTGGATGACGCCATGTTCCCAACTCTTGCCCTGCTTCTGGGACTGACCGCTGGAACACCCGTTGAAGCCGCGGCCACAGCCGCGCAGGAGGTGGATGTCGAACTGGTGCTGGCCGTCGACATGTCCGGCTCGATGGATCTCGAGGAAGCGCGCATCCAGCGCTCCGGTTATGTCGAGGCCATCCGGCATCCCGACTTCGCCAATGCCGTCACCGCTGGCCTTCTGGGGCGCGTCGCGATCAGCTATTTCGAATGGGCAGGCAGCGTCAACGAAACATCGCTCGTTGCGTGGCAGGTCATCGAGACTGCCGCCGATGCGGCCGCCTTCGCCGACCGACTGGCCGCACAGCCAGTCGCAACCCGCCGCGGGACATCGATCGCCAACGCCATCTCCTTCGGCGCAACCCTGATCAGGAGCAATGATTTTTCCGGCCTGCGCCGCGTCATCGACGTGTCCGGCGATGGCCCGAACAATATGGGGCCGCCGGTCAGCCCGGCCCGCGACGCCGCGGTGGCACAGGGGCTTGTGGTCAACGGCCTGGCGATCCTCATCAGGCCCTCCGGCTCCACCGGCGGGCTCGACCGCTACTATGCGGACTGCGTCATTGGCGGAGCGGGTTCCTTCGTGCTTCCGGTCCGCACACCTGCAGACTTTGCAACGGCCATCCGCCAGAAACTGGTGATGGAAATCAGCGGCACAGGATCGTCGCCACGCATCGTTCCCGTCCAGATCGCGCCACCCACCGACTGCATGATCGGCGAAAAGCTGCGGCCGTTCTACCTGGACAGGGTCGATCCGCCGTCGGACAAATAGCCTGCGCAGAAAGCGCGCACGCCTTCAGAAAACGAACGTCTCATCGTCCCTGCCTCCGGCAACGCGACCGGATGCCATTTTTGGGAGATCGAAGAAGCGCGCCTTCAACCTATTCCATTTTATCGCAAAATATGCTTTTATTGAATGAACGTTCAGCAAGATATGGGGATAGTCATGAACGAAATGATCCGCGACGTCAGCGTTCCCAACGATTGGGACCGGCGGGGATTGCCGGGATGGTGCTACCACAGTGACGCTTTGCTGGAGCTTGAAAAACAGCATGTTTTCCGAGAACACTGGCAGATCGCCTGCCACATTTCCGATGTGCCTGATGCCGGCGACTACATCACCATGGACGTGGTCGGCGAGCGCGCGCTGATCCTGCGCGATCAGGATGGCGTGGTCCGCGGTTTCCACAATATCTGCCGGCATCGCGGCTCGCGGGTGGTCACCGACGAAAAAGGCACATGCCGCAACGCGCTGGTCTGTCCCTTCCATGGCTGGGTCTACAATCTCGACGGCAGCCTGCGGGGGGCCGCCCGCCCGCGCAGCTTTCCGCCGCTCGACAAGCAGGAATTCGGGCTGAAGCCGCTGGAGCTGGAAATCTGGCTCGGCTTCGTCTTCATCCGCTTTTCCCCCGGCCCGCAACCCCCGGTCGCCGAACTCATGCAGCCCTTTGCGGCAGAACTCTCGCACTATCAAAGCGAGCACATGGTGCCGGCCGCAGGCCTCTGGACACAGAACTCCCCTGTCAACTGGAAATCCGTGCGCGACGTCGACAATGAAGGTTACCACGTCGCCATGGCGCATCCCGCCCTGCAAGATCTCTATGGCTCGACCTATTATGACGAACCCTTTGTCAATGGCCTCTGCCGATCCTTCGCAACCTACAATCCGCATGCCGGTCGACGGTGGAGCGTGCGCAACTATGTCAGCATCGCCCCCGAAGCGACGCATCTGCCGGATCCTCTGCGCAAGGCCTGGATCTACTACGGCATCTTCGCCAATGCCGTCATTGCCGTTACGCCCGAGATCGTCCAGTTCTATCAGGAGTTTCCCCTTACCACCGGAAAGACGATGCTGCGCGGCGGGATCTATCGCCACCGCGAAGAAAGCCGGGCGCAGCGCGCTGCGCGCTATCTTGCCTATCGTATCGACCGCGATACCCAGGCCGAAGACGTGCAGCTGACGGTCTGGTCGAACGAATCCATGACATCGAAAGCCTTCGAAGGCTTTTATCTCTCCGACCTCGAATACGGCGTGCGGACCCATCATGATCACCTGCGCGGGGTCCTACCGGTCATGAGCCTGGACAAGGCCCCGGAAGAGCGGGCGATGGCGGAGGTCAATGAGCAGATGTCACGCCAGCCTCGCTGACGACCCGGCCTACCCTCTGCTCCACGGCCGATATCGTCATCCGGTCAGGACAGACCCGGCATGAGCAAAGGCAGAGCCGCCAGACAATCTCGCAGGCGCACGTCACGAAACTGAACTTGCATGCGGCGGCTTTGCTCACCCGCACGACCGGCGATCGCCTGCTTTTAAGCCTGCAGGCCCGGTCTTTTCGAGCCGCTTGCGTCTGGGAACAATAAGGGGACGCGAAGGTTAATGCTGTTCATTTATCCTCAAGGAGCAGATCCATGACCGAAGGCAATCGTCCGATCCCCCCGCAGCCGAAACAAGAGCAGTCCCCTCCTGGCGAGACCTCACGCATGAAGCCGATCCCCGATCATGGGGAAAAAACCTACAAGGGAAGCGGCAAGCTCAAGGGCAAGGTGGCGCTGATCACGGGCGCCGATTCCGGGATCGGCAGAGCCGTTGCCATCGCCTATGCGCGTGAAGGGGCCGACATCCTGATCTCCTATCTGAACGAAGACGAAGATGCCAAGGACACCGCCCGTCTGGTGGAAGAGGCCGGCCAGAAAGTTGTCGTCGCGCCCGGCGACATCAAGAGCGAGGACCATTGCAACGCCTTGGTGGAACGCGCCGTCACAGAGCTCGGTGGTATCCATATTCTCGTCAACAACGCTGCGTTCCAGCGGACATACGCGACGATTGCCGACATCACTGCCGAGGAATGGGACGAAACATTCCGCACGAACATCTATGCGGCCTTTTATCTGTCGAAAGCCGCCATTCCCCACATGAAGCCGGGCAGCGCGATCATCAACACGACATCGATCCAGTCGCGCCAGCCCTCGTCGCACCTTCTTGCCTACGCATCCACAAAGGGCGCGATCTCCAATTTCACGGCGGGTCTGGCTGAAATGGTCGCCGAGAGCGGGATCCGGGTGAATGCCGTTGCACCTGGCCCGATCTGGACGCCGCTCATTCCATCGACAATGCCAAGCGAAAAATCAGAGACCTTCGGCAAACAAACCCTGCTCGGTCGTGCCGGCCAACCGGCAGAACTCGCCGGCGCCTATGTTCTTCTTGCCTCCGAGGACGGAAGCTACATGACAGGCGCAGTGATCCCCGTGACCGGCGGTGAGATCATGATCTGATCGCCTGACGCGGGATCAAGCCCCCCGGAGACGCATGTGTGTGCACAATCTGGCACGCGTGACGGACTGCGCACATCGTTCGATGTGGCTGCAGAGAGCCAAGCCAAGCGGAGTATCGCCTGCCAGCGACACTCCGCTTTTTCATGCGCGGCTACAGGGCCTGGATGCGCTCCCGAAAGCGCTGTGCGCCATCGATGATATGGTCGAGGACAACCTCGACCGCCCAATGCCGTTCGGCGATGTCATAGGCGACGCTGCGGCTGTGGACGTTCTGGAAGGTGCCGATCCGCCGGTGAAAATGCTTGGCCAGTTTGGGGTAGCCCATGCCTTCAGACATGGCGGACAGGACGAGGAAGGTGTCGAGCTCGGCTGCCAGTTGCGGATGCGAACGGCCATGATCCATCAGCCATCGATAGAGGTCCGGATGGAAATTGTTCATGACGCCGGAAAAGCCGTGCCCGCCGGCCTGAATGGCCGGCCAGGCGATCGCGGCATTGGCATTGTTGATGGCGAGCGGCGTGCCAGCGACCAGAGCCAGCCGTCGCTTCACATGATCGAGATCGCAGGTCACATCCTTGAGAAAGGCAAAGCGCCCGCTGTCGCCGCACCAGCGGACCTCCTCGTCGGTTAGCAGGCGACGATAGGGCGCCGGGCATTCGTAGAGCCCAAGTGCCATGTCGCCCGGCAGCGCGGCCAGCAGGTCATCCATCCGGGCGCGGAAGACACTGCTGTCTTCGTCCGCCGCAGCAAGCCGGTTGGTCACCAGGACGACCGCATCGACGCCGGTTTCCGAAATGGCACGCAGCTCTGCCTTCTGGTCGGACATGGCTGGCGAGATGTGGCCGGATGCCACCACCGGCACGCGACCGGCGACCTGCTTGACGGTGAAGCTTGCGAGATCGCAGCGCTCCTTCAGGGACAGGAACAACATTTCGGACGACTGGCACACGGCAAACAGGCCATGGGAGCCGTTGTCCAGATACCACTCGATCAGTCTGGCATAGCCATCCCAGTCGATCGCATTTTCCGGGGTGAACGGCGTGATGACGACAGGGAAAATGCCCTGCATGGAATGCGACATGGTGTTTGGTCCTTATGAGAAGCCGGTCGAATGAATTTCAGTTGGGGTATCCGAAGGCGCGCGGCAGCATCAGCGTCAGATCGGGGAACAGGATCAGCAGCAGCAGCGCCGCCACCAGCACGCCAAGGAACGGCCAGATCTCCCGGATGATCTCGGCGAGCGGAATGCGCGTCACCGCATTGATGACGAACAGCAGGATGCCGTAGGGCGGCGTGATCAGCCCGATCATGCAGTTGACGATCGCCACCACGCCGAAATGCACGAGATCGATGCCCAGTTCGCGGCAGCTCGGCAGGAAAAGCGGGATGATGACGAGAATGATCGTGGAGGCATCGAGGAAACAACCGAGCAGCAGGAGCAGCAGGTTGACACCGAGCAGAAACACCAGCGGATGCATGTCGAGGCCGACCAGCGCCTTTGCCACCACATCCGGGATATTCTCGGACGCCACGATGTAGTTGAGGATCAGCGCGCCGCCGATCACCAGGCCGACCGATGCCGAAGATCGGGCACTGCCGACCAATATCTCGTAGAAGGTGGAAAATGACAGCGCGCGGTAGAAGACAACGGCCAGGATCAGCGCGTAGAAGGCTGCGAGGGCTGCCGCCTCGGTCGGCGTTGTGACGCCGCCATAGATGCCATAGAGCAGGATGCCCGGCATCAAGAGCGCCGGCCCAGCATTCAGCGTCAGGCGCGGCAGGTCGCGCATCGGCACGGGTTCATCCTTGGCGAAGCCGCGCGCATGCGAAATCCAGGCATTCATGACCATCAGCACGACACCCATCAGCAGGCCCGGAATGATGCCGGCCAGAAACAGGAAGCCGATCGAGGTGTTCGACACCAGCGCATAAAGCACCATAGGGATCGAGGGCGGGATGATCGGCCCGATGGTGGCAGAGGCAGCCGTGATGGCAGCCGCATAACCGCGCGTGTAGTGGCCAGACTTGACCATCATGTCGATGATCAGCTTGCCGATGCCTGCCGCATCCGCCACGGCCGAGCCCGACATGCCGGAAAAAACCAGCGAGGCGAGCACGTTGACATGGCCGAGCCCGCCGCGGAAACGCCCGACGAGCGCAATGCAGAACTGCAGCAGCCGGTCCGACACCGTACCCGCATTCATGATGTTGGCGGCCACGATGAACAGCGGCACGGCCAAAAGGATGAAGCTCTGGTAGAGGCCGTCCATCAGGATCTTGCCGCTGATGCCGATGCTCTGCCCGGCCGCTGCGAGATAGGCGAGCGACGCGATCAGGATCGCATAGGCGATCGGCATGCCCATGGCAGCGAGGCCCATCAACGTCACAAGACACAGGAGAAATTCGAAGCTCATGGCTTTGGCCTGCCTTCCTCGGTCGGTCGCGGTTCCTCGACGCCGTAGCGGAACGCATTCCAGACCAGCCAGAGATAGCGCGCGGCTACCACCAGCAGAAACACGATGTAGATGAGATAGACGTCGCGCATCCGGATCCAGTCGCCAAACAGATCGCCCAGCGTCGCGGTCTTCTTCAGGCGCAGGATCATGAACCGGTCCCAGGTGGGTGCAACCGAAGCCAAGAGCCCGATCGACAAAGCAAGGCCGGTAATGATCGCAAAGGCGCGGCGGACGTGCGGCGGCACCGCCAGATAGAGGATGTCGAAGGTGACGTGGTCTTCGTTCTTGACGACAAAAGCATTGCCCCAGAAGATCAGCCAGACCCAGATCGCCAGGCAGAATTCCAGCGTCCAGCCAAAATTCCCCGACTGCATCCATGGCAGGTTCTCGGTGACCCAGGGGATCCGCGCTGTGTAGCGCACCACGACCTGCAGCACGAAGGTGCCGAACATGGCGGCCATCAGCGCGGCGGAGACGGCATTGGCGAAATTTCGGAAATAGGGCTGGATGGGGGGCAAGAACTGCGCTCCGACAAGCCGCACCCAGGGTGCGTTCACTGCAGTATGTGGCCGGGGGATATCCCCGGCCGGTTCTTCGGTTTCGATCAGTTGCCGAGCGCGTTGATCTTCTCCAGGGCGCCGTCTGGCCATGCCTTGGCGAATTCAGAGCCGATATACTGGGCCTGCACATGGGTGCGGAAGGCGTTCAGGTCCGGCTCATACACCTCGAGCCGCTGCTCCTTCAGGAAGGCAACCAGTTCGCCTTCCTTTTTCAGCTGACCCTTGCGTCCGGCTTCGGCCGCATCGTCGGCAGCCTTCTGCAACGAGGCCTGCTGTTCCGGTGTCAGCTTGTCCCACACGGCCTTGGAGAAGGCGATATAGTTCAGGTCGACAAGGTGGGCGGTCAGGCTGATCTGCTTGGTGACTTCGTAGAATTTCGCATCCACGACCGATGGCAAAGGATTGTCCTGGCCATCAACCGAGCCGGTCTGCAACGCGGTATAAATCTCGGTGAAGGCCATCGGCGTCGGATTGGCACCCAGCGAGCGACCGAGGAATTGCCAGGCGTCGCTACCCGGCATGCGCAGGTTGACACCGGCCAGATCCGCAGGCGTCATGACGTTTTTCTCGGCGCGGGTGAAGCGCAGATTGACGTGGCGCTTGCCCAGATACATCACCGTCAGCAGCTTGACGCCGAGTTCGTCCTCGACCTTCTGCTTGAAGGGATCCATCAGCGGATCGTTGAACACCTTGACCTGGTGCGCGGCGCTCTGATGGACATAGCCGGTCGCAAACAGCGAGAATTCCGGAAAGAAATTGGCCAATTCCTGCGCAGAGGCGATCGACATCTCCAGATCGCCGGCGGAAATCGCTTCCAGTTCCGCGCCCTGTGCGATCAGCGAGGCATTGTAATGTGGCTGATAGGTCGCAAACTCGCTGATTGCCGGTGCGAAAATGCTGGCCAGCGCCACCGAGCGCTGATCGCTTTCGGACGCAGGCGTCGACATCCGGATGGTCGGCTTGTCCTGAGCCATTGCATTCGGCATCGGCAGTCCCGCGGCCAATAGGGCGAAGGCCCCGGTCGTCGCCAGAAGGATCCGGCGCGTCAGTTGATGTGTCATTTGTCTACTCCTCCCAAGGTGATGAATGGCGCAGGTGCAAGGCCGCCCTGCCGCGTGACCCGCTCCTCCAAGCGGTTATTCCAGCCGAACGCTGCAGTTCGGACTTACCAGCGCTGAACTAACATGTTAGCTTAATGTTAGCAATAGAACATTGGGCCTCATCATGTCTGAACCCGTCAATGCGAATCCTGGCCCGCGGGGCCGCTCGGCGACGAACAGCGGCGACACCTCGCTGCGCCAGGTCGCCTATGAACGCATCGAGGACCTTTTGAACTGGGGCGGGATCAAGCCCGGCCAGGTGATCTCGCAGCGCGAACTGGTCGAGATGGCGGGGGTTACCTTGGGTTCCGTTCGCGAGGCAATCCCGCGATTCGAGGCGGAGGGTCTGTTGCAGACCATTCCCCAGCGCGGCCTGATGGTGCCCAGCCTCGACGTTACCTTCGTCCGCGAGGCCTACCAACTGCGGCGTATTCTTGAACTCGGCGCCCTGCCGGACCTGCTCGAGCGGCTGGACCGTGCCGTTGTCAGCCAATGGATCGATTGGCACCTCGCGGCCCGTGCCCGTCTCGACGGTACCGATCAGGGCAGCCTTGAGAGTTTCCTGCGCGAATTCCAGCTGCACGACTGGGACATGCATGCCCGCATGGTTGAAACGATGGGCAACAGCCTGATTTCCAATGTCTATCGCGTCACGGCCATCAAAATCCGCATGTCCGCCCAGGCCAGGGTCCGCGTCACGCGGGAAAACGCAACGCGCGTCATCAGGGAGCATCTCGCCTTCCTGGAGCCGCTGTTGCTGGGCCACGCGGAAGACGCCGCCCGGAGCCTGTCGCACCATATAGACCAGTCCCTGACCCTCGCGCTCGGCGGCGTGCTGAAGGCTTAAGCCATAGATCATGATTTCTCGATCTTGCCGTCTTCACGTTCCGCATTCATACAGATGCTATGACGCATGATTCGAAAATATTCGTGGGCCTTCGATCCCCCCGCAAAAAAACCACGTCCGCCAGCGAGCCCACGGGTCCGAAATGCCAATGGGACGGCTGCGAAAAAACCGGCACGCATCGCGCGCCCGTCGGACCTGGCGGCGAAGGCCTGTATCTTCTGTTCTGTCTCGGGCACGTGACGGAATACAACAAGGGCTACAGCTTTACGACGGCGCCATCCAACGCCGAGGTTGCGCGGTTGCAGACGGAAGCGATTACCGGCAGTCGCCCGACCTTTGGCACGCTGCGCACGGAAGCATCCGAAATACCGATCCCGTCCACCGTGCGTTCCGGCTCTGCAAAGACCTTGAATGCCCGCAAGACCGCTACATTGCGCCAGACGCAGACTGCCGCTCTGCAGAAGCGCAAGCTCAAGGTGCTCGAAGCAAAGGCTTTCGAGACACTCGGCCTGGCACCGGAGGCGACCCCTGAAGACATCAGGAGCCGCTACAAGGAAAAACTCAAACTGCACCACCCCGACGCCAATCAGGGCAACAGAAACTCCGAAGACGAACTTCGTCTGACGATCGAGGCCTACAAGATCCTGAAACTGAACGGATTCTGTTGAGCCCCAGGCGCTGTTGGCGCCTGGTTGCCGTATCGCATCGAGGTCTGCCGGTCAGTGATTATGGCGGGGCAGTTTTTCGGCTAGCTTCTGGAAGTCCGCAGCCCCCTCGATGACAGCGCCATCCGACAGTTGCGTCACGGTGCGGCGGTAGAGCATCTGCCACGGTGTGGCATCGGCTGGCACGGCCGGAATACCGTCCGCCTTGCGCCGCTCGATTTCTTCAGGTTCAACCAGCATGTCGCAGCGGCCGTTGTTGAAATCGATGCGGATGACGTCGCCGCTGCGCACATAGGCCAGACCGCCGCCAGCGGCACTTTCCGGTGACGCATTGAGGATCGACGGGCTATCGGCCGTGCCGGACTGTCGGCCATCGCCAATCGTCGGCAGGCTGAGAATGCCCTGTTTGATCAGGTGATCCGGCGGCTGCATGTTGACCACTTCGGCCGAACCCGGCCAGCCGAGCGGGCCGGCACCGCGGATCACCAGGATCGTGCGTTCGTCGATGTTCAGGTCCGGATCGTTGATGCGCTTGTGGTAATCCTCGGAGCCGTCGAAGACCACCGCCTTGCCGTCGAAAACGCCCTCCTTGCCCGGTTCGCTCAGATAGCGCTCACGAAAACCGGCCGAAATCACGCTCATCTTCATGATCGCGAAATCGAACAGATTGCCCTTCAGCACCAGGAAACCGGCCCGCTCCT
The DNA here is from genome assembly GCF_001885585.1 of Pararhizobium antarcticum. Classification (GTDB taxonomy): domain Bacteria; phylum Pseudomonadota; class Alphaproteobacteria; order Rhizobiales; family Rhizobiaceae; genus Pararhizobium; species Pararhizobium antarcticum. The sequence continues at coordinate 29,179 of NZ_LSRP01000068.1, forward strand.
TCAGCGGCGCATCGAATGGCAGGATAACCTCCCGGTCGGTGGATTGCCGACCCTCGAGATTTTCGGCCATGGTCTTGCCGGTTACCGAGGGACAATTGCCCTCGAGTTTTCCAGCCTGCAACAGTTCCCACATGATCGCGGGCACGCCGCCGGCCCGGTGGAAGCGCTCGCCGAGATAGGCACCGGCCGGCTGCACATTGGCCAGCAGGGGAATGTCGAAGCCATGGGTCTGCCAGTCGTCGGGATAGAGTTCGACGCCTGCATGTTTGGCCATGGCGGCCAGATGCGGCTGCGCGTTCGTCGACCCGCCAATGGCCGAATTGACGCGGATGGCATTCAAAAACGCTGCGCGTGTCAGAATATCCGACGGCTTGATGTTCTGTTGCACCAGTTCAACGGCCCGTCGTCCGGTGCGATAGGCCATCTGGCCGCGCTCGCGATAGGGCGCCGGAATGGCGGCACAGCCGGTCAGCGAGATGCCGAGCGCTTCGGCCATGGCATTCATCGTCGAGGCCGTGCCCATGGTGTTGCAATGGCCGATCGACGGTGCAGAATCCAGTGCCGACTGGAGGAACTCCTCGCGGCTGATCTCGCCCGCCGCGTATTTCCGGCGCGATCGCCAGATCACCGTGCCGGAGCCGACCAGGTCGCCATCGTGCCAGCCATCCAGCATCGGCCCGCCGGAAAAGACGATGGCCGGAATGTCGACCGTCGAGGCCGCCATCAGCGCCGAGGGCGTGGTCTTGTCGCAGCCGGTGGTCAGGACGACACCATCAAGCGGATAGCCGTAGAGGATCTCGACCAGCCCGAGATAGGCAAGATTGCGGTCGAGCGCCGCGGTCGGCCGCTTGCAGTTTTCAAACAGCGGATGGGTCGGAAATTCGATCGGAATGCCGCCGGCATCGCGAATACCGTCACGGACGCGTTTCGCGAGATCGAGATGATGGCGGTTGCAGGGATTGATATCGCTGCCCGACTGGGCGATGCCGATGATCGGCTTCCCGGAGCGCAGCTCCTCGGGCGTCGTGCCGTAGTTCATGAAGCGTTCGAGATAGAGCGCCGTCATGTCGAGATGATCGGGATTGTCGAACCAGTCCCGCGAGCGCAGACGACGACCGCCCGTGTTGTCCTCAGTCATTCTTTCCCCTCCCCGCCCTTGGCGGCATTCATCGCTTCCAGATGCAGCAGCAAGCCGCTGTGGTCCGTGTCGCCGCCACCGCCGGCCACGAAATCGGAAAACGCGCAGCGCACCTGCTCGGTCAGAGGCAGATCCAATGAAAACAGATCGGCCATGGCCTTTACCGCGTCGAGATCCTTCAGCTGGAACTTCGACGGTCCACCGGGCACAAAATTGCGTGTTACCATGCGCGCACCGTGCAGGTCGAGAATGCGGCTCTCGGCAAAGCCGCCGCGGATCGCCTCGCGGAATTTCTCCCGGCTTGCGCCACCCGCCTCGACGAGCATCATCGCCTCGGCGACAGCGCCGATGGTGATGGCGACGATCTGCTGGTTGGCGAGCTTGCAGATCTGCCCGGCACCGGACGGACCGACATGGGTCACCCGGCCAAGGGCTGCAAATACGTCCAAAAGTCCGTCGACGACATCAGCCTCGCCGCCTGCCATGATCGCCAGCGTGCCGGCCTCGGCGCCGACCACGCCGCCGGAGACCGGCGCATCGAGATGCGCGATGCCGAGCACTTGCAGGCGAGCAGAATGATCACGCGCGACCGGTGGCGAAATCGAGCTGCTGTCGATCACCACGGCGCCCTTCGCCAAAGCCCGGGCCACGCCGCCATCAAACAGCACGGCCTCGACGGCCTTGCCGTCGCTGAGCATGGTGAAGACGAGGTCGCAGTCCTTGACGGCGGAAGCGGCCGTGTCGGCAACCACAGCGCCATCCGAAACCAGAGCTTGCGCCTTGGACATGTCGCGGTTCCAGACAACGACCTGATGACCGGCAGCCAGCAGCCGCCGCGCCATCGGCGCGCCCATCAACCCCGTACCAAGAAAGGCGATGCGGCGTTTCTTGCTTTGGTGCAGGCCCGTCTCGCTCACAGCGTTCCTCCCAGTTCATCGTCGATATGTGCGCGGATGATCTCATCAAAGGAGGTTTCCGCCTTAAAGCCAAGCGCTTTCGCACGTTTGGCCTCAAAGCCCGGAGCCCAGCCGGCGACCATGTTGATGATCATCTCGTCCGGCTCGCGGCGGATCAGCGCAACGGCCTTGTCGCCGGCGACCCGGCGCAGCGCCTCGATCTGTTCGCCGACCGTGGCACTGAGGCCCGGCATGGACAGCGCCCGGCGCGGTCCGACCGTCTCCAGATCGATGGTCGCCCCATGGATCAGGAAGCCGACGGCCGAGCGCGGCGAGGTGTGCCAGTGGCGAACGTCATCCGACACGGGAAGAATGGCTTCCCTGCCGACCAGCGGTTCGCGCAGGATATTGGAAAAGAAACCGGACGCCGCCTTGTTCGGCTTGCCCGGACGAATGCAGATCGTCGGCAAACGGATGGCGATGCCGTCGAAGAAACCGCGCCGGCTGTAGTCGGACAGGAGCAGTTCGCAGATCGCCTTCTGCGTGCCATAGCTGGTCAGCGGCGTCGTGTGGTACTCGTCCGGGATCGGATAGGGCAAGGGTGCGCCAACGACGGCAATCGACGACGTGAAGACAACGCGCGGCCGGTAGCCGTCGACGCCATGGGCCAGACGAATGGCATCGAACAGATAGCGCGTACCATCGAGATTGATCCGGTAGCCCTTCTCGAAATCAAGCTCCGCTTCGCCCGAGACGATCGCCGCCAGATGGAAGATCACGTCGGGTCGGGCTGCGACAAGCGTTTCGGCTTCGCCGGGCGCCGACAGATCGGCCTCCCTGGCGTTGACCTTGCCGGTGAAGCTCGCGGGCGCCTCCGGGGTCACGACATCCACCAGTGTCATTTCTGTAATCGGCTTGCCGTCCAGCTGGCCATCCGCGGTCAGCTTGGCTGCCAGTTTACGGCCAACCATGCCGGCGGCACCGATAATCACGATATGCATCAGGTCTCTCCTCCCTCGAATCCATCGCCTGAAACCGCGTCGATAGACCGCGACGCATGGCGAGAAGTTTTTATTGTAAGGTTGTCTGATAACCCTATATTCTCCGTTTGAAAACACGGGATCTGAACACCCCCTGAAAAATCGCCCGCCCTTCCACGATGGACGGCAGATGTGTTCGCAGCGACGCAGGGAGAGATTACCAATGAGGGCGGACGTCATAACTGCGACCGGGGAGCTCCAGGCATCCCTGCGGGCTGCATTGACCAGCGACATGCTGATCACCGATGCGGATGAAATGCTGCGCTTCTGCCGGGATTGGCATGGCGATGTCTCCAGCAGCGCCGTTGCAGTGCTGCGTCCACGCTCGACGGAAGACGTTGCCGCCGCAGTGTGCACCTGCCGCGATCTGGGGCTCTCCATCGTTCCGCAGGGCGGCAATACCGGGCTGGTGCTCGGCGGCATTCCGGATCAGCCGGGAAGCCAGGTGATTGTCAGCCTCGAGCGCATGAACGCCATCCGCAATATCGATCCGGATGATTTTTCGGCCGTTGTCGAGGCCGGCTGCATCCTGTCGGAGGTCAAGGATGCGGTCGCAAAGATGGACATGTTTTTCCCTCTGGCGCTGGGTGCGCAGGGCTCCTGCCGCATCGGCGGCAACGTCTCGACCAATGCCGGCGGCATCAACGTGCTGCGCTATGGCATGACGCGCGAACTGGTGCTCGGTTTGGAAGTGGTCTTGCCCGACGGCACGATCTTCAATGGCCTGTCGACCCTGCGAAAAGACAATCGCGGCATCGACCTGAAGCAGATTTTCATCGGCGCCGAAGGCACGCTTGGCATCGTGACCGCGGTGTCGATCAAGCTCATGCCGTTCCCGGATCAGGTGGCAACCGCTTTGCTCGGCCTGAATTCGCTCGATGACGCGATCACGCTCTACCGCCGCGCCCGGCGCGATTGCTGCGACCTGATGTCGGCCTTCGAGTTCATGCCGCCCTTGGGCTTCGTTCTCGCGCGGGAAGCGATCCCCGACCTGCCCATGCCGATTGCTGGCGACTATCCTGCCTATGTGCTGATGGAGGTTTCCGGTTCGGGCCTCGTCGATATTCAAGAGCTTATGGAGCGCTTTCTCGGCGGCGTCATGGAAGACGGTCTCGTGGTCGATGGCGTCATTGCCGCATCGCAGACACAGGCTCGCAATCTCTGGCTTATTCGCGAAGGCATGAACGAGGGCCAGGCCCGACGCGGACCGCATATGCGCACCGACATTTCGGTCCCGCTCTCGCGCCTGGCGGACTTCGTGCGCGACGCAGAACAGGCTGTCTCGGAGGCCCTTCCCGATTGCATCAGCGTGTCCTACGGGCATGTCGGCGACGGCAATGTGCATCTCAATGTCCTGCCTCCCGGCGGCACCGCCCCGGAGGAGGCCGCCGCACGCATCTACACGGCCAAATGCGTGGTCAACCGGGTTCTCGATGGCTACAGCGGCAGCATCAGCGCAGAACATGGCATCGGCCGCCTGAAGCGGGCCGATTTCGAACAGCGACTGGAGCCATCGCGGCGCGCCTTGCTGACAGCTCTGAAGCAGGCCATCGACCCATCCCTGATGATGAACCCGGGCTGCCAATTGAATTTCCCCAAACTATCGTAGAATAGTCTGGCGACGCCCGGGGGCGAACAGGGAATGGGGCGGACAGGAATGACGGCGGACTTCAGCGAGATCAGACGGAACGAGCATCTGCCGGCGCGCATTGCCAGCCATATCGGTCGGGAAATTGCCGAAGGCCGGATCTCGCCGGGCGACAGGCTGCCGACCGAGCACCTTCTGGCCAAGACCTTTGGGGTCAGCCGCTCCGTGGTGCGCGAAGCGATCGCCCAGCTGCGCAACGAGGGACTGGTGGAGACGCGCCAGGGTGTCGGCGCCTTCGTCCTGGGACCTCAGGGGCGAGGCTCCATTCGCATCGAGCAGACGGCCCTGCGTGACCCCGAAACCTTCCGCAGCCTATTCCAGCTGCGCATGCCGCTGGAGATAGAGGCGGCCGGCCTTGCCGCCATCCACCACGACGACACCGACCTGAAAAAGCTGGATGATGCGCTTGCCCGCATGACCGGCGCCGAGAAGTGGACGGATCAGGGGATCGTTGCCGATCTCGCCTTTCACCGGGCTCTGGCCACGGCCACGCACAATGAATATTTCCTGCTGTTCATCGGCTTCATAGCCGAGCGTATCAGCCTTGCCATCAATGCGGCGCGCGCTGCCGCCATCCTCGAGGAAATCGTCGAGGCCACGATTGCCGAACATGTCGCCATCCGCGATGCCATGGTGACGCGGGACCCGATGCTCGCCCGCGCCGCCATGCGCAGCCATCTCATCGGCGCCGCCGCCCGACTGGAGCTGACGCTCGACATATTCTGATCGCATGGCCGCCCGATCCGCGACGCGCGAAGGTTTTTGCATCGCTCTCTCTTCCGCTCTGGACAGCTTGGAAAAGTCATACTAAAAAGCATCCGGAGCGTTGTCAGACATCCTGACAATAAGGCAAACACCGCTGGAGGGCGAATTTGCTGGCGATGGTGGAGGACGACATTTGAATTCCGAGCGTAGACTGCGTGCCGAATCCATCCTGCCGGATGATGCGACCGACGCTCTTCTGGTCGGACGTGTCTGGTCGAAGGCAAATGACGGACCCTGCGCAGTGATGATCGCAAACGGTCGCGTTCTGGACCTGACGGGACTGCATGCCACCATGTCGGGCCTTCTGGAAACGGACAATCTTGCCCTTGTCCTGCGCAACGCCTCCGGCCTGCCGGACCTTGGCTCGCTCGACAGCTTCCTGTCCGGAGAAAACGGCACCGTCCTCGCGCCAATCGATCTGCAGGCCGTCAAGGCCGCCGGCGTGACCTTCGCCGACAGCATGCTCGAGCGTGTCATCGAAGAACAGGCCAAGGGCGATCCGCTCCGCGCCCAGGCCATTCGCGGCAAGCTCGCCCCGGTCCTTGGCGACAGCCTTCGCGGGCTCGTGGCCGGTTCGCAACAGGCTGCCAAGGTCAAATCGCTGCTGCAGGATATGGACCTCTGGTCGCAATATCTGGAAGTCGGCATCGGCCCCGACGCGGAAATCTTCACCAAGGCCCAGCCGATGTCCTCGGTCGGCTGTGGCGCCCTCGTCGGCATTCATCCGATCTCGCAATGGAACAATCCGGAACCGGAAGTCGTGCTCGTGCTGCGCTCCGATGGTACGATCGTCGGCGCGAGCCTTGGCAATGATGTCAATCTGCGTGACGTCGAGGGGCGGTCGGCGCTGTTGCTCGGCAAGGCCAAGGACAACAATGCGTCCTGCTCGATCGGTCCGTTCATTCGGCTGTTCGACGACACCTTCACGATGGACGATCTGCGTCGGGTTCGCGTCGCACTTGCGGTTCACGGCGAAGACGGCTTCGAAATGTCTGGCGAAAGCCCGATGGAGGCGATCAGCCGTTCGCCGGAGAACCTGGCCGCGCAGCTTAGAAACCGGAATCACCAGTATCCGGATGGCGCGGTTCTTTTTCTCGGCACCATGTTCGCTCCGGTCAAGGATCGGCGCGGGACGGGACAGGGCTTCACCCATGAAATCGGCGATCGCGTTGAAATCTCGACAAGCAAGCTTGGTCGCCTAGTTAACTGGGTAGAGCGTAGCGATGCCTGTCCGGAATGGACCTTCGGGATCAGCGCACTTATTCGCAATCTGGCCGGTCGCGGTCTTTTGGACAAGGCGTAAGTCATGCAGAGGGCGACAGATCTTTTCTTCCGTTTTCTTGAACTCCTGCTCATCCTGCTTTTGTCGGGCATGGCGATCATGGTGTTCGTCAATGTCGTCCTGCGCTACGGTTTCAATTCAGGCCTCAACATTTCCGACGAGCTGTCCCGCTACTTTTTCGTCTGGGTCACCTTCATCGGCGCCGTTGTTGCGTTTCGCGAGCATGCGCATGTCGGGGTGGAGACACTCGTTGCCCTGTTTGGTCGCAAAGGGCGGATCCTCTGCATGATCCTGTCGAACATCATTATCATCGGCGTTGCCGCGATCTTTTTCTGGGGAACCTGGAAGCAGTATCCGATCAATGCCAGCATGGACGCGCCGGTCACCAAGATTTCGATGATCTGGGTCTACGGGATCGGCTTCTTCACCGGTGCCGGCATTGTCCTCATCGCCCTGGAGCGGCTTATCAGATTGCTGACGGGCAGAGTAACCGAAGATGAAATCGCTGCCTTTGCCGGTGAAAACCTGACGGCCGAAAAGATGGCGGAGCGCAGCCAATGACATTGCTCGTCTTCATCGTCTCGCTGGTCGGCGCCATGGCCATCGGCGTTCCGGTCGCCTTCTCGCTGATGTTCTGCGGCGTCGTGCTCATGTGGTTCATGGGCATGTTCAACACCCAGATCATCGCGCAGAACATGATTGCGGGCGCCGATACCTTCACGCTTCTGGCCATCCCGTTTTTCATTCTCGCTGGTGAATTAATGAACGCCGGCGGCCTGTCGCGGCGCATCATCGAATTCGCCATCGCCTGTGTCGGCCATATCCGCGGTGGCCTCGGCATCGTGGCCATCATGGCCGCCATCATCATGGCCAGCATCTCCGGATCGGCCGCTGCCGACACGGCCGCCCTTGCCGCTATTCTCATCCCGATGATGGCCAAAGCCGGGTACAATGTGCCGCGCTCTGCAGGTCTGATCGCTGCGGGCGGCATTATCGCTCCAGTCATCCCGCCGTCGATGGCCTTCATCGTCTTCGGCGTGGCCGCCAATGTGTCGATCACACAGCTCTTCATGGCGGGCATCGTGCCCGGCCTTTTGATGGGCATAGCCTTGATCGTGACGTGGCTGATCGTCGTGCGAAAGGACAATGTTCAGGCCCTGCCAAAGACGCCGATGAAGGAACGTATGCGGGTTACTGCGCGTGCATTGTGGGCGCTTGGCATGCCCGTCATCATTCTGGGCGGCATCAAGGCCGGTGTCGTCACACCGACGGAAGCCGCCGTGGTCGCTGCCGCCTATGCGCTGTTCGTCGGCGTGGTCATCTATCGCGAACTGAGCCTGCGGGATCTGCCGCGCGTCATCCTCCAGGCTGCCAAAACCACCTCTGTGGTGATGTTCCTGGTCTGCGCAGCACTTGTGTCGGCCTGGCTGATCACGGCAGCCAATATCCCGGCGGAAATCACCGGTTACATCGAGCCGCTGATCGATCGTCCGATCCTGCTGATGTTTGCCATCATGCTGCTCGTTCTTGTCGTCGGCACCGCGCTCGACCTGACGCCGACCATTCTGATCCTGACGCCTGTTCTGATGCCGATCATCAAACAGGCAGGGATCGATCCCGTCTACTTCGGCGTTATGTTCATCATGAACTGCTGCATCGGTCTTTTGACACCCCCGGTCGGGGTTGTCCTCAACGTCGTCAGCGGTGTTGGGCGCGTACCGCTTGGGCAGGTCACCGTCGGCGTGCTGCCATTCCTGGCAGCGCAGGTCTTCGTGCTTTTCATGCTGGTGCTGTTCCCGGACATCGTCATCGTGCCCGCTCAATGGCTGCGTTAACTGCCGGCGAGCCCAACAGTCTCACTCAACCATCCAGGGAGGATATTATGAGAAAACTGCTTCTAGCCACCACCGCGATTGCCTTTGCGCTTTCGTCCGCCGTTCCGGCTTTTGCCGAGTTCAATGATCGCAACATCCGCATTTCCAACGGCATCAATGCAGACCATCCGGTCGGCAATGGCATCAAGGCGATGCAGGCCTGCCTCGACGAAAAGTCTGGCGGCAAGCTGAAGATCACTGCTTTCTGGGGCGGTGCACTCGGTGGCGACCTTCAAGCCACCCAGGCCCTGCGTTCGGGCGTCCAGGAAGGCGTTGTCACCTCGTCTTCGCCGCTGGTCGGCATCATCCCGGCGCTTGGCGTCTTCGACCTGCCCTTCCTGTTCGGCACGCCGCAGGAAGCCTATCAGGTGCTTGACGGCAAGTTCGGCGACATGATGAACGAGAAGCTCGAAGCCGCAGGCCTCGTCAATCTCGCCTATTGGGAAAACGGTTTCCGCAACCTGTCGAACTCCCTTCGTCCGGTTACCAAGTGGGAAGATTTCGAGGGCATGAAGGTTCGCGTCATGCAGAACAACATCTTCCTCGACACCTTCCAGAACCTTGGCGCAAACGCCACACCAATGGCCTTCGGTGAAGTCTTCTCGGCTCTGGAAACCAACGCGATCGACGCCCAGGAAAATCCCTATGTGACGATCGACACCTCGAAGTTCTTCGAGGTCCAGAAATACATCACCGAGACGAACCACGCCTACACACCGTTCCTTTTGCTGTTCTCGAAGGCGATCTTCGATACCTATACGCCGGAAGAACAGGCAGCCCTGCGCGAATGCGCGGTCGTTGGCCGTGACGAGGAGCGCAAGGTCATCCAGGAACTGAACAAGACCTCGCTTGACAAGATCAAGGCTGCCGGCCTGGAAGTGAATGTCCTGTCTGAGGAAGAGCAGGCCCGTATTCGCGAAAAATCGATGGTCGTCTACGAAAAGCACAAGGCAGAAATCGGCGCAGAAGTGGTTGACGCCATCATTGCCGAACTGGCAGCGATCCGTAAGTAAAATGCCACTTTGCCAAGCATAAAAAAGGGGGGCCGGGTGAAAAACCCGGCCCCCCTTTTTCTATAAATGCGACGGTGGTTTGCCAGCGCCTGCCATCATTCGGGAACAGCCGGCAGAACCGTCTCGCGCGTCTTCAACTGGCGCTCGCGGAAGAAGATGAAAAGACCGGAGGCGACGATCAGTGCCGCTCCCGCCATCATGCCAAACCGTGGCACGTCACCGAAGAACATCCAGCCGAATACCACGGCCCACAGCAGAAGCGTGTATTGCAGCGGCGCGACCGTTGCTGCATCGGAGATCTTCAGGGCGCGATTGACAAGCATGTGCGCCGCCATGGCGACGATGCCCAGCAAACCCAGCAGAGCCAGATCGAGACCGGATGAAATCGGCGACCAGTCGAAGGGCGCGAAGGCAAGGCCGGCAAGCCCCGCGCCGGCAACCTGGAAAAAGACCAGCGTCTTGTCCGGCGTGTTGCGCAGGCCGCGGCCCGAGAGCAGCATGAAGGCAAAAGCACCGCTGCCGATGATCGAGATGAGGGCCGGCATGGTGAACATGGCCTTCGAGGGCTCCAGCGTGATGATGACGCCGACAAAGCCGGCGGCGATCGCACACCAGCGCCGCCAACCGACCTTTTCGCCCAGCAGGAACGGAGAGGCGGCCGCGACATAGATCGGTGCCGCCAGCCAATAGGTCATGACATCGGCCAGCGGCAGATACATCACCGCGTAGTAGAAGCAGAAAACCTCCAGTGTGGAGAAAGCTACACGGGCAAACTGCATCCATGGCTGCTCGGCAGACGTGATGGACCTGAGGCCTGCCTGCCAGAGGAACGGCACCAGAATGATCAGCGCCGCCAGACTGCGGATCAGGATCACCTGCCCCAGCCCATAGCTCGCCACCAGCCATTTGCCCATGGCGTCATTGAGCGCAAACATCAGCATGCCGAGCAGCATGATCAGCGGCCCCGCCATCGTCGACGCGCCCCAAGCAGCGCTGCGGGTCTCGATATTTGTCATGGAAAGCCTCCCAATATGTCTTATTCTTCAAGTGCTACAGGCTGGCCGCATCCGAAAGGCGACGGCTGACCGTGAAGGCCCGATCCAGATCCGGGTTGAGGTCCATGCCCAGGCCCGGGCCCGGCGGAACGGTGATCATTCCATTCTTCACCTCCGGCAAAGCGGTCACCAGATCCCGGTACCAGGTGCGATAGAACGCCCGAACGCTTTCCTGCACCAGTGCATTCGGCGCATTCAGCGACAGGTGGGTGGAGGCGCACAGCACCACCGGCCCGGTGCAATCATGGGGCGCGACAGGCAGATGCCAGGCCTCGGCCATCGCAGCGATCTTGCGCGCTTCCGAAAGACCGCCGCACCAGGAAATATCGAGCATCATCACGCCGGCCGCACCGGTTTCCAGAAGATCGCGGAAGGCCCAGCGCGAACCCAGCGTTTCCGATGCCGAAATCGGCGCTGGAGAGGCCGCGGCATAGCGCACAAGGCTAGACAGGCTGTCCATCTTGATCGGATCTTCATGCCAGAATGTCTTGTAGGGCGTCAGCGCCTTGGCGATCTGCATGGCCGGTAAAAGCTGCCACATGGAATGGAATTCGACCATGATGTCCATTTTGTTGCCGACGGCCGCGCGGATTTTTTCGAAGGGCCGCAAGGCCTCGTCGAGGTCCGGCATGGAGATATACTGGCCGCGGGTCTTTTCCGCCGCCGCATCGAACGGCCAGATCTTCATCGCCGTGATGCCCTCTTCCAGCAGCGAATGCGCGAGTTCGTCGGCATGGTTCAGGAAACCGTTGAGGTCGTCATAGTCCCTGCCCGCAGACAGACCGTAATTGGCGGTAGTCTGCCCGGTCGCCTTCTTGATGTATTCCGTCCCGGCGCAGGTGTTGTAGGTCCGGATTTCGCGGCGGGTAAAACCGCCCAGCAGTTGCGCGATCGGCATGCCGGTCGCCTTGCCGAAAATGTCCCAGAGCGCGATGTCGAAGGCCGAATTGCCGCGCACTTCGGCGCCGGACGAGCGAAACCCGAGATAACCGACCAGGTCTGCCGCCAGGAGGTCGATCTGCAGCGGATCGCGGCCAATCACCCGCGGTGCAATATATTCGTGCACATGGGCTTCCACGGTCTGGGCGCCAAAAAAGGTTTCGCCGAGACCGGTAATGCCCTCGTCGGTGTGGACCAGAAGCCAGAGCAGGTTTGCTCTCTCCGCGATGCGCACGGTTTCAAGTCCGGTGATTTTCATGGCTAAAGTCTCCTGCCTGTCAGTTGAGGCCGGCGGCCAGCAATGACTTGATGCTTTGATCAAAATGCCGGCTCATCAAGGCGGCGGCGGCCTGCGGATTGCCGTCAACGATCGCCAGGGCCAGTTCCTCATGCAGGCTGTTCATGGCCGCACGCTCGTCGTCATTGGCTCGACTTTTCCAGCCGATCGGCCATGTCTGGCGGATAACGCCCTGAAATGCGCCGACGAGCAAGGCGAAGACGGGGTTTCGGGAGGCCAGGGCGATCGCCATATGCAGCGCAATATCATGCTCCATGATTTCGCTGGGCGGACCGGAGGACCGCACCATCGCCTGGGCGTGTCCCAGAATGACCTGCGCTTCCGCATCGGTGCGCCTGAGCGCTGCAAGCCCTGCCGTCCGGGCTTCGATCGTGCGTCGCACATCGTATATCTGCAGGATGTCGATCTGGTCGGTCATGACGCCATGCTCGATCATGATGGCAATCGAAGAGTCATCGATTTGCGCAATCGTCGGCCGCTTGCCAATGCCAAGGTCGATGAGGCGGAGCGCCGCAAGAGAGCGCAGCGCCTCCCGTATGACGGTTCGGGACACATGTAGTTGCTCGGAGAGGACGGCCTCCGCCGGCAGATGATCGCCGGGCTTGAGATCATTGTCCCTGATGATCCGCGTGATCGATGCGATCGCAGCGCTGACAAAATCCCCCGGGGCAATCTGCGAACGTGCGAATGTCATAAAGTAATCCTCTACCTTTGTCAAAGGTATAATACAGGTTTCCCTGCACAGGAAGTGCTGATTGGTGGATTGGTGGAAAAAGGCCTATGCCTTAAATGCTGCTTCCGGAGAGCGAATTCCCGTTCCACAGCCCCTCGCGCACCAGTTCGTCCTGCGTGCGCTCGATGCTGGTCCGCAGGATCGAGACCATCTCGTCGATCTGGGAAGGCGTGATGGTCAGCGGCGGCGACATCACGCACATGTTGATCAGCGGGCGCACGAGCAGCCCCAGGTCCTGGCAATGGCCGTCTATGCGTTTTCCGACCGTGAGATCCAGCGTCAGCGGATTGTTGCTGATCCGGTCGGCGACACATTCGATACAGGCCATCAGGCCGAGACCGCGCACCTCGCCGACCAACGGCAGGTCTTCAAGGGTTTTCAGGCTGGCCTGGAAATACCCCGAAATCGCCCGGGCATGATCGAGCAGGCCATCCTCGAGAATGTCGAGGTTTTTCAGCGCCACGGCGCAGCCGATCGGATGACTGGAATAGGTCAGCCCATGGGCGAACATCGCATCCGAATGGTTGGAGCGCCGCAAGTCCTCGAACAGCCGCGACGAGATCATCACGCCGCCAAGCGGAAAATAGCCTGAGGTCACCCCCTTGGCGAAGGTGATCATGTCAGGCGTGATCCCGAACACATCCTGCGATGCGAAGACATGCCCGAGCCGGCCGAAGGCGGTGACCACCTCGTCGGCGATGAACAGGATGTCGTTGTCGGCACACAGCGCCCGCATACGGGGAAGATAGCCCTGCGGCGGAATTATGACCCCGCCCGACGCCATCACCGGCTCGGCAATGAAGGCGCCGATGCGCTCCTTGCCGGTCTTTTCGATCACCGTCCTGAATTCCGCGACGAGAAAATCGCAGAAAACCTGTTCGCTCATGCCCTCCGGACGCCGGAACGGGTTCGGGCAACTGAGCTTGATCACCTGCTCGCTGGCGCTGTCCATCCAGTCATGGTCGCGCGGCCGGCCGTTCAGCGAGGCCGAGAGATAGGTCGAGCCATGATAGCCGCCCTGGCGCGAGATGATCATCTTCTTGTCCGGCCTCCCCTTCACATTGTTGGCAAACTGCATGAAGCGCAGCGCCGTCTCGACCGCCGAGGAACCGCCGGTGGTATAGAAAACATGGTCGAGGTCGCCGGGTGCATAGTCGGCCAGCCGTTGCGACAGTGTCACCGAGGGTTGGTTCATCGTGTACCAGGGCGAATTGTAGGACAGCGCCATCGCCTGCTCGTGGAGCACGTCGGCCAGTTCCTTGCGGCGATGCCCGGCATTGACGCACCACATGCCGGCCGGCCCGTCGATCAGCCTGCGGCCCTCGCTGTCGGTCACATAGATGCCGTCGCCACTCACCATGCCGCCCCTCGCCTCGGCGCCGATGTCGCCAGCCGTCGGCCACGGCTGGACGAGATGCTTTTGTGCCGTGGCGATCATCTCTTTGGCCGTGTCCACAAGGCCGATTGTCTCTTCCCGTTTCGCAGCCATCAGAAAATCTCCCATGTCCCACCATTTACAACAAACAAACAATTGAAACTGATAGTCAATTTTTCAGTTATTGAATGTCCGTTCAATCAGTATTGGCAGAAATAGCGCTTGCGTTCAATGCCGATTTGCGCGCATTCTGCCGTTGGGAACACAAGGGGCAGAAGCCCAGAGACGACAAATGGGACGGAGATCATGACGCGATCCCTGCTTTTTGACTGCTGCAGCCTTGGCCGGCGAGGTCGGGGCTGATGGCCGCGGTCGCGATCCTTCAGGACGGACCGTCGAAATCCGCACACCGCACCGGTCGGCGCTGGCGCGACAGCGACGAAGCGACGGGCCTGGCGCTGATTTCGCCGACCCTGCTCTATGCGCTCGCGCTGCTGTTCCTGCCGGTCCTCATCGTCATCGCCTACAGTTTCTGGACGCAGGACTATCTGACGATCGACCACACCTTCACCCTTGAAAATTACCGCATCGCCCTGACGGAGCCGATCTACCGCGACCTGCTTGCGCGCTCGCTGGTCATTGCGCTCGTCGTCAGCCTCGTGACGGTCGTCTTCTCCTATCCCGTCGCCTGGTTCATTTCCTTCCACGGCGGTGTGCACAAGAACCTCTGGCTGTTCCTGATCACCGTGCCCTGCTGGACGAGCTACCTGCTGCGGGTCATGTCCTGGAAGGTCATTCTCGGCTACCAGGGCGTGCTCAACACCGGACTGATGTCAACCGGCATCATCGAGACACCCATCACCTCCCTGCTCTACAACTCCAATGCCGTGGTCATCACTCTGGTGCACAGCTGGGCGGCCTTCGCCATCCTGCCGATCTTCGTTTCGCTGGAAAAGATCGACCGCTCGCTGATCGAGGCGGCCCATGATCTCGGCGACAACAAGGTCATGAGCTTCCTGCGCGTCACCCTGCCGCTGTCGCTGCCCGGCGTCATTTCCGCCTTCCTGATCGTCATGATTCCGACGGTCGGTGACTATGTCACGCCAAAACTGGTCGGCGGCAAGGACGGCGTGATGATCGCAACCGCCATCCAGGCCCAGTTCGGCAAGGCCGCCAACTGGCCGCTCGGGGCTGCCCTGTCCGTCACCACCATGGTGGTTGTCTCGGCCATGGCCGGCCTCGTCGTCCTGGCGCTGAAACTCTTCGTGCGGTGGATACGATGAGCCCGCCCTTGACCGGTGCAAAATTCACGGGCGGAAGACACGGCATCCGCAAATCGCGCTGGCTGCCGATCTATGTCACGGTCTATCTCGGCTTCCTCTATCTGCCAATCTTGCTCCTGCCGATCTTCTCGTTCAACAACGCCGCCTCCACCACCTTCCCGCTCGCCGGTTTCACGACCAAATGGTACGCAGCGCTCTGGGGCAATGGGGCGATGCTCGATGCCGCGCGCAACAGCCTGTTCGTCGGCCTTTGCGTAGCGATCCTGTCGACCGGCCATGCCATCTGTGCCGCCCGCGCCATCACCCGCTATCGATTCCGCGGACAACGGGCGGCAACCGGCCTGATCATGGCGCCGCTCTTCCTCCCCGAAATCATCGTTGCCGTTTCGCTGCTGATGATCGTCCTGCAGATCGGCATCGAGCTCTCGCTGGCAACCGTCATTCTCGGCCAGACGGTGTTCTGCCTGCCCTATGCCATGTCGGTGCTGATTTCGGGTTTCGAGGGTTTCGACCGGAGCCTTGAAGAAGCCTCGATGGATCTGGGTGAAACCGCGCTCGGAACCTTCCGCCGCGTGACGCTGCCGGTCGTGGCACCGGCAATCGTCTCGAGCCTGCTCGTCTCCTTCACCATTTCGCTCGACGAGTTCATCCTGGCCTTCTTCCTGTCGGGGACCGAGCCGACACTGCCCGTCTATATCTGGGGCCAGCTCCGCTTTGCCGCCAAGCTGCCAAGCGTGCTGGCGCTCGGCAGCCTGATGCTCGTCCTGTCCATCCTTCTCATCACCATTGCCGAATTTTTGCGCCGTCGCTCGCAACGCCGCATCCAGGGGAGGCTCGCCAATGGCTGAGATGCCGATGATCGAGATCAAGGCCGTCAGCCGCTTCTATGGCATCTACAAGGCACTCGACAGCGTGACGCTCGACATTGCCGCCGGTGAGTTCTTCTCGCTGCTGGGGCCCTCCGGCTGCGGCAAGACCACGCTTTTGCGCTCGATTGCCGGCTTCGACACGCCGACCTCCGGCGACATCCGCATCGACGGACAATCGGCCATCGGCGTTCCCCCGAACAGGCGCCCGACCAACATGGTCTTCCAGAACTACGCGATCTTCCCGCATCTGAATGTCGCGGAAAATGTCGCCTACGGTCTGAAGCGGCTGAAACTCGATGCGCAGGACGAACGCCGCCGCGTCGGCGATGCGCTCGATCAGGTGCGGCTCTCGACGCTCGGCAAGCGCGGCGCCCACGAACTGTCCGGCGGCCAGCGCCAGCGGGTGGCACTCGCCCGCGCGCTGGTCATGCGGCCCAAGGTCCTGCTGCTCGATGAACCCTTGTCTGCGCTCGACAAGAAGCTGCGCGAGGAGATGCAGGTGGAGCTGCGCTCCCTGCAAAAGGCCGTCGGCATCACCTTCGTGCTTGTCACCCACGACCAGTACGAGGCCCTCGCAATGTCCGATCGCATCGCCGTCATGTTCGGCGGCAGGATCGCCCAGGTCGCGACGCCGAAGGAAATCTACCAGCGGCCGCTCACCCGCGCGGTCGCAGACTTTCTGGGCGGCATGAATTTCATGAAGGCCAGGATCACCGGCGAGACCGCAACCGATCTTTCCGTCGAGACACAACGCTTTGGCGCCGTCACCTTGACCAAACCGCCGGGCTTTACCTGCGGCACCAGCGAGGCGACCATCGGCATACGGCCGGAACGGTTGCGCGTCCTATGGGACGATGACACGGCACCGCATGCGATCGAGGGTCACGTTGTCGATCGGCATTATTTTGGCGAGATCACCCATCTGATCGTCAATGTTCCGGGGCTGGACGCACCCTTGTCGGTCTCCGAGACCAACAATTTCGGCGCCGACGACATTCCCGTCGGCGCGCCGATCCGGCTGGCCTATGATCCGGACGCCCTGGTGGCGCTGGCCGACTGAAGCTGCGCCTCAATGGCGGCCTTGTCGATCACGGACCACACCTCGAAAATCTTGTCCTCGCGAAAAGCGTAGAAGACATTTTCAGCAAAAGAAATCTTTCTCTCGTTGATATCAAGACCGAAAAATCGGCCTTTCGGGCTGCAGTTGAAGGAGAGCCGACTGGCGATGAGCGGCGGATTGGAAACCAGCATCTGCACATCGAAATACAGGTCGGGAATTTCGGAAAAGTCGTTTTCCAGCATTTTGCGATAACCGGAAAGACCGATCGATTGACCGTTGTGGATGGCATCGTCGGCGACGAATTCACCAAGCGCATCCCAGTTCTGCCTGTTAAGGCAGGCAATATAGGCGCGATAAATATCGGCAAGATCGTCTCTGGTCATGGCGGCAACTCCTGTGTTCCACATCGATATAACAGTTGAACACAGGATAAATGTAGAACTCAGCGATAGCCCACACGCATTCTACCTAATAGCCCGCCTTGATCTTCTCGAACTCTGCAATCATCTTTTGGCGCATCTGCGTCGGCATCGGTGCCTGGAACAGCGTGTTGTCGACGAAGGCGTCGACATCGGCATAACCCTTTTCGGCCAGAAGCTTGGCATCGACGGCGGCCATGCCCTTGCCGTTGGCATGTCCGTAGCCCCAGGCATCGACCAGATAGGTGGAGATGGCAGGATCGGTGACGGCGTTGAGGAAATCGTAGTCCTGCGCTTCCGTGCCTTCGCCACCCTTCAGCCGGACATAGCCGCAGACCCAGGTCGACAGCCCCTCCTTCGTATCCTTCTTGATCGCGGCCGGAACGCCATCCTTCTGCAGCGTTGTCACCGTCTCGTTCCAGGCCCAGGCGAGGTCAATCTCGCCACTCGCCATCGCCTGACTGACGTCCGTATTGTCGGTCCAGTAGAGACGGACATTCTTGTGCACGTCGCGCAGGAAGGCCGACGCTTCGGCAAACTGCGCCTCCGTCATGGTCGTCCAGTCCTTCAGGCCAATCGCAAGACTTGCCAGCGCATAGGCATCATCGACATTGTCGCCGATCGAGACGCGATCCTTGAATTTTGGATCGGCAAAGGCCCGGAGCGAAGCGACGTCTTCGGGCTTGACCGTATCGGTGCGGTAGGTGAGCACCGTGTTGCCCCATTCGAACGGCAGGAACCAGGCCTTGCCCTCCGCCGTCATCAGATCCTTCATGCCGGCAATGCCGGGCAGGATATCGTTCCAGGCGGTCAGCTTGGCTGTGTCGAGCGGCTCGAGCAGCCCGGCCTCGCGCCATTTCGCGATACTCTGCGAGCACGGATGGGCGAGATCGGCCTTGAAGCCCGAGCGCAGTTTCTGGAAGGCCTCCTCCTCGTCGCCGAAGAAACTGAACTCAGGCTCCGTGCCGTGTTTGGCGACATAGGCGGGATGGAAGGCGGGATCCTCATAACCGGCCCAGTCGAAGACGGTGATCGTATCGGCGGCCGCAACGGGCAAGGCGGCGCAGGACAGGAGGCCGGCTAAGGCCAGACGTTCACCCAGGCGCTTCATTCGTCTCAGTCTCGTCATGCCAGTCTCCTCTCCGGTTGCTCCGGTCTTCCGGTTACGCCGGCTTTGCTGTTCCCTCTTTCGGCCCGTCATGGGTCATATGCCCAGGAAAGACCGCCACAAGATATTCGACCGCTGCGGCATGCGCCTTTTCGCGCGTAAACCCGTCGCCGGTCATTAGCCGCCACCACAGTCCCTCCATCAGCGCAGACAGGGCCAGGGCCGTAATTTCGGCGTCATAGGCATAGTGGCCCTCCTGCTTGATCTCGGCGCAGAGCGTCACGAACAGATCCTGATAGGTCAGGTCGCGCGCACCGCAGAGCGCCTGATAGGTGGGCCGCGATTTTGCCTCGCCCCAGAAGGCGCACCAGGCCGCAAGCTTGCGCTTGGTGCATATCTTCCGGTCGAAATCGGCAGCCACCAGCGACCAGAGCTTCGCGGCGGCGGATGGTCCCGCCTTGTCGAGCGCCATCTGCCAATGGGCGGCATATTCGTCCGCCATCGCCTGCAGCGTCGCGACCAAGAGCTTTTCCTTGCTCTCGAAGTGAAAGTTGACGATGCCGCGCGACAGGCCGGCACCATCGGCAACATCGGCGAGCGTTGTTTCCGAATAGCCGCGCTTGGCCAACGAATCGATCGTCGCCTCGATCAACTGCAGGCGTCGCGTTTCCTTGGACGCCTTGCGCCCCTTCCTGTCCGCCTCGCCCGCATCCGCCGTCACCGAAACCGCTTTCATTCTCACTGCCACTTTCTTGCCCCTGAGGCTGAGAATGACGCTCATGACATTCCTCCACCCGGTTTTTCACCGCGGTGATGAGCGGGACAATGCGCGGCACTGTCAAGAACCTTCTGCATGGCGGCCTCGTCCTTGTCCGGCGCCTGCGCCGATGTTTCGATCATCCCGACCTTCCGTCTGTTTGCCGATGCAACACGTGCTGATCAAAATCCTAACGCATAATCAGGAGATTGCAAGATACTTGCTGAATGCTCATTCAATACAACTGGACAACATTCTGCTTTTCATGCCACTTTTTAACAATCGATGGAGAGCTGAGCGTGAAAAAATACGACGTTGTAATGATCGGAGGCGGACATAACGGTCTGGTCGCCGCCTGCTACCTGCAGCGCGCCGGGCTGGATGTGCTCGTGCTGGAAAAGAACGACTGGGTCGGCGGCGCCGCCACCAGCCGCGAGATGACACCGGGCTTCCTCTATTCCAACTGTTCCTATGTCTGCTCGCTGTTCCGGCCGGAAATCATGCGCGACCTGGAATTGCCGAAACACGGCCTGCAGGTGATCGCCTATGAAGGCGGCGCGGTCTTCACCCGCGACGGCGACTACCTCGCCTCCTACCGCGACCATGACAGCCATCGCCGCGAATTTGCGCGCTATTCGAAGCGCGATGCCGAGGCCTATGAGCGCTATGCCCGCGACGTCACCCGCCAGTGCCGCTTCATCCAGCCGCTTCTGATGCGCACGGCGCCCGATCCGTTCTCGTTCAAGCCGCGCGACCTTGCCGAGTTGCTCTATCTCGGCCGGAAATTCGGCGACTTCTCCGCCCATGACATGGCGCAGACCCTGCGCTTCTGGACCATGTCGATCTCCGATTTTCTCGATGAATATTTCGAGACCGACGTGATCAAGGCCTATCTCGCGCTGTCCGGCATCATCGGCACAGCACTCGGGCCCATGTCGCCCGGCACAGCCTATGTTCTGCTGCATCATTACATGGGCGAAGTCGACGGTTCGGTCGGCGCCTGGGGCTATGCGCGCGGCGGCATGGGTGCCGTGACGCAAGCGCTTGCCTCATCCTTCCGCGCCTCCGGTGGCACGATCCGCACCGGTGCCGATGTCGAGAAGGTGATGACCCGAAGCGGCCGGGCGACCGGCGTCAGGCTGGCGGATGGCGAGGAAGTGCACGGCGGTCTCGTGGTATCGAATGCCGACGTCAAGCGCACCTTCCTCAAGCTCGTCGACGAGGATGCGCTGCCGGAAACCTTCGTGCACCGCGTCAAGCACTTCAAGATGCGCGGCTCGTCGGGCAAGCTCAACATTGCGCTCGACAGCCTGCCGGAGTTTCCAGCGCTTCCGACGGGCTCCTCCTGCATCCGCGGCGACATGCACTTCACCGATTCGATGGAGCGCATGGAGCGCGCCTATGACGACTGGAAGGCCGGGCATTTTTCCGCCGACCCCTTTGTCGACATGGTCATCCCGACAACGCTCGATCCGACCATGGCGCCGCCGGGCAAGCATTTCATGAGCTGCTTCGTGCAATATTGTCCGCCCAAGATCGACGGCGAGGACTGGACGGATGCCGACCGCGACGCCTTCGCCGAAACCGTCATCAGCCAGATCGCCGACTATTCCCCCGGTTTCCGCGACCGCATCCTGCATATGGAGGTGCGCACGCCGCGCGAAATCGAGGCAGAGGTCGGCCTCACCGAAGGCAATATCTTCCAGGGCGAACTGACCTTCGACCAGCTTCTCTTCAACCGGCCGGTGCCGGGTTATGCCCAGTACCGCAGCCCCGTGCCCGGCCTCTATCTCTGCGGCTCCTCCACCCATCCGGGCGGCGGCGTCATGGGCGCGCCGGGGCGCAACGCCGCGGCCGAAATCCTGCGCGACCTGAAGCGCAAGCCAAACCAGATGAGCCCCGCCCATGACGTCATCTAGCCCGACCGTGAACAGATATGATGCCATCGTCATCGGCGGTGGCCACAACGGTCTGACGGCCGCCACGCTGCTCGCCCAGAGCGGCCGTCAGGTGATCGTGCTCGAGGCCGCTGATAGCCTCGGCGGCGCCCTGCGCGGCCATGCGTTCCATCCGGGCTTTCGCGCGCCCGGGCTCGTCCATATCCTCAACCGGCTTGATCCGGAGGTGATCAGGCTCCTGAAGCTCGACACGACGGCGCTGTCCGGCCACCCGGCACCGACCGTCGCCCTGTCCGAACTCGGCAATCCCGCCATCCTGCGCGGCGCCTATGGCGAAACACTGGACGGGGTGAGCGCACAGGAGGCTGTGGCCTTTGCCGAGATGCGCCGCAAGCTGGTGTTTCAGGCAGGAATCCTCAGACGCTTCCTCAGGCGCCGTCCGCCGGAGATCGGTCGGATCACGCTGAACGACATGACCAGCTTTGCCGGCGCTGGCCTCAGCCTTCTGCGAAAGGGCCGCGAGGAAGGCCGCGATTTCCTGCGCATGCTGCTGATGAACGTCGCCGATGTCGCCGACGAGTATCTCGATGACGACCGGCTGAAGGGCCTTCTCGCCTTCGATGCGACGCTCGGCATTCATCTCGGTCCGCGTTCGCCCACCTCCCTGCTCGGCCTCTATTATCGGCTGACCGGAGAGATCAATGGCGCGATCGGAAACCAGATCGTCGCCAGAGGCGGACTGGCGCAAGCGTTTGAGAGGGCCGCACGGGCCGCCGGTGTAACGATCCGCACCGGGGCCGCCGTTGCCCGGATTATCGCAGATCGCGGCACAGCAAGCGGCGTCGTGCTGGAGACCGGCGAAACGCTCTCCGCGCCGGTCATCGTCTCGGCCATCCATCCGCAGGCGACATTCCTGAAGCTCACCGATACAGCCGAACTCGGCACCGGCTTCGTGCGCGCGATCGGCAACATCCGGTCCAGGGGCAATGTCGCGAAACTCGATCTCGCGCTCGACCGGCTGCCCGATTTCACCGGCGTGTCCAGAGCTGACCTTTCGGGCCGCCTTGTCCTCGCCCGCTCGATCGATCACGTCGAAACAGCATTCAACCCGGCCAAATACGGCGCATTTTCCTGCGATCCGGTGATGGAGATCACGCTTCCGAGCCTCAGCGATCCGTCCCTGGCGCCCCCAGGCGCAGCAACCCTGTCGGCGCTTGTCCAGTTTGCGCCCTATGCGCTGAAAACCGGTTGGGACAGCGGCCGCGCCGAATTCCTGGCGATCATTCTCGAAAAACTGGAACACTACGCCCCCGGCCTTGGGAACAGCGTGGTCGCCGCCAGCCTGATGACGCCGGTCGATATCGAGGCGCGCTATCACATGCCGGGCGGGCACTGGCACCATGGCGAGTTGCAGGCCGACCAGTTGCTGGTCAATCGCCCCGTCAACCAGGCGGCCGGTTATGCGACGCCGCTGAAGGGGCTTTATCTCGCCAGTGCCGGCGCCCATCCCGGCGGCGGCATTTCCGG
Source organism: Pararhizobium antarcticum (assembly GCF_001885585.1). GTDB lineage: Bacteria > Pseudomonadota > Alphaproteobacteria > Rhizobiales > Rhizobiaceae > Pararhizobium > Pararhizobium antarcticum. The sequence goes on from NZ_LSRP01000068.1 coordinate 52,156, forward strand.
CCTGCCCGGCCTGCTGGCCGCACGCCACATCCTTTCGGGAGAAAAGCCATGATACCCGACGTCACCCTGCGCCGGTCCCGGCAGGCCCATATCGCAACGCCCCGGCTGGAAACGCCTTTCCATGCCCGCATTGCAGCCCTGGACGAGACCAACGACTGGTACAGCTGGGCCGGCTACAAGGCAGCCCATTCCGTCTTCGACGAGGAACTCGAATATTTCGCGATCCGCTCGACGGCCGCCCTGTTCGACATCTCGCCGATGGTCAAATACCGCATCAGCGGCCCGGACGCCGAGCGCTACCTCAACCGCCTGACCCTGCGCGATGTCGCAAAGCTCAAAGCCCACCGCGTACAATACACAGCCTGGTGCGACGATCATGGCCATGTGCTGGACGACGGCACGCTGTTCCGGCTTGCGCCCGACACCTTCCGCCTCTGCTGCCAGGAACGCCACCTGCCCTGGCTGCTCGACAGCGCGATCGGCTTCGACGTCGAGATCGCGGAGGAAACGACCGAAATCGCCGGTCTCGCCCTGCAGGGACCGACCTCTTTTGCCGTGCTGGCCAACGCCGGCTTTGACGGCATCGAACAGCTCAAGCCTTTTCAGATCGCCGAATTCAGCCATGACGACACGCGCGTCACGATCTCCCGCACCGGCTTCACCGGCGATCTCGGCTACGAACTCTTTGTGCCCGCCGGAGCTGCCCTCAGCCTCTGGGACCGTCTCTGGATGGCCGGACGGAACCTTGGCATCCGCGCCATCGGTTACGCGGCGCTCAACCGCACCCGCATCGAAGCGGGCTTCATCGTCGCCAATGCCGACTTCATGACGGCGGAGGCAGCGCTGCGTGCCGACCGCGCCCGCTTGCCGGACGAGATCGGGCTCGACTGGCTGGTCGATGCTGAAAAACCGTTTTTCAACGGACGTCATGCAATACTTGAAGCACGGCGGAATCAGTCTCTGAAGTACATCCTCGTTGGCCTTGAAATAGAAGGGAATATTCCCGCCGAAGGCGCCATCGTCTATCACCGGAAAAAGCACGAAGCCGGCCTCGTCAGCGCCGCCATCTGGTCGCCGCTCGCCAAGCGCAACATCGCAATCGCCACACTGGAGCGCCCCTATGGTTCGCGCATCGTGGACGACCTGTGGGTCGAAATCTACGCCTCGCGCGAGTTGCAATACCAGAAGATGATGAAGCGCGCGACGATCGTACCCCGCCCCTTCATCAAGCTCGACCGCCGGACGGCGACACCGCCGGGACTGTTTTGACAGACAAAAAGATGGACGAGGAAAACGCTCGCAACTGGGAACTGATCAATACGCCTCCCGGCGTCGTATGGTCCGGACGCACGCGCTATGCGTCCGCGACATTCTTTTACCATGGAGGCCAGATGAGCGCCGAGGTGCTGGAGGTCTACCGCATCTGTTCGCGGCTGGATGCGGAGGATCCGCTGGATGTCTTGCGGCGGTGGGAGATCGGGAGCGAGTGGGTGGAGCGGATGGTTGGTGGCGCATGACCTCTGGCGCAGGCGGGTTCCGCTTTCGACCCCAAGCGGTAATTGCCTATTGCCCGGATTTGATCATCTCACGAATTTTGACCGCTTTCTCGAAATGGTCTAGCGCTTTGGTTTTGATCCACCACTCGGCAGCTTCCATAAGGAGGTCGGGGTCCTCGTTCTTGTTCGCAAAGAACGCATAGAATGACAGACCCACACCTTCGCCCTTTTTCGCGATTTTGTCCTCGCAGACTGAAATTGCTTTCGCCCGTAAGCTCGGTCTCATGGTGCCCTCTTTTTGTGCGTGACAGGCGAGCTACTATGCCTTGCTCGCTACAGGAATGCTGACAGCCTGGACCCAAACGGGTTGTTTCGAAAGTCAAAATTAAAGCAACACTTGTTTTCCTGACTTTTGCGACAGCCGCAATGTCTGGGGGACCTTGATCGGCCAGGCTGCGTGAGCCTTTATCCCAGTGGGTTGAAGGTGCTGGTGACAAGAGGGCAATGAACGATGACCGCTGTTGGCGCAAAGCGGTCGCCCGCCCTCGATGAAAAGGATACGCCCTCTCCGGCACTTCGTGAAATCGACTTCAACGAGAAACGACTATTTGTCTCTCGGCGCGAACCCCGCCATCGCCCCCAAATAGACTTTCGCCAGCGGCGTTGCATAAGACCCGCGTTTGCTCGTCGTCAGCCGTTGCGCAATCAACGCCTCCGCCTGCTTGACCGCAGCCGAGACGCCGTCGATGACCGGCACGCCGTAGTCTTCCTGCAGCGCGAAGGCGAGATCGGCCATGCCGGCGCAGCCGAGCACGATTGCCTCCGCGCCGTCCTCCTGCAGCGCCAGTTCGATCTGCCGACGCAGCTTGCCGATCGCGCCGGAATGCTCGTCTTCGAGTTCGAGCACCGGAATATCGGCCGCCCGCACCTTCGCCCGGCCGCCGAACCCATAGTGCCGCGTCAGATTTTCGAGAAGCACGCGGGAACGCTCAAGCGTGGTCACGACCGTAAAACGCTGGGCCAGAAAGCCGGCCGTCACCAGCGCGGATTCGCACAGGCCGAGAACCGGGATGCCGGCAAGCGCGCGGGCTGCATCAAGCCCGGTATCGTCGAAACAGGCGATGACGGCGGCCTGGGCACCGGCTTTTTCGCCGGCCCGGATTTCGGCCAAGAGCCCCGGCAGGGCAAGTGCCCCGTCATAATGCCCCTCGATCGAGGCAGGTCCCATCTGCGAGGTCGCAGCCATGATCTGCGTGCCCGCGCCGGCGACAGCGCGAGCCGCTTCCGCCGCCTTGTCCGTCATGGATCGGGTGGTGTTGGGATTGACGACGAGAATGCGCATGGGGATCAGAGCACCTTGGCCTGCCTGCGGCGCATGATCCAGATACCGGCCAGCGCGAGCAGAATGATCGAAAAGGAAAACAACGTCGTGACCGTGCCGAGCGCATAGAGCACCGGCGTCGTCACATTGGTGGTCATGCCGTAGATTTCGAGCGGAAGCGTGTTGTAGGTGCCCGATGTCATCAGCGTGCGCGCAAACTCGTCATAGGAAAGCGTGAAGCCGAACAGGCCGACGCCAACGAGGCTGGGTGCGATCATCGGCAAAAGCACATGCCGGAAGGTTTGCCAGGAGGACGCGCCAAGGTCGCGCGCCGCTTCCTCGTAGGACGGCGAGAAACGGTTGAACACGGCAAACATGATCAGCACGCCAAACGGCAGCGTCCAGGTCAAATGCGCGCCAAAGGCCGAGGAGTACCAGGCCGGGCGAAGTCCGAACTGCTGGAAGACGACGCCAATGCCGAGCGAAATGATGATCGAGGGCACGACGAGGCTGGCGACCGTCAGGTAAAACAGCGTCGTCGATCCCCGGAACTTGTGGCGGAAGGCAAGCCCGGCGAGCAGCGACACCACGACGTTGACGATCATCACCATCACGCCGAGCGAGAAGGAGCGCTTGAACGAAGCCCCGAAATCGCCAACCGCCTGCTGTTCGAACAGGTTGAAGAACCAGTGCACGGAAAAACCGTTGAGCGGGAAGGTCAGGCCGCCGTTCGGTCCCTGGAACGACAGGATGAAGACGGCGGACAGCGGCCCATAGAGAAACAGTACGAAGAGCGTGAAGAAGGCCGCCAGAACGTAGAATTCGAGGGTGCGTTTTTCGTGGCTCATCTCACAGTTCCTTGCGGATATCGACGACGCGCAGGATGGCCGCGACCATCAGCAGCACGATGATCAAAAGCACCACGGCATTGGCGGCAGCGGCCGGATATTGCAGCAGCGACATCTGGTTCTTCATCATCAGCGCGACCGATGCGCTCTGCCCGCCGGACATGACCTGCACCGTCGAGAAATCCGCCATGACCAGCGTCACGACAAAGATCGAACCGATCGCCATGCCGGGCTTGGCCAGCGGAATGATGACGTTCCAGAGGATCTGCCAGCTCGTGGCACCGGCATCGCGGGCCGCCTCGATCAGCGATTTGTCGATGCGCATCAGCGTGTTGAAGATCGGTGTGACCATGAACAGCGTGTTGAGATGGACCATGGCAAGGACAACGGCAAAATCGGAATAGAGCAGCCATTCGATCGGCACCGGGATGATGCCCATGTCGACCAGCGTCGAATTGACGAGGCCGTTGCGGCCGAGAACCGGTATCCAGGAGATCATTCGGATGATGTTCGACGTCAGGAAGGGCACGGTGCAGACCAGAAACAGCACCATCTGCATGGTCGTCGTGCGGACGTGGAAAGCAAGGAAATAGGCGACCCAGAAACCGATTGCGAGCGTCAGGCCCCAGACCATTGCGGTGTATTTCAGCGTGTTGAGATAGGTCTTCCACGTGACCCAGGAGCCGAGCGTCTCGACATAGTTCAGCGTCATGAAATCCGGATAGAGCCCGGCGAAATCATAGTCCCAGAAGCTGACGATCGCGATCGTCAGGATCGGCAAGAGGAAAAAGAAACCGAGGATCAGCGCCAGCGGCGCCGCCTGCAGCCAGGCGATTGCCGCCTCCGGCATGCGGAAGCCACGGGTGCGGGCCGGCGCCGGCTCGGTCGTTTCTGGCGTTAGGACTGTCGACACCGATGGGCCTCCGGGGTGAATTCTTCGCTGTTGGACTTCGGGTCACAATCGGCGACGCTGCCTCGAAAGCTGCAGCGTTCTCGATCGATCCCTCCCCCTCGTGGGGAGGGTGACCCGAAGGGTCGGGAGGGGGTTTCTTCGGTACAGAAGCCCCTCCCCAACCCTCCCCACAAAGGGGAGGGAGTGACGCCACCGTCTCCCCGGCGGGGAGACGACAGATCTTACGCCGCGATGAATTCGTTCCAGCGGCGCACCATGTAGCGGTCCTCGTCCATGACCGAGTTCCAGCAGGCGACCTTGCCCATGCGCTCTTCGAACGAGCCGCCATCGCGCACCGCGCCGGCCTTCTCCATGACCTTGCCTTCCGGAGACATGATGTCGCCTGCAGCCGGCTTGCCTTCGATCCAGTAGCCCCATTCGTCGGCCGACATGAATTCCTTGGCGGTGTCCATGGCAGCGGAGTAGTAGCCCTGGCGGTTGAGATAGCCGCCGACCCAGCCGGACGTGTACCAGTTGATGTACTCATAGGCGGCGTCGAGCTGCGCACCCTCGAGGTGGGCGGCAAGACCAAGACCACCACCCCAGGAGCGATAGCCTTCTTTGAGCGGCTGGTACTTGCAGGCGATGCCTTTCGAGCGGACGGCGGCCACGGCCGGCGACCACATCGACTGGATGACGACTTCGCCTGATGCCATCAGGTTGACCGATTCATCGAACGACTTCCAGAAGGCGCGGAACTGCCCGTCCTGCTTGGCCTTGATCAGGAAGTCGATCGTCGTGTCGATTTCCGCCGTGGTCATGTTGCCCTTGTCGGCATATTTGATGATGCCCATGGCTTCGCAGATCATCGCCGCATCCATGATGCCGATCGAGGGAATGTTGAGGATCGAGGTCTTGCCCTTGAAGGCCGGGTCCATGATATCGGCCCAGGAGGTGATCTCGCGGCCGACGAGGTCGGGGCGGATGCCGAGCGTGTCGGCGTTGTAGATGGTCGGAACCATCGTGAACAGTTCGGTTTCGCCCTTGGCAAAGGTCTTGTCGCCGGCCTTTTCGACATAACCGACCGTGTGCGGCGCCGTGCCCTGCGCAATCACGCTGTCCGGCGTCAGCTTGCCGGTTTTGAACAGCGGCACGATCTTGTCGTAATATTTCAGCTTCTTGATATCCATCGGCTGGATGACGCCGGCCGGAAATACCTTCTTGAGGATCCAGTATTCGATGTCGGCGATGTCGTAACTGTCCGGCTGGGTGACGGCGCGCTGGGCGGCCGCATCCGAATCCGTTGCCGTCATTTCGAGCGTGATGCCGAGGTCGGCCTTGCACTTCTCGGCGATGGCATTGATGTTCGAAACGCCGGTGCCGAACTGGCGCAGCGTGATCGGGTTCTGTGCCCAGATCGTCGGGAAGCCCGTGACCAGGCCGGAGCCGATGATGGCACCGGTTGCGGCGGCGCCGGTCTTCAGCAATGTGCGGCGCGAGAGGCCCGCAGTCGTCTTGGTCGTCTTGGTCGTCTTGGTTTCTTCTGTCATGTCCGTTCCCTTTTTATGTGTTGATCAGGCGGTAACGCGGCCGAGCAGGATGACATCCTCCTCCGCCCAACTCAGAGAGACCGCATCGCCGACGGCGACGGGTTTGGCGTAGAAACTGCTGTCGCCGACGATCACGGTAAAATCGTCGCTGCCGGCACCGATGACGGTGATCTTCACCGAGGCGCCGCGATATTCGATATTGGAGACGATGCCGTTGAAGCCGAGCCCCGGTGCCGAGGCCGGCTCGATGCGCACCCGGTCAGTGCGGATGCCGAGATCAACAGGCGCGCCGGGTTCCTGCGGATCGCCATGGACCGCAAATGTCAGGCCTTCAGGCACCTCCATCACGACCTTGCCCTCCGCGCTCGAAACGGCGCGGCCGGTCAGAACGTTGTGGTCGCCCATGAAGCGCGCCACGAAAGCAGTGGCCGGCCGCTCGAACACCTCGCGCGGCGGCGCAGCCTGCTCGATCCGGCCGTCATTCATGACGACGACGAGATCGGCCAGCGCCATCGCCTCTTCCTGGCTGTGGGTGACGTGCACGAAGGTGATGCCGAGGGTCTTCTGGAGCTTCTTCAGTTCCGCCCGCATGCGGATTTTCAGGAATGGGTCGAGAGCCGAAAGCGGTTCGTCGAGCAGAAGCGCTTCCGGATCGGTGATCAGCGCCCGGGCGAGCGCCACGCGTTGCTGCTGGCCGCCGGACAGTTGGGCCGGCCGGCGATTGGCATAGGCCTCCATCTGCATCAGTTTGAGCATGTCGAGCGCCTTTGCCCGGCGCTCCGCCTTCTCCACGCCTTTCATCTTCAGGCTGAAAGCGACATTGTCGACCAAGTCGAGATGCGGAAACAGCGCATAGGACTGGAACATCATTGCCGTGCCGCGCTTGGCCGGCGGAAAATCCGTGACAACCGTATTGCCAAGCCTGACATCACCGAGCGAGATGCTTTCATGACCGGCGATCATCCGCAGCGTCGAGGATTTGCCGCAGCCGGAGGGACCGAGCAGGCAGCAATAGCTGCCGGCCGGAATCTTCAGGCTGATCGCATGCACGGCCGTGGTATTGCCGTAGATCTTTGAAACGGAGACAATGTCGATCTCGGAGGCTTTGGACATGAAGACTGTTCCCTATTATTGGAAACAGACAAAGCATCAAGCGTGCCAGTTGCGGGCTTAAGCGTTAAACCACTGAAATTAAACGGATCGAGAAAATGTGTCCGGTTCTCCACCGACAGTATCCCGATTTTGCACTGCCCATAATTTGAGCGTTTTGTTTTCAATGAAGGCAGTTATTGTATACAATACAGACGGCAGAATGCCGACAAAATCCCGGTTAACTTTGGCCGGCATCTGCGCTAAGAGTGACGCATCGAACTGGAATACGACGACGATGACGACTGCCGGAAAATCCATCTTCAGCGACGAGGGCGCCGATGTCAGCGCTCACCATATCCGCGTCGCCATCCGCGATGCAATCGTCGAGCGTCGGCTGGCACCCGGCACGAAGCTGACGGAAACCGATGTCGGCACTCTCTTCAACGTCAGTCGCACGCTGGTCCGCGGCGCCTTGCAGGCGCTTTCCTATGAAGGTCTCGTTCATGTCGAGAAAAACCGTGGCGCCTTCGTTGCCCACCCCTCTCCCGAGGAAGCCCGCCAGATCTTTGCCACCCGCCGGCTGATAGAGCCCGGTATCGTGACCGAGGCGATGAAGCACATCACGCCAAAGGATGTGTCGGACCTTCGGGATCTGCTGGCGGCGGAGGAAAGGCTGACTGTCGAACGCGGCCAGTCGGCGCGTCGGGCCGAAATCAAGGCGTCTGGCGATTTTCACCTGGCACTGTCGGCAATTGCACGAAACGCCATCATGCTGCGCTTCATGGACGAACTGGTCGCCCGATCCTCCCTGGTCATCGCGCTCTACGGGCAGTCCAGCATCTCGAGCTGCGGCCACAACGATCACCGCGACATTGTCGAGGCACTGGAAGCGCGCGATCAGGCCCTGGCCTGCCGGTTGATGCTGCATCATATCGATCATATCGAGGCCGATCTCGACCTTCGCATCAAGAAGGGCGCGGACCTCAAGGAAGCGCTCAATCTCTGACACCTGCCGTCAGCGCGGATCGCCCGGCGGGCACAGTGGGAGTTGCCCGGAACCGCCTGTCGGGAGAACAATATTTCCCTTTATAAACAGATACAAACACATGAAAAATCGGCGGAACCAAATGCCCGTCGCCGCGTTTCTCGCTCGCCTATTTGTAATGCAAGGACGAGAAGATCGTGAGCTACAAGAGTTTCCCAAATCCCATCCGCATCATCATCCGCAGCAGCCAGGAACTCATCATAGCAACCGCATGGGACGCCGTCGAGTTTCTGCGCAACTGGCCGGCATGCAGGGACCGGGCCTACCGTCGCGCCCTGCAGCATTGCCTTGACGCACTGGACGGCATCACGAGCCCGAAGAAGGCCCATGCCGCTTTTGCCGATGCCGCGCGTCAGGCGGGCATACTGGCATGAAACGCACAACCGGGCACTAACGCGCGCGCCGCACGACAAGGTGCCGACCACACCGCCCGAACGTCCGATTGCCATTGCCAAACGCCCGCCCCATATCCCGGCGGGAGTTTTCGCGTGTAAATTTGAAAGGCGAAAAACGCAGAGATGGGCTTGCCGTTCCCAAAAACGCGAATATACTCAGGAATAATTATTTCCACAGAGTGAAATAAATCAAGGGAACTGATCATGGCACTGAGCTGGCGTTTTTCTGCCCTCGCCGACAGGCATCGGGCACTGGGGTCCAACCTTGAGGACTGGAGCGGCATGGGAACCGCCTGGACTTACGACAAGGACATCTCCGCTGAACACATCGCCGTGCGCACCAAGGCAGGCATCATGGACGTGTCGGGCCTGAAGAAGGTTCACCTCGTCGGGCCGCATGCCATTGCCATTCTCGAATACATTACCACCCGCGACATGACCAAGGTCTATCCCGGCAAGTCGGTCTATGCCTGCATGCTCAACGATCGCGGCCATTTCACAGATGACTGCATCGTCTACCGCACCGGCCCGAATGCCTGGATGCTGGTGCACGGCTCGGGCACCGGCTCCGAGGAAATCGCCAAGCAGGCCGTTGGCCGCAACTGCGCCGTGCTGTTCGACGACGATCTGCATGACCTGTCGCTGCAGGGCCCGCTGGCCGTCGACTATCTCGAAAAATACGTGCCCGGCATTCGCGACCTCAAATATTTCCATCACATGCAGACGACCCTGTTCGGCGCGCCGGTGATGATCTCGCGCACCGGCTATACCGGCGAGCGCGGCTACGAGATTTTCGTGCGCGGCCAGGATGCCGGCCTGGTCTGGGACCGCATCGTCGACGAAGGCAAGGACATCGGCATCATCCCCGTCTGCTTCAGCGTGCTCGACATGCTGCGCGTCGAGAGCTACCTCCTGTTCTACCCCTACGACAATTCGCAGATGTATCCCTTCGCCGACGAGCAGCCCGGCGACAGCCTCTGGGAACTCGGGCTCGATTTCACCGTCAGCCCCGGCAAGACCGGCTTTCGTGGGGCGGAAGAACATGCCCGCCTGAAGGGCAAGGAGCGCTTCAAGATTTTCGGCCTTCTGGTCGAGGCCGATGGCCCGACCGATCTCGGCGACGAGGTCTGGGCCGACGGCAGGAAAGTCGGCACCATCACCTGCCCTTCCTATTCGAAACTGACCAATCGCTCGATGGCCATCATGCGCGTCGATGTTCCCTATGCTGTCCAGGGCACGAAACTCGAGGTGAAGGGGAAGACCGTCAACGCGCCGGCGATCGCCCACACCATCACCTTCGACGATCCGAAAAAGACAAAACGGACGGCGCAGGGCTGAGGACATCAGCATGCTTGTTCAAGGGATCAAAAGCAGACCGGAATACAAGGGGCTCGAGATCGATCCCCATGCGAAACGCCACCTCTTCGTCCTTGAGGGCGAAGGGGCAAAAGCCTTGACGGATCAGGTCGAGGCCAAGGGCAAGGATTTCCTCGCCAGATCCGAAATCCTCTATCTGGCCGGGGGTGCAGCCCCCAAGGCCTATGACGCGGTCATGGCCGCCCTGTCGCCCGACATTTTCTGGCAGGCACCGACGCTGCAGCCGATGCTGTTTCGCCTGCGCGCCTGTCTCGAGCAGGCCCGGATGGGCACGCGCATCTATGTCGCCGGCACCGAGGGCTTCATCGGCCAGATCATGCAGGTGGTCCTCGAATACGGCGTCGATTTCAATTCGATCCACACCGAACATCGCGGTTCGACGGCGCGGCGCGTGCAATGCGTGCACTGCAAGGGCATCACCGATGATGTGACGACCAGCCCCTTTGCCTGCACCCATTGCGGATTGTCGCTTCTGGTGCGCGATCACTATTCGCGGCGTCTGGGCGCGTTCCAGGGCGTCAACATCGATGCGGAAGAACCGGGCACCGCCCCGCAGCCGGAGGAGATGTTCCCGTGAGCCTCAGCACAGACATGCCCGTCCGGGTCGCCGATGTGACGCAGGTCACCGATCTCGTCAAGCGCTTCCGCTTCGAACGGCTGGACGGCCAGCCGATGCCGTTCTTCTCCGGTGGCGCCCATGTTGTCGTCTCGATGAACGACAACGGCTTGCTGCGTCGCAACCCCTACTCGCTGATGTCCAGCCCGGATGACAATAGCGGCTATGACATCAGCGTTTTGCGGGTTCCCAATTCGCGCGGTGGCTCGATCTTCATGCACGAGCAGGTCAAGCCGGGCGATCAGCTAACGGTCAGCCAGCCCGTCAATCTCTTCGCGCCCGACCATCGCGGCCGCAAGCACATCCTGATTGCCGGCGGCATCGGCATCACGCCGTTCCTGGCGATGATGGACCAGTTCAGCCGCGACAACGTCGCCTTCGAACTGCACTATGCGATTCGCTCGCGCACCCACGGCGCCTATTGGCAACAACTGCTCGATCGATATGGCGCGCGCCGGATCAAGATCTATGTCGATGAGGAAAAAAGCACCCTTCCCCTCGCCACGATTGTCGAAAACCAGCCGCTCGGCACCCATCTCTATGTCTGCGGACCGGCCGGCATGATCGACGGCGTGCTGCTCACGGCCTTGCAGGCGGGATGGCCGAAGGAAAACCTGCATTCGGAGCGTTTCCTCGCGCCGCCAGCCGGCCTGCCTTTCCAGGTCTTCCTCGAAAAATCGAATATCCACATGACGGTCGGCGAGCACCAGAGCATACTGGAGGCCGCCGAGGCCCATGGCTGCGACGCACCCTACATGTGTCGCGGCGGCGCCTGCGGCCAGTGCGAGACCGCAGTCGTCTCCAGCGATGGCATGCTCGAGCACAACGACATCTACCTGTCGGACGCGGAAAAGGCGTCGGGCGGGAAAGTCATGATCTGCGTCTCGCGCTTCAAGGGCCAGCAGCTCGTTCTTCAACTCTAGCGTCCGCATTCAAACGAAAAAAGGGGACCGGACTGATGACCATCACCTTCAAGAGCGAGACGTTTCGCGACGACTTCACCTTCCGCAACAGCCTCTACAACATCCGGCGCTTCCCTTTTCCCTTCGACCGCGACGACTACATGTATTCGGTCAACATGGAGCCGCATGTCAGGGGCAAGGCCGACAGCGTCTTTGAAAACCTTGTTGACGTCGATGAACATTATGTCGCCGAGATGCAGGACCGCGCCAAGGTGCTCAAGGAAGACCCGCTGCGCTGCCAGGCCCTGCCGCACATGATGGCGGCGCAATGGGACGTGCTGGAACTGCTGATGGAGCATCAGGCGCAGGATTATCCCGCGCATTTCACCCTGACGAAGGATGGCGACCGCTGGCGCTGGATCAACCGGCCGATGGGCATCGATGACACCTTCACCTTCGGTGACCCCTCGACCCTGCCCTATCCGCCGATGGAATACATCACCCGCCAGGCGCAGGGCGATTTCTGCATCGTCGACCAGCGCGACAACAATCTCTGGATGGATGCCGGCATGGTCACCACCCAGGCCGACTGGTCGCTGGATTTCGATATCGGCATGAACTTCATGGAATGGCACGGGCCGGTGCCGCTCGCCCACCAGATCGGCATTTTCGACCGGGCGTTGAAATTCCTCCTGAACCTGCAGCAGGGCAAGCCGACCCGGCGCCTCAACTGGACGATGACGGTCAATCCGCGGCTCGATACAAGCCCGGAAAACTACCACAAATGGGGACCGGACCGCCTGACCGTCACACCTGAGAATGTCGGGCAGAAGATGCACCTGCGCGTCGAGCTGCAGAGCCTCTGGCGCCTGCCGCGCTCCAACGCCATCCTGTTCGTTATCCGCTGTTATCTGATCAGCCTCGAGGAACTGGTGACCGTGCCGAAATGGGCCCGCCGCCTCCCCCGTGTCCTGCAAAGCCTGCCGCCCGAAATCATCGACTACAAGGGCCTCACCCGCAACCGCCCGCTGATGATCGACTGGCTTTCGAAATACGACGACGGGTCCCCGACAAGTGCCGGGATACATCCTGATTGACGACAGGAAGGCCCCTCCCCAACCCTCTCCACAAGGGGGCGGGAGAGACCGCTTCCGACAATGGCTTCCGACAATGGCTTCCGAGTTTGTCCGTGCAGCTTTGCTTCAATTGCGCCGGTTTGGCTGGAGGTGTCGACAGGGTAGGCCCTCCCCTTGCGGGGACGGTTGGAAGGGGCCTTTCGCCAATCTGACAACGACATAAAAAGGGAACGCACCAACATGACCAGAGTAGCCGTGATCGGCGCAGGACCATCCGGTCTTGCGCAATTGAGAGCCTTCCAGTCCGCCGCCCAGAAGGGCGCCGAGATCCCCGAAGTCGTCTGCTTTGAGAAGCAGGCCGACTGGGGCGGCCTGTGGAACTACACCTGGCGCACCGGCCTCGATGAATATGGCGAGCCGGTCCATGGCAGCATGTATCGTTATCTCTGGTCGAACGGGCCGAAAGAGTGTCTGGAATTTGCCGATTATTCCTTCGAGGAGCATTTCGGCAAGCCGATTGGCTCCTACCCACCCCGCGCCGTACTCTGGGACTATATCAAGGGCCGCGTCGAAAAGGCCAATGTCCGTGACTGGGTGCGCTTCTCGACGCCGGTGCGCATGGTGCGCTTCGACGAGGAATCAAAGACCTTCACGGTGACCGCGCACGACCGCGTCAACGACGTGATGTATGACGAGATCTTCGACTATGTCGTCGTCGCCTCCGGCCATTTCTCGACCCCGAATGTTCCCTATTTCGAAGGCGTGAAAACCTTTGGCGGTCGCGTGTTGCACGCCCATGACTTCCGCGATGCGCTGGAGTTCAAGGACAAGGACGTGCTGATCGTCGGGCGCAGCTACTCGGCTGAGGACATCGGCTCGCAATGCTGGAAATACGGCGCAAGGTCGGTCACCACCAGCTACCGTTCCAAGCCGATGGGCTTCAAATGGCCGGAACGCTTCGAGGAGCGTCCGCTGCTGCAGAAACTGGTCAACAAAACAGCGCATTTCGCCGATGGCACGACCAAGGAGGTCGATGCGCTGATCCTGTGCACCGGCTATCTCCACCATTTCCCGTTTCTGCCCGACGACCTGCGCCTGAAGACCGCCAACCGGCTCTGGTCCGACAACCTCTACAAGGGCGTCGTCTACGAGGACAATCCACAGCTGATGTATATCGGCATGCAGGACCAGTTCTACACTTTCAACATGTTCGACGCCCAGGCCTGGTACGCCCGCGACGTGATCATGGGCCGGATCACGCTTCCCTCGAAGGACGAGATGAAAGCGCATTTCGACAGCTGGCGCGCCCGCGAGGAAACGCTTGAAGACGCCGAGCAGATGATCTGGTTCCAGGGCGACTATGTCATCGAATTGCTGGCCGATACCGACTATCCGAAATTCGACATCGAAGGCACCAACAAGACCTTCATGGAATGGGAACACCACAAGGCCGACAACATCATGGGCTTCCGCGACAACGCCTACAAATCCCTGATGACCGGCACCATGGCGCCCAAGCATCATACGCCCTGGCTGGAAGCGATGGACGACACGCTGGAGGTATATCTGAAGAACTGACTGCGGGCCTTGGCATAGGCCCTGACGACACGGCGAAAGCGCCGTCCCCCTGTTCCACGACGCGGCGATTTTTGCCGCGTCGTTTGCGTTTTGAGCCAACGTGCGCAACACACCATCTTTCGCTGAAAAAATATTCAATTGCCCATTTTTTAAAATAGATTGCGGAAAATATAGTCATAAATTACTTTAATTTCAGTAACATAACCCCTTGAAACTATTATCGATGAATATAAACTCTTTTTCAGCCTCCCGATTTTTGCAGCTTTCTGACATGCGTGAAATAACAACCGGGGCGGACGGAAACGATACTTTCAAAAAATGCCACAACCTGGGTTCCGGGCAGGATCGTTGCGTCCATTATCTCTGATTGTATTCCCTGCTGCCAGACAAGCTGCAACGGCAGACAACGGCTCAAGAAAGGGGACGACATGGAACAGCAATTGACGGAGCTTGCCGCCAAGGTGGCAACGCTCGAAGCCAGCTCAGGCTGGATGAAGAAAATCGACATGGAGATATTTTACTGGTGGTGCATCGCCTTGATGTTTGCGATCCACGCCGGCTTCCTCGCCTATGAAATGGGGGCTTCCCGCGCCAAGAACGTGCTTGCCTCGGGCATCAAGAACATCCTTGCCGTCGCTTTCATCATCCCGGTCTTCTACTTCGTCGGCTGGTGGATCTACCTTGCCTTCCCCGCCGGCATCACCCCGAATCTCGAGACCGGCGCCGCCGGCCTGCCCTGGTCTGCCTCGATGGGCCCGAACCTGACCGACAGCGCATCGGGCATCTTCTGGGGTGCGTTTGCACTCTTTGCGGCGACGACAGCCTCGATCCTGTCGGGTGCCGTCATCGAACGCATCCGGCTCTCCGCCTTCATCGTCCTTGCCATCGTCCTCGGTTGCTTCGCCTGGATCCTGGCTGCATCCTGGTCCTGGCATGGCGGCGGCTGGCTGCTGACGAAATTCGGCTGGCATGATTTTGGCGCAGCAGGCTGCGTGCACATGGTTGCCGGCTTCTTTGCGCTCGGCGTGCTGATCAACCTGGGCCCGCGCATCGGCAAGTTCGGCCCCGGCGGCAAGATCAATGATCTCAGCCCCCACAACCTGCCCTTCGCCATCTTCGGCCTGATGCTGATCATCGTCGGCTTCTTCGGCTTCCTCGGCGGCTGCATGATCTATATCGGCGATGGCCAGTGGACGAGCATCTTCGGCAATCCGACGACGCTGTCGGCCGTGTCCTTCAACGTTCTCATGGGCTTTGCAGGCGGCATCATCGGCGCATGGCTGATGACGCGCGATCCGTTCTGGATGATGTCCGGCGCTCTGGCCGGCATCTTTGCGGCCGCTCCCGGTCTCGATGTCTATTATCCGCCTCTGGCCTTCCTGCTCGGCGTCGGTGGCGGCCTGATCACGCCGCTGGCAGACCGCTTCCTGCAGAAAATGGGCGTTGATGACGCCGTCGGCGCCGTCTCGGTTCATGGCATTGGCGGTTTGTGGGGCATTTTGGCCTTTGGCATCTTCGCTTCGGGGTATCCGCAGACGGTCGAGGGCGCGCCCGATACCAACTTCCTCGCGCAGTTGATCGGTGCCGTCACCATGGCACTCGTCGGCTTCGTTCCGGGCTTCCTCGTATCCATGCTGTTGAAAGCAATGGGCAAGCTGCGCATTCCCGAGAAGATCGAGATCATGGGCATGGACAAGGCCAAGGTTCCTGTCCGCGCCTATCCGGAAGGCCATTTCGGAACGACACCCGGCGGCATGACGCAAGTTCCCTTCCCGGGCGAATAAGATCCATGGGTGCCGCGCGGCCAAACGTGCGGCACCCGTCAAATCACCCCCCGCCCCGGATGCCACGACAGCATGGGGCTAGACCTTGAAAGGATTGACATGGGTTCTCCCATCACCACCTGGGAAGGCGCAGAAGCCTATTTCACCGGCTTTGGCAGCTTCTCCACAAGCTTCTTCCTGATTGCCGCGATCGCCTTCACCATCGGCGCCATTGCCTATGGCTCGAAACACGAGACAGAAGCCTACGAGCGCAGCCAGCTCGACTAGCTTTCATACCAGGTCAAAGGGCCGGGATGCTGCATCCCGGCCCTTTTTCTGCGTCTTGATGGTGCCTGATCCAGACTTCGATTAAGCCCAGTCCGGGCCGGAAACACTCAGGATCGCGGTTTCAGCTTCTGCGGATCATAATGCGCAAAGGGCACGATCCGCGCCGGAAAGCGCTTCTGGTGGCCGTCCAGCTTGCCGATCTCCACCTCCGTACCGAGCGCTGAATGCAGCACGTCCAGGCGTGCCAACGCGATGGTTTTCTTCAAAAGCGGCGAGCGCGTCGCGCTGGTGACGACGCCGACCTGGGCGCGGCCGATATGCACCGTGTCGCCATGGCCGACGGCATCATTGCTGTCGATGTCGAGACCGACGAGTTTGTAGCGCGGGTTTTCCTTGCGCTTGATCAGCGCTTCCCGTCCAATGAAATCCTCGGTTTTCGATTTCAGCGGCACGGTGAAGCCGATGCCCGCCTCGAAAGGATCGGTCTGATCGGTGAAGTCGGAATGCGCAAAGATCAGACCGGCCTCGATCCGTACCATATCGAGCGCTTCGAGCCCCATTGGCTTGATCCCATGCTTCTGCCCGGCTTCCCAGACCGCATCGAACACCGCGATCGCATCCTTCGGATGACAGAAGATTTCATAACCGAGTTCGCCGGTGTAACCCGTCCTTGAGACGACGACCGGCGCGCCTTCGAAATGACCGATGCGGCCGACCGAAAAGCGGAACCAGTCGAGTTCGCCGATCGACGGCTGCGACGGCGCCGTCCAGATGATCTCCCTGATGATCTCGCGGCTGGCCGGCCCCTGGACGGCGAGATTGTGCATCTGGTCGGTCGATGCGCGGACAAAGGCCTTGTAGCCCATCGTCTCCGCCTGCTGGCGCAGCCAGATGCCGGAGAAATCGTCGCCGCCGATCCAGCGGAAATTGTTCTGCGCCAGACGGAAGACCGTGCCGTCGTCGATCATGCCGCCGTTTTCATAACACATGGCGGTATAGACCACCTGCCCCGGCGACAGTTTGCGGATGTCGCGCGTCAGGCAATATTGCAGAAGCGCCTCGGCATCCGGCCCGGTCACCTCGAACTTGCGCAGCGGCGACAGATCCATCACCACCGCCTTCTCTCGGCAGGCCCAGTATTCCTCGATCGGCCCGTCATTGTTGAAGCGGTTCGCCAGCCAGTAGCCGCGATACTCCGCGAAATTGCGCGTCATCGCCGAAAGGCGCGGGTGAAAAGCGGTTTCCTGTGTCAGTTCCGGCTCTGCATCTGGGGTCATTCTGGTGGCCACTGCTCGCGTGAATTTCTCGGCGGATGAATAGGTGCGGACATGGATGTCCGTCGGGTCCCAGCCATTCGCGGCATCGATATCATCGGGACAGGAGGACGAGACGCAGACGAGGTCGGTCATCGCCCGCATCAGGATATAGTCACCCGGCCGCGACCAGGGCTCGTCGAGATAGAGCTGGTTCTGGTGGTCGATATTGGTGTTGTAGAAATAGTTGATCGCTTCCCAGCCCTTGCGCGGCGCAATACCGTAGGGTGCAAGCGCATGGTTGAAATTATCCGTGCAATTGACATGCCCCGGATAGCCCATGTCGTCATAATAGCGCGAATTGCAGGCCGTCGCGAAGGCGTCATGGCGGCCGACCGTATCCTGCACGATCTCAACCAGCGGCTCGAAATCGCGGTCGAAAGCCTTTGATGGCAGCCCTGGCGTCGGATAACTGCGCCCGAGCAGCGTGCGCGTCACCGTCGAATCCAGCGCCAGATCCAGCCCCTTGTCGACCTTGCGCGCTGCAAACGCCTGAAAATCCGTGCATTGCCGTCCGGCGACGTCAATGATCTGGATGAATTCGCCGGCCCGCACGAAATAGGCCGATGCCCTAGCCGCGGGAATGCGCAGATCCTGCACCGGATCGGCCATCGGTTCAGGCAGGCGCTCCTCATAGGAGCGCAGGATGCGCGTGCGCGTCACGCGAAAATCGATCGCGGTTGCCGTGTCCTGCCTTTCCGCGTCCATGGCCGCACCCGGCGCCGCAACGATCAGGAGACCGTCAAGCGCCATCGTCAGTTCCGCCGTCGTCCCGGCCGGTGTGTGGTCACCAAACAGCACCAGCGCCCTGGCATCCGCGAGATCGACGCCCCGGCGCCTGAGCGCGCCCAAAGTGCGGCGTGCGCTGTCATTGTCGAGCGACAGACTGTCCTTCAGGCCATCGGCGGCCCCCGTGAATGCAGCTCCGAGACCGGCGGCGTTGAACCGGCCCTTGGCATCGACAAAACTCACCTCGCAGGGCTGGCAGCCCTCGCTATCGGTCAGCGTCACGCGGTCACCAGCGGCCACCTTGATCACGGTCGTGCCGCGTCCACGCACACGGTACCGCTCCACGCCGGCAGGCAGCGACGGCATGCCGGGCCTCAGGATCGCGCTCGCCCGCGGCGGCTGCAACACGGCGGAAAGTCCTGCCGGTCCGTCCATTTCGTCCTCCCTGAAGCACGATGTGCAACCCACTCCCGTGACGCGACGAAGTCTGCCCGGACAATGTGGCCAAACTATCCTACGCGGGACCGGCAAAAGCAAAGAGAGACTTGACTGAGAAGAAAAAAAATTCACTATGAGGATAAGCTGCGCACTGTAAAAAACAACGGGAACCGGACGAAGCCGCCTCATCGCGACGCTCGCTCCAGAAACAAACAGCCGCAGCGATCACCAAAAAAAAGATAGCGCAACATTGCGCGCAACGACAAAACTGGTCGAGGGAGACTGCTCATGGCTTCTACTGTTGAAACCGAGGGATCGGCAACCGCGTCCAGCGGCGGACTGATCCGCGCGCTGGACTGGAAAGGCGCCTTCTGGCTCGCCGCCGGCGTTCCGCCGCTCGTGCTGTTTTCCATCGGCGGCATCGCCGGAACGACTGGCAAGCTCGCCTTCGTCGTCTGGATGATCTCGATGACGATGGGCTTCCTGCAGTCCTTCACCTATGCCGAAATCGCCGGCATGTTCGGCAACAAGTCCGGCGGCGCCTCGATCTATGGCGCCACCGCCTGGGTACGTTATTCCAAGTTCATCGCGCCGCTGTCGGTCTGGTGCAACTGGTTCGCCTGGTCACCCGTCCTCTCGCTCGGTTGCGCCATCGCCGCCGGCTATATCCTCAATGCGCTGTTTCCGATCTCGGGTGCCGATGCACCGGCGGTCATGGAATGGATCAGCGCCAACGCTGCCTCGCTGACATCAGACAGTCCGCGGGTCGTCGAATGGATCGCTGCCAATGCCGGCAAGACGCCAACCGACGCCATCGCCGCGCTGTTGTCGGCCGATGGCATTTCCGCGATGACACCGGCCATTCGCAGCTGGTCACTTGTGTCCTTCGAGATCCCCTATCTCGCCAATGCCAACCTGAACGCCACCTTTGTTATCGGCGCCGTGTTGATGCTGGTGATCTTCGGCATCCAGCACCGGGGGATTCTCGGCACCGCGAATGTCCAGAAATGGCTTGCGATCATCGTCCTGCTGCCACTGCTGCTGATCGGTCTCTATCCGATCTTCTCGGGCCAGATCGACGGCGGCAACATCACCGGCCTGCTGCCGCCGACCGGCGCCTATTCGGGCATCGACGGCACCTGGAGCAATGGCGGATGGACGCTGTTTCTCGGCGGTCTCTACATTGCCGCATGGTCGACCTACGGCTTTGAAACCGCCGTCTGCTACACCCGCGAACTGAAGAACCCGAAGGCCGACACCTTCCGGGCGATCTTCTACTCCGGGCTTTTGTGCTGCCTGTTTTTCTTCCTCATCCCGTTCACCTTCCAGGGCGTTCTCGGCCATGCCGGCATGCTGGCACCGGGCATCGTCGATGGCACGGGCGTTGCCGAGGCGCTTGCCAATCTCATCCATGGCGGCCGGATCATCACGCAGATCCTCGTCATCCTGATGATCATGGCACTGTTCCTGGCCATCATGACGGCGATGGCCGGGTCTTCGCGCACGCTCTATCAGGGCGCCAAGGACGGCTGGCTGCCGAAATATCTCGATCACACCAACGAACACGGCGCACCGACCCGCGCCATGTGGACCGATTTCGGCTTCAACCTGATCCTGCTTGCCATCGCATCGGATGTCGCCGGCTATTTCTTCGTGCTCGCCGTTTCCAATGTCGGCTACATCATCTTCAACTTCCTCAACCTCAATGCCGGCTGGATCCACCGCATGGATTCAAGCCACATCCACCGCCCATGGAAGGCACCGACCTGGCTGATCGGCGTCAACACCGTTCTCGCCTTCGTCAATGCAGTGTTCCTCGGCGCCGGAGCCAAGGTCTGGGGCTATTCCAATGCGCTCTGGGTCGGCTTCGCCTTCGCAGCCCTGATCCTGCCGGTCTTCGCCTATCGCCACTATGTGCGCGACGGCGGCAAATTCCCGGCCGGCGCCATGGAAGACCTCGGCCTCGTCGGCCAGGACCTCGGCGTCAAGAAGGCGGGTATCCTGCCCTATGTCGCGCTGGCCGGCGGCCTTGCCGTCGTGCTGATCGCCAACGTGATGTTTCAGCTTCCGGCTTGATCATCCAAAACAAAAGGCCGGGCGTTTGCAGCGCCCGGCCTTTTTGCGGTGTATCGATGGTCGAGCGTTCAGACGCGCTCGAGCGCCACGGCGATCCCCTGCCCGACGCCGATGCACATCATCGACAGCGAATAGCGGCCACCACTCAAGCCAAGCTCGATTGCCGCCGTGCCGGTGATGCGCGCGCCGGACATGCCGAGCGGATGGCCAAGCGCGATCGCCCCGCCATTGCGGTTAACCCTGTGGTCGTCGTCGGCGATGCCAAGATCGCGCAGTGTCGCAAGGCCCTGCGAGGCAAAGGCCTCGTTGAGTTCGATGACGTCGAACTGGTCCTGGCGCAGACCGAGCTTCGCCATCAGCTTTTTCGCCGCCGGTGCCGGGCCAAAGCCCATGATGCGCGGCGCCACACCGGTCGCGGCACCACCCAGAACGCGCGCGATCGGCGTCAGGCCATGCGCCTTCACCGCTCTTTCCGACGCGATGATCAGCGCGGCTGCGCCGTCATTGACGCCGGAGGCATTGCCGGCCGTCACCGAGCCTCCCTCGCGAAACGGCGCCTTCAGTTTTGCCAGCGTCTCGATCGTTGTTGAACGCGGATGTTCATCCCGGTCGACCACTATCGCATCGCCCTTGCGCTGGGGAATGGTGACGGGGGTGATTTCCCGTGCCAGCCGGCCGCTGTCCTGTGCCGCCGCTGCCTGGTTTTGCGAACGCACGGCGAAGGCATCCTGATCCTCGCGCAAGATCTTGAAATCCTCTGCAACATTCTCGCCTGTTTCCGGCATGGAATCGACGCCATACTGCTTTTTCATCAGCGGATTGACGAAGCGCCAGCCGATCGTCGTGTCGTAGATTTCGGCATTGCGCGAAAAGGCGCTGTCGGCCTTGGGCAGCACGAAGGGCGCGCGGCTCATGCTCTCGACGCCGCCGGCAATCATCAACTCGGCCTCGCCGGCCTTGATGGCGCGGGCCGCCGTGATCACGGCATCCATGCCCGAGCCGCAGAGCCGGTTGATTGTCGTCCCCGGCACGTCGACCGGCAGGCCGCCGAGCAGGAGCGACATGCGCGCGACGTTGCGATTGTCCTCGCCCGCCTGGTTGGCGCAGCCGAAGATCACATCGTCGACGGCTTCCCAGTCGACGGATGCATTGCGCGCCATCAGCGCCCTGAGCGGTACGGCGCCGAGATCATCGGCCCGGACCGAGGCCAGCGCGCCGCCGAAGCGGCCGATCGGCGTCCGGATATAGTCACAGATGAAAGCATCGGTCATGTCAGGCGGCCTCATGGGCTTTTTTGGTGCGGGCATTGATGTCGCGCAGCACGGCCAGCTCGGTTTCGGTCGGCACCGGCGTGTCCTCCACATGGTCCGCAAACTTGACCGTCCAGCCGCAATTCTCCTGGACCTGTTCGCGGGTGACATCCTTGTGGATCGATACCACGGTCAGTTCCTTGCTGACGGGATCCGGCTCGAAGATGCAGAGGTCGGTGACAACACGGGTCGGACCCTTTGTCTTCATGCCAAGGCGCGCGCGGTGATCGCCCCCCTCGCCGTGGCCCATCGAGGTAATGAAATTCAACTTTTCCACGAAACCACGATTGCTGAGCGCCATGGTGATGAAGATTCGGCCGCAATTGCTCGCGATCTCCGGCGCGCCGCCACCGCCCGGCAGACGCACCTTGGGCTTGTCATAGGGGCCGACGACGGTCGTGTTGAGATTGGCGAACTTGTCGATCTGCGCACCGCCAAGAAAGCCGGTGGTGATCCGGCCGCCCTGCAGCCAGTAGCGAAACATCTCGGGAACCGGCACCGTAAACAGCGCCGTGTCGGAGAGTTCGCCATCGCCGATCGACAGCGGCAGCACATCCGGCTTGGTGCCGACGGTGCCGCTTTCATAGATCAGCGTGATGTCGGGCGCATGCGTCAGCCGCGCCACATTGCAGGCCGCCGAGGGCGCACCGATACCGACGAAGCAGACATCGTCATTGGTGAGTGCGCGTGCAGCAGCGATCGTCATCATTTCGGTGGGCGTGAAATCCGTGCTCATCTGTTTCTCCCTCACGCTGCCTTGACCGGCTGTTTCTCCGCATGTTTGGCGAAATCCTCCGGCGATGCCTTCATGACGTTTTCCTCGATCCACGCCTGAAACGTCTCGCGCTCGCGGGCGATCTTGTCCCAGGCGATGTAGAAGGCATTCGAGCGTGGATAATAACCATGTGCATAGGAGGGGAACGCCCCGCCCGGCACATGCACGACCGATGTCACGGCCCAGCTTGGCAGCACGGTCGAATTGGGCGACGGCGGGTTGAGTTCGTCGACGATCTCCTCGACCGTGACGATCGAACGCTTGGCGGCCAGCACGGCTTCCTTCTGGACGCCGGTAATCCCCTCGATCAGGACATTGCCCTTCCGGTCGGCGCGCTGGGCGTGGATGATCGAAACATCCGGCCGGATCGCCGGTACCGCGGCAAGCACCTCGCCGGTGAACGGGCAGGTCACGCTCCTGATGTTCGGGTTGACCTTCGGCAGATCGGCCCCGATATAGCCGCGCAGCATGGCGAAGGGCAGGTTTGCGGCGCCCGCTTCATAGGCGTTGGCCATCGCCGCATGGCTGTGTTCCTCGATTTCCAGCGGTCGCGGCCACTGGTTTTCGACCGCATCGCGGAACCGGTGCAGCGAGCCGACGCCGGGATTGCCGCCCCAGGAAAATTTCATGCCGCGCGCACAGCCCGCGCCGATCAGTTGGTCGTAGATAATGTCAGGCGTCATGCGCACCAGATAGAGACCCTTGCGCCCCTGGCGGATCACCTCGTGACCGGCCGCATAGGGAATGAGATGGGTAAACCCCTCCATGGCGATGGTGTCGCCATCCTTTACATTCTCGGCAATCGCTTCGGACAGGGAACACAAACGGGCCATTTCGCCTCCTCCTTGGCTGGTCTGCCAGCCATTTCCTGGCTCGAGTTAAAGCCGCCATGGGCAATCCGTCAAATATTTTGTGCGTTATTTGACATTTGTTCATATATCGCACAAATTGACGGGGTAACGGGGGGGATCTGTCATGCAGGATACGGATTTCATCAGTAGCTTCGCCAAGGGGCTGAAGGTCATCGAGGCCTTCGACGAGGCCCGGCCACGCCTGTCGATCAGTGATGTCGCGAAGACCACCGGGCTCGACCGTGCCACCGCGCGCCGCTGCCTGCTGACGCTTTCGGAGCTCGGTTATGCCGATTATGATGGCAAGTTCTTCGCGCTGACCCCAAAAATCCTGCGGCTGGGTCATGCCTATCTGGCCGCCACGCCGCTTCCGGCCCTGGTGCAGCCCACTCTCGACCAGCTCTCCGAACGCACGGCGCAAAGCGCATCGGTCTCGGTGCTCGACGGCACGGATATCGTCTATATCGCGCGCGCTGCGCAGAAACGGGTGATGTCGATCAACCTGACGCCCGGCAGCCGCCTGCCCGCCTATTGCGCATCCATGGGGCGCGTGCTGCTGGCCGCCCTGCCGGAAGACGAGGCCCGTGCCGTTCTTAACCGCTCGGACCTGAAGGCCAACACGCCCAGGACATTGACAGCTCCGGACGAGATCATCGCAGAACTCTGGCGGGTGCGGGCGCAGGGCTACGCGCTCATCGACCAGGAACTGGAGCCCGGCCTCTGCTCGATCGCCGTTCCCCTGGAAAATGATCGCGGTCGCATCATTGCCGCCCTCAATATCGGCGCGCCGGCTGCCAGCGTTCCCGCAGCGGAACTGGTCGAACGTTATCTGCCGATCCTGCGCGAGGCGCAGGTGGCGCTGAAACAGGTCCTCCGCTGATCGCCTCACAACCGAATGCGACGGCGCTTGACAGCACCGGACACGGGCAACATCTATTCCAGCATCGCAGCCGGAAACATGATCATGACCGATGACAGAGAGACGCCGGAAACCAAGCTGACACTATCCAAACGCAAATGGGCCGAGCAAGGCAAGTTCCTGACCGGACGTATGACGCGGCCAGACTCCGACCGTCTGCCGCCGGGCCAGCATTTGGTCAAGAACTGGCCCGTGCTCGATCTTGGCCAGCAGCCGCTGGTGCGCACCGATACCTGGCGGCTGGATGTCGCCGGCGCCATCGAAACCGGCCTGTCCTTGAACTGGCAGGCTTTCGGGGCCCTGCCGAAGAGCCGCAAACTGTCCGACATGCACTGTGTCACCACCTGGTCGCGCTACGACAACCGCTGGGACGGCGTATCGACCCATGACCTGCTCGATGCCGTCATGCCGAAGTCGGACGCTGCCTTCGTGCTGTTGACCAGCTATGACGGCTACACCACCAACCTGCCGCTGTCCGACTTCGCGTCCGAGGATGCCATCCTTGCAACACACTGGGAGGGTGAGCCGCTGACCCGCGAACATGGTGGCCCGGTGCGGCTCATCGTCCCGCATCTCTATCTGTGGAAGAGCGCCAAGTGGATCAGCCGCATTGAATTTCTCACCAGTGAACAGGCCGGCTTCTGGGAGCGCAACGGTTATCACATGCGCGGCGATCCATGGACGGAAGAGCGCTACTCCGATGACTGAACGCCTCTGAAGATCGTTTTCAGAGGCGCGCTCCACCCGGAACAGTCGTCGACGGCCGCTAGACGGCAGTATCGCGCAATATGTCTGTCGCGGCTTCGCGCACCGTCTGGATCAGCAGTGACAGGGGCAGGCTCGGGATCGAATCCGTGCGCATGGTCAGGCCCACCGGCCCCTTCGTTTCGCTGGTATCGATCGGCAGCGCCCGGATCGTGCCGTCGCGGATGTCGCTCTCCACGACCCCGGCCGAGATGATCCACACCGCATCGCTCGACCGCACGAACGCCCGGCCGAAGGCATCCGAGACGGTCTCGATCTGCGTCGGCAGGCTGGCAATGGCATTGGCGATCAGGAAGCGCTCGACGAACGGCCGGATGATGGATGCCCGCGTCGGCATCAGGATCGTATAGTTGCCCAGCGTCGAAAAGACCGACAGGCCGCCCTGCAGCAGCGGATGCCCGGCCCTGACGACGAACAACACGCGTTCGGAATAGAGGTGTTCGAAGGAAAAACCGGTCATCTGCTCCGGCGCCGCCAGACGGCCGACGACCAGATCGAGATCGCCGATCCGCAATTGCTCGAGAAGCACGGCATTCTCGCCGGTAACGATCTTGATGCGGCTGCCGGTTTCCTCCTTGAGGAAGGCGGCGATCGCCTGTGGCATGATCCGGGTCGATACGGTGGGCAAGGCACCGATGCGCAGCGGAACGGCATCGCCGAGGCGTGCACTCGAGACCGAATCAATGCCCTGGCGCAACGCCGTCAGCGCCGCCCCGGCATGCCGCAGGAACACCTCGCCATAGCGGGTGATCCGGATGCCCCGGCCATCTCGCTCGAAGACGGAAACCCCCAGCGCCTCCTCCAGTTCGCGAATGGTCTTGGTCACCGCCGGCTGGCTGACATTCAAAAGCCCGGCCGCCTTCATGACGCTTTTCTGGCGCGCCACCTCGACAAAGGTCTGCAGATGGCGAAACTTCACGCGACTGTCGATCATAGAATTTCATAACCTATAGGTTAAGTAAAAGCCGAAAAATATCATTTTACCAAACCATATGAAAGTTCCAATCTGTCTCAGGAGGAGATTACCGTGCAGTTTGCCCGTATCCATGACATCGCCCTGCATTACCAGACGATCGGCGGTCCGGCCGGCCGGCCCGTGCTCGTCTTTGCCAATTCGCTGGGCACCGACTTCCGGATCTGGCGTGATGTGATCGTCCGGCTCGCCGGCGATTTCCCGATCCTCACCTATGACAAGCGCGGCCATGGCCTGTCCGACATCGGTGATGCGCCGGAGACGATCGAGACCCATGTCGGCGATCTCGTGGCACTGCTCGACCATCTCTCGATCAAGGATGCCGTCATCTGCGGCCTGTCCGTTGGCGGGCTGATCGCCCAGGGACTGTACCAGAGCCGGCCGGACCTCGTGCGCGCCCTCATCCTCTGCGACACCGCCCACAAGATCGGCACGCCGGAGATCTGGAACAGCCGCATCGCCGCCATCGAGGCCGACGGCATCGACAGCATCGCCGATGCCGTGATGGAGCGGTGGTTCACGCCGGCGTTTCGCTCCGAACAGGCCCTGGCGCTCGCCGGCTACCAGAATATGCTGGTCCGCCAGCCGGTCGCCGGTTACACCGGCCTGTGCGCCGCCATCCGCGATGCCGACTATACCGAGGCCGCAAAAAGCATCGCCGTACCGACGCTCTGCGTCGTTGGTGACCAGGATGGCTCGACATCGCCGGAGCTGGTGCTGTCGATGGCCAAGCTCATTCCGGGCGCACGCTATGAAATTATCAAGGATGCCGGCCATATTCCCTGCGTCGAGCAGCCGGAAATGCTGACTGAGATCCTGCGCGCCTTCATCGACACCCTACCCGCCGGAGACAATGAACATGGATGACGCCATCCCGCCTTCCGATCGCTACCGGCAAGGCCTTGCCACAAGGCGTTCGGTTCTCGGCGACAGCCATGTCGACCGCGCAACGGCGGCCGCCACGGAATTCGATCGCCCCTTCCAGGAACTGATCACCGAAGCCGCCTGGGGCCATGTCTGGTCGCGACCGGCCTGGTCGAAACGCGAACGCTCGATGGTCACGATCGCGCTTCTGGCGGCGCTTGGCCATGACGAGGAGGTCGCCATGCATGTGCGCGCAACGGCCAACACTGGCGCGACGCGCGAAGATATTGGCGAGGCTTTGCTGCACGTGGCGATCTATGCCGGTGTTCCCGCCGCCAATCGCGCGATCCGGATCGCCAAGCAGGTCTTCGACGCACTGGATGCCGAAAAAGCAGCGTAGGAACGGGGGGCCAAGCATGTCCGATATGTCCAACACCAAGCCGGAGACCGGCGCCTTTTTCCCGCGCGATCGCGCCTGGCATGCGCCGGCCCTGACGCCGACCTACAAGACCAGCGTGCTGCGCTCGCCGCAAAAGGCGCTGCTCGCCCTCGACAACACGCTTTCGGAGATCACCGGCCCGGTCTTCGGCCATGGCATGCTGGGCGAACAGGACGACGACCTGATCCTCAACTTTGCGAAACCCGGCGAATCGGCGATCGGCGAGCGCATCATCGTCCACGGTCGTGTGCTCGACGAGCGCGGCTGCCCGGTGCCCGGCGCGCTTCTTGAATTCTGGCAGGCCAATGCCGGCGGTCGGTACCGGCACAAGAAGGAAAGCTATCTTGCGCCGCTCGATCCGAATTTCGGCGGCTGCGGCCGCACGATCACCGATGCCGACGGCGCCTACCGCTTCCGCACGATCAAGCCCGGCCCCTACCCTTGGCCGAACGGCCCCAATGACTGGCGCCCGGCACATATTCATTTCTCGGTTTTCGGCCACGGCTTTGCCCAGCGCCTGATCACCCAGATGTATTTCGAGGGCGACCCGCTGATCTGGCGCTGTCCGATCGTTTCGACCATCCCGGACAGGCGCGCGATCGAGCTTCTGATCGCGCCGCTCGACATGGCCAACACCATCCCGATGGATGCGCGCGCCTATAAATTCGACATCGTTTTGCGCGGCCGGCGCTCGACCCTGTTTGAAAACCGGCTGGAGGGCAATTGATGGTTCAGGATCTCGGACGGCTGAAAGAAACCGCCTCGCAAACCGCCGGCCCCTATGTCCATATCGGCTGCACCCCGAATTTCGCCGGCATTGCAGGCGTCTATGACGCCGATCTGGGTGTGTCCATGGTCAACGATCAGACGCGTGGACAACGCATCACCGTGCGCGGCCGGGTGATCGACGGTGCCGGTGCGCCGCTCAAGGATGCCATGGTCGAGATCTGGCAGGCCGATGCCGCCGGCCTCTACAACAGCCCGTCCGACCGTCGCGGCATCGCCGATCCGAACTTCACCGGCTGGGGCCGCTGTCCGACCAGTGCCGACACCGGCGAATACGTCTTCGAAACGATCAAGCCCGGACGCGTGCCCTTCAAGGACGGTCGCCTGATGGCGCCGCACATAACCTTCTGGATCGTCGCCCGCGGCATCAATATCGGCCTGCACACGCGGCTCTATTTTGCCGACGAGGCCGAGGCCAATGCGCAGGATCCGCTGTTGGCCCGCATCGAGCATCGCAACCGCGTCGAAACGCTGATCGCTTCGCTGGAGGGTTCGGTCTATACCTTCGACATCCATCTCCAGGGCGAGAAGGAAACCGTCTTTCTCGATATCTAGGCACCCATGACCTATTCCGCCTTCGATCATCCCATCCTGTCCGGCCTTTTCGGCGATCCCGAGATCGCCGCCCTGTTTTCCGTCGACGCGGACATCACCGCCATGCTCGCCTTCGAGGCGGCGCTGGCCAGAGTCCAGGCTGCCCGGAGCCTCATTCCGGACGAAGCCGCAGCAGAGATCACGCACCTCTGCGCCAGCTTCAGCCCGGATAAGGCAGCCCTCGGCCGGGCAGTGGCCTCCGATGGCGTCGTCATTCCTGAACTCGTCCGCCAGATACGCCGGTCGCTGGGCGACAACGCTGCCCATCTGCATGTCGGCGCCACCAGCCAGGACGTCATCGACACCAGCCTGATGCTGCGACTGAAAGCAGCCTGCGGACTTGTGCTTGCAAGGCTGTCGTCGATCATTGACGCCATGGCTGCGCTCGAAAGCCGCGACGGTGCGGCCGCGCTGATGGGCTACACCCGCATGCAGGCGGCGATCCCGATCACGGCTGCCGACCGCATCCGGTCCTGGCGTGCCCCGCTCGAACGTCACCGTCTCCGGATGAGCGAAATCCAGGCCACACTGGCGATCCAGTTCGGAGGCGCGGCCGGCACATTGGAAAAATTCGGCACCGCGGGACCGGCGCTGCGATCGGCGCTCGCGGCAGAACTCGGGCTGGCCGACCAGCCGCAATGGCACAGCCAGCGCGATGGTCTCGTCGAGATCGCCGGGCTATTCTCGCTGATCACGGGCAGCCTCGGCAAATTCGGGCAGGACATCGCCCTGATGGCCGAGAGCGGCGGCGAGATCACTCTGTCCGGCGGCGGCGGCTCCTCCGCAATGCCGCACAAGCAAAATCCTGTCGCGGCAGAAGTTCTGGTCTCGCTTGCCCGCTTCAATGCCGTCCAGCTTTCGGGCATGCACCAGTCGCTGGTCCATGAGCAGGAGCGCTCCGGTGCCGCCTGGACGCTCGAATGGCTGATCCTGCCGCAGATGGCGGGCGCACTGGCGGCGTCGCTGAAGCTCGCCCTGTCGCTCACCGGACAGATCACCCGGATCGGCAGGACGGCCGCCTGATTCCTCTCTAAATTCGCAGCAGCAGACAGCGTTCCCTTCAATCCGTGTCTCCGCACCACTTCTGCTTTCCGCGTCATCAGGACTGGCGACAGGGGCGTTTCGAATGCTATGCCCGATGAGGAAATCTGCATCGCGAGACCTGTCCGAATGACCGCCCCCTTTGACAATCCCTTCCCCGCCTCCGACACCGCCCGCCACGCCATCTGGGACATGCTCGTCCGGCGCGATATCGATGCCTTTCTCGCCGCCGACTGGAGCCTCGTTGCCGATGATTTCATCGCAGACGGCTTCATCGGCATCCACGGCAACAAAAGCGGCAATCCGGACGACTGGACGCTCGCCTTCCCTGACCTTGCAGCCTATCGCGCCGAATGGCTGCGCCAGGCACTGGACTTTGCCGGCCAGACCTTTGGCGAGGATGCCCGCACCGCGATCTTCCGCACGACGACGCTGCGCGACATCGCCATAGCAGGGCAAACGGCGCTGGTGCGCAAGAAATTCGACGGCAGCATCCTTCGCCCCGATGGCACGCGCGACATCATGCAGTGGCAGACGCTCTATTCCTGCCGCCATCATCAAGGCGCCTGGAAGATTTCAGGTTTTACCGGCTACCTGCCTAACCCGATGGGCGAAAAGACACCGGCCGAAGGTTAGCCATGCGCCTGTTCACTGCCGTCCTGGCCACGGAAACCAATACATTCTCGCCGATCTGTATCGATCGCCTGGCGTTTGAGGAATCGCTCTATGCGCCGCCCGTGCGGCTGGTTCGGGACGCGCAGATGCAGTTTGGAAAGAGCCGCGTGCCCTTTGGCGACGCTGCCCATATCCGGCTTGGCGGCATCGACATCATCCTCAATTCGACCCGCGCGCAAGGCTTCGATCCGAGCCTGTTTTCGACACTGGGCATCGACCCGCTATCCCGGAAAATCCTGGTGATCAAATCCACCAACCATTTCCACGCCGCATTTTCGAAGATCGCCGCGCGCCCAAAAATATCTGGCCGCGGGTCGCCGATCCGCATGGGCAGGGCGTTTCCTGATTGTCATCAGCGCCCGGCAGAGAAAACAAAAAACGGCCGGGAAACCCGACCGTCTTGTTTGGTATGAACCATAAGGCACACGGCGATGTGGCGATGTGGCGATCAGTTCGCCTTGTCGCGGAAGGTCTTGCGCTTCGGCTTGCCGGCGTCAGGACCTGGCTTGTCAAAGGCAGGCTTCTCAAACTTCGGCTTGTCGAAGCTCGGCTTGTCGAAGGCCGGCTTTCCCGCCTTCTTGGCCCAGGGCTTGGTCTCGGTCTTTTCGCCGCCAAAGCCGCCGGTTGCCGGCTTGGCGTCGAAATTGCGCTTCGGCTTGCCGTCCGCCTTCCAGTCCGGCTTCGGACCGGCATTGGCACTCTTGCCGGCATAGGGCTTGCGCGCGCCGCCACCAAGATCCGGGGTGCCGTCGAGCTGGGTTACGGTAATGCCCTTTTCCAGTGCACGCTTCGGGCCGATGGCGGAGACGAAACGCTCGGCCCAGTCCGCAGCGATCTGCACATAGGTC
Organism: Pararhizobium antarcticum; assembly: GCF_001885585.1. Lineage (GTDB taxonomy): Bacteria > Pseudomonadota > Alphaproteobacteria > Rhizobiales > Rhizobiaceae > Pararhizobium > Pararhizobium antarcticum. The sequence continues at coordinate 83,791 of NZ_LSRP01000068.1, forward strand.
TCGTCCTGCTGCATCTTGATCGCGCCGATCTCCTGCTTGCTGATCTTGCCCATGCGGCACAGCATCGGAATGAGCCAGCGCGGCTCTGCACTCTGCTTGCGGCCGGCAGACAAAGAGAACCAGACGCTATCGCCAAACTCCTCGCGCGGCCCACGGGCATCGTCGCGCGGCGGGAAACGATTGTCCGACGGCGTGAAGGCCGGCGTGTCCATCAGGTCCTCCGGCGCGGAACGGCCGACGCGGTAGAGACGGACGAAGGCCGCGGCCACCTGTTCGGGACCATGGCGCTGCAGCAGTTCGCGCACAAAACCCTGTTCTTCCTCGCGCAACGGGTCGGTGAAGGCCGGATCGGCCAGAATCCGCTCGTCGTCGCGGTGCGTGACTTCGTCTGCCGATGGCGGCTTTGCCCAGGTCGCGGTGATCTTGGCATTCAGGAGCAGCCGCTCGGCCTTGCGGCGGGCGCTGTTCGGCACGATCAGCGCGCTTACGCCCTTCTGGCCGGCACGACCGGTACGACCGCTGCGGTGCAGAAGGGTTTCCGGATTGGTCGGCAGGTCGGCATGGATGACGAGTTCGAGCCCCGGCAAATCGATACCGCGGGCCGCAACGTCGGTTGCGATGCAGACGCGGGCGCGGCCATCGCGCATCGCCTGCAGCGCGTGGGTGCGCTCGTTCTGGCTGAGTTCGCCGGACATGGCAACGACAGAGAAACCGCGATTGTTGAAACGCGCCGTCAGGTGGTTGACGGCCGCACGGGTCGAGCAGAACACCAGCGCGTTCTTGGCCTCGTAGAATCGCAGGACGTTGATGATCGCATTTTCGCGATCGGCCGGCGCGACGGTCAAAGCGCGGTATTCGATATCGACATGCTGCTTCTGCTCGGCCGAGGTCGAGACACGCACGGCATTGCGCTGATAGCTCTTGGCCAGCGTCGCAATCGACTTGGGAACCGTGGCCGAAAACATCAGCGTGCGGCGCTCGGTGGGGGCTGCGTCGAGCAGGAATTCGAGATCCTCGCGGAAGCCCAGATCGAGCATTTCGTCGGCCTCATCCAGCACCACCGCGCGCAGTTGCGACATGTCGAGCGCATTGCGGCGCACATGGTCGCACAGCCGTCCCGGCGTGCCCACAACGATATGGGCACCGCGATCCAGCGCGCGCCGCTCGTTGCGCATGTCCATGCCGCCAACGCAGGAAACCACGACCGCACCGGTCAGTTCGTAGAGCCATTCCAGCTCACGGGTCACCTGCAGCGCCAGTTCACGGGTCGGGGCAACGCACAGCGCCAGAGGCGCACCGGCGCCCTTGAAGCGCTCGGCGCCATCCAGCAGCGTCGGCGCGAGCGCCAGGCCGAAGGCCACGGTCTTGCCCGATCCCGTCTGCGCCGACACCAGGGCATCGGCACCATCCAGCTCGGGCGCGATCACGGCCTTCTGCACCGGTGTCAGCTCGGTATAACCGCGTTTGGTCAATGCCTGGGCGATCGCCGGAACGATGCCTTCGAAATCTGTCATGTGTTTGTCTCTCGGAATTCTGGTTTCGTGCGCCCGATGCGGGTCAAGGTGGCGCAGTAAACCGCGGCCAACACGTCGCGGGCCAATACATTGAGGCGGTACATACTGCCCATCGGTGCAATTGTACAGGGGTTGCCGGAATGGCGGTTAACAAGCGCAGGATCCGGGCGCTGGAATCGGCGATGGGGGCGGCATCGCAAACGCAAATCGCCCGGCCTGCAGGTGCGGCCGGGCGATGTTCATCCCTTGCGAAACCGAAGCCGGATCAGCTTTGCAGTCGCGGGCTCCTGACAACCTTGTTGAACAGTGCCTTCATCGCCGCCTCGATACCCTGCGTCGGGCTGACTTCGAAAAACAGGCCCGGCGAAGCGCAGGACTGCATGCGCGTGCTGATCTCAGACTGGAACGGCTTGATCCAGCTGTTATACCAGTCGTTGTTCGGCAATGGCAGGTAGGTTGTATAGAGCACTGCGATCTTGATGCCACGATTCTTGAGCGCGGTGCAGTAGGTGAGATCGATCGGCTCCTGACAGCGGCTGCCCGTCAGCCTTTTTGTACAACCCTTGGGCTTGTAACTATCGCCGACACCATCGGAGACGAAGTAGACAATTTTTTCCGGGCTTGCCGAGCTGGTACCGTTTCCGGGGGCGGTTATTTCATCGCTGATTTTCGTCAGCACGTTGTCGAAGCTCGTCTGCTGGTCGTTGTTGTAGCCCTGGAATGGAATACTCATCAGCTTGATGTTTTGTGTCCCGTTCTTCACAGTCGACAGGTTGCTGCTCAGATCGGCAACCTTGAGAAGCTTCACGTCCATGGCGGTTTCGCCGAACGTATAGGCCGCCATGCGGAACTGGTTCGAATAGCTTTGCGTCTTTGTGGCTTCCTCGGTCAATGCAGCGACCGCCTTTGCGACAACGTCGATGCGGATCGTCGCACCCACATTGCGGGCGACGAAGTAGTTGCTCGTCTTGTCCTCCACACCTTTTTCCGAAACGATATGACAGGCGAAGGCGCAGTTCTTGGAGCCTGGATCCTTGACGTTCTTGGTGGCTTTGATCAGTTTGTCGACATCGGCCGGCGTCGCACCGACGCCCATCGAAGGCGTGTTGTCGAGCAGCATGTAGAAGTCCATGAAGGACTGCGTCTGGTAGACGGCCACCGCCTTGCCGGAAACCTTGATGCTGTCCTTGCCGATCACGTGCAGGAGGCTGGTCTTGATCGCTATTTCATAGGTCAGTTCCGCCCTCAGATCCTTTCCGGTCTTCGTGACCGAGATGGTGACGTTGCGCTCGTTGACGTCGAGATCGGAATCGGCACCCTCCGGCTCACCAGCAATCCCCATTTTCTTCTCCGGCTCACCGTCACCGCCCGAAGCGTGTGCAAGCTGCGCCGCAAACAGGTTGAGGCCCTCTTTTTCACTGAGCTTGACCACGCCGTCGCCGGACATGTTGATCGCCTCGAGCATGCCGGCCGACTTTTCTGACAAGGCACCGATGACCGCCGCGTCTGCAGCGTTCTGCAACTCGGATCGCAACTGCATGGCGCGCGTAAAATCGATGGCCATGCCGGCCATGCCGAGGATCGGAACGATCGCAACGGCGGCCAGAATGCCGAAGTTGCCCGATTTGTCTTTCAGAAGTTTTTTCAACATGCGCGTCACAATCCCTCAATCTATCAGAAGCTGGCGCTGCTCCCGGCACTGTTTTTCTTTGGAGAGACTCTAACCGCGATGCGATAATCGCCGGTAAATTACAAAGGTTAACGAGCCACAAATGCGAACGACACCGCATCACTGTTCGAAATTTTAAAACAATGGTTCCCCATCAACTAAAGTCATCTTGAAAATTTGAGGCAAATCCGGTCAGTCCCCCGCCGACCCGCACCCTACGACAGGGCAATCGCATGGCGACGGCCGGTTGCGGCCGCGTCGGGAAAAAGGGCACTGCTCGCTTTCGGTTTTCCGAAAAGATAGCCTTGACCTTCGCCGCAGCCCAGCATCAACAGGAAATCCTTCTGATGCTGATCCTCGATACCCTCGGCCAGCACTTTCAGGCCAAGACCGGCGGCAAGTGTCGCAACGGACCGGACAATTGCCTGGCTGGTGACATCGGTCACGAGGTTGCGAACGAAAGACTGGTCGATCTTGATCTTGTCGCAGGGAAAATTGGCGATGTAGGCGAGCGACGAATAGCCGGTGCCAAAATCGTCCAGCGCAATCTGTACACCGAGCGCCCGCAGTTCCTGCAACTGCCGCGTTAATTGATCCGTTCCCTTGAGAAATACACTCTCTGTGATTTCAATCTGCAAACGCTGTGGCGACAGGCCGGTTTCCCGCAGGATCGCCTTCACTTCGCGCGCCATGTCCCCTTTTGCAAACTGGATTGGCGAAACATTCACGGCGACGCTCACATGCGCGGGCCAGGAGAGGGCCGCGCGGCAGGATTCTTCCAGAACCCAGCGTCCCAGTTCTGTTATGAAGCCGTTCGCTTCGGCAATACTGACGAAATCCAGCGGCGAGACCATGCCGAGCCTGCGGTGCTGCCACCGGATCAGCGCTTCGGCCCCGATCAGCTGGCCGGAGGAAAGATCAACCTGCTCCTGGAAGGTCAGGAAGAACTCTCCCGTCTGCAGCGCCTGCCGCATGTCCCCTTCCAGAATGCGCAACCGCGCCCGCTTTCCGGCAGAGACCGGATCGTAGATCGAATAGCCGGTGCCGGTGGTCTTGCAGGCCGTCTCCAGCGCGATTTCTGCCGCCTCCACAAGTCCGGCGGCGGCGCTCTCGCCAGCGTTTCCACCGCAGACACCGACGCGCGCACCGATCGAGACGCTCGATTGTTGCATGTCAAAAGGTTTCGCAAAGGCGGCAATGAGGTTTTCGGCAAAACCATCGACATCGGAGACAGAGGCAACGGCAAGATCGACAGCAACGCAGAAGACATCGCTGCCGAGGCGGCTGACATGGCGGATCGCAGGGTCGGCGCCTTTCAGGCGGGCGGCAACAGACCGGAGCAGCGCATCGCCGACATCCCGGCCGAGCGTTGCGTTCACAACGGCAAAGCGATGGATATTGATGGCGCAGACCGTCCACGCGCGGCCCGGTTCGAGCTCCATGCGGCGGATCAGTGCCCCGCGGTAAAGCGTATCCGTCAGTTCGTCATATTCGGAGAGATATTCCAGCTGCTTTTCGTATTGCCGCTTCTTCGTCATGTCACGCACCGTCAGGCAGGCGATACAGGCGTTTTCAGCCTGCTCTTCGTCGCTGGCATCCACTTCCAGCAGAGAGACTGTGATGCGGCATTCCAGAATACGCAGCTCTCCCTCAACGAAAATGCTCAATTCTTCCGGTTCAAGCGATCGTCTATCGTCTGCCCGGTTCATCCTCAGGGCTTTATCGACAAGCCGAGCGAGGCCGGGCGGTGCGACATCCCGAAAATTCGCCCCCGGCACGACGACATAGTCGGCGCCGAGAATCGACCGGGTCGTCGCGCTGGCATTGATCACCTGGCCGCTGGGGTCCACGACAATCACGGCATCGGCGCTGTCGCTGATGACCTGCTGCAGGAGGCGATCGGAATTGCGGGTCCTGATGCCGGCAAGCTTCGCCACCCAGTAGCTGAGATCGAGTTCGACGAGAAAACACAAAAGACCGACAGCGACAATCATCAGGTGCAGCAGGGTGGATGGCAGCACCATCGCCCAGTAGGTCTGCAGCGCGAGGGCGACCGTCTCGAGCACCAGGCTTACGAGGATGAGCCCGGCAAACACCGCCCGCAGCGACAGATGCTGCGCCCAGACAAGAACCATCAGCAACACGAGGACAGGAGCGATAGCAAGCGCAACCGATGTCGGCTCGATAGTCTGCAGGGCCCTGTTCTGCGCCAGCGTTTCGGCAGCGAGAAGATGCAGCATGGGACCGCTGATCACACCATGCACCGGGACTGAAAAGACATCTTTCAATTCCGTTGCATAAGCGCCGATCACGACCGAACGGCCACGGAACGACGCTTCAGGCACCACCCCCGCGAGCACGTCGGCGATGGAAAATGTCGGTACGGTCTGGGGATCGATCGAAAAATCGATGGCGAACTCGCCGGGGGTTGCGAAGTCCAGCCCGGTCATGACCGTCGGCACGGAGGAAAGCACCGCGCCATCGATCTCTTCGGCAACCGCAAAGCGGCGGACATGGGCATCGCGGTCGGGACGCACCGTGGCTGTCGCAAGCCATGCGTTCTGTGCAAACAGGGGCAAAGGCCGGGAGATCGCCAGGGATGCCTGATTTCGGTCCGCAGCGGCATGCTGCAGAAACACGGGGAGAATGACGCCACCGCCGGCCTTTTCGAGGGCGTCTGCAAGGCGTTCATCGGCCGCGGCCGTGGAGCGCGCGCTGAAGTCGATATCGATGAAGATATCGTTGACACCGGTGGCGACGAGTTTGTCGACGACGTCAGCGTATATCGTCCTCGGCCAGGGCCAGACGCCCACAGCATCGAGACTTTTCTTGTCGATGGCGAGAAAGACGAACTTGCCGGATGCAGGTCGCAGCACATTTGCGGACCGCCATTCCGTCAGCAGATTGTCAGTGCTGGTAAGGAAGGAAAACGAAGGCAGCACGATCGGCACCGAAAGAAGCAGCAACGCGGCAGCAATCGGGAACTTGCTGGCCCGCCCGATCCAAATGCGCAATCCAGCAGAAATTCGGGAAAACCAGACCCTTGACATCAACCGGCGTCGCCACGGCGTTCAGCCGGCAAACGTCCGTCGGCGAATTCAACGGCTGAAACAGACCCGTGCAGTTTTGCGGCTCTGTCCTTCTTGACGGGCTTATCCTTGTCACCCTTGCCGGGCTTGTCCTTGTCACCCTTGCCGGGCTTGTCCTTGTCGTCCTTGCCGGGCTTGTCCTTGTCGCCCTCGCCGGGCTCGTCCTTGTCGCCCTTGCCGGGCTTGTCCTTGTCGCCCTTGCCAGGCTTGTCCTTGTCGCCCTTGCCGGGCTTGTCCTTGTCACCCTTGCCAGGCTTGTCCTTGTCACCCTTGCCGGGCTTGTCCTTGTCGCCCTTGCCAGGCTTGTCCTTGTCACCCTTGCCAGGCTTGTCCTTGTCGCCCTTGCCAGGCTTGTCCTTGGACCTGTTGTCCCTGTCGCTGTCGGACTTGCCGAGCCTGTCCTTATCGCTCTTGCCGTTGTCGGCCTTCGTGTCCTTGCTCTTCTCCGATTTGCCTTTTGCCGTCGGGCTCTGGCCATCGGTCGTCTGTTTCGCATTTTTGGTGCTGTTGCCGACCAACTCATCCCGGTTCGGGACACGCGTTTTTACCGGTGCGACTGTCTTGACGATATCTTTCGGACCAATGCCTTCAACCTTCAAAGGCGAAGGATCGGCGGGATCAACGAAGACGCTTTGCCCGGGCCTGACATGAACGCGCTGTCCGCTGGCAAGCGCCGTCACTTCGACCAACCCGCGCGAAACATCAATCGACGCGGTCTTGCGGCTCACATGAATTTCAAAACGCGTCCCTTTAACGACGGCTGCAAGGAACGGTGTCTGCACAGACGTGTGGGGCCTGTTGCGGGTCTCGATATTGAAGACCAGCGTGCCATAGGGTTGATAGACGTCGGTCTGGCGATTTGTCCCGCCATGGGTATGCACGGAAGCCATGCTGTTGGGTTGAAACGCGATGTTTTCCGCGCCGCGGGCCAGCACCAGGCGCCCGCGCGGCCCCGTGGAGACCCAGGCCTTGTTGGGAATGACAAGCCCGGTTTCGACGGGCATCCAGCTGTGCCTGTCGATCGTGTAACGGACCTGCTGCGTTGTCTTGACGACGACCCAGTCCGAAGCAGATGCGGACAGCGGCCAGCAAAGGCTGGCAAGAACGAAGAGACACAATTTGAATATATTCGGCATGATAGGCTCCATTCAGGGCCGCCTTGCCTAAATGCTCTCTAATATTTCCTGAATCGGTGGAAAGGGCGCGATTTCATCGCTAAATTTCCCTTAACATCACCGCATCCAGGCCGCTTCTCACCGAAACCATAGCGCAATCCGATCCGATGCCGACCAACCGATCGGGCCCGTCAGGGAAGCCGCGCCAGTTTTCCTTCTTCGGCCTTGTAGAAGAACTGGCTGGCGACCAGCCAGCCCTTCAGCGGGCGAAGCGGTGGAATACAGGTCGCAAGCATGAACGGTCCGGTCACCAGCAAGTGAACCCAGAGCGGCACGCTGTATTGCACTTCCAGCCAGACGCCGAGTAGCACGCTGGGAACACACGCAAAGCAGATCACGAAAAAGGCCGGACCATCCGCCGGATCGGCGAAGGCATAGTCAAGCCCGCAGACCTCGCAATGCGGCTTCAGGGTGAGGAAACCATTGAACATGTGCCCCTGCCCGCATTGGGGGCAGCGCCCCTTGAGGCCAGTCTGGAGCGGAGAGAGCGGCGGCCATTCAGTTTCCATCGAGTGATCACTTTCATATCGGTCTGTGCGAGGATCAGAGACTACCATCAACAGATGGCATTGAATGCATACAATATGCACTACATTCTCAAATATTGAATGCCAATTTGTCAGATTGACGCACATGATCGGGCGTCCAATGCCTTATAGGGGACGAGACCGCCATCATCAGACAGGCGCAATGGACAACCACACCTATATTGACTGCATATTGTAGCGGGAAGCTCGACTATGAGGGGATGCCGCAAGGTGACGCCGGAACTGGCTGTGATCAATCGTCCCGCGGAAATCCTGTGCAAAGGACTTGCCCGCGCCCTTGCCCCCGGAGGATAGTGCACAGGCAACAGCGGCGACACGGGGGACGGGATATGCGCAAACTGCCGGCACTTTCGGCGATGAAGGTGTTCGAGGTCGTCGGTCAGACCCGCAGTTTTACACGCGCCGCAGATCGGCTGAACCTGACCCAGAGCGCCGTCTCCCGGCAGGTGCGCAATCTCGAGGAGCAGTTGGGCGAACCGCTGCTGATCCGCCACCACCACCATCTCGAACTGACACCATCAGGCGCCGAATTGCTGGCGACGCTGCAAAAGGCCTTCCACACGGTCGAACTCACCGTTCGCGGCATCATGGAAAAGCGCAATCGCAACCGGCTGCGCATCAATGTACCGCCGACCTTTGCCAAGCGCTGGCTTATGCCGAGGCTGAAAAGCCTGCGCACGGCCCTGCCCGATATCGAGATCAGCATCGGCACCGACCTTGAGGACAGCCTCGCCGAGCGCGGCCTTCTCGACTGCGCCATCCGGTTCGGCGATGGCGAATGGCCGATGCTGAAATCGCGCATCCTGATGACCGAGCGACACATCGCTGTCTGCGCCCCGGACTTGCTGACCGATGGACAGCCCTCTGAACCAGTCGACCTCTCGCGCTTCACGTTCCTGCATGTGCTGTCCTCCGGCGATCGGCGCTACCTCACCTGGCAGCACTGGCTGGATGCCGCCGGTCTCAGCGACACGGACACACGCGGCGGATTGGAATTTGACCTGCTCGACATGGCGATCGAAGCCGCCTGCGATGGGCTGGGCGTGGCGGTGGTCGACCGCGTCATGGTCGATCGCCAGTTGCGCAGCGGGCAATTGGTGCAGGTCATGGATGTCGAGGTCGAGGGCCACGAATCCTACTGGCTGGTGACACGCCCGGAACAGCAGGACAGCGCCCATGTCCAGGCGTTCCGCCACTGGCTCCTTTCCGAAGTCGTCAGCGGAACCGGGCCCGTGCCGATCGCCGGGGCCGCATACTAGAGCATTCCGTTTTGGAATGCTTTCCCCGACAAGAACGCGCTTGCGAAGCACCTGTGATCGCGTTCCTATTCATGAACGGTGATCCACGCTGTCTGTCCGACAGAAAAAGTCGCCGCTCAAGGGAGCCTGACTGCACATGACCGAGCATCGCAATTTCATCGGCGGCCAGTTCGTCGCAACGCCGGCTCTGGCGACCATCGACGTTCGCAATCCAGCCACGGGCGCGGTGTTTGCCAGCGTTCCCGCCGCAAGCGAGACCGATGTCCTGCAGGCGGTGGACCTTGCCGCCGCGGCACAAAAGACCTGGCGGAAACTGCCGGCGATCGAGCGTGGCAATGCGCTGCGCCGGCTGGCCGATTGCAACGAGCGCAATGCCGCAACGATCGGGCAAGCGCTGGCCCGCGAATCCGGCAAGAGCCTTGCGGATGCCACCTCCGAGGCGATCTACGGCGTCGAACTGATGCGCTACCATGCCGAATGGGCACGCCGCATCGACGGCGAAGTGATCGAAAGCGATACGCAGGACGAGACGCTGATGCTGATGCGGGCGCCGATCGGCGTCGTCGCCTGCCTCATTCCCTTCAATTTCCCGATCTACACGCTGGTGCGCAAGATCGCGCCGGCGCTGATCACCGGCAATGCCGTGGTCGTGCGTCCGAGCAACACGACGCCGACCTCGGCCTTCGCCTTTGCGCAGTGCATTCTGGAAGCGGATCTTCCGGCCGGCCTCGTCAGCATCATGACCATGACGCATGAAACCGCACGCGTGATGTGCACCGCACCGGCCGTCGGCATGATCACCCTGACGGGCAGCGTCGCAGCCGGCCAGACCGTGCTCGACTATTGCAAGACCAACATCGCAAAACCCTCTCTCGAACTCGGCGGCAAGACGCCTGTCATCGTCGAGCCGGATGCCGATCTGGACGTTGTCGCCCGCATGGTTCTGGCCGCCAAGACCGCCCATTGCGGCCAGGTCTGCACCTCGGTCGAACGGCTCTATGTCCACCGCTCCGTAGAGAACGCGCTCATCGAAAGACTGCGTGCCGGCTTTGCCGCCCGTCTTTTTGCCGATCGGTCGATCAACGCCGACAGCATGGGGCCGCTTGCCAACCTGGCCGCGCGCGACCGCATTCATGCCATGGTGGAGCGCGCCGCGGCCGAGGGCGCGGTGCTCGAGACCGGCGGCTTTATCCCTGAAGGCAACGGCTATTTCTACCCGCCGACCCTTCTCACCAGCTGCCGCCAGGCCATGGAGATCGTCCGCGAGGAGGTCTTCGGCCCGGTTCTCGCCGTCATCGCCTACGATACGTTCGACGAGGCCCTGGCGCTGGCCAGCGACCACCAGTTCGGCCTTGCCTCCGTGCTCTTCACCGAAAACTACCGCAAGGCCATGAGGGCGGCGAACGAGATCGAGGCGGGCGAACTCTACATCAACCGTTTCCCGGCCGATCCCTATCAGGGCTATCACGCCGGCTGGAAGAAATCCGGCCTCGGCGGCGATGACGGCAAACACGGCATGCTGGAATTCACCCAGACCCGCCTCGTCATCCTGAATCATTGACCTGCACAAGCCATCGGAGACCGCCATGAAGATCGCCGCGCTCAAGACCCACGTCGTCGCCGTTCCGCCACCGCATGTCGGCGGCATGTACTGGATCTTTGTGGAACTCGAAACCGCCTGTGGCATCAAGGGTGTCGGCGAAATCTACGCGACATCCTTCCATCCGACCGCCCTGGCGCCGCTGATCGACGACGTGTTCCAGCGCTACCTGCTCGACCATGACCCGCACCAGATCGAGCGGTTCTGGCGGGCCGCCTATTCCAGCGGCTTCACCCAGCGTCCCGATCCGACGATGATCGGCATTGTTTCCGGTCTCGAGATTGCCTGCTGGGACATTATCGGCAAGGCGGCCGGCCGGCCGGTTGCCGACCTGATCGGCGGACCCGTGCACGACAGGCTGCGGGCCTACACCTATCTCTATCCCAAGAAAGCCGCCGGCGACTACGACTACAACGACCCGGACCTTGCCGCAGAAGAGGCCATCCGCATGGTCAAAATGGGCTTCACTGCGCTGAAATTCGACCCGGCCGGCCCCTATACAAATTACTCCGGCCATCATCTGTCACTGAGCGTCATGGCGCGCTGCGAGCTCTTCTGCGCGAAAATCCGGGAAGCCGTCGGTGACAGCGCCGACATCCTGTTCGGCACCCATGGCCAGATGGTGCCGGCCTCGGCGATCCGGCTGGCCAAGCGGCTCGAAAAATATGACCCACTCTGGTTCGAGGAACCCGTGCCTCCGGGACAAGAGGCCGCGATGGCGCAGGTCGCCCGCGCCACCTCGATCCCCGTCTCGACCGGCGAGCGGCTGACGACGAAGTACGAATTCCAGCGCGTGCTCGAAACCGGTGCCGCCTCGATCCTGCAGATGAATGTTGCCCGCGTCGGCGGCATTCTGGAGGCCAAGAAGATCGCCGGCATGGCGGAAGCCTTCTATGCCCAGATCGCACCGCATCTCTATAACGGCCCCGTCGGCGCTGCCGCCAGCATCCAGCTGGCTGCGACATCGCCGAACTTCCTGATCCACGAATCGATCATCGATTTCGGCGGTTTCCATGGCGACGTGCTGAAGACCAAGCTGGCATTCGATGACGGCTACCTGATCCCGTCGCGTGAGCCCGGTCTCGGCATCGAACTCGATCTCGACGTGATCGCGGCCAACTCCCCCTATACCGGTGAACGCCTGCACCTGCAGATGTCGTCCGAACACGCCGACGTCAAGGCGCTCACGCCGGCCAGAGGCTGATGCGCAGGCAGAGAAAGATCCTTGTGGCCGGACGGGAGCGATCATGACCCATGACTTCGTCATTGTCGGCGCCGGATCGGCCGGCTGTATCCTCGCCAGCCGCCTCAGCGAGAACGGCCGCTACAGCGTGCTACTGCTCGAGGCCGGCGGCAAGGATGATTCCTTCTGGTTCAAGATCCCGGTCGGCTACGCAAGGAGCTATTACAATCCGGCGGTCAACTGGATGTATTCGACCGAGCCGGAGCCCGAACTGTTGAACCGCCGCCTCTATGTGCCCCGCGGCAAGGTGCAGGGCGGCTCCGGCTCGATCAATGCCATGGTTTTCGTGCGCGGTGCGGCGTCGGATTTCGACGACTGGGCAAAAGCCGGCAATCCCGGCTGGGCTGCGGACGATGTGCTGCCGTTTTTCCGCAAGCTCGAAACCCATGCCAAGGGCGCGTCCGACTGGCATGGCGGCGACGGACCGATCCACGTCACGCCGATGCGCGGCATGACCCATCCGGTGAGCGACGCCTTTCTTGAGGCCTGCAGTGAGTTGCAGCTGCCGCTCAACCCTGATTTCAATGGCGCCGCGATCGAAGGCGCGGGCGTCTACGACATCAACACCCGCAAGGGCCAGCGCTCGCATTCCAGCGCCGAATATCTGCGCCCGGCCCTGAAGCGGGCCAATCTGTCGATCGAGCGTCACGCAATTGCCGAACGGCTGGTTTTTGCCGATGATGGTCGCGTCACCGGCGTCGAGGTGCGCCAGAACGGCGCCATCAAGACCTTTTCCGCCCGCTGCGAGGTGATCGTCGCAACAGGCGCGGTCGCCACGCCGAAACTGCTGCAGCTCTCCGGGCTCGGCAACGGCGCCAGCTTGACCGCGGCCGGCATTGCGACCCGCCGTCACCTGCCCGCCGTCGGCGCCAATCTGCAGGATCACCTCTGCGCCAGCTTTTATTACCGTGCCAACCGGCCGACCCTGAACGGAAGTTTCGCCAGCCTGTTCGGTCAGGCGGCCCTCGGCCTGCAATATGTGCTGACCCGCAAGGGGCCGTTTGCCATGAGCGTCAACCAGGCCGGTGGCTTCTTTCGAGGTCGACCGGACGAACAGCGGCCGAACATCCAGCTCTATTTCAATCCGCTCTCCTATCGCATCCCCAACAACCCGAAAGCCGGGCTTTTGCCGGAACCCTATCCGGGCTTCCTGATCGCCTTCAATTCCTGCCGCCCGACCAGCCGCGGCGCGGTGACGATCGCCTCGCCCGATCCCGCCGATGCACCCCTGATCCGCCCCAACTACCTGTCCACGGAACGCGACATCGACGAAATCATCCAGGGCAGCCGTCTGGTGCGCCGCATCGCCGGCGCTCCGGCGCTTGCCGCAATCACCGCGCAAGAGGTTTCCCCCTCGCCGGCCATCGACACAGACGCCGGGTTCATTGAGTATTTCCGGGAAAACTCCGGTTCGATCTACCATCTCTGCGGCACGGCGATGATGGGCCGAGATGCAGCGACCGCTGTGGTGGACAGCCGGCTGCGCGTGCACGGCGTGCAGGGTCTGCGCATCGTCGATGCCTCGGTCTTTCCGAACGTCACCGCCGGCAACATCAATGCACCGACGATGATGGTCGCCGAAAAGGGCGCCGCGATGATCCTGGAAGACGCCCTTTGAGCGCAGGATGCGGGATGGGGCTCTGCACCGGTCGCGCCTGTGCCAGGGCCCGCTGACGAAAAAAGTGAACAGCCAGCTACCAGCGGGCTAAAACGGGAGAACGGACATGCGATACGGCTTTATCGGCCTTGGACATCTCGGTGCAAATCTGGCGGGCAGCCTGCTCAAGGCGGGTTTTGACCTCACCGTCAACGACGTCGATCGCGGCAAGGCGGATGGCCTCATCGCCGCCGGCGCCGGCTGGGCACAGACGCCGGGAAGCCTTTCGGCCAGTGTCGATGCCGTCATCACCTGCCTGCCCTCGCCGGCGATCTCGGAAAAGGTCCTGGCCGGACCGGACGGCATTCTATCGGGCCTCAAACCCGGCGGCACCTGGATCGAGATGAGCACGCTCGACCAGACCGATATCGAGCGGCTGGCGACAATGGCAGCGCACAAGAGCGTCCGCATGATGGAGGCACCGGTCACCGGCGGCGTGCACAAGGCGGCATCCGGCGAGATAACCGTGATTGCCGGCGGCGATCGCGATCTCTTTGAAACCCATCTTCCGGCCCTCCAGGCCATGGGCGGCGAGATCTTTCATGCCGGCCCGCTCGGCAAGGCGGCGGTGATCAAGGTGATCACCAACATGCTCGCCTTCATTCATCTGATCGCGACCGGCGAAGCCCTGATGCTGGCCAAAAAGGGCGGCATCGACCTCACCGACGCCTTCAACATCATCAAGGCCAGTTCCGGCAACAGTTTCGTCCACGAGACGGAGGGCCAGGTGATCCTCAACGGCAGCTACAACATCAATTTCACCATGGACCTTGCGGTCAAGGACCTCGGTTTTGCGCTCGGCTTCGGCAAGCAGTTCGGCGTGCCGCTCGATCTCGCCTCGCATGCGCTGCAGACCTTCATCCGCGGACGCTCGACCTATGGCGGCAACGCCTGGTCGTCGCAGGTCGTCAAGCTGCTCGAAGACGCGGTCGGCACCGACCTGCGCGCGCCCGGCTTCCCGGCGGAACTCTGACGCCAGCAAGGCCGACAGACAGACCGCCGGGCGGGGAAGAGCGCCCCGGGTCGCAACGATGCCGGGGCAGGTTCAGTCCGGCTGGAACCGGAGCCAGAAACATCGGAGCCAGACATACTGGGGCCGGAACGGTCGGTGCTGGAAAAGTTGACGCCCGACCGGCTCAGGACGCAAACACCAGATCGCCGCCATCGCGCCGGTTCAGGGCCGCGAGGAGATCGTCCTGCGTCTGGTGGCCCATCAGAAAAAGATCGATGACCGCGCCGGCGGCGCTGACGCCCTCCTGGCTGCGCAGGCGAATGCTCCGTTCGGCGCACCAGGAGAAAAGTGCACCGGCAAGCGCATCGACATCATCGAAACGGGGTGTGACGGTCTTGAACGATGTAACGGTCTGGGACATGAAACCCTCCTGCTGGAATGAAGATGCCCCAGATTGAGACCAAGTCCTGCGTTTTGCAAAGCCGATCGCAATCCGCAGTTAATCGCTCCGCACGCCCTGTCCCGTTTCGCAACACTCTCTCAAAAGATCGTGCCGATCTGGCACAGTTTTGCCCCTTCGCCACGATTTCCGGTTGTTTCCTGGGACTTTGTCACCAGCGCGCATGGATCACCGTTCACACTTTGACGGCGAGCGATGGGCGGATCTTCGGGACGGATAGAAACAGAAATGGTGGGCCCGGAGGGCCTGCCGAATTCCAAGAAAATCAGCAGCTTAACCCCGTGTGGGACGAAGACCCCATTTTATAAAAATCAATGGCTTAGTAAAGCCGCCGTCCCACTTTTTCCGGACGTTTCCGCCCCTTCTTTCCCGGTCGTATTGCGACCAGGGAGGCGCGTATGAGCGGGGCGCGGCCATTTCGGGACGTGAAGCTGCAATGGCTTCAGCAGTTGAGCTGCGACAAGGATTTGAGCGACAGCGCACGATCCGTGGCGCTTTACGTCATCACCACGCATTTGAACGGCCACACCGAGAAGGCGTGGCCGTCCTATCAAACGATTGCCGACGCGACCGGCAAGAGCGTCAAGACCATTCAGCGCGCCGTCCGTGAACTTGAAGTCAAAGGATGGTTCGAGGTCCAGCGCGGAAATGGCGTCGGGCACAACACAGAATATCGTCCCTCAGCGGCATCGATTTTACGCGCATCGGATGCCCGTGAAAAGACGGACAAAGTTGTCACCCTTTACCCCAATGAAGGCGGTCAAAATCGTCCGCAAAGGCGGTCAGATGTGTCCAGAGAAGGGGGACAAATATGTCCACCAAACTTAGAGAAAGAAAAAATAAATAAACCTAACCCGCGCGAGGACGCCCCGCCGCGCGTCGAGACGCGGCGAGCTGTCCCGCTCGTTTTCGTAGCCGAAACCAAAACGGATCAGGTCGAGCAATGGCGCACCTGGTTGCGACGTCACGGCTTTCCGTCGATCGACGCTTTGGGCATGCGGACGTTGAAAAACGGGAAAGCAGGCTATGCCCTGCCCAGCTATTGGCCGCCGGATGAGACGAGCGCGAGTGCGCTGGATTGGATCGCTTTCTTCAGCCACCGCCGTGACCACATTGCCCATGAAACCGCCCGGCAGACGACAGTCCGGAGGGCGTCATGACGGCTGGCGATTTGAAGAGAGCAAGGCGACCCCTGTCATACGGCGAGCCGTCCGACAGGGAGCATTGTGAGGGGAGGCAGGCCTCCCCTTCAAACCCCACCAAGAGCATGCGGCGATCGCCCAAAGGCGAACTCAATGCCGTCGTGGTTTTCCGCTGCACGGCAACGGAAAAGCAGGCGCTGACCGCACGCGCGGCGCGGGCTGGTTTGCCCTTTGCCACGCTGATGCGGGAAGCGCTTGGCCTCACCGAGGCGCGCCGCCGCCGTCCGGTCCCCAAGGTGGATCCGGAGCTGGTGCGCGCCGTCGCCCGGATCGGTGGCAACCTCAACCAAATTGCGCGATGGCTGAACACGGCCCAGGCTCAGGGCCAGTTGTCCGCGATCGACGCAATCTCGGTTGCCGCCCGCCTGGTCGCGATAGAGCGGGCGCTTTCGGACACACTTGAGCAGTTCACGGCCCAGGATGGTGCGCCGTGCTGATCAAGTTCTTCCGAAACGGCCAGGGCGGCGGATCGGGACCGGTTGACTACCTGGTCGAGCGCGACGTCGTCGCTTACGACCAGAACCGCAACGCGATCCGCGACGAGCGCGGCGAGATCATGCTATTTGCTCGCGAGCCCCTGCCGGAAGTGTTGCGCGGCGACGCAGACCGCATGCGCGCGCTGATCGACGCCTGCCCGCATCAGTGGACCTATCGCGCCGGCGTCATCGCCTTCACGGCGGAGGACGCGCCGAACCCCGCCCAGCAACGGCAGGTGATGGACGCCTTCGAGAGCCTTGCCTTCGCCGGGCTCGAAGCCGACCAGCGCGATATGCTTTGGGTCCGCCACACCCACGAGGGCCGCGTCGAGCTACATTTCGTGACGCCGCGCATGGAGCTTGTGAGCGGACGCAGTCTCAACATCGCACCACCCGGCTACCAGAAACATTACGACGCCTTGCGCGATGTTCTGAACAAGGAGCACGGCTGGAACGATCCGATGGCGCCGGAGCGCGCCCGCGAGACAGTCAGCCTCATCGAAAGCGTACGGCGCGGCGATGCCCGCGAACTGATCCATGACTGGATCGTCCAGCGCGTCGAGACCGGCGAAATCTACGACCGCCCGAGCATGACCGAGGCTTTGACGGCGGCAGGGTTCGACCTGCCGCGCGCCGGCAAACATTACATCACCGTGCGCGATCCGGAGACGGACGAGCGCTGGCGTCTGAAAGGAGACCTGTTCCGTGAAGACTGGACCCGAAAGAATACCCTTGAGCGAGCGCTTGAAAGATCGGCTGGCAAGCCCAGCCGCTCCGGAAGCCGGCTCGACGCCATCGCCATCGATGAGCTTCGAGACCGATTGGAGCGAAGCCTTGAAGCGCGCGCAAGCTACAATCGTGACCGATATCCGCAGCTTCACGGACACGAACCGCCAGCACTTGAACGAGGCGCTGGCGACGACCGAGGCGGACGTGAACCGGCTTCGCTCGATGGTGCAGCCGTTCTTCCTGACCATGGGCGCGGTGGCACTGCTGATCGTCCTGTTGAGTTTCGCCGCGAGCTGGTTTTGGGCGGGCCTGATGATCGACCGCGCCCAGAGCGCCAGCCTCTGGCAGATGGGCTTGCAGGTCAACCAGACCAGCAGCGGCAAAGTCCTGACATGGGACGTCAACCGCCTTCAGCTGATCACCTGTCAGGCCGGGAGCGACAAAGCGCCATGCCTGAAGATCGTCCAGGGAGATTGACCGATGACCGAAACCACCAAACCACCGATGCCCGAGAGCCTGTCCCCGCTGGAACGCGAATTGCTGGGTTACGTCGAGACGTTGATGAACGCCTTGAGCAGCGGAACCGCGCAATTCGAGACACTGGAGAAACGCTCGACCGACATGATCGAAAATCGGCAAGCGGCTTTGGAAGGATCGCTGAAATCGCTCATCGCGTCACAGGCTACCTTCATGAACGCCTGGCTCGCCTCCGGCACTCCTTCCAGCGACACGGCCTCGACCGAGCTAGCGGAAGCGTTCGCCCTGCTGGAACAAGCCGAAGCGATGCTGGAGGCGGTCGCAGCGCCGACGTAGCAGACCGAACGCCCGCGCCCGGTCGCGGCCGCGGCCGCGTCTGATTTTCATTCCATTCGGAGTTTCGACCCATGAATTTTATCATTCAGCCCTATCGCTATGCCCTTTCCATCGCCGTTTTTGCGGCGGGTTTCCTGCTGATGGAAACAGCGCCGTTGTTCTGGCCACCCATCTACCAAAACACGCGCGCCGCGATCCTGGTGATGTTTTTCGGGTTTGCGCTGCTGACCTTAGCGGGAGACACCCAGGGCCGCATCCGCAGCGCGTCGGGCTTAGCTGTGGGGGCTGCCCTCCTTGCCGCGTCTGCTCTCGCCCTTACCGACCCGGCCATTGCGGCAGGCGTCCTGCTCGACAGCTTCAAGAGTTGGCGCAACGCCGGCTATTCCGGAATCGAAAGCATCCGAGGCATGGTCTCGACATGGCATCGTTTCACGGAGGCGCAGAAGCTGGGTTTACAAACCAGCCTTGCCATCGGTCTGCCTGTGCCCCTGCTCCTCATTTTACGCACGATCTCGATTGCCGCCCCGGCATCATCGAGCCGCATTTCCAAACAAGGCCCATGGCGCGCCCGGTGGATGAACCGGAGCGAACTGCGCCAGCTTCGCCACAACGATACGGGCTTGCCGCTCGGTCTTTCCGGCAGGGCGATGCTGCGCTATCGCCCCAATCCGAAGACGGGATGGCGCGCCGGCCACCACGTCGCCATCGCCGGCACACGCGCCGGGAAAGGCGTGTCCGTCGTCATTCCCGCAATCATCGACCATGACGGGCCAGTCGCCGTCCTCGACATCAAGGGCGAGAACTTCGCCGTGACGCGCCGATATCGGCAGGCGCTCGGCCGTCAGGTCGTGGTTCTCAATCCATTCGGCGTCATTGAGCCGTCGAAGGACCAGTTCAACCCGCTCGACTATATCCGCCAAGCGCACCTTGTTCGTGACATCGAGGTCATTGCCGAGGGACTTGTTCGACCGGAAGGCGGAAACGGTTCGCATTTCGCCGAAATGGCGAAATCGACGATCGCCGCCGTGATCGAGGTCGTCATGACTAGGCGCGCGGAAGCCGATCGCAACCTGATCACCGTCATGGACCTGCTGTTTTCCGCAGGCTTTGAAAAGACGCTGTCGGAATGGGCCAGTGCGCCGGAAACCTTCGGCACGCGCCCGGCCGCCGCCGCTGCGACCTTCCTCGCAGCCGGCGAGAACGAGCGCGGCGCAATCAAGACGACCATCAAGAAGGCCTTCGATTGGGCACGTTCCGACGAACTGCGCAGTTTCCTAAGCGCATCCACATGCTCGCTCGAAAACCTGTTCGAGGGCCGCGCCGACCTCTTCATGGTCGTGCCGCTCGACCAGGTAGACGCCCAAGCCGTCTTTCTCCGGCTCCTGACGAACATCATTCTCGGTATGGCTGTGCGCCTTGAAGGCGCGAAGAAGCCGAAAAGGAACGTGCTTCTGGTGCTGGACGAGTTTGTCCGTCTCGGCCGGATGGAAAAGCTGATCAACATCGCCAACGTCGCCGCCGGCTGCGGCATCGAGGCGCTATTCATTACACAGGACAAAGGCCAAATCGAAAGCGTCTATGGCAAGGGCGACACCGCCAGCATTCTCGGCTCCTGCGTCACCACCCGCATTTTCGGTCTCGGCCGCGCCGAGTTCGAAACCGCCAATTGGGCCGCGAACGCGCTTGGCGATCAGACGGTGCTCACCCGCACCAAACAATCAGCCGCGAAGTTCGGCGAGAGCCGCAAGACCTCAACCGCCGAACAGCGCCAGAAGCTCATGACCGTCGATCAGATCCTGGAAATGAAGACCGGTAAGATGCTGCTGCTGACGGGGTCGAAACCGCCAGCGCTGATTGACGCGATCGTGTCGCACCGGCATCCGGCATATCGGGGGAAGCTGGACCGGAATCCAATGGTGTAGTTGGTCCGCAAGGCCTCTCAATCGCTTAAGATGCGCGATCACTTCCAATCAGCGGATAGTTCACTCCCAATCTGCCGAAAATATTGGCCTCGCATCGGTCTTGTCGGGTTTTCACGATCGGGAAATTTCCCTCCCCAGGTATCATCACATGTCACTGATTTTCCCGATCGGGAAATTTTAATCGACAATGCAACTTATATCCTGCTATTTTCCCGATCGGGAACAAAAATGGCAAAACAAGTCAGAAGTCCAGCCGATATCGGCGCCCTGGTTCGCAGTACCCGCAAGGAGCAAAACTTGCGGCAGGATGAGCTTGCCGGCGTTTCGGGCGTCGGCCTCCGATTCATTGTCGATCTCGAAGCCGGCAAGCCGACAGCTCAGATCGGAAAAGTCTTGCAGGTTCTGCAAACGCTGGGGTGTTCGATTGATATTCTGGCTCCTGGAGAACGTAGAAAATGACGGTAAGAGTTCTCAATGTCTGGTGGGATGGTCGCATCGTCGGGCAATTGACACAGGACAGGCATGGCGACATCGGCTTCGCCTACATTCCAACCATGGCGTGATGACGGCAATATATGAACGCTTTCGGCCTCTATTGCGAAGCGAGTAGAGCGTTTCTCTTGTCAATAATGCGATTAGGCCGATTGAACAACAAAACAATCGAAAGAAGAGGTGTTTAGAGGCGTACAGTCATACATTGCCGTCTCTCCGGAAACTGCACATTCCGGGCTAACATAGGCAACACAGTAGTTTTCAGCTTGACCGATCATTTGATCAAGAGATCTGAGAAAACGGCTTTTCCCAGCACCATTTCATCTCATAATGATGTTCAAATTGCTCAAATTGGCGCTCCGATTTTTACACTCAGCTCTGTATGTCTCAAACCAAATCCCCATATCGATCGACTGGCGATCGGCGGCCGCCACGATCCAGCGACTGAAGCGCCCGCGCAACCATAAATTTGCACAACGCAATTTGAATGCCAGTCGCTGGATCTCGGACCTAGTCATACCGGCGGGGGAACTTGCCAATCCGAAAGCAACAAGGTACGCCCGTCTCATAGCAGTACCGGTCAAAAAGCTTGTGAATTGCTCCGAGTGGTAAGATGCTGAATGAACGAATTTCGCGTAGGAGTTTATCGAGATCTCAACGACTCGAGGTTTACGATTCGCCGAGAAGTTAGGGAATGCAATGAGTTTGGGAGCCATTGATTTATTTTGCGGAGCGGGCGGGCTTACGCATGGCCTTGAACGCGAGGGAATAGATGTTATCGCCGGTATCGACATAGACCCGATTTGCGCCTTTCCATATGAGGCAAATAATCTTTCACGCTTCGTGCTGCATGATGTCGCAAAGATCGACGCTGCGAAGTTGACGGAGGCCTGGGGGGATACGGAAGTCCGTCTACTTGCAGGCTGCGCTCCATGCCAGCCTTTTTCGAAATACACCCAGGGTAGGATGCGCGACGAACGCTGGAGCCTTCTCAATGCTTTCTCGCGGCTAATTGACGAGTGCGCACCCGAACTGGTCACCATGGAAAACGTACCTGAACTCAAGAGGCATTCAATTCACGAGGATTTCGTGTCTCAACTGAAAGCGCTCGGATACGAAGTAAGTGAGACCATCGTCGAGTGCTTGCACTACGGAATACCCCAACAGCGCAAGCGCTTGGTACTCCTGGCTTCAAAGCTGGGGCCGATAGAGTTGATTTCGGCCAGTGAATTTGGCGCTAAAGCCAGCACGGTACGCGACGTCATCGGCGATCTCCCTCCAATTGCAGCTGGTCAAGCGCACTCGTCCGACGGCCTTCACAGAAGTAGCGGCCTGTCAGAAATCAATCTACGTCGCATACAAGCGTCGCGACCGGGTGGTTCCTGGTCAGATTGGGACAAAAGCCTCGTCGCCAATTGCCACCAAAAGGAGCAGGGGAAGGGCTATCGATCCGTGTACGGTCGCATGGAGTGGGACAAACCCGCCCCGACCATAACGACACAGTCGTTTGGCTTTGGCAGTGGTCGGTTCGGCCACCCAGCGCAAGACAGGGCGCTTTCACTACGTGAGGCGGCGATGCTGCAGACTTTTCCGAAGAACTACAAGTTTGCTCCAGACGACAGGCGCGTCGAAATGAAAAACATCGGTAGGCTCATCGGTAACGCGGTTCCGGTAACCTTGGGTCAAGTCGTAGGCCGAAGCGTCATTCGCCATCTCGGCGGCCTCCAGTCAGAAGTATGAAACTAGTTCCCGGGAAGGCTGCGTAGTTGCCCCACTTTCAGTTCTCCGTTGACGCTGCATTGCTTCGCGAGCTTGGTGAGCGACTAGTTGGGCAGCCGCATATCGCGCTCGCAGAACTCATCAAGAACTCCTACGATGCGGACGCTATCGGCGTCAGCGTTACGTTCGGAACGGACACAATAACCGTCCTCGACAATGGCGACGGCATGACGAAGGAGACGTTCCGCAAATTTTGGATGCGGGTGGGTTCTCCGCACAAACAAGAAGTTCTACAGACCACGCTTGGACGCCGCCCAACAGGAAGCAAGGGGATCGGGCGACTTGCCGTGCAATTTCTTGGCAGTAACATGACACTTCGCACGACACCTTCGTCCGATACGACAAAAGAAATGATTGCGACGGTCAACTGGGCGGAGGCGACCAAAGCCAACGAACTGACGCAAGCCAAAGTAGAATACCACGTACGGCGCCGAACTGCGCCATACGCAGGGGGACAGCTACATGGCACCGAGATTACAGTCTCAATACTTAACCAGATATGGGAGAAGCCCGACCTGGAAGGGCTCGCGAGACAGATCTGGCAACTGCGCCCACCGTTCCAATCCGACTCTCCCGCCAATTTCTCGGTTTCACTCCACCATCCAGATCAAGCCTTAGAAGAAGCCTTCTCGCTTCAGCTAGGCCGCATCTTGGACATTTGGAGCGCTCGGGTTCGGGGAAAACTACTGCCCCGCAAGAAAAAAGATATCTCACGAAGGAGAACGTTTCGGCTTGTTTTGGAATTCTCAGGGGGCGAACCCGAGTCGCATGAGTATGAAATCCCTGATTGCGATATACACAAATGCAGTTTCGAAATTCGAATCTTCAGTCTCTACAACAAACAGCGCTATGGAGTGCAGGTCGAGTCGGCTCGACAGTATCTGAAAGAATATGGTGGCGTTCACATTTACGACGCTGGTTTTCACCTGCCCTACTACGGGCCTGACACTGATTGGCTGAAGACTGAAATAGATCACAGCCATAGAAAGAGCACCTCAATGCTTCTGCCGGAAGCCTTGCAGGAGCAGCGCGGGCTGAACAATCTTCCCACGATGTCGCGTGTATACGGCGTCGTAAACGTCGACACCGGACTTGAACGCAACGCAGCGATAAAGGAAAAGCGGTCGAAACTGAACGAATACCTGCAGATTCAGGCTTCGCGGGACAGACTCGTGAGCAATCCGTCCTATCGTGCGCTACGCGATGCCGTTCGATATGCACTTGATTTCTACGCGGTGCGCCAGACTGTGAGGATGAACCCTCCTCCTACCTCAAACGTCCGGCTCGGCGAGATCTCGTCCGAAAAAGTGAGGCGCGTCGAGGAAGTAATCGATAGCTATAGAGAATCAATGCCAGCGGCAGTTTATCACGCCATCTCGAATGAGGTTAAAGAGGCGGTCAAGGCATCCGAGACCGACGCTGAAAACGCCGTTAAGCAAATTGGTTTGTTGGGGGCATTGGCTACCGCAGGTATTGCGGCGCTTGCTTATGAGCATGAGGCGAGCAAACAGCTCGCCGATCTTGATCAAATTGTTCGTAGGATGAAAAGTGGGACGAGCCCGGACGTTCGAGAACTCGCTGTCTCGTTGGAAAACTGGATCAAGCGTGCCAAGCAGACCCGGGCTCTCTTCGCACCGATCAATGACAGAGAGAATAGGGAGACCAGAGCGCAGCTGCGAGCCCTCCCTCTTTTGGAGTCAATATTTTCTAATGTGCGACCGTTGCTAGCCGGAACGAAGTTCTTGGTGAGCCTTCCTGAGAGTCCGTCCGAACACTTTCTCATTTTGAACATAGCCTTCGCAGCATGAGGCGGATGGAGGCTAATTTGAGGAAGGCAAGCGCATTTCTTGACAGGTTTTCGAGGTCCTTGGCCAGTCTACGGC
This sequence comes from Pararhizobium antarcticum, assembly GCF_001885585.1. Classification (GTDB taxonomy): domain Bacteria; phylum Pseudomonadota; class Alphaproteobacteria; order Rhizobiales; family Rhizobiaceae; genus Pararhizobium; species Pararhizobium antarcticum. The sequence continues at coordinate 108,253 of NZ_LSRP01000068.1, forward strand.
ATCGTCCGAGCCATGTGAGAGCGGCGGTGCAAAAGTCGGCCACGGTAGCGGCGGAATAGTCCGGCTGCGGGCGGAGTAAAATCCGGCCACCTATTTCTCTTCTGCGACGAATGCAGGAGGGCTTGGGGATCTACACCGTGG
>NZ_LSRP01000069.1 GCF_001885585.1 Pararhizobium antarcticum
CCACCATCATTGGTGCCAGCGGGTTGAAGTAGGCCTGATCCGGCGTCTGCAGGTCAAGGGATGAATGTGGGCGTCGGCTATTGTAAAAGGTCAGATATCGGCCGATGCCGACGCGGGCCTCGGACACAGTCTTGTAGGCGTGGAGGTAGACTTCCTCGTATTTGATCGAACGCCAGAGCCGTTCGACGAACACGTTGTCCCGCCACGCACCCTTGCCATCCATCGAGATGGCGATTTCCGCCTTCTTCAGCACCG
>NZ_LSRP01000070.1 GCF_001885585.1 Pararhizobium antarcticum
TTCAGAACATCGACGCGCACGCATGAGACCCCCGCTCGGGCTACGCCCTCCCGGAGGTCTCATGCGTGCGCCGCAAGTGGCCTGGTTTTACTCCGCCGCCTGGCCGGTTTTTACTCCGGCGTTGACAGCCATGCGAAGGTTCGCTCGACAACCCATCGGCGTGGCAACAACTCGAAGCCTTTGGCCGCATCGGATCGCTTGACGATTTCAGTTGCCAGACCTGGTCTGGCCTTCTTCTGACCCTTTGCGAAGA
>NZ_LSRP01000071.1 GCF_001885585.1 Pararhizobium antarcticum
GGTTGGTGGTGGCCAAAGTTGGCGTCGCAACTGTGCCCACGGCCGTGCGCGGCATGCCATTGGTGTTGACCGTGGTGCTGGTCGATGGCGCCCATGTCGCGATCCGGTTGACCCCGAAATGCGGCTGCAGCGGAAAGAACCGGCCCGACGGGCGCTGCACATCGAGCCATCCCGCCCCGGCGCGGTCGCGGGCGTAGACGGCGAGCTTGCCTGCGGGCGGCGGGTCCGGGGCGGCGGGCAGGCTGGACATGTGCAGGGGTTCGGGCAGTTCAACCCGGCCCGAGTTGCGGTCGATCCTGATGGCGTCGAAAAAGGTCGATCCGTTCGGGCTGACCTTGAAGCTGAAGTCGTCATTGCCCAGCAACCCGATCAGCGCTCGTGCCGAAAACCCGGTCTTGAAGGCGAAGGCGGCGTCGTTTCCAGCGGCGTTCTTGTTGAATGTCGCCTCGATCCCCGCGCCTGCATTATTGAACAGCATGGCCGGGGCATTGATCGACAGGCGATTGTAACTGTCAGCCGTGGCCCCGCCGAGGCCCAGCAGCTGGGCGGTCAGGTTGGCTTGCGGCATCCCGACCTGCGTCACGGCATTGGCGAAGGTGACGGTTGGCGTGGTCACCACCGTGGAGCCGCCAGCCCCCGCGGTGGCCGAGCCGATGTTGACGACCGTGGTTGATCCGGATGCGCCGCCGGTGCCGAGGTTCACGGTCTTGGTGACGCCGGTCGTCGTAGTCCCGGTTCCCATCCCATAGGTTGCTGTCGTCGTTGCCGTGCCGATGTTTGCCGCAGCCGCCGAAATTGTGACGGTGCCCGACGCTGTCAGGGTGCCGGAGAAGGTCTTGTTGCCGCTGAACGTTTGGGTGCCTGCAAGGATCGCCAGTTCCGAAGATGTGTTTGGCAGCGTGAAGGTTCGGGTGGTGCCGGTGGTGAAGCCAGACAGCAAAAACGTCGCCTTCTTCGTTGGATCGGCGTTGTTCACCAGACTGAAGATGGCATCAGACACATCCACCGGTTCGCCGACCGCATCCCAGGTGGTGCCATTCCAGACAACAAAGGCAGCCTCATCCGCGATCCAAGCCAGCCAGCCTGGGCGCGGTACCAAGCGCATCCAGACGCCGTCGACCCAGAAGGCCACGTTCAGATCCCAACCGGCCCAGAGACCCGTGGCCCCACTGGCCACAATATGCCGATCACCGTCGGCAGGGCTCGCAGGCGGTGTGGTGCGCGCGCGATCGAGGACCGACAGCTGGACCATGGCATCCAGCAGCCGCAGCGCCTCGTTGTGGGTGACGTGTTTTTGGGCCTGCGATGCCAAGATGTAGGGCAGCAGGAGATGGGTAGTGATGTCGGACATGGCTGCCTTCAGAAGGTAAGTGTGACGGATTGCCCAGCGCCCCGGCCGATCAGGGCCGAAAGCTGATAGATGCGGATGGAGAGGGATTGGCCCGGGCCGAGGGGCGCGCCCCAATCGGCGGTCTGCTGGGCGGCGGTGTAGAGGGCAAAGGGTGTGGCAACTTCCAAGGTTCTCTTGCGAGTTGCCCCGTCCAGAATGTCGACCTCATACACCTCGCTGTCCTCGGCCAAAGAAACATCGCCCGCACCCCAGTTGTCGGCCGCCAGCGACCGCGACCGGCGTGTCCAGCGGATCGTCAAGTCGCCCGGGCTGCGCGCTGTTCGCCATGGCTGTGGAACATGGCACCCCGAGAAGGGCCGCAGCCCAGCGCCCTCGGGTGTGAAGCTGGTGGCGACAAAGGTCTCATCGCTGACCGGCCGCGACGCCGGGCCGATGCGCCAGTTCCATGGCAGACCGAGATCGGCCTCAGAAATCGGTAGTGGGGCCAGCGTGGTGTCCAGCACGACAACCCGCGCGCCGGTCGGCACGACACTTACGACTGCGTTCTCTGTTCCACGCTGACCACGCAGCAGCCGGGTCAGGCGATACCGCCCTGCTGCGATCAATTCGGCATTGCCAGCCTGGACGATCTCCCATGCGCCGGGAGCGGTTTCGATGGCCAGCGCATTGGCACCGCCAAGCAGGGTAATATCCGTGACGCTTTCCAGCGTTCCGAAATAGAGATCGACCACCAGCGCGTTCCCAAGATCGAAGCGCGACACAGGCCCAGCGTAGAAGTCCGCTGCGAGCACGCCCATGCGGGCGCGCGCGCTAAATGTGGTCAGCAGTGCAAATCCATCCGTCGCCGCACTGCGATACACCGCCATTTCGCCGGGCCATGGCTTTGCGTGGGCGGCAATGAGCGGCCGGTGCGCAGGTTGATCCTCGCGCAGTTGCGGCAGGTCCAGCAGAAGCACATCTGGCGTGCCGAAGACCGTCGGCGTCGACAATGATGCAGGGCGGGACTCTCCGGGCGGCAAATCGTAGACGGCCCGGTCCTGGCGAACAGCATCAATGCTGCGCAGATCGGAATCGGCAATCGACACCAACCGCATCTCGGTCAGGCGGCCGTCATGGTCGAGCAGGATCACATCGCAGGGATCCAGCGCCAGACGTGAAGGCGGCAGGCGGAACACGGCACTTTCGCGCCCGACCCAAGCCTCCATCAGCGCACGACGGCAACGGCGCTCCGCCTCTTCGGGCGGCACTGCCATCGGGAACGCCTCGGACGCGATGCGCGTGGTGTCGACGGTGATGCGCCGGGCCTCGACCTGCGCCGCGTCATAATCCTCATCCGCGCGGGCAACCTGCCATTTCAGCGCCTGCGGCAGTTCGGTTTCCTGCGCGCGGGTCAGTTCCATCACATCGCCCTGTGCCGAGGCGGGTGCGACCATGCTGTCGGGCGCGATGGTCAGACCGGCGACCCGGCCGCGCATCAGAAACCGGATGCGGCCCTCACTCTCGACGGCATCAAAGCCGAAGTGGCGGGCCAGCGTGGAAATCGACGCGCGCGGGGCTTCCAGTGCAGAAATCACATAGCCCTCGACCGCGCCCCAAAGCCCGGAAACGTCGATATGAGATACCGGCATTCCGGCGCGCAGGCAAAGGTGGCGAACGAGGGCGGCAAGCGATACCGCACCCAGCCGCCCGGTCAGCCAGTGACCGAGTTGCCAATTCGGGCCATCGGTCCAGACGTCCGTCAGTTCGGGAAAGAATGGATAGGGTCTCGCGTCCCAGGTCCATGCGGCGCATTCCGGCACATGAACCATGCGCGCGCCGCTAACGCCCGAGATCGGATTATTCTCCGAGTTGTTCCAGAACAGATAGGTGACTTCCAGATAGGCGCGCTGGATCGCATCGTCGCGCCAGCCGCGAGAAAAGTATGGCGTGAAGCTTTCGGATGACTTGGGATCGAAGAACACGTTGGGCTGGTTGGTGCCACGATCAATCGCTGGACACCCTAACTCTGTGAACCAGATCGGCTTTGATTGCGGCACCCATGCCGTTGGCGTCCCAATTTCCACACCACCGGGTCGGTTGAAATGCGGGTTTTGCCACCATGCCCGCAGATCCTTGAAGCGGAAGACCCATGGCTTGGCCGCTGCCCCATCAGTGATCGGCGTGCGAACCTGCGCCGTCCGGTCGGCTGGATTGGGATAGAACCAGTCAAACCCTTCGCCGCCGATGATGTTCGATTGCAGATAGGCGCGGTCGTAGATCGCGGGCGCCAGCGTGGCGTCGGCGTGATCAAACCCGTCGCGCCAGTCTGACAGCGGCATATAGTTATCGATTCCGATGAAATCGATGCTGGCATCCGACCAGAGTGGATCGAGGTGAAAATACACGTCATCTGAGCCGTCGCCCGGATGATGCCCGAAGTATTCCGACCAGTCAGAGGCGTAACCGATCTTCGGCCCAGCGCCGAGAATGGACCGGACATCGGCCGCGAGGCTCTTAAATGAGGTGACGGCGGGATAGGTGCTGGCACCCGAGCGGATGGTTGTGAGTCCGGGCATTTCTGACCCAATCAGAAAGGCGTCGACGCCACCAGCTGCTTTGCACAGATGCGCATAATGCAGGATCATCCGCCGCAACGACCATTCGCCCACTAGGCCCGTCCAACTGACGCTTTCGCCGGAAACCGCAAAGTTCGCGGGCGTGGCGGTACCGAACAGCGCGGTAACCTGCGTCGCGGCCGAGGCAGTTTTGTCCACGGACCCGGCGTAACCCGCCGCCGGGGAACAAGTGATGCGCCCGCGCCAGGGAAACGTCGGCTGGCCCACCGTGGCGGCATTGGCACTGTAGGGGTTGGGCTTGGTATTGCCGGGCGGGACGTCCATGAGGATGAAGGGATAAAAGGTGACGCGCAACCCGCGTGCTTTCATCTCCTTGATCGCCTGTACCACCGCGAAATCCGCCGGTGTTCCGCCATAGACCGGGCGGTCCTCCGCATCTCTGCTGACCAGAAACGCATCCGCGCGCGTTACGCCATTTACAACCCAAGCAGAGGGCGTCGTCGTCTTGGCCGCAACCTCCACGCCGGGGCGGACTTTGCAATTGCCTGCGCGCAGGTCATCGCCGAACCACGCCACTACCAGCGACACACTTTCCACCGCCGGTGCCATGGACTGCAGACGGTCCAGCGCCACGACGATGTCTGCCGTGTCGGAAATCGCATTCAGGTTTTCGGCAACCGTCGCCCCACCAGCGCCGCTCGATTTCTTCACTGGCACCGTCGCGTAGCTGAACTCGCCAGAGGCCGGGATCAGCGTGACGGCTTTGACCAACCCCTCGGCCGTGTCCGGGTCCGCGAGGGGCCGGAACACCTCAAAACTGATCTGCGGCAGGCGATTGCCGAAACCACTGAGGTTCAGTTCCTCAAACACAACATAGGCAGTGCCACGATAGGCGGGGGTGTTGGCCGCGCCCATCTTGGCTGCAATGAAGGGATCGGGGCTTTGCGCCTCGTCGCCCGGATACCAGCGCCAGGTGACGCCGGTCATATCCATCGCCTTGCCGTCGGCCCAGACGCGGCCGATGCCGGTGATCTCGCCCTCGCACAAAGCGACGGCAAAAGACGCATAGTAGAGATACTCGGTGGTCGTGACCTTAGGCCCGCTGCCCTTGCCACCGCCCTGACTGGTGGTGTTGACCTCTTCGCGGAAATCGGTGGCCCAGATGATGTTGCCGCCGATGCGCATCCGACCGAACAGGCGCGGGATCACTGCGCCTTCGGTCGAGGACGTGATGCGCAGGCTATCCAGCCGCGCGCCCTCGATGCGTTGAGCCGGGGCGAGGGACGACACGATCCAGTTGTCGACGACCGATCCGATGGTCGAGCCGATGAAGCCACCGATGACAGCACCGGAAAAGCCGAGGATGGCACCGCCAAAAGCGCCACCAATCGCGGAGCCGACGGCACCGAGAACCAAAGTTGCCATGTGAAAATCTCAGATGTTGCTGGAGCGCGGAAACAGGAAGGCGAAGGCGATGCGCCGTCGCCATCTTGGGGTCAGGGATTCCTCGACGACGCCAAGCCGTTCGTAGGAATGAATGAAGCGGTCAGGCGCGGTCAGGATCCCGACATGCTTGGCAATGGCGCGTGAGGCCATGCGGAACAGGACCAGCGCGCCGGGACCGACATCACTCATTGCAATCGGGATCAACAACGATGCGGCACCGTTCGCCAGCACCTCGTGCGGCCCTGTTTCGCCCCAATCCCGACTGTAGGGAGGGATCTGAAAAGGTTCGTCCCCAACCACGTCGCGCCAGACGCCGCGTGCCAGCCCGAGGCAGTCGCAGCCGACCCCGCGCAGACTCGCCTGATCGTGATAGGGCGTGCCCAGCCAGCTTCGCGCTGTGGCGACAACGAGGACGGGATCAGCGGAAATCACAACACGCCACCTTCATGCCCGCCGTCCTGGCTGGCATAGCGCAACACTGCATCCTGCCCAGGGATGTTCGGAAAGCCCCTGAAGTTGGCGGAGTTGGCGAACTTCGCCCCGCAGGTGGCGATCCGCTTGTCGCAGCCCGCCCGCGCGATGAAGCTGTCCCCCTCGGCGATGGCGCGCACCGGGGCTTCCAAGAGGGTCAGGGTGGCGATGGCATCGGCAACGCCATGGGCCAGTAATTCAGTGATCCGCCCGGCATTGGCACCGCTGGTCCAGGTGACTGTTCCGGATGTGAACCAGCCAGCGTTAAAGCCGGGCAAACCAGACGCCATGAACGCGCGGTCGCGCAACAGGTCCGTGACCACGCCCGAACCCTTGTAGACGGCGTTTTCCAGATTGATCCCGCAACGCGCGTCGCCCAGCGCTGCATCACAGCCCGCCTGAAACGTCCGCCCGACAGTCTGACCCAACACATGCGCCAGTGACCGAACTTCCGCCACGAATGCCATGCGGCCGCGCCGGATTTGCCCCACGCCCCCTCGGCGCAGCAGCACCCGCTGGCTGGTGTCGGCCCAGTTCACCCGCCACAGCTCGACCGCAGCATTGTCCCAGCGCCCGTCGAGGATGTCGGTTTCTGTGATCCGGTCCGAGGTCAGCACGCCGGTCGCGTCCTGCGCATCGACGGCCAGATCGGAACCTGATCGAATTTCCGACGCGGCAAACCCGCTTTCAGGCTCAAACTCGGTACCGTCAAAGGCCAGCATCCGGTCATGATCGGTGAAGCCCAGCGCCACGCCGTCCGCCCGCGAAATCCGCCAGCACCAGGACATGGTGGTGGTGCCATCGTCCAGATGAGCCTGCAGTGCGGGAGAGAGGGATTTCATCTGCGGATCTCCAGCAGCGGTATGGAGGTGATCGAGCCCAGCCGTTCAACATCGAGGGTCACGTCCAGCGTGTCAGTGTCGAAGCGGACGGGCACGTCGAATTCGAAGCCTGCGGTGATCGCGATGCCCGCGCCCGGTGCGGCGGCGAACGTGACGCTGCCGTTGGTAGTATCGACGCTCCAGCCGGTCATCTGCTCGACCCCGTTCAAGGCAAGGCGAACGCTGCCTGCGACAGGTTTGGCGATGGCGCGGGTCCAGCTTTGTGCGCCGGAGGTGTAGCGTTTCAGGAGCGCGAAGGTTGTGACAGCGCCGTTGCCGGTGCCGATCGGCTGGTCCGTCGGGGCCACGGCTTGCGACGGCATGCAGGATTTGTAATCCGCCCAATCCTTGTAGCGGAACCCGTGCAGGCGGCCGTTGCGGGCCTCGAAGAAGGCGACGACCAAAGCCAGATCATCGGCGCGACGGATGCCATAGGCCACGTCAAAGCGGCGGCGCGAGTTGGCCCAGCTGGCGTTGCGTTCCTCGTCACCGGAGGCAAGTTCGACGATCTGCGTGCGTCGTTCCGGGCCGCCTCGCGCGCCACGGCTGATGTTGTCGGGGAAGCGAACTTCATGGAACGCCATCACATGCCCCTTCGGCCCAGCGACACGGCGCGGGCAATGTCGGCCGCGACCTGTGTGCGGGATTGCCGGAAGCTTTCGGCGTCACGCGCATTGATGGTGACGGAGATATTCGGGGCTGCACTTTGACCCTTGCCATAGCCAGCCGCTTCCCGGCGCGACAGAACCCGCTCACCCCGTTGCAGGATCGCCGGAACCTCGTCGGGTTTGATGCCTGCCCAGCCACCGGAATGCATACGCGGGGCACCGGCGAAGGCCAGCGCCGGGACCATGCGGCCCGGGCCCGGCGATCCGACAGTGCCACCGGAATGCAGGATATCTGCGAACAATCCACCTGCACCGCCCAGCGCGCCCGAGAGGGCATCGGCGATAGGCCCGAGGATGAAGCGCCGCGCCGCCAGCTTGGCCAGATCGGCGATCATCGAGGTCACGAGGTCGCGGAAATCCAGTTTGCCGGTTTTGACGAAGGTGGCCACGGCGTTCTCGGCGCTTTGGAATGCGCCAACCAGTGTCTGGCCGATATCGCCGCCGATGTCGCGGGCCTTGGCTGCATAGTCGGCGAGCGCTGCGGTGACTGCGCCCCAGCCGGTTGCGGCTTGCTCCGCGCCCTCGGCCGCTGCCGCCCCGGCAGCGCGTGCCGCGGCTCCTGCACCACCGGCGGCGGCGGCCGTTTCGTCGAGTTCCAGCCCGAGCGCATCCGCCGAGGCCGCAGCATCGGCCAGTGCGGCTTCAGCTTCGGTACCGGTGCCGGTCACGGCGTCGCGCAGCGCTTGCCAGCTGGCCAACGGTCGACCGGCGGCATCGGCGAGCATTCCTGCGGCTTCGCGGTAACCATCGGCACGGGCGCGGGCGTCGTCGGCCATTGTGCCAAGCCCGAGGTCAGGTGGTTCAAGATAAGTGCGTGACAGAGCGGCGGAGAAGGCATCACCTGCGGCGGCACCCGCTGCGGTTGCCGCACCCTCAAACGGGTTGCCGATCCGCGCCAGTTCCAAGGGATCCAGCGAGCCGATCCGGACCCCACCTTCACCCGTTGCCCATTCCGGCAGCAGCGACAGAGCGGTGTTCAATCCGGTGATGAAAGTGTTGATCCGGGTGACGACACCGTTCAGCATCGCTTCGACGCCGGAGATCAGGCCGTTCGCGGCCTGAAAGGCAAAGTCGCCAATGGCACCGGGCAGACTGCCCCAGATCGCCACCGCCGCATCATAGGCCCCTTGGAAGATCGCCGCCGTCCGGTCGCCGAAGCTGACCACGCCCGCGATGGTGCCCTCAAGTGCCGTGAGACTTGCGGCCTTCAGCCCCTCCCACCCGGCCGCCATTTGTGCCAGCGCACCATCGAGCGCCAGGCCCATCCGCGACCAGACCTCCTTGGCCAGATCGCCAAGCAGCCGGAACGCCTCTCCAACGCCGCCAACCCGGGTGACAAGTTGTGAGAATTGATAGACCAGCTCACCCGCGCCGACGATCAGCGCCCCGATGCCGGTGCGGATCAGCGCTCCACGCATGAAGACCAGAGCGGTGGCGAGCCCCCGCACCGACAGCGCAGCCGCCGCCATAACAGCCACCCAGCGCCCGGCCATGATGCCCGCGAACGTCGCAGCATAGGTGGTCAGCCGTCCGAGGTTGTCGAACAGCGCCTTGATCGCGATCCCGAGTGGCCCGGTGCGGCTGGCAATGGCTGCCATGGCGTTGGCCATTGCCTCCAAGGCAGGCGCCGCGGCGACCGCCAGCTGGTTCGACAGCCCGCGCCAGATCAGGCCGAGACGCGAGATCGCGTCATTGGTACGCTCAATCTGATCGGCGTCAGCTTCGGAAACGACAACCCCGAAGGCAAGAACATCCTCGGTCGCCTGGCGCAGTGTCGCAGTATCGATCCGGGTGAACACCAGCGCCGCGCGGTCGCCAAAGAGCTGCGAGGCCACTGCCGCGCGTTCGGCCTCGGGGATAAATTGCCCGAGCGCTTCCTGAATGGCCGCGATGCGCGCATCCAGCGGCAGGCGCTGCAACTCCTCGGCCGAGAGGTGCAGGCGGTCCAGGGCATCGACCGCTGGTCCGGTTCCGGCGGCCGCCTGGCTCAGCCGCCGCGTCAGTTGCACGGTGGCTTGCTCGACCTGACCCATCGACACGCCCGCCAGATCGCCCGCGCGCTCCAGTACCTGAAGGCTGGCGACCGTCGTGCCGAGCGACTGCGCCATCTTGGCCTGCGCATCGACGGTCTGCAGGCCAGAACGGATCATCGCGACCCCCGCCGCCGCGAGCGCCCCAGTGGCAGCCGCTGCGGCAAGCGTGGCGCGGCGGGCAAAGGCGGCAACGCGCGCATTCGCCATGTCCATCTCGCGCGACAGCCGCCCGAACCCGCGCGCGCCTGCCTCACCGACGCCTTCCAGCTCGGCGCGGACCTGGCGGCCGCCCTCTGCCACAAGGCGGACGCTGACCCTTTTCTCAGCCATCGCGGCCTCCTTCCATCTGTTCGTTCAGTTTGCGGACCATCACAGCCTCGATCTCGGGCAGCAGTTCGGCAGCGATCAGGGTGTTGATGCCCAGCGCCTGTGAGAGTGCGAGGGCCGCGCCCATGTCCCAGCCGAGGACCGCGCCGGGGATCACACGTAGTTGGCCCCCGAGGCGGCCGACCAGATCCCAGACCTGCCAGCCCTCCGGCGTTCGCGGCTGGTTCAGTCTTGCGGGGCAGTCGGGGCAATTGCCCTCGCGGCCCTCGAAGGGTGGGCAGGCCGCGCAGTACCGATCGCCCCCGCCGAAGGACCACTCGGCGAGAGCGCGGAGACGTTTTTTTCGGCGTCCAGGATCAGGCCACGCGCGACGTATTGAGTCTGGAACGCCTCGAAGACCGGCCAGATTTCCAGAAGGGCATCGATGCCCTCGGGGGAGACGGGGACTATGTTGCCCACGTCATCGCCGACACCTTCCCAATCCAGCACTGCGCGGCGGGCCACGGCTTTGGCCATGACGAGGGCGAGTTCCTCTTGGGAAGCACCATCGGGCAGTCCTTCGATTGCCGGATCGGCGCGGGCCGAGACCATCAGGGCGGTGGTCAGCGGGCCGACAAGCAAGCGCAGGCCGGGGGCGAGGTCCAGCCATTGTGGCGTGGCGGTCAGGTTCAGGCGGATCATCAGTATGCCTCGATATCGTTGATCAGGGTTGCGGTGCACATGCGGGCGGGGCTGGCAGCTTTCGCCGCTTGCCAGTCAAAGGTGGCCTGCACGCCCTGCGGCCCGGAAATCTCGATCCGGGGTCGCGGGAGGTAGACGGCGTGAACGGTGAAGGTGAAGCTATCCCCGGAGGGCAGGACATAGGCGAAGCTGATCTCGCAGGGGTCGCCGTTGATCGCCTGTGTCACCAGCGTGCTGTCGGCAAAGCGGACCTCGATCCGGCCGGTCAGTGCTGCGATGGACGGGTCTGCCCCGTCGATCTTGCCGTCGCTGCGGATGGTCTCGATCCGGTCGAGGTTGTTGGCATAGGTGATTTCCGCCGAGACCACGTTGCCGAGGGCGCTGCCGTCTCGGCTGATCGCGCCGTTAAAATGGCCGAACCGCTTCAGGGCTAGCTCGGCGGGCGTGCCTGCGCTGGTCGTCGTGGCGATGGTCTCGCCTTGCGCCACAAGCCGGGCGGTCGCGGTCAAAAGGCCGGAGCGTTGCACCTGCCACGACAGCTGATCCAATACGCAGCCCGAATACATCGCAAAGCGCGGCACCTCGGGCATGCCGGTCTCGATCGACATTGATGGCAGGGTCCAGCCGCCCGACCGGAACTCATGGGTATAGGGTCCAACCCCAGAGGTTGTCGGTTCACCGAAGGCTGCCTTCAGCCAGAACCCGAAAGCCTCGGCGTCGATCGGCACCATGACATCGCCGTCGGCCGTCACTGCGTCCTTGATCGGGGCCAGTGGGTCGCGGCCATAGCCGAGCAGCTCGCTGTTCAGAAGCGGCTGTTCCGATCCCAGCGAAGTGCTGGCGAATGGCATCTTCGTGAAACCACTGAGCGGCGGGGTCCCGTAAACCGTCTCATACGCAAGCGCCATCTGCGCCCGCGCACCTTGCGCACGTGCCATATTTTTCTCCTTATTGTCGGGGTGTCAGGCCAGCGGGCCGGTGGTGGTGTAGTGCAACACGACAGTGATCACCGCCGCCTTCAGGGCCGCCGCGCCCTCAACAGGCAGATCGACCGAGGCCGGGGCTCCGGGTTCTATCCAATCGCAGAGGCCGCCGAGCGTGCGGTCAGCTTCCAGCACGTCGCCGATAGCGGCAATCAGGTCGTCGAAGGCGCTGGCCCGGCCGGTTCCAGCTTGGACGACGACCTCGAGCTCGGCCCGGTGTTGGAAATGGTAGCGCAGCGGCGACAGCGTCGCCTCCGGCTCGCCCGGCTGGCCATCGCGCAGGATGATCAGTCCCGCAGGTGGGATCCGCTCTGGCAGAACCTCATCGCGCAGAACAAGGGCGGCCAAGGGCTGCAGCCGCGCGAGCAGCGCGGCGAGGACATTTTCGCGGGCAGTTGGCATATGTTATTCCAAGACTGATGGCTTCACCGACGCCTGCTTCGAGCCCAGAGTTACCAGTCTTTTGTGATGTAGCGAACGTCTGCATTTTAAGGCCGGAGCGTCAAACTTTCGGCATTGAAGGGTGGCTACCCGCAAATTTGATTGCAGGTAGCCGCCGGAATTTATCACTCGCTTCGGACAATCTCGCTGTATGACCCCCGCAGTTGCAGCGTTACCGTCAGCTCGACATCGTCGCGGTTGCGCCAAAACCAGCCGTGATCTCCTGCGAAGGGAGTTTCAAAGCTGCCTTCACCGGATGTCTGGCCACGGCCCGTCTCATAGGTGACCGCGTCGCTACCTGCATGGGCATGAAGGTCAAAGTTGACCCTCCCACCTGTGGCGACCCAATCATAGGTCAGCGTGGCCCCTTGCTCCATCGTGGCCTTGATCTCGGTGGACTCACCGGGTGCGAGTGTGAATATGATCTCATCCTGCCACGCTTCTTGTGCATGGGCGGCGGAGACAAACAGGCCGAAAACATCGTCCAACACGGACGATGTGTCACCAGCGGCATCTAGCAAACGGTCCGCTTCTGCTTCTGCTGCCAGTTGCTGCTTGATCTCGCCCATTTCTGTCAGGCCAAGAATGCTGCCCACGCCAGTGGGATCGGTGCCGTATTCTGCTGGCAGATAGACCATGACGCCGATGGCCACGGCCCCGATCGCCGCGATGATCGTTGAGCGGCGCAGCTGGCTGGGGGTGGGCAGGTCTTCGAGTTTGGGTTGTGGTGCGTTATACATTGTGTGTTCCAATCTTTATGTGTTGGCGATGTAACCGGCGATCTGCTGGTAAGTCAGAAGGAGGCCGAGAAAAACCATGACGATGTTGGCGATATTGGCCTGACGCATGAAATTGGGGCTTCTGCGCCAGTAACCCATGACGATCAGGATCACGAACAGAGCGAGAAGCTGACCCACCTCGACGCCGAAGTTGAAGGCCAGAAGGTTGGCCAATAGCCCATCGTCGGACAGCTGATAGTCTAGGATTTTTGACGCCAGTCCGGTGCCATGGAACAGACCGAAGATCAGGGTTGCGGCCTTGGTGTTGGGCTGAAACCCGAGCCATTTCTGATAGAGGCCAAGATTATCGAGTGCCTTGTAGACGACCGACAGGCCAATGATGGCGTCGATGATATACGCGTTGATGCCCCAGCCAAACCAAACGCCCGCGATCATGGTGACGGAGTGACCGACGGCAAAGATGCTGACGTAAATCGCCACGTCTTTCATGTGGTAGAGGAAGAAGACGACGCCAAGCAGGAACAGGATATGGTCGTATCCCGTGATCATGTGCTTTGCGCCCAGATAGATGAACGAGATGATGTGAGGCCCGAAAATCTCTTGGATGTAGCCCGCGTCACCGGCGGTCACAGCATGGGCGTAGGCAGAGGTGGCGAATGCGATCAGCATCAGCATGATTGTGGTACAAAGGATCAGGGACTGCCGCAAAGCATGCGACGGGTGCCCTGACCGATAGGATCGGTTGGGTATCATTTTGATTTTCCGCTTGTTGAGTGTGTAAGATGACAGCGCCCGGAAGGCGCAACATTACAATCGTGGCGGTCGATCCAAACCGTAGTCCCTGCTTCCCGGCATGGCGTTGTCAGCCATGATCAAACGTATGCGGGTTGGCAGGATCGCACTGGTCGCCTCGCTCGGGAGCAAAAATGAGGTGATGTGTTCATGCTCGGCCATCTCGTGGGCATGACTTTGAAAGACGTGCATTATATCCACGATGTCGTCATGGGAATGGCCGTGGTCTTCGATGTCGCCCTGATGCCCGGCCATGATCTCTGCGATTTCGACAAGATCATACGATTTGCTCTGTGCTTCAGACGACAACATAAATGCCATCGCCAAAGCGATGGTCAATGCAAAGCGCAGGAATGATGTCGCCTTTCGTTTCATGTGCCCGATTCCGCAGGTCTCGGCCTGCTTGCTTTATCCCCCTGGGGAGGATAGTCGTTGTCTATGATAAAACATATCCCCCATGCAACCCACCCCGAGATCGTAAAACGGCTGAAACGTGCCAACGGCCATCTTTTGAGTGTGATCGGGATGATTGAGACGCAGCGGCCCTGCACCGACATCGCGCAGCAACTCCATGCCGTCGAAAAGGCCATCACCCAAGCCAAACGCACCCTGATTCAGGATCACATCGACCATTGTCTTGATGCGGCGATGGCCGGTGCGGGCGGTGATGGAACGCCTGCAACGGCAGAGTTCAAGGCGATCACCAAGTATTTGTGAGGTCTCCCCGTGCTTTTCGTCCTTGCCGACCGCACCTACCGCCACCTTTTTCTGGCCCAGATCACCGCCCTGCTGGGGACCGGGCTGGCGACTGTGGCGCTAGGCTTGCTCGCCTTTGATCTGGCGGAGGAACGCGCAGGGCTGGTTCTGGGGACGGTCTTCACGATCAAGATGGTGGCTTACGTTGGCATAGCGCCCATTGCCGGAGCATTTGCGAACCGATGGCCGCGGCGCTCCATGCTTGTCAGCCTCGATCTGGTCCGCGCCGCCGTGGCGCTCTGCCTGCCGTTCGTGAGTGAAGTCTGGCAGGTCTATGTGCTGATCTTTGTGCTGCAATCTGCCTCCGCCGCATTTACCCCGACGTTTCAGGCAACAATCCCAGATATCCTGCCGGAAGAAGAGCGCTACACCCGCGCCCTGTCCCTGTCGCGGCTGGCCTATGATCTGGAGAACATCATCAGCCCGATGCTGGCCGCGATTCTGCTGGCCTTTGTCAGCTATCAAGCGTTGTTCTTCGGAACTGTCATAGGCTTTGTCGGATCAGCCCTGCTGATCGTTTCCGTCCTGCTGCCCAGCCCGCAGGAAACGGCACGCCGTGGGATCTATGACCGCACCACACGCGGGATGCGCATCTACCTCGCCACACCACGGCTGCGCGGTCTTCTGTCTCTGAACCTTGCCGCAGCGGCGGCAGGGGCGATGGTACTGGTCAACACGGTCGTTCTGGTACGGTCCGTTTTAGGATTTGGCGACACACAGGTGGCCCTCGCCCTCGCCGCATTCGGAGGAGGCTCCATGCTCGCGGCCCTCTTGTTGCCTTGGCTTCTCGACACTCAGCCTGATCGACCCGTTATGATGGCTGGTGCTGCCGTGCTGGTGATCACCCTCCTTGGTCTCGCCGCGCTGACAATGATCAACGGCGTGGGTTGGTATCCGCTTTTGGCTGGGTGGCTGGTGATCGGGGTAGGTTATTCTACTGTCCTGACTCCGACCGGGCGGCTGCTCAAACGCTCTGCACATGCCGAAGACAGGCCCGCTGTCTACGCAGCCCAGTTTGCCCTATCTCATGCCTGCTGGCTGGTAGCCTATCCCTTGGCAGGTTGGCTCATAACCGATTTTGGTGCAGCAACGGCGCTTGCAACATTGGCGCTGCTGGCCGCAGCTGGAATGGTAGGAGGCATTATCCTCTGGCCACATGATGATGTAGGGGTTGTTGAACATTCTCACGACGATCTGCCTGCGGACCACCCTCATGTGCAGAACGGACGCACCCATAGCCACCCCATCATCATTGACGATTATCATCCGCATTGGCCGCTTTTAAGGGAATCTAAAAACCACCAAGGCTAGCACATTCCATCGGGCGTTTGCTTTCTGTGTTGAAGCAGCCATTGGAGCAAGCGCAGCGAAAGCTAGCGTTGTCCGCATTGCAGACGTCAGCCCAGCTGTCCCTCCACCCAGTTCGCCACGATCAGGCCCGGCACGCCGTCCACCGCGCGCTCTGCATCCCGCGCGAGATCCAGCCGTTTCCGTAGCTTGACCTGCGGCACCAGCAAAAAGATCGGCACGGTTGCCACGCCGCGTCCGCTCTTGGACTTGGATGCCACCGCTCGGCCCTTGGTATTCAGCCGCCCCTCGGCCACCAGCAGGCTCGGCCCGCGACGGCGGTAGATAAATTGCAGTCCCAAGCCGGTGCGGCGTTCCCATTCACCGGGGGTGATGCGGCCGCCTTTGCTACTTTTGCCAGCGGCAGCAGTTGGGATCGCAAGCCAGAACCCGTTCTTGGACCGGATCAGTGGGCCGGTGTCATGCGCACTGATGATCACCGGGGCGTTGGACCAGACCAGTGCCGCCGCGTTCAGGCTGTCGCCGGATTTGGGGAAGCTGGCCAGGCGGATGCTGTTGCCAAGCCTTATGCCCAGCCCAGCGCCGGTGATCTGTGTCCGCCAGGCGAATTTGAGACCGGTGCCAGCTTCGCGCATGGCGGAGGACACTGCTTTTTCGCCAGCAGCGATTTCAGCCTGCATCAAGGCGGCGATGTCAGGATTGATCTCGATCCTGAGCCTCATGTTGGCTGCAGGTCCAGCGACCAGATCAGACGCTCACGATCCCGCGTGGGTTCTCCCTGAATCGTAAAGCTGTCTGCCCCGACCACGATCAGATCACCGGGGTGGGGATCGGGCAGGTCAGCGACGCGGACGTCCACCATCATGGTATCGCTGACGAAGCGCCCAGCGCCGAACTCGGTGATGCGGTCCGGGGCGCGGCGGATGACCCGAATGGGCGTTTCCTCTGACGTGGTGGCAGAGATCCACAGGGCCGCCACCGCCATGGACGGGTTGGCATAGATGCGGTCCACGGCGGAAACAATGACATTCATGGCGGATCCGTCAGTTCGAGGTGTGAATGCGGATCGCGATGCGCGGCCGCTTGTTCACCGGCAGGATCGAGGCTTCGGTCATCAGATCGATCCAGCGGCCTTTCTCGTCGAGATGCTGGCGGGCGTAGAGCGGCAGACCCATTGTGTTGGCCGCCTCCAGCAGGTTGGCCGGGCCGCCATAGGTGGTGAAGGTGTCCATCGTGCCGAGCGGGAAGGCGATCCCCTCGCTGGCGGGGACCAGCCGCTCGGTGGCCTTGGTCGAGAGGGTGACGGTGCCCGAATATTCCTCGAACACGATGCCTGCGAAGGGGAAGTTGCGCCGCACATCCTGGCGCAGGGGCTGCGCGCCGGTCGCGGCGTAGAACTTGTAGGCTTCCTCGGTCTTCGGATGCGCGATCAGTTTGTCGAAGAATTCCCGGCTGACGAGGGCATGCACATCGTTCATGCTTTCGCCCAGCAGGTTGTCCTCCATGGCGCGCAAGACCTCGCGCACCTTGCCCTGCACATTGGTGCCAGCCGTGCCCAGCACGAAGTCCACCGAGATTTGCGCCAGACCAAACTCGGTGAAGTAATTGTAGAGGGTGATCCCCGCACCATCCTTCACGATGCCACGCAGGGCGTTCATCTCCATGTATTCGCGGGTCTGGGCATGCTTGCGGCGCATCAGCTGCAATTTGCGGTTCATCACCTCGACCAGCGGGTCGGCACCATCGAACACGCCCAGCGCCGGTTGGCCTTGGATATCACCGGGCAGAATGACGTCATCATGCGGGATCCACGGCAGGGCGAAAGACCGCATGGACCGGCCCTCACGGGTGCCGACCGTGGCGGGTCCGCCAAGGGGCACCGAGGGCAGCAGGTTCAGCACGCCCTCGTATTGCTCGATGATCACCGACCGCTGGCTGACGCCCTCGAAGCGGAACAGGCCGATCTGGCCAAGGCGGGTGTAGAGGTTGGGCAGGATATTGATGGCCTGCGTCATCTCGGCCAGCGAATAGCCGCCAGCGTCAAAGGGATTGCGGACAAGGGTCATGGGGTGCTCCGGGGGAAAGAGGGATGGATGTGGATGCGCCGCGCCGGTGGGCGTCAGACGCCGTCGCGGGCAATGATGCCGACGGCGGCAAGTTGGCCGAGCTTGGTGATGATCTTCGGTGCGTCATCAACGGTGCCGTCATAGGCGAGGCCTGCGCGCGACACGATCGAGGGACCACGTGCCACCACAATTCCGGTGGCGTCCGCCAGCGTGGCATCGACGGCATAGAGCAAGACGGCCGTGGCGGTTTGCGCACCGTCTGCGCCACCGCTGGTGGCCAGCTTGTATTTGCCGCTGGCTGTGATGCGCCCGAGGACCGAGCCGACCGGATAGGGCATGCCGATCAACAGGGTGATGACTTCGCGGGTGTAGTTCGGGTTGACCTCATATTTGAGGACATCGCCCATGCTGGGCTGTTCCGTCAGGACGGGCATTGGTCAGTCTCCATTTTTGGGGTGAGGGACGTGGGTGCTGGATCAGCGCTTGGCGTCGGTCGCAGCTTTTTTGGCAGCTGCGATGATCGGGCTGTCTTTTGCAGCCGCCGCAGCCGGGGCCGTGGCGATGATGCCAGCGGCATCGCTGCGGGCGGCCAGATCGGCCAGAACGCGGGCGCGAAGGGCTTCAGGCTTCAAACCGCGCGTGACAGCGTCGGCGGCATCAATGGTCACTCCGAGCCGGGCCGCCTGCGCACAGACCTGTGCAACTTCTGCTGCTTCAATGCGAACTGCGTCGGCTGACATCGCCACCGGATTGGGCGCGTGTACGGCGGCCGCTGCAGCCGGAGCCGGTGGTGCAGCCCCGACTGGAGGCGTGTCGACGTTTTCGGCAGGTGTTTCAGGCGTCGTGGTCATCTGTAGACCCTTTCTGCTGGGGGGAGTAGTGCCGCGGGGTGCGGCGGCGAAAGCGTGGAAGGCATTGACGGGATCGGCGAGATCGTCGGCAAGGCCTGCTGCGATGGCATCGGCCCCGCGAAACACGGCCGCTTCGGTGGCAAGTGCGGCGGCATGGGTCAGCCGATCCCCGCGCCCTGCGGCGACGGTTTCTGCGAACAGGAAGCGCACGACCTCTAGCTCGCGCTGCATCTGGTCATGCACCGCCTCGGGAAGCGGCTGGTACGGATTGGCGTCGATCTTGTGGAGCCCAGCATGGATCAGGGTGACGGCAATGCCCTTCTGGTCCAGTGCGCCGCTCATATCCGTGTGCAGCGCAACGACACCGATGCTGCCGACAGCACCGGTGCGGGGCAGAATGATGCGGTCGGCCTGGGAGGCCAGGACGTAGCCAGCGGACAGCGCGTGTTCGGCTACGAAGGCATGCACCGGCTTTTGTGCCCGCGCCACCCGAATGCGGTCGGCCAGATCGAAGGCACCCGCCACCTCGCCTCCAAAGCTGTCGATATCGAGCGCAATGCCACGCACGCTGGGATCTGCCAGCGCCGCCTGCAGTTGGGCCGCGATCCCCTCATAGGAGGTCAGCCCGGAAGATTGCCCGATCCATGCGCCACGGTGCACAAGTGTGCCCGCGATTTCGATGACGGCGATGCCATCCACCACCGCAAAGGGCTGAATGCCATTGCGCTGGTGACGCTGGGCGAGATCATTGCCGAACAAAGAGGCGCGAGCAGGCAAGGCCGCATGCTCAATATCATTGGCAGGCAATTCAGCGCCCGAAAACGTGATCTCCTGTCCCGTAATGCGTGGTCCGAGGCCAGACAGGAAAGCCAGCGCCTTGGCAGGGTCCACCATCAGTGGCGTGTTGAAGGCGCGCTGAGCGATCTGGGCATGGTGCATCATACGCTCTCCTTGGCTTCGGTTTTTTCATCAGCGTTGTCGTCTGCTTCGTCGTCGTTGGCGTTGTCGTCCCGCTGGGTGTTGTCATTTTCCTTCGCCGCGCCCGGCCCCTGTGCCGGGGATCCCGGACGGCGGAAGTCGAGACCCAGTGACAATTCGCGCTTGCGCTCGGCGGCAATCTCGCGGTCGACCTGTTCTGCGTCAAAGCCCCGTTCCGAGATCGCCTGCGTGCGGGATTTCAGGCCGGACTCGATCTGCAGGATCTCGGCCGAGGCGTCCTTCATTGGGTCGATCCAGTCCCATTTGGTCGGCAACCAGGCGCAGGCCTGATATTGCCGCCGCTGTTGATCATAGCCGGGCAGATCGATGGCACCCGACAGCACCGCGATATCCATCCAGCGTGCCCAGACGGCACGGCAGAGCTGGAACACCAGCACGCCATGCTGCCAAGCGGAGATGCGGCGGCGGAATTCGATCAGGGATATCCGTGTGTTTGAGAAGTTGCCCTTGGCGGTGTCACCCGTCAGGTAGCCGTAGGGGATGCCCAGCGCCGCCGCGATTTGCAGCAGCGTCCGGTATTGGAACAGCTCGTAGGTACCGCCGGAGTCGGGTGTGGCAGGCGTCGAGACATCCTCGCCGGGATCCAGCCGCACCACTTGGCCGGGCTCGACTTCCAAATCCTCCTCGGTCGGTTCCAGTGGGGTTTCAGGGGCGGGGGAGGTGATGAACATCGCGAACATCGCCGCGATTTTCTTCCGCTCCAGCTCAGCGTCATCGTAGAGGTCCAGCGTGAACAGCTTGACGATTGCGGCGGCAAAGCGCGACACGCCGCGCAACTGGCCTGCCTCGACTGGGTCCAGCACGTGGATCACATCTGCGGCGGGCACACGGACGGTCTCATTGGTGAGGCCGGGGTCGGTCAGATCACCCGGATGGCGGCGCAGGAAATGATAGGCGACGCGGCGACCGATGCCGTCGAATTCGATCCCTTGCCGGATCAGCCCCGCGCCTGGCAGGGTCCGGTTCATGTCGAGCGGCAACATTTCGGCAGGCAGCATCTGCAGCTGGATCGGCACGGTCAGACCGTCTACCGCGCGGCGGGGCCGGATCCGGATGAACACCTCGCCTGACAGAAACACCTCCCGGGCGGCCCGGCGCTGCAGCCCGTAGAAATCGGTCAGGCCTTCCGCGTCAGCGTCGTCCGTCCAGGCCAGCCACAGCGACTGCAATTCTTCCTTCTTTGCAGCATCCGCGATCGTAGATGAGGGTTTGATCCCATCGCCGACCACATTGCTGGCGAACGACTCCACAGCGTTCGCTGCATAGCCATTGTTGCGGACCAGCCAGCGCGCGCGGGCGGTAATCGTGTCGCCGGAGGCCGCGATCAGCGTGTTCACATGCGCGCGGGACGCCCGGAAGCCCCGCAACCGCCGATGGGCCTGCGCTGCATCAAACCCGCCAATGATGCTGCCGAGCCGCTGGCGGAACGCTTCAAACGCCATGGTTCACAGGCCCTTCGAGGCAACAGTGCCCCAGCGACGACGACGCGGCGTGCCGGAGGTGGCCGTAGCAATCCGGCCTTCCAGATCGCTGATCGCGTTCGCCAGTTCTGCGTCCGAGCCGTAGTTGATGGTCTTGCCGTCATAGCTGACAGAGCGGACGCCCGCGTAGCGCGCTTCCTGCAGTGCCGCCAGCAGGGCGCGCATCCGTTCCAGATCCATCTCAATCCCTCATGAAGTTCGGTGTGTAAGCCCGGCGTTTTCGCCGTGGCGTCGTTGGTGTTCCGGCCTTGGGCGCGGTCGGGGCATCTGTCGCTGCAGGTATGGCTGCGAGCATCTGAGGCTTGGTCTCGACCCCGGCCTGTTCTTCCAGCCGCCGCCAGGTCGCCTCGTCCCAGCGATCAGCCCCGAGGATCCACGCCGCCGCCCGGGCATAAACCCGGCAATCCAGCGCTTCGTTGCGTTCCCGCATTTTCTGCCATTCAGGGTGGCTGTAGCCGCGCTTGTTGCGCACGGTGACGAGCTGTTCGGCGACCAGTTGCTTCAGCCATTCGGTATCAATCCACTCGGGCAGGTGCACGGTGCCGGGCGCATCACAGACGCCCAGCGCCCGGTCCTCGTCCGAGGGGCGCTCCAGCCGCAGGAAGCGGTAGGTCTCGGTCTTGAACGTCGCCGTGGCCACCGACCACAACCGCGCGCCCCGGCGCAGGCGTTTACCGCCGATGGTCGCATCGACAAAGGTCGGCCCCGACACCGGCGTGGCCCGGTTGAAGCCTTCCAGCCCTTTGATTGGCGAAACCTGGTCGAACCCCTGTTTCCGCGCCCATGCATACACAGCTGGGGCTTCATAGCCGGTGTCGATCGCCAGCTTGCCGATCACCATCACAGCACCATTGGCGCAGGCCCAAGTCCGCCCCAAGAGGGCGGTCAGCTTGTCCCAGCAGGCGGGATCATCCGGACCACCGGCAATGACAATGTGATCGACCAGCCAGCTTGTCCTATCCCGACCCCAGGCCCAGACATCGACCTCGATGCGGTCCTTCTGCACATCGCCACCGGCGGTCAGGAACAGACCACCGACAGGGACCTGCACACCACCATAGGCTTCGCGCCGTTCTGCCAGCCGCTGCCATTCCGGCGCGTCGCCACTTTCGACCCATGTCTCGCCCAGCAGGGTGTTGCGTGCGGCGCGCAGCATTTCCTCCGAGCCTTGGGCTGCGAGCCAGTCCCGCGCGATCTGTTGCCAACTCTTCCAGCCCAGTGGCGAATAGAGCGCCGAGATGTGAAAACCGATGGAATGCGGATCAACTGAGGTCGCCGTCGCCCGCCACTCTCCTGCCGCCAGCATCTGCGTCTTGTGATGCTCGGCGATGGGCTTCTCGCAGCCCTCGCAATGATAGGTCGCCGTGTCAGGCCGTCCTTTATCCCAACGCAGGCGTTCAAACTGCAGCCATTGCATCGCGCCGCAATGTGGGCAGGGCACGAAGTACCGGCGCTGATCGGATGCCTCGTATTCCCGCTCGATCCGGCTGATGCCCCGGATCGTCGGGGTCGAGACCATGAACACCTTGCGCCGATGCGAGAAGGTGGTGGTCCGGGCCTCGGCCAGTGTGACCGGATCGCCTTCTTCGTCGGCAGAGGCCGGATAGGCGTCGACCTCGTCGAGAAAGATGTAGCGCGCAGGCATCGACCGCAGGCCGGTCGCGGAATTGGCCCCCGTCAGCACCAGGATGCCGCCCTGAAATTCCTTCGACAGCATCGAATTGCCCGCGTCGCGCGACCGGGCCGGATTGACCAGCGCACGCAGCACCGGGCTTTCCGAGATCAAGGGGTCGAGCCGCCCGCGCGAGGTGCGTTTGGCCATTTCCACCGTGGGCAATACTGCCAACATCGGACCCGGCGCGTGGTGGATTACGAAGCCGATCCAGTTGTTGCCAGCCTCTGTAGCGCCAACCTGCGCTGCTTTCATGAAGCTGATCCGTTGCGCCGGGTGCCGCGGCGACAGCGCGTCCATGATTTCGCGCAGATAGGGCGCTCGCGCGGTGCGATATCGCCCCGGTTCGGCCGCAGCACGCGACGACAGCCAGCGATGCGCATCCGCCCATTCCGACACCGTCAGGTCCGGATCAGGCCGCATTCCACGTCGCCAGTTGCGCAGAATATCCTCGGCCCCATCAAACCCGAGGTCGAGGTCTGCGGTCAGATCATCGCTGGCCGTGCTGTCGTTATCCGAGGCTGACCCTGAGATCGGCGAGGGCTTCGAGGTGCTGTCTGACATGGGCTTCCAACACCCTCTGCAGGATCGCGGCCTCAATGATCACCGGTGTTCCGGTTTGTTTTTCCACTCCCAAAGCCACTTCGGCCGCCATCAATGCCGCCACCCTGCTAGGCCACGTCACCCATGTGTCGCGTTCCTGCCGCGCAAGGCGAAAGACCAGTGCCTCGGCGCGCGCCCGGTCGACCAACGTGCCCTTCTTCTTCTGGATGCCAAGCTGCTTGTCCTGCGCCTGGTAGACCGTCAGCGCAGTGCGTGCCTTCAGGTACGACGAGCTGTCGGCGGGGCCGCTGAAACTGCTATCGCCGCCGCCAGTGCTGCGCCGCTGCTGGTCGGGGTCGGTCATGTCGGCCCGGCGCACATCAGACGCCGCCGCATTGATCGACCCGTCACTGTAAACCACCAGCCGACTGGCTTTGCGAGCTTTCTGGATGGCCCCGCGGGACAGGCCGGAATGGGCGGAATACTCGCGTTCGGACATACCTTCCATGGCGATTTGACTAACCTCAAGATATTGTAATTAAACGGAAATAACGATCTTATTCAGTTGATTGCACTCCGCGATGGAGCGATTCATGGTGCGAGGCAAACGGGTGCATCGCACCCCTTACATGAGGATCGGAGACCACAATGCGCGCGCAGGAAAAGATGGGACACAGCTCGATGAGCGACGGGTGGCGCAACCACACCAGCCCCGCGCAGGAGCGGGTGAACTGGGTGATGGACGAAGTCATGTCGGGGCGGATGAGCCAGGCCGACGGGATGGACGAGATGGCACGCGCCCACGAGATGATGCGCGAGGAAGCCCGCGCGCGCACGACCCACCCTGAGCACCGCTGGGAAGAGTGATCATGGCCAAACGCAAATCCACCCCCGAGGCCGCCCGCGAAGCTTTGATCCTCGATATCGCCCAGCGCCGGTTCTTCATCGAGACACTGGAGACCCGCAATCGCGACCGGCTCGACTTCCACGATGTCGCGGTCTGGGCGATCCGCGATGCGCTGGAAGAGGCCTTTGAAGCTGGCCGCCGTGCCGCAACCCAATCCTGAAAGGACAAGATCATGACCGCCACCACCACCATCCGCATCGACATCGCCACGCTGCCCGACCATCTCGACCGTTCGCGCCTGAACAGCGTCGCCGCCAGCATCGAGGCCGCGTTGAAGGACGCGGGCGTTCGGGCCGATTGCTCGGACCTGTTCTCGCACATCAAGATCGACCTGCCGACAGCACAACTGGCCGCCGCCAGCACCGTGCTGGTCGAGCTGCAGTTGATCTGAGGCGGGCAGATGAGCACGCGCGCGCAGATTGCCATCCAGACCGGCCCCAACGAATGGGCGCATGTCTATGTCCACTTCGACGGCTATCCCGCCCATATGCTGCCCGCGCTGGCGCGCTGGAAGCCCGAAGACATCCTCGCTGCCGGTGAAATCCGGCAGGTCGCGGCCGACGCGCTGGACCGCTTCATTCCGCCCCGCGCCCCGCGCATGCTGCCGCGTCCGACGCAGGAGTTTGCCCATCTTTATATGTGGATCGGCTGCCAATGGGTGAACGTGGTGCCGAAGGCAGATGCGGAGAGAGTATAATCAGAAAGCACTGATATTGCTCGTTATTGCCTACACTAACCACCCCGCCAGAGCGATGGTGATTACACCAAAACGATGCAACTCACCGAAGGACGACCAAGCCATGACCACCCGCCGCGCGACCGACAACACCAAAGCCCTCGACGCCTTCATGACCACCAAGTCCCAGATCGACGCGATTCTGGAGCGGTTGAAGGCCCTGAGCGATGACCATTTCAACACCCACCCCGGCGAGATCAATTGGGGCGACGTTGGCTCCCTGAACCACTACGCCAGCTTGCTGAGCCAGATCACCGACAGCGCCTTCAAGGAGGGCGAACATGCCGCTTGATCCCGCCCAGCGCCACCAGATCGAACAGGACGCGATCACCGCCGCGTGGGAGGCCGAACGTCTCGTTGCCTGCGACGATGCCATCGCCTTGCTGCGCGAAATCGCCGATCTGGAACGCGATGACGATGGTGATGTGATCATCGGGACCGATGCCGATGGCCACAATGACCTCATGCAGCGCATCACCGCCTTCCTTGCCGCCAACGACCAATAGAGGAACCCGCCATGACGAAGCTGACAGAAACCCAGACCATCATCCTCAGCGCCGGGGCCCAGCGCCCCGAGAACATTGCCCTGCCTCTGCCGGAGGGGTTGCACGGTGCAGCGGCGAAGATGGCCGTCACCAAGATGATGGAACGCGGCTGGCTGCAGGAGGTCGACGCCAACCTGCGCCGGGGCGAGCCGCTTTGGCGCGAAACTGGCGATGGGCATGGCACCACGCTGGTGGTCACCGAGGCGGGGCTGCTGGCCATCGGGATCGAACCGGTGGTGGTGAAAACCGTGGTTGCGATCCGCGAACATGCTGTCAAGACACCTGCGCCGAACGACCCTGCTGCCGCTCAGCCGAAACTGCGCGTCGGGACCAAACAGGCGCAGGTCATCGCCATGCTGCAACGCCCTGAGGGTGCTACCATTGTCGAGATCGTCGCGGCGACTGCGTGGCAGCCGCATTCAGCCAGAGGTGTGATCTCAGGGGTTCTGAAGAAGAAGCTGGGCCTCGAAGTCAGTTCAGAAAAGGATGATGTGCGGGGAAGAGTCTATCGCCTCCGGTAAGTTGCATAAGCATACGGAACCCTGCGCACGTCGTGCTAGATGGGTCGCCCGTCGGGGTTGGAATCCTGATCGCCAGTAAGGCGTCGTCTGGCAGCGATCAAGACGTCCGGGCCAAACCTGTCAGGAAAGCGCAAGACGACGGCTTCTGCACTCATGTCGAGCATCCCGCGTTCTCGTAGGAGGAAATAGCCTTCTGACGCAGTCGGTTGGAGGGCCAGATCCGCCAAAGTCTTGAGGACGCCAACGCGAGCAATTTTCTGTCGCGTACGATTCAGGCGGGTAGTCTTTCCGCGTTCTTCTGACAGCGCGAATTCTAGGGCGAAGATGCTTTTCCAGAAATCCAACACCATCGAATCGCTCGAACTGTCCTTTGATTTCAGCGCTTCGACTTCGATTATTCGCCGCCGCGCAGCATCTGCTATCTCAGGAACCCCTTCGCGTTCAGCGTTCCGCACCCAGTTCTGAAGCTTCCCGATATCTGTGCAGACGGAAATCAGTTCGATGAGCTTTGCATGCTTTGTCACTTTGCGTGCTCCCCGAGTGCCGAATACCGCGACGCACGAGAGAAGATGTTTCCCGGGCTCGTGATTTTGACATTGCCTTGCTCCAGCCGATAGCCACGTTGTTCCATGATCTGGCGTACCATGTGACCCATCATCTGCTTCATTCTATCCACGGCTATTTCTGCGCCGAAGCGTTGAACCAGAAATGGCGAAAGGGGTTCGATCGCAGGGCGAGACAAGTAGGTGGCTGTTTCCATCCGTATCAGATTTTCGGGCTCGGTTATGAAGGCGAACAGTTCATCTCCATGATTGCTTTCAAATGTAGTTCGGTAGCGGTCGGGTTCATACTTCATGCTAATCACTCCATATTTGACGCGTCTTATATGACACGGCAATTATGAAGTGTCAATAGTATCCTCAGGCTTGAGTTTGACCAGCCATTGATGATCGCAGCGCCACCTTGCCCGTCGCCATTTCCCATCGCCGCACGGCGACATCACAATAGACCGGGTCCAGTTCCATGGCGAAACACCTCCGCCCAGCGCGCTCGGCGGCCACCAGCTGGGTGCCGGAACCGCAGAACGGCTCATAGATCAGGTCGCCGGGATCCGAAAACGCCGTCAGCACTGCCTCGACTAGTGCAACCGGGAACACGGCTGGGTGCGATCCGGCAGCACCCAGTCCGCCCTTGTGGCGCATGATACGGAACACGCTGTCGGGGATTCGGTGGCTCTGGATCGCGTTGCCGGTGCCGGTCTTGGCGTGGACGGTGCCGTCGGCGCCGCGCAGCCCACCGCCGCCGAGGGTTTCGCCCGCGTGCTTGGACGGGACGGTCTTGTGCGGTTTGCGGGGAGCGCGGTTGAAGTGGAAAATAAACTCGTGCGATGGGGCCAGGCGGCCGTTCCAGTCGCCCGGCAGCCCCGGGCCCTGATCCCACACATACCAACCAAACCGTCGCCAGCCAGAGGTGCGCATCCATTCGACCCATCCTTCCCAATAGGGCTGCCATTCGCTGTCGCGGTGCACGAGGCCGAGATTGACCAGCAGTTGCGCCTCGGCAGTGACTGGGGCTGCGGCGAACACGCCCTGCATCAGCGCATTCCAATCCCCGACCTTTTCTTTGGCCGCGCCGTAGTCGCGCTGCTGTGCATAGGGCGGCGAAGTGAACATCAGTCCGGCTTGTTCACCTTGCATCAGCCTGGCGACAGTGGCCGGATCGGTGGCATCGCCGCAGCACAGCCGGTGTTTGCCCAGCGCCCAGATATCGCCGGGGCGGGTGATCGGATCGGCGGTTGGCTCGGGGATTGCATCGGCGGCATCGTCAGAAATTGCCGGGCGGTCGTCGGCGTCTGCGAGCAATGCGTCCAGTTCATCGTCCGGAATCCCGATCAGCCCGAGGTCGAAATTCTCGGCCAGCAGCGCCTGCAATTCCTGCAAGAGCAGCGCCTCGTCCCAGCCGCCAAGCTCGGTCAGCTTGTTGTCAGCGATGCGGTAGGCCCGGCGCTGCGCCTCGGTCAGATGGCCCAGCACGATGACCGGGGCTTTGGACAGGCCAAGATGGGCGGCCGCTAGGATGCGACCATGGCCAGCAATCAGCTCGCCATCGGTGGCGACCAGCACCGGCACGGTCCAGCCGAACTCGGCCATGCTGGCGGCGATCTTCGCGACCTGATCGGCGTCGTGGGTTTTGGCATTGCGGGCGTATGGTTTCAGCCGCGCGAGCGGCCAATGCTCGATCCGGCCCGGCAGCAGATGCGCGTTCATGCAGCGAGCCTCTTGGCCTTCAGTTCGGCGAAGGTCTCACCGGTGTCGGCCAGCACGGCATTGGCGCCGGTGAACTGCTGCCATCGCTCGATTGCCACATCGACGTAAGCCGGGTTCAATTCGATCCCGAAGCACACACGGCCGGTTGTTTCCGCCGCGATCAGCGTGGTGCCGGATCCCATGAACGGCTCAAACACAGCCTGGCCCGGGCTGGAGTTGTTCAGGATGGGCCGCCGCATGCATTCGACTGGCTTTTGCGTGCTGTGGACAGTGGCCGCGTCCTGGTCCTTGCCGGAGATGTGCCACAGCGTGGTCTGCTTCCGGTCGCCTGCCCAGTGGCCCTTGCCAGTCTTTTTCACGGCATACCAGCACGGCTCATGTTGCCAGTGGTAGTCGCCGCGGCTGAGAACCAGCCGATCCTTGGCCCAGATGATCTGCGACCGCACGGCGAAACCCGCCGCCACCAGGCTCTCGGCGACAGTCGAGGAATGCAGCGCGCCGTGCCAAACATAGGCGACGTCGCCGGGGAACAGCGCCCACGCCTCGCGCCAGTCCGCTCGGTCGTCATTCAGCACCTTGCCGGTGCGCTTGGTCTTGGCCGCACCGGCCTGGTTGCGCCATGATGGATCGTACTCAACGCCGTATGGCGGATCGGTGACCATCAGCAGCGGTCGCACATCACCCAGCAGTCGCGCAACCACATCGGCCGATGTGCTGTCGCCGCAAATCAGCCGGTGCGATCCGAGCTGCCAGAGGTCGCCCGCCATCGACACCGGCGTGACCGGGGGTTCGGGAATGTCATCTTCGCCCTCGACCACGCCGCCTTCCACCTGATCCGGATCGCGCAGCAGGGCGTCCAGATCCTCGTCGGTGATGCCCAGCAGCGACAGGTCGAAATCCTCGGCCAGCAGCCCCGCGATCTCGTCGCGCAGCATCGCCTCGTCCCACTCGCCCAACTCGGTCAATTTATTGTCGGCGATGCGGTACGCCCGGCGTTCGGCCTCGTCCAAGTGGCTAAGCCGGATCACCGGCACGTCCTTCAACCCGAGCATCGCAGCCGCCAGCACCCGACCATGCCCGGCAATCAGCTCGCCGTCGTCGGCCACCATGCAGGGCACGGTCCAGCCGAACTTGGCCATGCTGGCGGCGATCTTGGCCACTTGATCGGTGCCGTGGATCTTGGCATTGCGGACGTAGGGGCGCAGCCGGTCAATCGGCCACGTCTCGATCTGGCTCGGTGCAAAGACCAGGTCCATGGGCAGTTCTCATTTAAGGTAGGGCTGACGTGCCGATGCGCGCGGGCAACATGGCCACCGACATTATCGGGGTCCGCGATGTGGGGGAAACGAAAACGCCCGCGAGGGGATACCTGCGGGCACTATTCTTCGATGATCAATAGGTAGGTCAAGGGGGGCAGCTTTGTCAAATGAAAAAATGACGTGGATTCAATGGCTTCTTACGGGTTGGCTTCCGCTGGCTGGCTTTCGACACGGTGGCTTCCACAAACTGGATTCCCTGGATTCCGAAAAGAATCCAGCACGCCAAGATCGTGATTCCGCAAGTCTTTGATAATGAGTCGCTTTTTCCAAAATCGAGCGGCAGGTGGATTCCGCCTGGATTCCCCGGTGAAAGTGCCTGTCGCTAGCAAAATGCCGCGCTGCGCCCCCCCGCATACAAACGGGGCCGGGGAGGAACCATGCCGTGGGGGGTAAGCCTTAATGCGATTGCTTGACCAGCTTTGCTGACGCCGGATCGTAGCGGTAATCAACAATCGTTCGATCCCTGATGCGCTCGACTGCCTCGTCGACGACAAAGAGCGGCACCATGAACCATTCCCGTGGTACGACAGGACGGCCGAAGCGGTCGAGGATCTCCACATCGAACCTTGCGGGTTCGAATATCCGGTGGATCAGGTTCTCGAGTTTCGAGCGGTTGATGTTGAAGAGCTCGTAGGTGGCGACCACCTCGACATCCGCCAGAAGAAAGGTCGGCTGCATGCGCGCGCCCGCGATCCGCTGTTTCAGACCGTTGCTGGTCACGCCGATCTTGTGCACAAGATCGCGGTGCGCAGCAACCATGGGATGGTCGGACATGCTGCGCAGCACATAGATCGTACCGCTGGCTGCGTCGCCATCTTGTGGCTGGTCTGCGAATAGCGGCCCTGCAACAGGTTCATCGATGCGGCGGCCTGCTTCATCCGAGGTCAAAGCCTTCTGCAGCGACCGCATCAGCAGGTTGCTTTCCGTTCCATTGTCAAAGACCACCCGCAGCCGGGCGTCGGAGTTGCCGCTGGCATTGATCTCGACCTTCCCTTTTTCTGCGACATAGGCCTTTTGACCGCCGAGGATGAAGAAGCGGCCAGGCTCGATTTCGGATTTCCGTTCGAACTTTCGGGCGGTCCGTATCCCCTGATCAAGGTCGCGCTGAACCTGCTCAAACAGCGGTTTGAAGCTGGCAAAGTCCGCACAGCGTTCCCGGTTGGCGATTTCATCTGCCGCCCGCTTTTCGGCGCTTGACCGGACATGACGCAGTTCCATGATTTCTGACAACCCACCATCGACGCCGAGCTCTGCTAGCAAGGCGTCATCGTCCAGATCGTCCGTCTCGTCAGATGGTGCCGCTGCAAGGCCCGTCAGCAAGCCTTGGTGGTCGAGAGAGCCAACAAGGTCACGGCACTCGGGCAGCTTTGCAATCCGGTCCAGCCGAACCGCATAAAGCCGTTCGAAAATGTCGTGGCTTTCGCCATGCCGTGGGGCATGCCCGTGCTCTTCTACAAAGCGCTGGATGTCTTCGAAACCAGCGATGACCCGCTCCTGCTGCGGCGTGCGTGAGCCAACCCGCTTGGCCGCTACCTCAACGCCAAGTTCAGCCAGTAGTGCGTCATCGTCGTCAGTAAAATCAGCCATTTGCAGCTTCAGCCTTCATGCGGGCAAGGAATGCGACACCTTCTGCCATACGCTTTTCCCAAGCGTCCATCGAGGTAATTGACGGCAGGCGCCCACGCTCTTGCTTGAATTTCAGGGCTCGTTTGGCAAGATCGCGCGCCTCTTCGGGTGTCAGGTTCACCTTCTTGGCCGAGATCACGGCCGCCACCCGCTTGAGGCTTTCTTCGCTCATAGTCTTGGCAAGGATCGCATAGGCCTCGCCGAACGGGTTGATCCGGTCAATCAGGTCGATGTCCAGATCACGCACATTCATGAACTTACGCACACCGTCGATCAGGGCAGTGCTGCCCGAGCGTTCTGCATCACCACTGGCGAGCGCCAGTTCTTTGGCCTTCTGCGTCAGGTTCAGGGCCGCAACGGCATGCTGCCGCACGGCTTCCTGATCGTGATCATCCAGCTGCGGGTATTTGTCCTTAACGATCTTGCCCATGCGAACTTGCGTCAGCTCTTCGGGTACCATTTCAGAATCGAACAGGCCGCGCTCAATCGTGGTCTTATCCTGGACAAAGGCGGTGATCACCTCGTTCAGGTCTTGCGTGCAGATGCGATGGGCAAAATCACTTTTGGGCTCGGACAGGCCCTTGATCTCGATCTGGAACTTGCCGCTGGTCGAATTGAAGCCGACATTGCATTTGGTCGGGTCATAGCCCGCGTCGCCGTAGTCAAACCCCGGCTTAGCCGTGCTGGCCACCGTCTTCGGCTTGAATTCGAACCGTGGGGCCAGAACCTGTTCCATCAGCAGGCTGGCCGCAATCGCCTTGAGGGTGTCGTTAACAGCCTCGGTCACAGCACCTTCTGACGCATCTGGCTCGGCGATCAGGTTGGTGAACCGCGCGGTTTCCTTGCCCGGCGCGTCGCGAGTGGCTCGGCCGATGATCTGAACCACCTCGGTCAGGCTGGCACGATATCCAACAGTCAGGGCATGTTCGCACCAGATCCAGTCGAACCCTTCCTTGGCCATGCCGAGTGCTATGATGATATCCACATGATCGCGGTTCATCTTCTGGGCAGGGTCTTTCAGCGCGGCCGACACCTTGTCACGCCGTGGTCCTTCGTCGTCGACAAGATCGGCGATGCGCAGCACCCGGCCATCCGGCACCTTGACCAATTGGAACCCCGTCACCGGATCGGTGCCTTGCCATTCGCCCAGCGCGTCGAGGATATGCTCCACCTCCCGATGCTTGTCCTTGGTGCTTTCGCGAGCATTTACGTTCGGGATGTGCAGGATGGTCTTTTGCGCCGGGTCCAACACCCGCAGGATGTCGTCCACATAGGGGCCATTGTAGAAGAAATAACCGATGTCGAGATTTTTGAGATATTCGTAGCCGTTCAACTGCTCGTAGTAGGTGTAAGTCACTGTCTCAAACTTGGCCTCGTCTGTCGGCATCAGAACCGCTTCGGCGTCGCCCCGGAAATAGCTGCCGGTCATCGCCACGATATGGGCCCGGTCCCGCGTCATGAATGAGGCCAGGTGCCCGCCCAGCTTGTTGTCGGGGTTGGCACTGACATGGTGGAATTCGTCGATGGCGATCAGACGGTCGTCAAAGGCCTCTACCCCGAAGCGCTCCACCGCAAAACGAAAGGTGGCGTGGGTGCAGACCAGCACGCGGTCGTCGCTTTCCAGAAACGCGCCGACCGAATTCACTTTGCCGCCATCCGTGCCGGGCGAATTGCACAGGTTCCATCGCGGCTCGACCTTCCAGTCAGCCCAGAAACCGAACTTCGACAGCGGCTCATCGGCAAAGCTGGAACCGATGGATTTTTCCGGCACCACGATGATCGCCTGCTTCAGGCCCTGATTGTGCAGCTTGTCCAACGCGACGAACATCAGCGCGCGGCTTTTGCCCGAGGCCGGAGGCGACTTGATCAGCAGATATTGCTCGCCCCGCTTTTCATAGGCGCGCTCTTGCATGACACGCATGCCGAGTTCGTTGGCCGTGGTCGAACTACCATTGCGGGCATAGGTTACGGAAACGGAGGGGACGGATTGTACCATGTTTAAATCCTGTACTCAGAAAGCAATTTGATCGCCCAGTTGGGTGGAGACGGCCAGCTTCGCCCGCCAGCTATATGCCATGTGACACTATCGGCGCCGATCAGGCCATTTTGTTCAAGATGAACAACAAAGGCATCGTGATCATAGATGTAGCAATCCTGACCATGAAAGAAGGAAATGTGGATGGATTTGCCCAGATACTTCTTGTCGATAGTCAGCCGCCCCTTCAGTTGCACTTTCAGGATGGTTTCACCATCGACGTGGCAGGCCATGAAATCTGCACCCTGCCAGTCATCCGTCAGGCGTAGACAGTTATAGCCATAATCGGCCAGCCGTGCCGCAACCTTTTGGAAATTGTGGTTTTCCTTTTGGCGCGAATTCAGGGACGCGTAGGTGACGGGCCTAAACACGGGCGCTGGCCTTTGGTTTGGTCGTCATCTTGGTATACATCTCGAACAGCTTTTCCAGCCGTTCGGTGTCGTTCTTGAAGCGGCGGCCGATGTAGATGCGCTCAAGGGTTTCGTCGTTGCGGTCATGGGCTTGCCTCAGGTTTTCGGGCATCTTTTCGGGGTCATAGAGGTCGGCGATGGTGGCGGGGAAATGCGCCTCGCGGGCGAGGAGGATGGCCTCAGCGCAGGCGGTCAGGTCGGCTTTGTTCTTTTCGGTCAGGGTGGGGACGGGAAAGGTGTTCCAGCCGAGGGTGTTGGAATAGCGGAAATCAGTTTTCATCTTGCCGCAGACGGTCCCTATCCAGACCAGATGCAGGCGCGAGGCGATCAGCGCCATGTTCCAAAGCGGCGCGTCATATAGGGCGAAGGCGAGGTTGGTGACGATGGTTCCAGCTTCGCAATAACCGAATGGCAAGTATTCGCGGCTTTCCGATGAGACGCTCGGAATGATTGTGACTGTTTCATTGCCCTTCTGCCTGACCTCCCCAAACTTATGGGACGATGATGCGGAATCAACCGTTGCCGTTTTCGGACTTTCCAAGCGCATTTGCCGAACGCCTTCGATCCGGGCGCGAAGCTGGTCAATCGCCATGGCTTCTGACAAATCCTTGTCTTCGACCCAAAGGCAATAGCGTTCCTGCCCGCGAATGAATTCTGCGGAGCCGTAAATGCGGCGCAGGAATTTTGCGCGTTGAGCTGTGGTCAGGCCTAAGTCATCAGCATCGCTGCGCGACATAAGCAGGTTGCCGCCATCGACGGGTTTGTTGCCGAAATCCATGTCGGCAACTTTGGTCAGCGGGCGCGATGCTTTGTTCACCACCACATTCGGCCCGGAAACCAGATAAGCGTTAATGTGATCTGTTTCGCGCTGAATGATGCCGCCATCGCCATCGGGCGAAAATATCCGACGCAGTGGGCCGGGATCGAGAGCAATGGCGACAATGGCCACGGTCACTCCAGCATTGTGGCTGGCCAAATTGGCCCATTTGAAGCTGGTATGCGCAAATGCAATTTCATGCTTGGTCTGGAAAATGAGCGGCCAGAGGATCGGCACTTGCTGGCCCTGACAGATGGAATTGGTGGACACAAATGCCGCCACTGATTTGGTGTGCATCCCAAAATCCGCAGCCTTCATGAACCAGCCCGCCACATAGTCCAGCGACTTCCAGCTTTTCGTGCGGCCCTCAAAAATGCGTTGCAAATCCTCTTTCTGCTCGGTCGTCTGCCAGGTTGACCCCAAATAGGGCGGGTTCCCGCAAATATACGTCTCGCCACCCTCATTCTCGAAATCAATCTGCGCCTGGTCGAGCGGAGTGTGGAACAAATCCTCAGCTTGGAACCGCACCCCCGTCCCCGTGGGTGGGCAGATCGATAGCCAGTCCAACCGCAGGGCGTTGCCTTGGGTGATCCAGTTCTGCGCGTTCAGCGGCAGGAACTCGGCCCGCGCCTGCACTGCGCCGCGATAGGTCACGTCGCACTGGAACTCGGCAATGATCAGCGCCAGACGGGCGATTTCGGCGGCAAAGTCGCGCAGCTCGATCCCGCGAAAGTTGGTCTTGGGGATGTCGGTCTTGCGATCCGCCTCGCCCCGGCGCTGATTGATCACCGCCTCGATCGACCGCATTTCCTTGTAGGCGATGACAAGGAAGTTGCCCGACCCGCAGGCGGGGTCAAACACCCTGATCTTGGCCATACGGGCGCGCAGGTTCAGCAGCTTGCGGGGGTTGTCGGCAGCCTCGTCCAGTTGCGCGCGCAGATCATCCAGAAACAGCGGGTTCAGCACCTTCAGGATGTTCGGCACGGATGTGTAATGCATGCCGAGCGCCGAACGCTCACCCTCATCCGCGACGGCCTGAATCATCGAGCCGAAAATATCGGGATTGATCTTGGTCCAGTCGAGGTTGCCGATGTGCAAAAGGTAACTGCGCGCGATCTTGGAAAAGCGCGGAACATCGGTGTCGCCTGAGAACAGGCCGCCGTTCACATAGGGGAAGGCGTTGGCCCAGTTGCGCAGGTCGGCGGTGGGGCGGGCTGGCAGCGCGGTGTTCATCGCGCGAAAGATTTCGCTGATCACCCAATGGGTGTTTGCGCTGTTCTGGTCGCTGAACTGGCTTACGGTGGTGGTGAACAGGGCGTCCCCGTTGAAGATGCCGGTGTCTTCGGCGAAGAAGCAAAAGATCAGCCGCGCCATAAAGTGGTTCATGTCATGGCGGCGCGCCTCGGTGCCCCATTCGGGGTTGTCCTTCAGCAGTTCGACATAGAGCCGGTTCAGGCGGCCGGTCGCCTTGATGTCAAAGGCGCTTTCGCGGATCTGCTTGACGGTAGTGATGCCCGCGAGCGGCAGAAAAAATCCGAAATGGTCGTGGAAATCGGGATAGGCGCAGGCGATGGGCGCGTCGTCGGAGGTAAGATCCTCGGCCTCCAGCGTCTCGCCATCGGTGGCAAGGATGAAACGGGCCTTGCCCTTGGTAGTGGCCGGGCTGGTGCGCAGGACGGCAAGGGTGGCCGAGGTTTGGCCAGGCATGCAGGCGACAATGTGGATATTGTTGGTCTGCAGCACGCCGCCGAGGTCGGATTTGTTCGACACGCCTGAGCGGAGGCGCTTGAGCGTGGTTTCCTTGTTCCCAAAGGCCTCAAGGAACTGGAAGGGAAATTCTTGCCGGTCAAAGGGTTTTTCGGCCAGTTCAGAAATGGCCTGTTCAATTTCGACGGCGTTCATTGGTCTTTCCAGGGGTTAATCACGCGAACACCGCAGCCGTCGAAATCCTTGACGTTGCGGGTGGCTATGGGGGCATTTGTGGCGCGGGCGATGGCAGCGATCTGGCAGTCAGCTTCGGAGATGGGGCGACCCGCCGCGCGGCGCTGGGCTGCGATTTCGGCATATGCTTTGGCGGCAAGACTGTCGAAGGGCAGAACGCGCCCCTGGAAGTCTAGGTCGATCATCGCGTCGATGGCCAGTTGCAGCCGGTCGCGGCGTTGCCCCTCTGGCAGGATTGCAACGCCGGTGCGAAGTTCCGCCTCGGTCACGGCCGAAATGAACAGATCAACCGCGTCATGCTGGCCGAACCAGTCCAGCACGGTCTGGGCCGGTTCTGCGCGCATCAGTTCCGAGATCACATTGGTGTCGAGGAGGATCATCGATTACTCGAAGTCTGGTGTGGGCCGCATCGAGCCGCGCTTTGTCGGGGCCAAGTCGATGCCGCCCACCGCCGCAAACCGGGCATTAATGGCCTGACCGAGGTTCTTCGGGGCGCTGGGCGGGCCGACAACCTGCCGCAGGATATCGCGAGCCTCTTCCTCCATCGACCGGCCATGTTCGGCGGCGCGCACGCGCAGGCGGCGCTTTACGTCATCGTCAAGGTTGCGAATCGTTATGCTGGCCATGATACCCTCCGGTTTAAAGGCCAAAGATAGGCAGTGATAGCATTGCAATCAAGCTAAAGCTGAGATGTTGAGTGGGTGAATTGCAGTCAATCGGCAGGATTACCGCTTTGTAAACCCACCTATTTGTGGAGTGCGGTCAACCACGGTCGCATCTTTGGCATCGCTGCAGTCACCTCGACGTCCCGCAGCATCCTTCCCGCCACCAGCCCATCGCGCACCCAATCCAGCGCCTGCCACCAATCTTCATAGCCGCGCCGAGCGGCTGCGATCTGTTCAGGGTGCGGTCGCCAGGTCACCGGGCAGGCGAGGATCTCTATGGTTTTCCAAGTGCCGCGTGCCGTCGGGCCTTGAACCCGTATGCGCTCAAAGCCCACCACGATGGTGGCAGAACGTTCGCCATACTGATTTTGCTTGGTCTCCACCGGCACGCAGCGCGGCACGACGCCGGGCATCCAGTCGGGCGTTATCCCCGCGCGCGCCATTTCGGCCACGCTGATCGCCATCCGAATGCCGCCGAGACTGTCAGGCATCCCCGCGACGGTGGCCGCCACCACCTCTGCATCGGCATGGGTGTAACTGCCCATCTTGTGTTGGCCGCCGTCCACTTTACAGCCCAGCGCCGCGCGTTGCAGCAGGATGTATTCGAGGCCAAATCCATAGCCTTCTTCGATTGCATCCTTTGGTGGGGGCAGCTCCAGCTGCGCCTGTTCCGTGCGAAACGCCCATTCTAGCAGCGCTTGCACGCCCAGTGCGCGTTTAACCTTTACACCACCGGCGCGGCCAATCCGTCCGTGCATGCTCATGGCAGCGATCCGTCAAAGAGGCTCATCTGCGCTGGGCCCTCCGTTCCCTCGGTCGGCCGCCAGATCCAAGGGCCCGAGGCCATGGGCAGCTGCGAGAGAGCGCCACGCATGCGCTGCTGCCAGTGGATGAACTCCATTGCCGAGCAGGCGCAGAGCCCGTGCCCGATGGGCCAGCCCATCAGCCATCCGACGAAGAGCGGGTTCAGCCGCCGTCGTGCCCGGGCGTTCAGGATCCGTCGCGAGACGACCCGCCCATGTGAGGCAATCATTGAAGCCCACAGCGGGCGCGAGATCGGGGCGTGTGGACAGGACTGCCGTCCATCCGGCGTGATCGCCGGGACCGGGCGGATGAAGCCCTGCTCGGCCCGATAGTGCAGGATATCCATACGGCTCTTGCCATCGGCGCGGATGATGCTGGCCGGGCTGCTGCCCTTCCAGTTCTGCGCCGCCGGGGTCGGCCACTGGATCGCTTGCGCACTCAGCTTGGGTTCGCCCCGGCTGTTGATCTTGCCGCGCAGCCGGTCCACCTGATCGTTCGCAACGGGCGTTTGCCATTGTGTCGCCTGCGCTGGCAGGGGTGGCATCCCGCCCGAACCGTAACTCTGCCCCGGACCGCCCTTCGCACCATCTGTCGCCTTGGGCGTCGACCAGTTGCTGATGCCCAGCGCCAGCGCTTCCGCCTTGCGGGTAAAGTCGCTGTTGCCCGCTGGATTGTAGCGATCCGTGCCGGGATGCAGGCTCATCGGTGTGGGCCAGGATGAAGATGCGGAGCCGCTGGTGCGGCGCGCCGACTTCTGCCGCGCTGAACAG
The DNA here is from genome assembly GCF_001885585.1 of Pararhizobium antarcticum. Lineage (GTDB taxonomy): Bacteria > Pseudomonadota > Alphaproteobacteria > Rhizobiales > Rhizobiaceae > Pararhizobium > Pararhizobium antarcticum. The sequence goes on from NZ_LSRP01000071.1 coordinate 38,409, forward strand.
GCCCGCCGCAGGCGTGTAGCCCATGCCCCAAAGCTCTCGCAGGACGGTTTCAAGGCCGAGGGTGACATGCCCGGTGACATTTTCGAGGAAGACCCACTCGGGGGCGCATTCCCGGATGACGCGGGCGACCTCGGGCCACAGGTGACGGGGATCGTTTGCGCCACCGCGCTTTCCAGCTGCGCTGAACGGTTGGCAGGGATATCCGGCGAGGACGGCGTCGAAGGCGCCGCGGAAGGGCCGTGCGTCGAAGCTGCGCAGGTCGTCCCAGATTGGGGCCGGGGCGAAGTACCCAGTGCGCTGGGCGGCGACGAGGACGGCGCGGGGCCAGTCTTCCCATTCGACAAAGGCGCGGGTGTGATAGCCGGGCTCGGCGAGCATGAGGCCCAGATCAAGGCCTCCACCGCCTGCGCAGAGGGACAATCCATGCCGGGGACGTGACACCATGCCATTCACCGCACCCCTCGCATCCGGAGCCGTTCGGCTGTGACCAGGCCACGCACCAGCATCAAGTCACGGATGCTGTTGTTGATCGCGCTGACGGGCAGGAAGCCATCGGCGTTGACCATCTTGGCGTAGAACGCCGCCTTCTCGTCGTCGCTGAGCCGGGGAGAATCCACGCGCTTGCGCTGTTGCTTGGACTTTTGACTTTTGGCGTTTGCAAAGGTCGCCTGCGCATCGCGCTGGGCTGTCCGTTCCATGAACCGGTCGAGGGCTTTGGGGCCATCGGGCGGATTGGGATGATCGGTTCTGGTCTCGGTGGCCGTCTCGATGATCCGCTTCTGTGACAAGCCGAGGTCATCGATCCAGCGGCGAACATGCGTTCTGGCTGGCCAGCCTTGCCACCATGCGGGCAGGGTGGCATTGGCGGCAAAGCCCAGAGCAGTCAGCAACTCTGCGAAAAACTGATCAAAATCGGAATCGCGCGCTTGCGCGTCCTCCTCCTCCTTTACAGGTTTACTTAAGGGTTCTCTTACAAGGTTAGTCTCCGGATTCCGGAGATGGCTTTGGGCAAAATCCGGAGATGGCTTTGCCGAAAATCCGGAGATGGCCCTATCTCCGGTTTCCGGAGTTGGGTCGGCATCTTGTTCGTCATCCGTTCCGCAAGAGCCGTGTCCGGTTTCCGGAGTTGGCTCTTGTGGAAACCCTGCCTCAAATCCCAGGATGTAGCGTGTGGCTTGGCGTTTATGGGTGCGCGGATCATGGACCCGGACGCGGTGAATCAGGCGCAGCTCTTCCAGCTTGGCGAGGTGTTCGTTCAGCGCCGAGATCGACATTTCCGCATCGTCGGCCAGCCGCGCCTGCGTCGGGAAGCAGCCGAAATCCGGGTTGTGCCGGTCGCACAGAAACCACAGCACGATTTTGGTGGCAGGCTTCAGCCCGCGTTGCTGGATGGCCCAGACGGTCGCCTTGTGGCTCATGGCCGGACCCTCCGCGCCGGGATGTGCACACGATTGGTGAAGCCATTGTCAGCGAGTGCGCTAAGCGCATCGTCGACGGACCGCACCAGTGCCCAGCCGAAGCCCTGCGCGCAGACCGTGTCGCGAAACACCTCCTGCGATTTGCGCAACCGCCCCGTCTCGCTTTTGACCTCGAGGAACAGCACGCGGCCGCCGGAGATCACGATCAAGTCGGCAAAGCCGGAATGGACGCCCATGCCGACAAGGATGGACTGACGCCTGGCACCGCGCGGCCCAGCTTCGGTCACCTCGTTGACGCAGTGATGGACAATGGCATCTCGGGGCAGAGCAAAGCGCAGCGCCTGCACGATGGCGCGCTGGGCATCGGCTTCGGGTGTGCTGCGCCGGTTCATGCGGCACCGCCTTTCGCGAACGCGGCGGCGGCGATGGCATGCAGGGGGCGTCGGTCCAGCAGGCGCAGCAGGTCGAGGGCATCGGCACATTCACCGGCATCGCCGGTTTGTCCGACGACCACACGGGCCGCGAGGATGACCAGCGATTCCGGATGCTGCGTGGTATCGGCCAGGACGCCGCGCGCCTCGGCCAAGCGGTCGTGCAGCCAGTCGCCGGTGCTTGGGGCTGGGACGAGGGGATGGGGCAAAAGGGCGGTCATCGACGGCCACCCGCGCGCCGAGAAATCGGAACTTCCTGCAATTGCAGCCAATCATGCACGGCGTCGCGACGATAATAGACTTTGCGACCGGCGCGCACACAGGGCGGCCCAAAGCGTTGCGCTTCCCATCGGCGAAGGGTGTCGACGGTTAAGTCCAGTTCAACGGCCAAGTCCACACGGCTGATCCAACCGCTCAGCAATTCACCCGTGGCGGTTCGCGCCGAAGTTCCCGCTGCTGTCATCTTCTGTCTCCCGATTATCGCCCGGAATGGGCTGATCTCCGGTGTCATGAGGCGCAGACGCGAATGGGTGGCGGGAAGGCAGTGACCGGCGGTGATGCGCCAAAAGCTTGCCGGGCATTGTTTTTATTAAATATTCGGGGAATCTGGTGCGGTTCAGCGCCGGGCTCGAAGCTCGTGGCTGGGCCTGCGACAGCTGATCCGGATCGGCGCAGACCATTCGCCACGGCTCATTTTCCGAATTTCGCAGCGTTTTGCGCGTGTTCGGCGGCATAAGCAGGGTTTGGCAGGGGTGGCAGAGGGTCCAGACCCTTGCCGGTCATTGATTTCATTCGAGATTTACAAAATCAGCGCGTGTTTGGGCTGGCATGCCTTGGCAGAGGTTCATCTGCGCGGGCATCCTGGTGGCGACTTGCAACATCTGCACTGCTGATCTCGGGCCAAAACGCATGGCGGTTCCGAAATTCTCCCATGATTTCAGTGACCGGCAAGCATCGGACGCATGATCGCCGGTCACCGCCTGATTGCCGCGCCAGGCACCATGCTTTGCTTGATAAGGGCGCGAATCTACGCCTGTGTCATCGGCGACAGGAGGTGCAGACATGGTCAAGAGGTTGCGATTGAACGATAAAATTGTGAGGGAACAGGTCCCGGAGGAGGGTCGCCACTACCAAGTGTTCGACACGGAGGTGCGGGGCTTTTCCATCCGCATCCTCCAATCAGGAGGTCGGTCTTTTTCACTGGATTACCGCTTTGCGGGGGCCCAGCGCCGCATGGCCATCGGGCGGTGGCCTGAATGGACGGTGACCGCTGCGCGGGAGCGCGCAAGGGATCTGCGCCGCGTGATCGAAGAGGGTGGGGATCCACTGGGCACGCGGGGCGAGTTGCGCGAAGCTCCACGGTTCAGCGACATGATCGACCGCTATCTGGCGGAGCATGTGCCGCATCTGGCCAAAACCAATGCCTCGGACCAGCAGGCGATGCTGACAAAGCTTGTGGCTCCGCATTGGGGCAGGAAGCTGGTGACCGAGATCACGCCGCATGATGTGGCGAAACTGCTGAACATCATCGCCAAGGGTAGGGCACGCCCATCGAAGGAAAAGCCAAACAACCGCGCGCGCAAGCTGCAGGGCGTGAAGCCCACGCCGATCCGCGCCAACCGGGTGGGCGAAGTGCTGCGCAAGATGTTCACGCTGGCCATCAGCTGGGGCTGGCGGATGGACAACCCGGCCTCTGGCTTCAAGAAGCGGATCGAGAACGAACGCGAACGCTTCCTGTCGCAGGAGGAAATTGGCAGGCTGGCTGAGGTGTTGGATGCAGCCACCGATCAGCGCGGGGCGGGGATCATCCGTCTTTGCATGTTGACTGGCAGCCGGGTGGGCGAGGTGCGGCAGGCGCGGTTTGAACAGTTCAATCTGGAGCTGGGCAGCTGGTCAAAACCTGCCGCCAGCACCAAACAGCGCAAAATCCACCGTATCCCGATCTCGGCCGAGGTCGCAACAATCGTGCGTCAGCGCCAGCTTTTGGTGCCAAAGGGCAATCCATGGCTGTTCCCCGGCGATGCGCCCGGCCAGCCCGTCAAGGAAATCCGCCGGTTCTGGATCAACGTCCAGAAGGATGCCAAACTGCCCGAAGTCCGGATCCATGATTTACGCCACACCTTCGCCTCCCTGCTGGTCAGTGGCGGGGCCTCGCTCGAGATGATCGGCAAGCTCTTGGGCCACAGCCAGATGCAGACGACCCAGCGTTATGCACACCTGATGGATTCCCCACTTCGGGCGGGCGTCGATGCCGTTGCCAGCATGTTCCGGCCCCGCCCGAAGATCGTGCATGATGCAGACAAGAAAACCGCGTGACGCGGCGGCCCTTCAGCTTTCGCCGCGCAGTTTCCGCCAGATCGGCCGCACCCTGCGACGGATGGTGCTTTCATCTGGCACTTGGCCGTTTTGCGCCACCTGGGCAAACCAGTCCTGAAGTTCTGCGACAAGCTCTGACTGGTTGGCGGGCACGCCTTTTTCGTGAACACGCTGGATGACCGTGACGTACATCCCCTCCCAATCGTAGGGCGAGCCGGATCCCGTGCCACCGCCAACGCGGCGCAACAGGTCGTGTTCTTCCTCAAATCTCAGTACCTCGTGGCCAGCGATCTGCAGGTCGGAAATCGAGATATCCACCCCATCGCTGGGTTCGGTGACATAAACCCAACCCTCCGAACCGGCGGGCATGATCCGCATCAGCTTCACCACAGTCGGGCCGGTCCCGCAGCGACGAAACATCGGTAGAATATCCATGGGAGATATGATGACCTTTCCTGAAACCCTGTCCGCGCCACATGTGACGGTGGAAATGCCCGTCAGGATATCCAGCTTGCCGTCGCACGCCCATCCGGCAATATCTGCAATCATGCACGCCCAGCGCGCAGCCGTTTCTTGTACAGTAAAGAATACTCGTGGTGGTAAGGCCATTCTGACTTCCGTCCCCATTCTGAGCTTCCGCCGGATTCCACCTCAACGGGTGGTTTCTGCGTTAGGCTGGTGAGAGGGTCGAGACGTCAGGGCGTATGGTTCTCGTAGGCGCTCTGCGCCATCAAAGCAGGATGTGCTTCGACCGAATCAACCATACCGCGTTAATCTACAAGGCGACTCGCCCTCTAGTACACGCTACGATAGGGTCCACGTTAAAACCTGTCGTAGAGGGAAAAGAATCGTCATGTCATTCCACAAGGCGCAGGATCTGCTCAAACTGGCCGAACTGGCTGCATCCCGTCACAGCGGGATCAGCTTGCCGGATATTGCTGTGGAATTCGGGGTGAACATGCGGACGGCCCAGCGCATGGTGCGCGCGCTCGAGAGCACCTTTCCCAGCGTTTCAATCAAAACCGACGGTGATCGCAGGCGCTGGTGGAAGCTGCGCGACACGGCGATGCTCGGAATGCGGGGCATTTATGACCGCGAATTAGTGGCGCTTGAGATGGCCATCCGGCGCGCAGAACGCGAAGGCGCGCAGTCGGAAGTTGAGGCGCTGCAAGCATTGCGCGGGCGCTTAGTGGCTACCCTACCATCTGCCCACGCAAGGCGCGCCGAGGTGGATGCCGAAGCGGTGCTGGAAGCGCAGGGCTACGCCTGCCGTCCTGGCCCGAAGGTGAGAGCGTCGCCAATGGTGACCGGCGCAATCGCCGAAGCGCTGAAGGCACCCTTTTCGCTGACCATCCGGTATAAAGGCAAGCAGGATGCCGAACCACTGGATCGGACGGTTGAACCTTACGGCATGCTGCTGGGCACGCGGCATTATCTGATCGCCCGCGACCCGAGCAAAGGGTCCGCGTTTCGGCGCTTTCGCCTGGATCGGATCATGGATGCCAAGATTACCGGGCAGTCCTTCGTGCGGGACAAGGATTTCGACCTCGACGCCTATGCCGCCCAGTCGTTCGGGTCGTTCCACTCGGACGCGGAGTTCGGCCTGGTCGTCTGGCGCTTCACCCCGGCCGCGGCCGCTTCCGCTCGTGAATTCGTGTTCCATCCAGACCAGGTATTCACCGACCACGCTGATGGGGGGCTGATCGTCACGTTCAGAGCCAGCGGTTGGATCGAGATGGCTTGGCATCTGTACCAGTGGGGCGACACGGTCGAGGTGATTGAGCCGCCGCCCTTGCGGGAGATGGTTGACTTATGGCACAATCCTCACATTTGGGTCTTGCCCTGAATTTGCGGCAGCGGGAATCAGCTTGGGCGAACGGCGGGCAAGTGGATCGCGATCAACCTGAGAAGTAGCGATAGGAAATGTTGTATGGGGCGAAGTAGGTATGCCGCAATAAGGCAAAGACGTCGCTGCCGCAGAGAGGCGCGTCAAGCAGCTCACTGCTGTAAGTTGCAGGCTCTTCCCAATAAATATGTTAACACGCAATTGCCGTCTAATGCTGTTTCTGAAGCGCTCGGCTTTCTTGCCGGACCCGTTCTTCTCATGACCAACCGCTAGGAATTTATAATTGAGTTTGTCTGCAGTGAAACGGAAAGCGATACGTAACGCACTAGAGCTCAAGCTTCGTCGCTGCAAGGGCACTCGCTTGCAGGAATTCTTTGCTGAACTGATGAACATAATTCATGGAGATGCGTTCGTACCTACTGGCACCGACTACTCACGCGGTGACCTTCAGTGTGACGGCATCCTCTTAGTGCCACTTACTATTTTTGCCTGCTATGGGCCAGTCAACGCTGGGACAAACGCAACTGAGGCATCGATGGAACGGGCCGTGAAGAAGGTGGCGTCAGACTTCGCTGGTGCAATCAAAGAATGGCCTGCACTTAAATCGTGGGTATTTGTCCACAACTATGTCGAGGCGCCAGCTCAAATCGTACAGAAGATACTTGATCTGCGTACCAACAACCCTAAGCTTGACATTAAGATCTTCGGTAAGAGCGGGTTCGAAAGTGCCCTTCTAGATTTGGATGAGGCCTCCATCGAAGCTTTGATTGGCGATGCTGCTACGGAACAGGATTTCCGATCATTGCAGCCCGAAGACGTCTTGGCGGTGGTGTCAAGCATCATGGCCAGCGTCGATCATGATGGCATTCCTGATGATGCTCCTGTTGTGGTGCCGGATCAGAAGCTCTACTTCAACGGTCTCTCATCAATTTGCAAGCAGCGCATCGTCGACGGCCTGCAAAACGCCAACCGCGTGGCCACCCTGCTACTGGATCATCAGGATCCCATGCTGGATGCCCGGTTGGCATCAATCTTCAAAGCAAAGTACTTTGAACTTAGGGCACAGTCTATTCATCCTGACGATATACTATTCGAACTTCGCGACTTTGCTGCTATGGAAAAAAAGACCACTGCGCGGCGTGAAGTGGCTGTATGGAGCTTGCTGGCGCACTTCTTCGAGAAGTGCACCATATTCGAGGACGCACCGGTCGAGGCTGTGGCATGATCCTACCAGGCAAACACCTAAAACCAGATAGAGCTTTGCTCACGATCGGGAGCGAGATCTTGGCCGTCATGACCAAAGGCACCAGTACAGTCTCAATGGTCTGGGATGATGTTCGGGCACTGCGCAACAAGCAAGATTATGCTTCGCCTCTGCCGTTCGACTGGTTCATTCTGGCTTTGTCATTGTTATACGCTATGGGCGCGGTAGATCTCGATGGTGACAATCTCACTCGAGTCGTTCTGCCATGATCAGGACCGTCTCGAGTTCGCTACCGACGTTCAAGACCGTAAAGTTCCAGTCTGGCCTCAACATCTTGCTTGCCGATGTCGCGGCCGTTTCTACCGGTCGTCACACTCGAAACTCGGCGGGTAAAACTAGCTTGGTTGAGGTCATTCATTTCCTACTTGGTGCGGACGCCGACAAGAACTCACTTTTCAAGAGCGCCGGTCACGATAGCCATACGTTCTCGATGGAAGTCCACGTTTCGAGTCAGTGGATACTTGTCACTCGCACGGGCCAGAAGGACAAGGATCGGCGGATCTATCTGTCAGATGAACATGCCGCGGCCGTAGGACTTATCCTCGATAGGGAGGATGACGGCAAAGGGTTCATCTCGAACGAGACCTGGAAAGCATTTCTAGGATCAACTTGGTTCGCGCTCCCAATGAACCGCGAAGGAACTATTTTCGAGGGAAAGAGTGCTCCGACGTTCAGGCAACTCATCGGTTACTTCGCGCGACGGCGCAAAGATAGTGGTATGGATCTGATTGAGAAGAACGGAAAAGATCAACAGCCAGGCAGTGTTCAGGTTGCGCTATCCTATCTGCTAGGGCTGGACTGGGAAATCCCACGTCAGTTTCAGTACATGCGAGAGCGTAGAAAGCACGCGACAGCTCTTCGGATGGCGGTCAAAGAAGGAGAGCTGGGTCAGCTATTCGGAACAGCAGCTGAGATTCGTCCAGAGCTTGCACGAACCGAAGAAAGAATCGCCATACTGCGCGCACAGATCGATACGTTTCAGGTGCACGATAGTTACAAGGAACTGGCAGGGCAGGCTTCCCGCTTGAGGGACCGTGTTACTGAGGTCACATTCGAGTTGGCGGAGGCAGACTCCGCTGTCGAGTATATGAAGAAATCCTTCGATGCGGAAGCACCACCGGCATACGCTGACGTAGAGACCCTTTATCGTGCAGCCGGGATTGAGCTGCCAAGCGTCGCGCTGCGCCGATTTGAAGATGTAGAAGCCTTCCAGGCATCGGTAACTGCGAATAGGCAAAGCTACTTGCGTGATCAGATTGACGAAACAAAGCGACACCGAGACCAGTCGGCGGCAGATCTGGTCAAGTTTTCTGGTGAGCGAACCGAAATTTTAAAAAAACTCGATGGCAAAGGAGCCTTTGAGGATCTCATTCGTTTACGCGAGGCCTTTGGAGAAAATGTAAGCCGCGCAGAAACGCTGCGCAGTAAACTTCAGCATGCCGCTGCGCTGGAAAACAATATAACTCAGATGAAAGCAGAGGCCGCTGAGTTAGAATTAAAGCTCCAGCAGAACTACGAACAGAACGAAGATAAGATTAAGAGGGCGACCGTTCTGGTAGATAAGGCCATCTCCAAGCTCTATGATGACAGGACTGGTAATCTCATCATTGAATCATCACGGTCGGGTCCAAAATTTCGCATCGACATTCAAGGGGGCGGGAACAAAGGCGGGATCGACATGATGAAGATCTTCTGCTTTGATACGATGTTACTGCGTATTGCTTTCGAAAGATTCAAGCCGAGTTTACAGTTTCTCGTTCATGATAGCCATTTGTTCGATGGGGTCGACTCCCGCCAAGTCGCACAAGCTCTTGTCTACGGCAAGGCCGTGGCTGACGAGATCGGTGGTCAATACATCGTCACTCTGAACAGTGATGAGTTCCATAGTGCCAACGCATCAAGCGATCTGCCTCTCGACGAATTCGTAAACACGGTGAAGCTGGCTGATGATGAGACAGGCGGGCTGTTTGGGTACCGTTTTGATCTTAAGAAGGCGGCGCCCCAATAGCAGTGCAAATCGTTGATACTCAGACAGAGGCACGTTTTGTAATTTTTAGGACGATTGGTTTCGACGGAAAGTGATCATACTCAGATCCTAGGCGGACGAGACTGTGTCAACGCCATGTCAACCCGCATACACCATTTTGTCGCTGTCGGTGCCGGTCAAAGCAGGTCAATGTCGGTTGTTGTCGGAATGGAAAGCGCGCCAAATCAAAGACTTGTCTGATAACTCATTGAAATACATAAGCTATTGGAATCGCTAAGGTTTTGGCTCATAACCTGAAGGCCGCAGGTTCAAATCCTGCCCCCGCAACCAACGAAACTTGTAACCGCTTCCAGTCAGCCTCCTCCTCAGCGAGGACAGCACAGAAGCGGGCAGTAAAATCCAGCTTCTCATTGATATCACTGAACTCACCCGCCCGAACCCGGCGGGCGAACTCGTTTGCGTGCCGCTCCCGCAGACCGGCGCTGTATTCCTGAAATGCCTGCATTGAGGCGAGGATGAAAGCCATCCGGCTGGCGACCGTCAGGTCGGCAGCCTTGCCATCCGCCGACGGCACGATCAGCACCTTCTGGACGAGATCGCGGATGAAATTGAAACGGCGCAGCACCTCATCATGTTCGGTGTTGCCGGTACGGGCGATTTTCGTCAGCGCTGCCATGGCTGCACTGTACATGCATGCACTGTACATGGATGGGTTGACGACAAAGGTCTTGGCAGCCCCTTTGCGCTTGACCGCGGACTTTACCAATGCGCCCTCCAGTTCGTTTCGCTGTTTCTGCAAATCTTCCAGCAGCCGGTCGAAAGCAGCGATCTGAAGCTGACCGGCGATCAAACGCTCTGCCACCTGATCGGCAATGAGGTCTTGCTTTCTCTTCACATCGACAAGCGTTCGCGCGAGCTTTTCCTTATCGCGCCTCATGGATCCAACCCGGCGTTTCCGGCGAGACGTGGCTTGGAATGCCGTAGGGCCAGGAGAAATGGCGGAACAGGGGATGCAGCCCGTTGCGGCTGCGCTCGATGGCTGGATAGTGTTCCAAAAGAGCCTTCAAGATAGTCTGCGCCACGATGCCACGGCCCGGCATGGCCGGGTCCGATGACATAGATCATGTCCAGATCGTTTTGCGTGATCAGGCGGTTGAGATGGACATAGAGAAAGTTCAGACCCGGTGTCGTACCCCAGTGGCCGAGCAGGCGCGGCTTGATGTGATCCAGCGTCAGCGGGAATTCCAGTCGCGGATTTCCTTGAGATAGATCTGGCCGACCGACAGATAATTGGCGGCGCGCCAGTAGGCATCCATCCTGTGAAGAAGGTCGGGCGAAAGCGGTGCTGCAGCGCGGGTCTGATCGTTTATCGGGATATCCTCACACTGTCGCGAAATCGAGAACGACGCGGCCGGCCACCTTGCCGTGCTCCAACCGGTCGAACACCTCGTTGATCGCAGACAGCGGCTGCAGCTCGATATCAGCCTTGACCTTGCCTGCGGCAGCAAAGGCAAGGGCTTCCGCCATGTCCTTGCGGTTGCCGACAAAGGAACCGCGAATGGTGATGCAGTCTGCCACGACCCCGAACAGCGGCACGGGGAACTCGCCCGGCGGCAGACCAACCAGCACGCAGGTCCCTGTCTTGCGGGTCATCGCAACGCCCTGCTTGAACGCCGGCAACGAGGGTGCCGTGATCAATACGCCATGCGCGCCGCCGCCGGTGTCTTTCTTCAGGGTTTCGGCCGGATCGCCGGCCATTGCGTTGATGGTCAGATCGGCGCCGAGGCGTTTGGCAAGCGCCAGCTTACTGTCGTCGATATCGACCGCACAGACATTGAGCCCCATGGCCTTGGCATACTGGATGGCCAGATGTCCAAGTCCGCCCGCGCCGGAGATGACGATCCATTCGCCGGGCTTGGCCTCGGTTTCCTTGATGCCTTTATACGTTGTGATGCCCGCACAGATGATCGGGGCTGCCTCGGTCGCCTTCAGGCCTGCGGGTATATGCGCCACGTAGTTGGGGTCGGCGAGGATGTATTCGGCAAAACCGCCGTTCTTCGTATAACCGCCGAACTGCGCCTCGGCACAGACAGTCTCCCAGGCCGAGAGGCAGTATTCGCAGTGGCCGCAGGCGGAGTAAAGCCATGGCACGCCGACGCGCTCGCCTTGCTTCACATTCGTCACTCCGGCTCCCAGGGCCACGACGATGCCGATGCCCTCATGGCCTGGCACGAAGGGCGGCGAAGGCTTCAACGGCCAGTCACCGCGTGCGGCATGCAGATCGGTGTGGCAGACGCCGCAGGCCTCGGTCTTGACGAGGATCTGGCCCGGTCCGGGCGTGGGAATATCCCATTCGCGCAATTCCAGCGGTTTTCCGAAGGCGGTGACGGTGGCGGTTTGCATTGTCTTGGCCATGGGATGGCTCCTTGTCTCTGTTGGGGGATCTTCGGGAAACACAAAATCACGCGGCGGCGCGCCCGAGCGGGCGGACGGCTTCGATCATCTTGACGAGCACGGCCTGGGCGTCGCCGCAGACCATGTTGCAGTTCTCGCCGTAGAACAGGGTGTTGACGATGCCGGCATAGCCCTTGCCTTCGCCGCGCTTGACGACGAACACCTGCTTTGCCTTGTCGGCATTGAGGATCGGCATGCCGAATATCGGAGACGGCTTGTCGGTGCGTGCCGCCGGGTTGACGACATCGTTGGCGCCGATCACCATCACCACATCGGTATTGGCAAAATCGTCGTTGATGTCTTCGAGTTGCAGGATGAGATCGTAGGGCACGCCGGCTTCGGCGAGCAGCACGTCCATCTGACCGGGCATGCGACCGGCGACCGGGTGGATTGCGAAGCGGACCAGCACGCCCGCCGACTGGAGCAGTTTGACGAATTCGTAGAGTTTCTGTTGTCCCTGCGCGACGGCCAGGCCGTAACCGGGAATGATGATGACACTCGCTGCATAGCGCATCGCGATGCCGGCATCCCCGGCCTCGGTTGGGCGCAGGCTGCCCTTGATGTCACCCTGTTTCTGCGTCACTGACGGACCGAAATTCGTGAACAGGATGTTGCTGACCGAGCGGTTCATGGCATTGGCCATCAAAAGCGTCAGCAGCAAGCCGGCAGCACCCACCACCATTCCGGCGACCATCAGGGCAGGCTTCTGCAGCACGAAGCCTTCGAGCGCCACGGCAAGGCCGGTAAAGGCGTTGAAGACGGAGATCACCACGGGCATGTCCGCACCACCGATCGGCATGGTCATGAGGATGCCGAAGACCAGTGCGCAACCGAAGAAAATCGTGATCAACGTCGTGATGCCAAGCACGGGCACAAGTGTGCCGAGCGAGGCGAGTGTCAGATAGGCACCGATGGCAATCGTCACCGCAAAGGCGATGACGTTGACGGCCTGCTGCCCCTTGAAGCGCCAGGGGTTTGACAGGAGACCATCGAGCTTGGCCCAGGCGATGACGGAGCCCGACATGGAGACGGCGCCGATCAGGGCGCCCGCCAGCGTCACGATAAGCGGCATCAGTCCCTGCGCCCGGCCGCCAAACAGTTCCATGGCCGCAATCGCGCCGGCTGCTCCGCCGCCCATGCCATTGTAGAGCGCCACCATTTGCGGCATCGCCGTCATGGCGACGCGCTTGCCGCTCCACCAGGCGACGCCACCACCGATCATGAGAGCGATGATGGCAAGGCCGACATTGGTCGCCAGAAAGGGTTGCGTCGCATCATTGGCACTGAATATGTAGAGAAAGCTGGCGGCGACGGCGACCAGCATACCGATGCCGGCGGCCAGGATGCCAGAGGGGGCCGTGACCGGCGACGACATGCGCTTCAGCCCGTACATGAACAGAAAGGCAGCTGAAAGATCGGCAACGCCGATGAGGACGAGCGGCAGGGTGGGGAGCATGATTTTTCCTCAAGCCTTCTTCACGGGATGCCGTTTGGCACGCGCCGTTTTTTTCGGGCTGGCATCGGGAGCGCTGGTCTGGAACATGGCGAGCATACGCCCGGTCACGGCATAGCCGCCCGCCGCATTGCCGGCGCCGAGCAGGACAGCGAAGAAGCCGATAATCTGTTGCTGCACGGAACTGGCATTGATCAGGGCATAGAGGCCGCCGACCACGACGATGCCGTGGACAAAATTGGCGCCCGACATCAGCGGCGTGTGCAGGATCGCCGGCACCCGGCCGATGATCACCCAGCCGGCAAAGGCGGCGAGCATGAAAATATAGAGTGCGACAAAGCCGCTGATCGCCATCTGGCTATCCATCGATGTATCTCCAAAAAAGGGTCAGGCTGCCTTGGGCTTGGGTTCCATCATGCGGCCCGCATGGGTGAGTGCTGTGCCGGCAAGGATCTCGTCGTCCCAGTCGATGGTGACGACATTGTCCTTCAGCATCAGCGCCAAAAGGTTGAACTGGTTTTTGGCGTAGAGCGTGCTGGCGTCCTCTCCGAGAAGCGAGGGGACGTTGAGCGGTGCGACGATGGTCACGGGACCGACACGGATCGTTTCGCCGGGAACGGTGTCCTCGCAATTGCCGCCGCCTTCGGCAGACAGATCGACAATGACAGCCCCTGCCTTCATGCCGGCTACCTGCACTTTGTCGATCAGTTTGGGCGAGGGGTGTCCGGGAATGGCGGCTGTGGTGATGACCAGATCAGCGGCCTGGATATGGTCTGTCAGAACGGCTGCGACCTTGGACTTCTCATCGGCGCCGAGTTCGCGGGCATAACCGCCCTTACCGCGCGCATCGACGCCGGTCTCGACAAAGGTTGCGCCCAGCGACAGCGCCTGTTCCTTCGTTTCCGGCCGCACGTCATAGCCTTCGACGACGGCACCCAGACGGTGGGCCGTGGCGATGGCTTCAAGTCCGGCAACACCGAGCCCCATGACCAGAACCTTCGCCGGGCCGATCGCTCCGGCCGCCGTCGTCAGTTTCGGCAGGATGCGGGCGAGATGGGTGGCACCCAGTTGCACGGCGTAATAGCCGGCAAGCGCCGACTGGCTGGACAGCGCATCCATACTCTGCGCCCGCGTGATGCGCGGCAAGCGCTCCATGGCAAAACAGGTGATCTTCCGGTCGAGCAGGCGCTGGACAAGCGCCGGCTCCTTATGCGCGTAGACGAAGCAGATCAGGATCGATCCCTCCTTCATCGCGTCGATCACGTCGAGCGCTGGCGGCTGGACGCAGAGCACCACGTCGGCATCCTTCACCAACGTGTGGCGATCCTTGACGATCGCGACATCCTTGAAGGTCGCATCCGCAAGTTTGATCGCCTCACCGGCACCCGCCTGCATATGCAGTCTGGCGCCGAGTTTCACGAGCTTTGGGACAAGCGACGGCACAAGCGCTACGCGCCGCTCATGCGGCTTCGTCTCCTTCAGGATCGCAATGTTGACATACATGGGAAAGCTCCGGGTTCAGGCGCGGGATGCAAGCGCAGGGAGTGGTCAGGCTTTCACCGGCTTTCCCTGCGCCATCGTTTCAGGCCGGCGGTCAGAATGGCGCGTCGGCGACCACGTAGCGCACCAGCTTCTTGTTGACGAAGGCCTGGATTCCCATGTCACCGAGTTCGCGGCCGTAGCCCGAATTCTTGATGCCGCCGAAGGGAAGCTCGGCATCCGACCAGCTGATATTGTTGATGAACATCATGCCGGTATCGATGCGGCTGGCGACCCGCTTGCCGCGCGCCACATCCTTGGTGAAGACCGACCCGCCGAGCCCGAAGTCGCTGTCATTGGCCAGCGCAATGGCTTCCTCCTCGTCCTTGACCCGGAAGATCATCGCCACGGGCCCGAAGAACTCGTCGCGGAAGGCAGGATTGCCCGGCTTGACGTCGGTCAGGATCGTCGGCTGCATATAGGAGCCCGGACGATCGACGCGCTTGCCGCCGATCAGCACCTTGGCACCATGCGTCACGGCGACATCGACCTGTTTCAGAATGTCGGTCAGCGCGGATTCGGACGATAGCGGACCGAGCGTCGTCTTCTCGTCCAGCGGGTCGCCGGCCTTCAGTGCGCCAAGTGCCGCCTGGAATTTTGCAATGAACGTATCGGCGAGCGTTTCGACGACGATGAAGCGCTTGGCCGCACAGCAGGTCTGCCCGGTATTGTACATCCGGCCCCAGACCGCCCATTTGATCGTGTGTTCCATATCGGCGTCTTCGAGAACGATGAAGGCGTCGCTGCCGCCGAGTTCCATCGACGAGGGCTTCAGGTTCTGTCCGGCCCGTGCGGCGATGCTGCGGCCGGCGGCGACGCTGCCGGTGAGTGCCACGCCCTTGATGCGCGGATCGTCCACGACCCGGTCGGATTGCGCATGCGAAATCAGCAGGTTGGTGTAGAGGCCGACCGGCGCGCCGGCGTCGAGCAACAGCTTTTCAAAGGCGATGGCGCATTGCGGGACACAGCCGGCATGCTTGATCACAAGCGTATTGCCTGCCATCAGATGCGGCCCGGCGACGCGTGCGAGCTGGTAGTAGGGGAAGTTCCACGGTTCGACGCCGAAGACCACGCCGATCGGGCTGCTCTCCATATGGCCTTCACCGGTGGTCGGGTTCAGATCCGTGTCTGCGAGAAAGCGCTCTGCATTCTTGGCGTAATAGCTGAGGATTTGCGCGCTGAATTCCACTTCGCCGCGCGCCTCGTCGATCCGCTTGCCCATTTCAAGGGTCATCGTCCGGGCCAGTTCCTCAACCCTGTCATGCACAAGCATGGCAGCCTTCTCGATGATGACGGCGCGTTCGGCATAGGGGGTGTGCCGCCATGTCTCGAAGCAGGCCGCGGCAGCAGCCAGCTTCGTTTCCAGCTGCGCGTCCGTCAGGTCGTCGAATGTCTTCAGAAGTTTGCCGGTTGCGGGATTGAAGCTCTGATAGGTCATGGAAAATGTCCTGGTTTGGTAGAATTGAAATGACTGATGCCGGTTCGTCGTTCAGGCTTCGATGATGACCTTGAGCGCCTTCGTATCGGCGGCGCGGCTGAAGGTGTCGTAGGCATCCATGATCTGCTCGAGCTTGAAGTGATGGGTGATCAAAAGCTTCGGATCGATCTTTCCGGCTTGCACGGTGTTGAGCAGCATCGGGGTGCTGACGGTGTCGACAAGCCGTGTCGTGATGGTGAGGTTGCGGTCCCATAGGTTTTCGAGGTGAAGATCGACCTTTGTGCCGTGGACGCCGATATTGGCGATCGTGCCGCCCGGCGCGATGATCTTCTCACACAGTTCGAAGGTTGCCGGGACGCCGACGGCCTCGATCGCGGTATCGACGCCACGATTGCCGGTCATCGCCATCAGTATTTCCACGGCCTTGCCATCGCTGCTGTTGATGCTGTCGGTCGCGCCAAAGCGTTTTGCGATGTCCAGCCGGTTGTCGTCGAGATCGATCGCGATGATCCGCGCCGGTGAAAAGAACTGGGCCGTCAACAAGGCCGCAAGCCCGATTGGCCCGGAGCCGACAATGGCCACTGTGCTGCCGGGTTGGACCTTGCCGTTCAGCACGCCGCATTCGAAGCCGGTCGGCAGGATGTCGCTCAGCATCACGAGTGCTTCTTCGTCGGCACCATCCGGTATCGGGTAGAGGCTGGTGTCGGCATAGGGGATGCGGACAAATTCGGCCTGTGTTCCATCGATCTTGTTGCCGAGGATCCAGCCGCCGGTCGTGCAGTGCGAGTACATCTGGCGCCGGCAATATTCGCACTTGCCGCAGGCGCTGATGCAGGAAATCAGAACGCGGTCACCGGCCTTGTAGGCGCTGACGGCGGAACCGACGGAATCGATTACGCCAACGCCTTCGTGGCCGAGAATTCGCCCCGGCGGGCAGGTCGCCACATCGCCCTTGAGGATATGTAGATCCGTGCCACAGATCGTCGTCTTGGTGATCCTGACGATTGCATCGGTCGGCGTAAGGATTGTCGGCTTTGGCCGCTCCTCGAGCGCCATTTTGGACGGGCCGTTATAGACAAAAGCCTTCATGGCGGGTTTCGCTTTCTGTGGTTGCAAGCTGCGCGCAAAGGAAAATATTAAGCGCACGCAAAAGGCTGCATCTGTTGATGCGCTGACCCTAGATCCGGCATGGATGGTGCGGTAGGATCGGAAAGTACTCATCCGGTCCCGTCGATGAAAAGCGACCGTACAAGCGCGGGATGACTTTCCAGTGCGGCGGTTTTCTGAGTAGTTTCCGAAGCTATCGTTGCGGGCCGGGCAGTCCTAGATCTAACCGAGGTGCGAAGCGCGCGGGTACCTTCAAAAAGGCCGCCCGGTGCGCCGTGGTGGATTTCCTGCGTCCCAGGCACCTGCCAAACGCGCGGCTTGTCCCTTGTGGAGTTCGAATGAAAGACCCCTACGAAACTCTCGGTGTTGCTCGCACAGCCACAAGCGCCGAGATCCGCAAGGCCTATCGGAAGCTGGCCAAAACGCTGCACCCCGATCTCAATCCGGGAAATGCCGAGGCGGAGGAGCGCTTCAAGGGGCTTTCTGCCGCCAATGAAATCCTCTCCGACCCCGAGAAGCGTAAACGCTTTGACGCCGGGGAAATTGATGCCTCCGGTACGGAGCGGCCTCGCCAACCCTATTATAAGGACTATGCTGGCAACAATGCCGGCGCGAACCCCTATGAGAACACGTCTGGATTTTCCGACTTTTCCGGCGCCGACGACATTTTCGCAGAGATGTTCAGGCGCCAAGGGCGCCAGTCGCGCCGCATGCGGGGTCACGATCTGAACTACTCACTGACCGTCGACTTTCTCGACGCGATCAACGGCGCCAAAAAGCGGATATCGCTGCCGGATGGCGGGTCTCTGGACCTGACAATCCCTGCCGGCATCGAGGATAACAAGGTTTTGCGGTTGCGGGGCAAGGGTGCACCGGGCGGCGGTCAGGGCGAGGCCGGGGACGCGCTGGTCACCATCACGGTCGGCGCGCACGCCTTCTTCGTCCGCAAAGGTGATGACATCCATCTGGATCTGCCTGTGACGATCGGCGAAGCGGCGCTCGGTGCCCGACTAAAGGTCCCCACCCCCTCCGGCGCGGTCATGGTCTCGGTTCCCAAAGGCTCGAACACCGGGTCGGTCTTGCGGTTGAAAGGCAAGGGCATTGCGCATGGAGGCATTCACGGCGACCAATTGGTAACGCTTCGGGTCATGTTACCGAACAAAGCGGACGCAGCCCTTGAGGGCTTTCTTGCAACCTGGACGCCGGAACCGGAATACAATCCGCGCAAGGATATGCAGCCATGATCATCAACAGGCTCGAATTCATGCATCGTGCGCAGATCGATCAGCAAACGCTTGAGATCTGGCTGCGGGAAGAGTGGCTGCTACCCAACGAGATGGTAACGGACATGGAGTTTTCCGAGGTCGACCTGGCGCGCGCGATCTTCATCCTCGACCTCAAGGAGCGTCTTGGCGTGAACGATGACGGCGTGGGCGTGATCCTGCACCTGGTCGATCAGGTCCACGGCCTGAGGCGACTACTCGGCGGGCTTCTGACGCAAAAACCAGCCGCTTAGAGTCTGTCAGGTTCATACTGAACCAGCCCGTCTCCGGCTCTTCTTATGATCGTTTGTCTTTTCGGGATAACCGGATCCCACCTATCCCTGACAAACTCTAGCGCCGCTGGCGCCACAGCTTACCCAGTTCCAGAACAATGGACGGGATCGTGCTCAGGGCCAGAAGAACAAGGCAGTCTGTGAACGGTACGGGAGATGATTTCAATAAATCGCCGAGAACCGCGTTGTGCTGGCTCAATACCTGGATGCCGAACGACACGCCAACGACAATCAGCAGATTGCGATTGGTCAGGACCGATATTCTCCAGACAGGCCTGCTTTCGCTGCGGGCGCCGAAGGCACGAAGCACCTCGGAAAAGACCATGACCGTGAATGCGTAGGTCCGTGCCGTCTCGGTGTCCGTCGTGTCGAGCATGTACAGGAAAACCGCAAACGCGACGGCGGCGGTGAGGCAGCCTGTAAAGAGCATCGTCGACAGAAAACCACGATCCGTTATGGGTTCGCCTGGAAGCCGCGGCGGCCTCTCCATGACATCGGAATCGATCGCGTCCGTTGCAAGGCACAGGGCCGGCAAGCCGTCGGTGACCAGGTTTATCCAGAGAAGGTGGATCGGCAAGAGAGGCGTCGGAACGCCGATGACGACGCACACAGCCATCAACAGGAGTTCGGCGGTGCTGCCCGCAAGCAGGTACTGAAGGGTTTTGCGGATATTGTCGTAGATGCCGCGTCCCTGCTTGATGGCGTCAACGATGGTGGCGAAATTATCATCGGTGATGATGAGATCCGCCGCCTGCTTGGTCACCTCCGTTCCGGACTGCCCCATGGCGATCCCGATGTCGGCACCCTTGATCGCGGGGGCGTCGTTGACGCCGTCACCCGTCATCGCCACGACATCGCCGTTGGCCTTCAGGGCATGCACGATCCTCAGTTTATGGGCGGCGGTCACGCGCGCATAGACGCTGGTTTTGGCCGCGCGTTCCTGCAGGTCTTTATCCGGAATATCCTGCAATTCGGAGCCGGTAAGGGCAGGGCGATCCGATGCGATGCCGATGTCGCGGGCAATCGCTGTAGCCGTGTCCGGATGGTCGCCGGTGATCATGACAATGCGTAGCCCCGCCATACGGCACTGCGCGATCGCCTGGCGGGCTTCCGGGCGAGGTGGATCATACATGCCGGCTAGACCGACAAAGACGAGATCGTGCTCCAACTCCTCAGCGGATTGACCGGTCTTGGACCCGTCCAGATCACGGTAGGCCGAACCAAGGACGCGCAGTGCGCGATTTGCCATCGCGGAAATTTCCGCCAGCACATCTGTTCGATCCTGTTGGGAAATCGGCTGTACGCCTGTCCCCGTGTCGATCAGTGTACATTTCTCCAGAAGCGGACCGGGGGCGCCGTTTACCAGCGCTCTGAGATGACCGTCTGGCATCCGACGCACCACCGTGCTGCGTTTGCGATCGGAATCGAAAGGAATTTCGAAGTGCTTCGGATACTGTTGTTCAAAGGACTTGCGCTCCAGTCGCGCCTTGGCCGCCGATGTCAGAAGCGCCCCTTCGGTCGGATCGCCGATGGTCTTCCAGATGCCTGCCTCTTCACGCAGATGGGCGTTGTTGCAGCCGAGATGGATCGCTGCAAGCGCAAGCAGCGACGCGTGATCGGATCCGGAGACGGCGTTGCCGTTCAAAAGAATGGCACCAGCCGGACCATAGCCTTCGCCGGTGACGTCATAGCTCTGGCCGGCAACATAAAGCCTGCGAACCGTCATCTCGCCAACCGTCAAAGTTCCCGTCTTGTCGGTACAGATCACGGTCGTTGAGCCGAGTGTCTCCACCGCCGCCAGCTTGCGCACCAGCACCCGGCGCCGCGCCATCTGCATCACGCCAACGGAAAGGGCGACGGTGACGACGGCGGGCAGGCTTTCCGGTACGGCTGCCACAGCCAGACTGATGGCCGTGAGCGCCAATTCGTAGAGCGCAGTCCCCCGAAGCAGGCCCAATCCGAACAGCACTGCAACAATGCCGAGAGCCGCCCAGACGAGAATGCGGCCGAACGCATCGAGCTTCTTCTGGAGCGGCGTGCCCTTGTCGCTTCCCGCCTTTTCGATCAACCCGGCTATCTGACCGAGTTCGGTCGCCATGCCGGTCGCGATGATGATTGCCCGGCCTGTGCCCTTGGCCACACTTGTGCCCATGAAAACCATATTGGTCTGGTCGCCGATCGACAAATTGCCGGCAGTCAGCGCTCCTGCTTGCTTTGCAACGGTCTCTGATTCACCCGTCAGTGTCGCTTCGATCATCTGGAGTGTGGCTGCATCACAAAGGCGGGCGTCCGCTGCAACAAGGTCTCCGGCTGCCAGCATCAATATGTCGCCCACCACGACCTCGGATGCTGGAACGGTGAGCGCATGTCCGTCGCGTCGCACTTTGGCCTGCGGAGCGGTCATCAGCTTCAAGGCTGCAACTGATTTTTCCGCGCTATACTCCTGATAGAATCCCAATGCAGCGTTGAGAATGATGACGGCCATGATCGCGATTACGTTGACCGTTTCGCCGACAAGCGCCGAGATCACCGCTGCGCAGATCAGAACCCAGATGATGAGGCTGCGGAACTGGGAGATGAATATCTGCAAAACGCTGATGCGCTCTCCAGACGAAATCTCGTTCGGACCGTTCCTGACCAAACGTGACGCGGCCTCAGGTGAAGATAGACCCGCCAGCGACACACCGAGTAGTTTGTGAACTTCGTCATTCGACCGATTGTACCAATCGTCCTGTGTTGCCGGTGTTGCGGCTGCTCGGTTCATCGGTTCGATTCCATTCTGGTGTTGCGCGCGTTGTGTGATCCGCCTGGTTCTGCGCGGCTTGAGCGGTCGCAAAAGCTCTTTTGCGACCACCGGCTTCTATTGTCGTTGCTGCCGATCCGTTGAGGATGGCAAGGGTATCTTGCCGGCGACCGATCGCTGCCGGCTTTCCGGTTGCCGTTGCAAAGCTTGCTGCCGCTTCCACCCATGGTCCCATGGACCCGGTGGAAAACTTCACTGGAGCGAAGGATGATGCGCTGGTGCTGGAAATGGCGCGCGCATGCGCGGGTCTAAGGATATGTCGCGATAGCCGAGCCGGTAGCCTCGGAAACTACGCATGCCGCGTTTTGCAGGAACCGACGACGCGATTGCTTCGGCGGCCATGGAAACAGTCTTGAGTAGTTTCCGACCCTGACAGGCCATGCGGGACGCGCGTAACGATCATTGCGGCGCGCGCAGCGCTGCAATCCCGATGATCAAACTCGAGGCAAAAATCATGTCCAACGACAATCAATTGCAAACGTCCGTTATCGCCGAATTGAACTGGGAGCCGAGCATCAAGGCGGCGCACATTGGCGTGGCGGCAAACGATGGCGTTGTCACCCTGAGCGGCCACGTCGACACCTACAGGGAAAAATCGATCGCCGAAAAGGCCGCCCGCCGCGTCAAGGGCGTCAAGGCGGTGGCCGAGGAAATCGAGGTCAAGCTGGCGTTCGACGTCAAGCGGACCGACGAGGAGATTGCAGCCGCAGCGCTGAACCGTCTCGAATGGGACGTCGAAGTTCCAGACGACGTCGTTCGCATCAAGGTGGAAAAGGGCTGGGTCACTCTGACCGGCGAGGTTGAGTGGCACTATCAGATGGAAGCAGCAGAACATGATGTGCGGACGCTTCACGGCGTTGTCGGGGTTTCCAACCAGATTGCCCTCAAGCCGAAGGCCAATGCCAAAGACATCAGCGACAGCATCAGGCACGCGTTGCATCGCTCATGGTTCGATCCGAAGACAATCACTGTTTCGGCGACAGGCGGGCGTGTTCACCTGACCGGCACAGCCCCTTCATGGTCTGACCGTCAGCTGGCGGGCTCGACCGCCTGGGCTGCTCCCGGTGCAACAGCGGTGCAGAACGACATCACGATTATGTAGAAACGAATGGTCCCCGGCGACCATCACCGGCGCGGGGACCATTTCGATTTTCAACATCGCAGCGTTCCATGTGGAGATGATGATGACAACGATTGCACAGCAAACCCGCCTTATCCTGCACTACGACAGCGTCGCCAGAGGGATACACTGGCTGATGGCGGCGTTGATCGTCGGGGCATTCGGTCTTGGCCTGCTGGTCGATACGTTTCCGTCGAGCTGGGAAGACGGTGTCGTCAATGCCCATAAGCTGGTCGGCATTTCCATCCTCTGTCTGGTCGTCCTGCGTCTGGTCTGGAGAGACTCTCACACGCCGCCTGCAACCGAGCCTTCTGGCTGGCCTCTTGAGCGCGTGTCTTCGCTCAGCCACATAGTGCTTTATTGCCTGATGATGGCTGTGCCGCTTATCGGCAGTGCTTTTGCGGTCTGGAGCGGACAAGGCATTGATTTTGGCTTGTTTTCCCTCGCGCCGGTGATGCCGGAAAACGAAGCTGTCGCCCACCAGATCGGCGAGATCCATGAACTGGCGGCCTACATCCTGATCTGTCTCGCCGGACTGCATGCTTTGGCTGCCCTCTGGCACCATTTCGTCCGCAAGGATGATGTGCTGAGACGGATGCTTCCGCCGCAATGATGCCTCGCCAAATCTGGTCTATGGTGTTGATCAAAAGTCAGGGGGAATCACAATGCCGTTGCCTACCGGAGAGCTTTTGCGTGTTCACCAATCCCGGATACTGATCGGATTTGCCGCGACGGGTCTTGCCGTGGGCGGCGTTCTGAGCTGGTCCGGACATTTGGCAGAGGCCAGCTGGGTCTGGTCAATTGCTACCGCTCCCGTGCTTCTGGGGCTGTTCGTTCAAATCGTTGTGTCGCTGCGAAAGGGCGATATCGGCCTCGATATCGTGGCCGCCCTTTCCATGTCGGCTGCACTCGCATTCGGCGAGCCGCTGGCAGCAAACGTCGTCGCCATGATGTATGCGGGTGGGCAGCTTCTCGAGGATTTTGCGCAGGGGCGGGCGAAAAAGGAGATGACGGCGCTGATGGGGCGCGTCGCCCAAACGGCAATGCGGTTCGACGGCGATGTCCTGCAACAGGTGCCGATCGCTGACATCAAGCCGGGCGACAGACTTCTCATCCGCCAGGGCGATGTGTTGCCGGTCGATGGCCGTGTGGCTTCCCCGGTCGCCGTCCTTGACCTGTCGGCGCTGACGGGGGAAGCCCTGCCGCAAAACATTCTGAAGGGCTGCGAAGCGTTGAGCGGCTCGGCGTCCGCCGGTGCCGCTTTCGAGCTTGTCGCCAGCCGCCCGGCGTCGGAAAGCACCTATGCCGGGATCGTGCGCCTGGTTGAGGCTGCGCAATCCAGCAAGGCACCGATGGTGCGTATGGCGGATCGCTACGCGATCGCCTTTCTTGCCCTGACCGTAACCATCGCTGTGATTACCTGGTTTCTGACACAGGACACGATCCGGGTGCTGTCCGTCCTGGTCGTCGCCACGCCCTGTCCACTGATCCTCGCGGTTCCCGTGGCGCTGATTTCGGGCATGTCGCGCACCGCGCGCATGGGGGTTCTGGTGAAAGGCGGCGGCGTACTGGAGACGATGTCGCGTGTGCGCACCGTCATTCTCGACAAGACAGGGACTTTGACACACGGGCAGGCGGCGATCACGGAGATCAGGACGCGCGAGGGTTTTTCCGAGACGGATGTCTTGAAGGCTGCTGCCAGTCTCGATCAGGCATCCGGCCATGTGGTGGCGTCAGCGCTGATCAAGGCGGCGCAAGCAAGAGGGCTGGTCTTGTCCACGCCAGCGGAGGTCATCGAAACGCCGGGAACCGGGATAAAGGGAAGCGTGAACGGCCAGCTGGTGGTTGTCGGCGGAAACAGCTTCGTTGCCGGAGAGAGTGGCAACGTCCGAGCCGATGATCTGTTGAAGGATATCGATCCCGCTGCCATGACGGTGGCCGTCGGGATCGATGGCAAGGTCGCAGGCATTATCGTCCTTCAGGACCAAGTCCGTACGGATGCAAAGGCGGCGCTGGACGACCTGCGGCAGGCGGGTATCAAACGACTGGTGCTGGCATCCGGCGATCGCAGCGACATTGCCGTGAAAGTTGGCGGACCACTCGGTTTCGACCTCGTGCTCGGCGATCTCACACCCGATGCGAAGGTTGCCTGTGTGCGCAGGGAAATCGCCAATGGTCCTGTCATGATGGTCGGCGACGGGGTCAACGACGCGCCGGCACTCGCCGCCGCCGATGTCGGCGTGGCGATGGGCGCGCACGGGACGGCTTCATCGTCGGAAGCGGCCGGCGTTGTGTTGCTGGTGGATGAACTGGCGCCACTGGTAAAGGCGATGGCGGTTGCGCGCCGCAGCAGGACCATCGCGCTTCAGAGTGTCGTGGTGGGCCTTGGACTGTCACTTTGCGCCATGGGTTTCGCAAGCTTCGGTTATCTGCCGCCGGTCCAGGGCGCGCTGATACAGGAAGTCATTGATGTAGCCGTCATTCTGAATGCTTTGAGGGCGCTTCAATAGCTCTGGAGCCACCCTGAAAACGGTGCGCGACACGGTAATCCTCGTGGTTTTCTCTATGGATCGGGCGGTCTCACTCAATGTCATCATCCGTCAACGTCCGTCCGGATACCGCATCGACGCTGATGCTATAGAACAGTGGCTCCTCGGCACCGCCATCTTCTGCTTCCGATGGCTTGAACATGCCCGGTTCCCACCAGAGGTCATGTTTCTGCAGCAGTGACCAGGCGTAGACCCGCTCGTTGTGAAACTCGGGCGTGTCCGGAAGTTCGGTGTATTGCCCCTCGATCAGGACGCTGCGCCAACGGTTGTGGCGTTCGAGATCGTTGACGTGCAGGCAGGCATGAGGATTGGCCGCGAGCCACTCGGTTTTCTTGCCGGGCATGGAGAAGCTGTAAAGCCTGGTCGCTTCAAAGGCGTAGTGGACGGGAACGATATAGGGCCGGTCGTCCTTCGAACAGGCAAGATACCCCAGGTGTCGGTTGGCCAACATCTCGAGGCATTCGTGTTCGCGCATGTTTCTGACGGGCATGGTCAAAACTCCTGAGTTTTTGCATCACTGTTTCTGGATGGCCCGGTCACCTTCATCGCGTGGGCAGAGCGGTGGCCGTGGCCAGAGCCTGGTCGATCGCTGCAACGAGGTCTTTGTCCAGAAATGGTTTTTTCAGCACGACGGCAGCGGGGTCGAGGCGATGATGACGAAGATCTTCGCCGGTCATGAAAATGTGAGGGACAAAACGATCTTTCAAAACCGCCGTCATAGCAGCGATCCCATTGCCCTTGCGCAAATGACAATCAACGATCATCAGGTCCGGGCTTTCCCTGCGGAAGGCGGCTACTGCGTTGTCCTCGGTCGCTTCGGTCGCACAGACATCGTATCCCATGTCGTTCAACAGGTCTTCGAGCAGGATCGCGATCATTGGCTCGTCTTCGACAAGGACGATGCGAAGATTTTGTGTCCCCGTCACGTTGATGGACCCAGACTGAAGCGGGCGCGTATCTTCTCCGGACGTGTCGTGTGGGCTGATTGCATGACGTACTCCTCCATCAACATGCCGGGTGGGCTTGCTGGATCGTCCTGTTCTTCGAAGCGAGGTATCCCCCGCAGTCGATTCCGTGAAAATGCGATTCTGCCGTGGATTTGAAAAGCCTCGGAATGTACCCAGAGCGCACCGGGGTCTCGCACGGCATTGGAAATGCTTTACGTTGACAGGCGGAAAACAAACTGCGCTAGTCTTGATACAGATCACAGGCGCGGCATCAAAACTGCGTAAGTCTTTCCAGGGATCCTCCCTCAGGGAGGACATACAGGGAATGTGACGATGACCGCCAGCCGCACACGTGACGTGAATGCGGCCTCGCCGCAATCAGGTTCTCGCACAGATGAGGTGCCCGGGCGCCTTTCCGTGCCAATCCCTGCTCCCATTGTGGCTATCGGGGCGTCCGCCGGGGGCCTTGACGCATGCCGTGCGTTTCTCAAGGCGCTGCCGCCGAAGACGGGCATGGCGTTCATCTTCGTCCAGCATCTTGATCCATCGCATCAGAGCCTCATCGTCGATCTGCTGGCCAGCCACACGACCTTGGCCGTTTCAGAAGCGGTTGATGGCACCATCGTCGAACGGGAGCATTTCTACGTTATCGCGCCGGGGACCTACCTGACGATCGAGAAAGGGATCCTGCGGATGTCGCGACCTTCTGGCCAGCAACGCGTCCGGCTGCCTTTCGACTTCCTGTTGCGCACATTGGCCGACGACGCCGGAGACCGGGCAATGTGCGTGGTGCTCTCCGGAACAGGCGCGGACGGCAGTTCAGGACTTGTTGAGATCAGAAAGAGCGGTGGCCTGGTCATCGTGCAGAAACCGGAAGAGGCGGCCTATGACGGGATGCCGCACAGTGCCGTGATGACCGGTATGGTCGACAATGTCCTGCCAGTTGCAGATATACCGAATGCTCTTCTGGAATATTCCAGCAGACAGAACGCCGAACGTGCCAGGCCCCCTGAAAACCTGAACGAAACAAGCCGCTCGACCTCTTCCCTGTCCCTATCGTTTCTGGACCAGATCATTGATCTCGTTCGGTCCAAAACCTCGCATGATTTCAGGTCCTACAAGCAGGGAACATTGAAGCGTCGCGTGGAGCGCCGGATGGGGCTACTCGCCATTCCGGTCGGCGATTTTCCAGACTATCTGACCCGTCTTCAGAATGATCAGACGGAACTCGAAAACCTCTCCAAGGATCTTCTCATCAACGTCACCAGCTTTTTCCGCGACAAGCAGATCTTCGATCTGCTTGCACTCAAGACGGTGCCGGAACTCGTGAAAGCGCATTCACCGGATCGGCCGATCAGGATCTGGATTGCCGGCTGCAGTTCCGGTGAAGAGGCCTACTCGATCGCCATGCTTTTCCGCGAGGCTATCGCTGAGATAAACCCAGGCATAAAACTTCAGGTCTTTGCATCGGATGTCGATGCCGACGCAATTGCAACGGCCCGCGAGGGCGTTTATCCCGAGACGATCGCTGCGGATGTCTCGAAAGATCGGCTGACGCGGTTTTTCTCGCGAGACGAGCATGGCTATCGCATCCTGCCGGAATTGCGGGCCATGGTGGTCTTTACCGAACAGGACGTGCTGGCCGATCCGCCGTTTTCGCGCATCGATATGGTTTCCTGTCGCAATCTTTTGATTTATCTCGGGCCGGAGGCGCAGGCCAAGGTTATCTCTCTGTTCCATTTCGCGCTGCGCGAGGGCGGTATCCTCCTGCTTGGAAGTTCCGAGACCGTCGGCAAGGCGGATGGGCGTTTCGAGACGATCTCGAAATCCGAACGGCTCTATCGCCATATCGGCAGAAGCCGTCCCGGGGAGCTGCTGTTTTCCCTCAGCCCCACCGAGGGTTCCCGACCCTCTGGGGGAACAGGTCCGGGTGTTGCCCTGTCACAGCAAGCCATTCTAGCAAATCTTTGCAAGCAGCTGGTGATGGACAATTACGCGCCCGCAGCCGTGCTGATCAACAAGAAGCACGACATTCTCTATACGCTGGGAGCGATCAATCGATACCTCACGCTGCCCTCCGGACACCCGACCCACGATGTCATGTCGATGTTGCCGAGAGCGCTGCAGACGAAGCTTCGATCTGCAATCCAGCGAGCCGGTCAACAGAAAACGCGGATCATTTCCTCCGGGGGCAAGATGAACGCGCGCGATACCGAAACTGCGTTCAGCATCCATGTGGAGCCGGTGTCGAGCGAGGGGCAGGACCTTTTCCTCATTTGCTTCGTCGATGAACCGGTCGGCAAGGCAATCCGGACAGGGGTTGCAGGGCTGCCTGCCGATGGCGGAAGAATTGCCGAACTCGAGAACGAACTCGAGGTCACGAAGGCCGAGTTGAACGGCGCTATCCGCAACCTGGAAATCTCCGGCGAAGAGCAGAAAGCCATCAACGAGGAAGGTGCGTCGTTCAACGAGGAGTACCAGTCTACCAACGAGGAGCTGTTGACCTCGAAGGAGGAGCTCCAGTCGCTGAACGAGGAACTGACGGCATTGAACGGCCAGTTGCAGGAAACACTGGAGCGGCAGAGAACGACGGCAAACGATCTTCAGAACGTTCTGTACAGCACGGCGGTTGCGACCCTTTTTCTCGACGAGGATCTCAATATCCGTTTTTTCACGCCGGCCACGAAGTCGCTGTTCAAGGTCATTCCCGGCGACATCGGCCGACCGCTTGCCGATCTCAGCTCGCTAGCCGTCGACACCACTTTACTCACCGACGCCGCAACGGTTCTGAAGAACCACAGGCCTCTTGAGCACGAGATCGAATCCAGAAACGGCACATGGTACATGCGGCGCATCCTGCCCTATCTTGGCGAGGACAATAGCGTCGAGGGTGTTGTGATCACCTTCGTCGACATCACCGAACAGCGCCACAATGCGGATGCGCTCGAGGTGGCGAAACGCCAGGCCGATCTCGCCAATGCGGCTAAATCCCGTTTTCTTGCGGCCGCCAGCCACGATCTTCGACAACCGCTCCAGACCCTCAGCCTGCTTCAGGGCCTTCTTGTCCGCAAGGTCGAGGGCGAAAAATCGCAAGGCCTTCTGGCCCGCCTCGGCGATACATTGGGTTCGATGTCCGGCATGCTGAATGCCCTTCTGGATATCAACCAGATCGAAGCCGGCATCGTCCAGGCGCACATATCGGATTTCGGGATTCAGGACCTGTTGACGGAGCTGCGCGCCGAGTTCGGTGTGACGGCACAGGCCAAGGGCCTGGATTTGAGGGTGGTGGATTGCAGTGTTGTCGTGCGAACCGATCCGCAGTTGCTCGGCCAGATGGTTCGGAACCTCCTGTCAAATGCTTTCAAATATACCAAAAGCGGCAAAGTCCTCCTCGGCTGCCGCCGCCGCGGCGGCATCCTGAGCATCGAAATCTGGGATACAGGCATCGGCATTCCCGCGACCGAGCTCCAAGCCATCTTCGACGAGTATCACCAACTGGACAACGATGCCCGGGAGCGCAGCAAGGGGCTCGGACTGGGCCTGTCGATTGTCCAGCGGCTTGGCGCTCTGCTGGGGCATCATGTCCGGGTGAAGTCCCGCCTGTCCAAAGGATCGGTTTTTGCGATCGAGGCAACGGTTGCAAAATCAACGACGCCCGTCGAAACGGCGGTCGAGCCGATCCCGACCACTGAAATCCCCCCCTTGGGTCGAAATCAGGCGATTTCCATTCTGGTCATCGAGGATGATCCGGAGGTTAGGGATCTGCTGGATCAGCTTCTGACCGACGAGGGGCACAGTGTTTCGACAGCACAGGATGGTCCTGCGGCGATAACCCTCGTCGCGAAACAGAAGATGACGCCTGAACTCATCCTGGCAGACTACAACATGCCCGGCGGCATGAACGGTATGCAGGTCGTGATGAAGCTGAGGCAGGAACTGGGGCGCGACGTTCCCGCGATCATTTTGACCGGCGATATTTCAAACAAGACATTGAACGACGTCACGGGCATGAACCTCATTCGTCTGGCCAAACCGGTCAGATTGAGCGATGTCGAGCAAGCCATTCAAAAGCTGCTCATGGCGAAAGTCGATTCAGCTGCGCCTGAGCCGTTGTTGGTTCCTGAGAGTGGTGATGTCGCCAATACGGTTTTCGTCATCGACGATGATGACGACCTGCTGCAAACCTTGCGGCTTGTGATCGAGAAACATGGTCTTCCTGTCGAAACCTATTCGAGCTGCGAAGAGTTTCTGAACGCCGGCCATCCGAGAGACGAGGGTTGTCTCCTTGTCGACGGCTATCTCCCGGGCATGAACGGTCTTGAATTGCTGCAAAGGCTGCAGCAGAACGGCCGTCACATCCAGTCGATCATGATGACCGGAAACAGCGACGTCGCAATGGTTGTCAACGCGATGAAAGCAGGTGCATCAGACTTTATCGAAAAACCGATAAAGCACGCCGAGCTTCTGGACTGCATCGACCATTCGCTCGAGCAATCCAGGGATGAAAGCAAACGCGCAACATGGCACCAGGATTCAGCAAAGCTGATTGCTTCGCTCACCCTGCGGCAGAAGGAGATCATGGAATTGGTGCTTGCGGGCCATCCCAGCAAGAACATCGCCGCTGATCTCTGTATCAGTCAGCGTACAGTCGAAAACCATCGGGCGTCGATCATGACCAAGACAGGCTCGAAATCACTGCCGGCGCTGGCCCGATTGGCGCTTGCGGCGGAACGGCAGACCGAATTGCCATCCTTGCGATAGGTCGATAAATTGTTGCTATCCCACGCGACCCAAATAACCCGCGTTCAGCGGTCCACATGCCAAAAGAGCTTATATCGGATCCTTATCACGGTGCCGTGTCGTTGACGATGCGGCCGTCCTCGAGCGTCACGATACGGTCGGCCAGTTCCAGAATCCGGTTGTCGTGCGTGACCATGACAGTTGTGGTTCCCCGCACTTGCCCGAGCCGCTTGAGCATCTGCACCACAGTCGCGCCGCTTTCGCGATCAAGGGCCGCTGTGGGTTCGTCGGCAAAGACCACGTCGGGGTTGCCGACCAGCGCGCGGGCTACCGCGACGCGCTGTTTCTGGCCGCCTGACAAGTTGTCAGGAAGATAATGTATACGATCGCCAAGACCCAGCAACGTCAGCGTGTGTCGCGCCGCCTTCGCCTGAAGTTCGGGATCAGCCCGCCCATGCACCTGCAACCCCATCAGCACATTTTGTAACGCTGTCAGGCTTCCATGCAGGTTGTGCGCCTGAAATATAAACCCCAGTCTGCGCCGCAGCGTCTTTTGCAGGTCCGATTGTGCACCCTTCAACTCCTGTCCGAGTAGCCTGATCGAGCCTTCCTGCACATCGCGCAGACAGCCTGCAAGGGTCAGCAACGTGGTCTTGCCGGAGCCAGAGGGGCCGACCAAGACCGTCAGCGAGCCTTGCGCGACTTTGAGGTTCACATTGAAAAGGGCCTGCTTGCGGGCCTCGCCCCTGCCGAACCAATGGTTCAGGCCGCTCACGTCGACTGGAATATCCTCGGCCATATTGCGCTCCCTAGAACAGGTCAGCGGGGTCGGCTGCGACCAGCCGGCGGGTGGCGATTGCCCCGGATAGCGAACAGGCGACAACCGTGCCGATGAAGACCGTCACGGCCATGCCGGCGGTCATTGCAAGCGGCAGGGTCGTGGCACTGGCCATTGCCAAAAGCAGCAGGTTGGCAACAGCAAAGCCGGGGAGAAAGCCCAGCACCCCGAGGACCAGCGCCTCTTCGAAAACAATGCTCAGGAAAAATCCCTGCCCATAGCCCATGGCTTTGAAGGTCGCGTATTCGCTCAGATGGTCAGCCACATCGGTGGATAGCACCTGATAGACGATGACGATCCCGACGAGCACGCCGATAATGACACCAAAACCGAATATGATCCCGGTCGGGCGTTTTGTCTGCTGGTAGCGGAGATCCTCATCTGCGGCCTTCGCGTAACTTCGTATGCGCAGGGATTTGTCCGATACAACATCGCGAAGCCGTGCGGCCACCACATCGGGATCGGCGCCGGGCGCCAGCTGCAGCAGAATATGATCTGGAGCGCCGGAACTTCGGGCCGGAAACTGCAAGAGGAATGTTTGGTCCGAGACCATCATAAACCCGTCGCCGCCAAAGCCACCGCCGCCTGCAAACGTGTCATAGAGTGTCAGCGTTATGCCGTTGGCCTCGAATGAAAGGGGGCTTTGCGGCCTGATTGCCGCTGTTTCGTCCCGTGGCAGGCCTCGCGTGAAGCGGTCCAGAATGCCAGAATTGGGCAGTTGTAGCGTGGATGCCGGCTTTGCCATTTCGGGTGACAGGAAAACCGGTTGCGTTGGATCAACGCCGTAGGTGGTCAGGCCTAATGCCTTGTCGGCCCGTTGCCATGAGACACTGGCGACGAAAAGCCCCGTGCCGGCGACGACATCTCGATCGGCCATGGCCTGGTACATCCACTGCCGCGCCACGTTGCTGCCTTCCGTCATCGAATTGGCGTCCGGGGCGGAGATCATGATGTCAGCCTGAAAGAAACTGTAGGGCTTCAAGGTGGCGGTCGCCATTGAGTTCATGATGCCCAGTTGCACAAAGACCAGCACATTGGCGAACGCCACGCCGGCGAGGGCAGCGGCAAATCGGGTGCGGTTGTGGGTCAGCTGCAACCAGCCGATGGGAAGCCGACCGAACAGGGCCTGAAGCAGCTGGCTCATGGTTTTGCCAAGACATGGATGTCGGTATCGATACGGGCGATGACTTCGAGATTGGTGAAACGCGCGGCGATGACGGACGAGGCCTCGTCAAGCTCGACCATGACCCGGATCACCCGCGCATCGGTGTTGGCCGCTGTGTCGTCCGACAGCAGGCCTTGCCGACCAACTGTCAGTCCAATGGTGGCAACGCGGCCCTGCAGGGTGCGGTTCAGGGCAGCCGCCACCAGTTCGACGGGCTGCCCGATCTCGACGATCGAGATGCGGTCCTGGTAAATCTCGACCTCTGCCATCATCTGGCTGGTGTCTCCGATTTCCATGAGACCTTCGGTCGGTGGCCGTTGTCCCGGCCTTGCATGAATGTTCAGCACCGTCCCGCTGATCGGCGCGACAACGGCAGAGCGAATGAGATCATTGCGAGCCCGCGCCAACTCGGCCTGCGCCGCTTCCAGATTGCGGCTGGCCACGATGACATCGGGTTGGTCCTCCACCTTGGCGGAGGCATAGCGGGCCAGTGTCGCCTCGGCCTTCTCGACAGCAGCCGTGGCCTGTCGTTCAGCAGCAATGGCTGCGTCGAGCGCAGACTGAGTTGTCACGCCGTGCGCGGAAAGATCGTTGGTCCGCGACAGGTTCGCTGTCGCCTCGGCTGCAACGGATTGTGCCTGTGCCAGGCTGGCGAGCGCCTCGTTGCGACTGTTCTCGATCACGGCGCGCGTTTGCACCACCGTCGCCTGCCGCACAGCGAGATTGGCCTCGGCCAGAAGTATGGCGCTTTCCAGTTGCCCCTGATTGTCCAGGCGAGCAACCATCGCGCCTTGCTTCACCACGTCGCTCTCGGTCACGAGAATTTCGGCCACGCGGGCATCGCCGGCTCCATAGGGAGGTGCCACATAGGATATGTCGCCGCGCGGCATCAGTCGCGCAAGGCCGACGACATCAGAGGTGCGCATGGTTTCGGCCATGTCTTTTGGAAGAATGATTTCCGGTGGAAGCGCGATGGGTGACGCCGATCCGGCGCCGGGCTGCAACCCCGTCAACGCGTAAAACTTCTGCAACGCAGGCGGCTGGAAGTACATCCCGATCACGGCGCCGGAAAACATCAGGACAGGCACCAGAAGCACTAAAAAATACCGAGCACGGAAGCGCCACCTCGAAGGTACAGCGACCGCTGAATTCTTCGCGATGATCTCAAGCGGCAGATCGGGGTCCTGTCCTTCGGTCATTTTATCCTCTGATCCGTCGCGCACCATGAAAGCGCATGTGATTGAGCTTATTTATACGCTTCTTCTAAAATTCCCTCTGCAATTGTCAGCGGGGTGGCCCAAGGCTGGGAGAGACGCTGCCCTTCAGGCCCGGTAAAGGCCGGAAAGAGAATCGCCGAGCAGGAAAGGTGCCTCGGATCAGGATGGTCTGGCCCAGCCGACTGCGCAAACGGCGCAGTTGGCTTGCGTCAGTCGCTCAGAGTGTCGTGGTGTCGCAGAGACGGGCGTATTTCCGTCCAGCCCTGCGGGAAAAGCGTCCTGGCCTCGTCGTTGTTGATCGACCCGATCCGTGGACAGGCCGAGCGGCTTGACGTGACGCTTGGTGAACGCTTCGGCGAGTTGCGCGGTGCGACCGATCTCCGTGGTACAGACCGGCGTGAAGTCGCCGGGATGGCTGAAAAAGAATACCCAGTCGTTGCCGATTCAGTCATAAAAATCGATGATACCAGTCGTGGTATCCGCAGTGAAATTCGGCGCAACGTCGCCGATATGAACACTCATGATTGTCTCCTGTCCGGGCACACCCGACTGGGTGATTGAGACAGGCTACACGTATTTATGCTCGCGAGTGCTGATCCAGATCAATATGCGGGCGGTTCAATCGGCCGATATCCAAAGAGGCCTTGAGCGACCAGCGCACCATCCAGACCCATTCGAGCATTCCAAATCGGCGGGATGATCCCCTTGTGCTGGGGCCAGGTTGACGTTGGGCATCATCACAGGAGCATGGAGAAAATGGCAGTGAATGTGGGACTGCAGACCGGCTCGTGCGTCTGGTCATCGGCGTAAAGTAGGGCGCGACAGCATTGGGACTTCTTCTGGCGTCACCGCGGTGATGCGAACCTGTCCCATGTATTCCATCCTCGGCATCCAGACCTGCAAGGTATGAGCGACATGGAAACCGCATTCACGATGTGGCAGTCCAAGGGGGCGGGGGGCGTTTATAACGTCACAATGCCCCGTATTGAAACTCCAGAGCGGCCCCAGTGCCCGCTCGTGAAGCAGGCTGCGGGACGCTGTTTCTGTCTGTCTATTTTTGCGTGTCAGGGTTTTTGTCGTCAGGCAGATCACCGGGTTTCAAAACGGGCATCGTCCCGGTCTGTTTTACAGGAGCAACGATCTCTCCATCGCCGACCTCGGGCGGTTCAAGCACGCTGTTGCAGTCGTCCAGCTTGCTGCTGAGGCTCTTGTGAGTTTCATTTCCCGGTTTCACCATGCAGTCTGGCTCGGCATTCTGGGCAAACACCGGACTTGAAGAAAAGCTAAGGAAAAGCGTCATTGCTGATGCAGCCAACAATTCCCTGGTTGCGCATGATCGTTTGGATTCCGTCATCGAAGCCTCCTTTGCGTGTAAAGGGCAAAAGCCGCCGGGCATGTTTTGTTCCCAAAAGATTTCCACACGCGCTTTCCCGAGCGGAGAAAAGGAGAAACGACAGGCTTTCTTGCGGCCAGCCCTAGGCTTCCTCTGACCCGACAGCACCGGCGGCAAGTCTGATGCGTTCCTTGTCACCCTTGAATGCCAAGCCGAGTTCTGCACGATGGAGGGCCTCGACAGAGTGCCGCATGGCATTCTTCCTGAACCGATCCCTGTCGAATTTTGCCAGCGTCTGAAATGTCTTCTGGAGCCGCAGCCCAACCTCGACGATCCCTGCTCCGTCGCGCGCGATCGGGGTGAAGAGGTCGTCGAACAGATCGGCAATGTCGAGGGGCGGCACATAGACGTTCGGATAGAGGATTTCGTTTTCGATGTCGGGATTGGGCTCCACCCAGACGGCAAGAACACGCATTGCCCGGGAAATTACATCAATGGCGGTGCCCGGATCGTTGACAGCAGGGGACAGCGCCCGTGAGGCAATCTCTGCCAGAACCGACGCGCCGAAACGAGGGTCTTGATCGAACGAGCGTGTGTCGCCGATCGAAAAGCAACTGCGAACCTTTTCTTCCTGATCCTCTTTCAACCCTTCAAACCACGCTACCGGTCGTGTCGGGTCGATGAGCTGCCCCGGGATCGCACGGACGAAGACCCGTCCGTTGCCGTTCTTCGCGATCATCGACAGCTCCCCGGTATCGAGATGCTGGACATACCCAATCTTCGATACGAATACCGGAATCGCCGTTTTGGGCACATCGTCAGCAATGCACATCAGAGGCTGGCAACCGAGATAAGGTCTCTGGCGCCGCGAGCGCATTGCGCTGATCGTCACTTTTTCCACCCGTTCGGTGGTTTCGGTCACGCGTCCCAAACGGGACAGGTGATCGATCCACCGCAACAACGTCACGACAATGAGAATGATCACGGCAATCGTCACGACGAAAAGAACAACTCTCCCACTCTCCCCATAAGCGCCCGTGCTCAGCGCGATGATACCGACAAGACTGAACAGGAAGGAACCCACGAAGGTGGCGAGCACATTCTGGGTCGTGGTGTCCTCCATGACCAGTCGTGTTGCACGGGGGGTGACGTTGCTTGTCGCCGCAGAATAGGCTGACACCATGGTGCTCAGCGAAAACGTCGTCACCGCCAGCATGCTGGAGGCAATAATGCCCAGAATATTGTCGACGGCGTCTGCGCCGATCTTCGTCGGAAGATCGTTCGGTATGTAGGGGCGAATGAGAATTGCGACCAATGCGGTCGCGATGGCGAGAACGGAAAACAACGACGCGCGAAACCAGATCCGACGGGCGATCTGGGAGAAAATCCATATCCAACGCGATGTCATTCGAAGCCTCCTTCACTGCGATCAGCGACGCAGCCGATCTCGAAAAGCCGCTTCCGCCGCGCGCGCCGCATGGCTATTCCGCCCACTTATATGGAGCGAGATGTCAACGTAACAACTCCCGGCAGACATTGATCAGCCCCCTTTCGCCGGTTGCCAAGATGACAACAGCGCTGCTCGACCGCCTCACGCATCACTGCCACATCCTTGAGACTGGAAACGACAGCTTCCGATTCAAGAATAGTTCAGCGCACGAACCCAAAACGACAAAGGAGAAACGCAGGAACTTGACCACCACCACAGACACAAACGATATCGAAACGGCGGGTCAGCTCTCAGTGCAAATCAACAGTCACAGACCGGGGCGATCATATCCGCCTTAGCGAAACGGCGAAGCCCAATCGATTGCTGCGGTTCTGATGTGTTGTGCGCGTCCATGTTTTTCCTCCCACTGGAACACCGTTGCCTCCTCGATATTCCGGTTTTGCATATGCTGTTCCACATGCTGGCGTCTCCGTCGCTGCAGTCTCGAAGGTCTTGCGCAATGCCTATGGCGTGTCGGATGCCTTGCGGCTGAAGGTCGAGCATGCGATCGAGAACCTCAAATATCGTCCATCCACGGCGGCACGGGGGATGCGGGGCAGAACCTACACGGTGGGTATCCTGGTCGTCGAACTGACCAATCCCTTTGTGCTGCGGCTCCTCGAGAGCAGTCATGCGTTGCGGCGATATCAGCACTGCTGCGCGCAAAAGACAGGCCGCGCGCCGTGTTCGTTTGGTCCGACATGGATGCGATCCCTTTCCTTGCCGAGGCATATGAGCAGAAGATCGGCGTACCGACGGAATTGGCGCTGATCGGATATGACAACTCCAGCGTTGCGATGTTGCCCTTGGTCAACCTGTCAAGTATCGAGCAAGACACGGCCCATCTTGGGAAAACGGTCGCTGACCTGATGCTGAGCCGCATCAATGGCCGCACACGATCGGAGCACGTCAAGATCCAGCCAAGCGTCGTGATCAGGGGCAGCCTGGAAGGTTGACCCGCTTTGTATTGAAACAACACTGCAGGTGCAGTGGGCTTTTATAGGCGCGCCCACACGAAAGGTCCGTGATCGGGCAGATGTCGCGGGTGGGTCCAAACCGTGCGCTTCATCCGGAACATCGCCAAGATAGGCGACAGTTGGCGTTCCGTCTTCGTCGGTTAAGGCATTCGTGTTGACGACGGTCATCTCGGCAACGGCCTATGTGGCATCGAGGCTTGTGCCTGGATCTCTTGGCCACCTGCGTGCCCAACCGAAGCAGCAGCACCGGAAGCCCAAACAAAATCAAAGCCATCAAATTGCCACGCAAAGGTCTCCTCGCCACAGCCGGCGGCTTCAGCAATGCCTGCCACCTGGCTCGACAAATCGTCCGGCGAATGGATACAGTGATGCCGGGTCGCTGGGAGGCGCGCCGAAAGCAGTTCAGCGAAATGTCGCAGTATGGATCCGCACGTGGCAACACGTGAGCGGTGCGTCTGCTCCTTTAAAGGTTGTAAAGACCGCAATGACGGAACTCACCACATCGTTCAGCTACAGCCCGATTCTCGTCGCCCTGTCGGTCGTGGTGGCAATTCAGGCCGGTTATGTCGGCATCAGCCTTGCGCTTCTCATCCCCGGCGCCTTTGCAAACCGGCGTCGCCTGCTGATTGCAGGCTCGGCGATCACGCTTTCGGTGGGCATCTGGAGCATGCATTTCGTCGGTATGCTGGCGATCAAGACCTCTGTCGCGATCGACTATGCCGTCCTGCCGACGCTTCTCTCATTTCTCATTTGTAGTCTCGTCACTGGCGTCGCGGTCTACCTGGCGAGCCTGCGCTCGCAACGCCTGTTGGTGATCGCCGCCGTGCTGATGGGTATTGGCATCACCACCATGCATTATGTCGGCATGACTGCCGTGCATTCGGTCTTTCATCTCACGCACAATCCGACCTATGCCTTGGCCAGCATCGTGATCGCCGTCGCTGCGTCAGGCCTTGCGCTCTGGCTGGCCTTTTCCGCCGAGCGGCGGCCGCCGCTGTTTCTCTGTGCCGTTGTGCTCGGCTGTGCGGTATCGGGCATGCACTATATGGCGATGGCGGGGACGACCCTGCATCTGGCGCAAGCAGAGATCGAAAACACGAAATCCCTGATATCCAGCGACATACTGGCCACCATCGTCAGCGTGGTTGCCTGTGCCATCTCCGCCGTCTTCATGCTGGCACTGATCCCGGTGGAAGAGAAGGA
Source organism: Pararhizobium antarcticum (assembly GCF_001885585.1). Lineage (GTDB taxonomy): Bacteria > Pseudomonadota > Alphaproteobacteria > Rhizobiales > Rhizobiaceae > Pararhizobium > Pararhizobium antarcticum. Next base: position 77,598 of record NZ_LSRP01000071.1, read on the forward strand.
TGCGCGCAGCGATACCGCATTGCGCCTGGCGGGTGCTGCGCCGGATGCCATGCAACCGAATGCTCTCTCTCCGGACGGTTCTGAGCCGGGCACGCCGGACGCCATACAGGGAGCGACCGACACCGGCCCTGCGCTCGCCGATCCCGCAACCCTTGCCGAGGCCCTATTTGCAGGTGATCTCCTGTTGCCGATCGAAAAGAACGGCAAGCGCTTTCACATCGCCGCTGACGACATCGCGTCGGTTCATTCCAACGCGCATTACACCTATATCTTCAATGGTCGTGACGACCTCTTCTGTCCTCTTTCCATCTCCGACATCGCGGCACGCCTGCCCGAGGCGTTGTTTCCCCGCATCCATCGCAGCTATATCGTCAACCTCTCCTTCGTTGTCCGCATCAAGAAAGCCGGGGATTCAGGCGTGGTCGAACTCGATACGCCTGTCAGGCGCACGGTGCCTATCAGCCGGTCGAGGCTGGCTGCCTTTCGCTCTGAACTGGCCACCTACAAGGAAGCCACGAACAGCGGATCTCCTGCCGAAAGTTAGGTCAGCTCTCCTGCCGCATTTCGTGCGCATGGCTTTGCATTTCGTGCAAATCCGGGCGTTTGGTGTGCTTGCCGTTGTCTAGCGGGAACAATCATCGCCTGCTGCACACAGGAAACATGGGGGCCGGGAGGGTCGGTCTCTGCTGTTCGAGACGAAGCTTTGGGAGGAGCGACGGATGATACCAGGAACATTCGATTACCACCGGCCGACGACGGTCGAAAGTGCTGTCGCGCTTTTGCTGCAACTGGGCGAGGATGCGCGACCGCTCGCCGGCGGTCACAGTCTGATACCGCTGATGAAGACGCGGCTTTCGGCGCCCGAGCATCTGGTCGATCTTGCGGCCATTGAGGGACTGCGTCGTCTGGAGCATGTGGGCGATCACGTCGTCATCGGCGCGATGACCACGCAACATGCGGTCATCAACAGCACCTTGCTCACAGATCTCGTTCCGATTCTGCGCGAGACCGCCCTCGTCATCGCCGATCCGCAGATCCGCTACAAGGGAACGATCGGCGGCAATTGCGCCAATGGTGATCCGGGCAATGATATGCCGGCTCTTATGCAGTGTCTCGGGGCCAGCTATCAGCTCACCGGCACCGGCGGCCACCGTGAAGTCTCGGCGCGGGATTTCTATCTCGGTGCCTACGAGACCGCTCTGGCGCCAGGCGAAATCCTTACCGAAATTCGCATTCCGGTCCCGCCAGCGGGTCATGGCTATGGCTATGAGAAACTCAAGCGCAAGGTCGGAGACTATGCGACTGCGGCGGCGGCTGTTGTCATCACCATGGCGGCCGGCACCTGCACCAGCGCCTCGATCGGCCTCACCAACGTATCGGAAACGCCGCTCTGGGCGGCCGAGGCCGGCCGGATTCTGGTTGGCAGCACGCTTGATGCTGCGACCGTGAACGCGGCTGTTGCTGCAGCCGAAGCGATCACCAATCCGGCGTCCGACATGCGCGGGCCTGCCGAATACCGCACCAAGATGGCCGGTATCATGCTGCGCCGCGCGCTTGAGCGGGCTCGCGTCCGCGCCACGGTCTGAGGGGGGAAACAATGACAAAATCGCATATCAAAGTCACCATCAATGGCAAGGCTGTCGAGGCTCTCGTCGAGCCGCGCACCCTCCTGATCCACTTCCTGCGCGAGCAGCAGAACCTGACCGGCGCCCATATCGGCTGCGACACGGGCCATTGTGGCGCCTGCACCGTCGATATGGACGAGATGTCGGTGAAGAGCTGCATGACCTTCGCGGTGCAGGCCAATGGCGCCGCGATCACGACGATCGAGGGTGTCGCCAATGCCGACGGAACGCTCAGTGCCCTGCAGGAAGGCTTCCGCATGATGCACGGACTGCAATGCGGATATTGCACGCCGGGCATGATCTTGCGCGCCCATCGTCTGCTTCAGGAGAACGCCGATCCGACCGAGGATGAAATCCGCCACGGCATTGCCGGCAATCTCTGTCGTTGCACGGGCTACGTGAACATCGTCAAGGCCATCCAGTATGCGGCGGCCAAGATCAACGGGACGCCGTATCAGGAGGCCGCGGAATGAACGAGCAAGTCAAGATCGACATCGATCGCGCCGAGCGCACCGAAAAGCTGCAGGGCATGGGTTGCAAGCGCAAGCGGGTCGAGGACATCCGCTTCACGCAGGGCAAGGGCTCCTATGTCGACGACCTGAAGCTGCCGGGCATGCTGTTTGGCGATTTCGTCCGCTCGCCGCATGCGCATGCGCGCATCGTGAGCATCGATACGTCGCGCGCCAAGGCGCTGCCAGGGGTGATCGCGGTGTTGACGGCGGCCGACCTCAAGCCGCTTGGCCTGCACTACATGCCGACGCTGGCCGGCGACGTCCAGGCGGTGCTGGCCGAGCACAAGGTGCTGTTCCAGAACCAGGAAGTGGCCTTCGTCATTGCCGAGGATCGGTATATCGCTTCGGATGCGACCGAACTCGTGGATGTGGTCTATGAAGCGCTGCCCTGCATCGTCGATCCGTTCAAGTCGATGCTGCCGGATGCGCCGATCCTGCGCGAAGACATCCAGGACAAGATGGTGGGCGCCCACGGGCCGCGCAAACACCCCAACCACATCTTCGAATGGCAGATCGGCGACAGACAAGCGACCGACGACGTTTTTGCCAATGCCGACGTGACGATCAAGGAAATGCTGGTCGACCACCGGACGCATCCGTCGCCGCTGGAGACCTGCCAGTCGCTGGCATCGTTCGACAAGGTCAAGGGCGAACTGACGCTCTGGGGCACGTTCCAGGCGCCGCATGTCATCCGCACCGTCGTCTCGCTGATCTCGGGCCTGCCCGAACACAAGATCCATGTGATTGCGCCCGATATCGGCGGTGGTTTCGGCAACAAGGTCGGTGCCTATGCAGGCTATGTCTGCTCCGTCGTCGGCTCGATCGTGCTGGGCGTGCCGGTCAAATGGGTCGAGGATCGGATGGAGAACCTCTCCACGACGTCCTTTGCCCGCGACTATCACATGACCACGGAACTGGCCGCAACGAAAGAGGGCAAGATCATCGGCATGCGCGTGCATGTGCTGGCCGATCACGGCGCCTTCGATGCCTGCGCCGACCCGTCCAAGTGGCCGGCCGGCTTCATGAACATCTGCACCGGCTCCTATGACATCCCGGTCGCGTATCTGGCTGTCGATGGGGTCTATACCAACAAGGCTCCCGGCGGAGTGGCCTATCGTTGCTCCTTCCGGGTGACGGAGGCGGTGTTTGCCATCGAGCGTGCCATCGAAGTGCTGGCCCAGAAACTCGGCATGGATGCCGCCGAGTTGCGGATCAAGAACTTCATCAAGGCCGAGCAGTTTCCCTACCATTCGGCGCTCGGCTGGGAATATGACAGCGGCGACTATCACACGGCCATGAAGAAGGCGATGGACGCCATCGGCTACACATCGTTGCGGGCGGAGCAGGCGGAGAAACGCGAGGCTTTCAAGCGCGGCGAAACGCGCGAGCTGATGGGCGTCGGCATTTCCTTCTTCACCGAAATTGTCGGTGCAGGACCGGCCAAGAATTGCGACATCCTCGGCATCGCGATGTTCGATTCTGCCGAAATCCGTATCCATCCGACCGGCTCCGTGATTGCCCGGATGGGTACCAAGAGCCAGGGGCAGGGGCATGAGACCACCTACGCCCAGATCATCGCCACCGAGCTCGGCATTCCCGCCGACGACATCATGATCGAGGAGGGCAATACCGATACCGCCCCCTATGGTCTCGGCACCTACGGCTCGCGCTCGACCCCGGTCGCCGGCGCTGCCACGGCCGTCGCCGCCCGCAAGATCAAGGCCAAGGCGCAGATGATCGCCGCCCATATGCTCGAAGTGCATGAGGGCGACCTGGAATGGGATATCGACCGGTTCCGCGTCAAAGGCCTGCCGGAGAAGTTCAAGACGATGAAGGAGATCGCCTGGTCGGCCTATAATGCGCCGCCGCCGAACCTTGAGCCGGGCCTGGAGGCGGTCAATTATTACGAGCCGCCGAACATGACCTACCCTTTCGGCGCCTATTTCTGCGTCATGGATATCGACGTCGATACGGGCGTTGCCAAGACGCGGCGCTTCTACGCGCTGGACGATTGCGGCACGCGCATCAATCCGATGATCATCGAGGGGCAAGTGCATGGCGGGCTGACGGAGGCCTTCGCCTGCGCCATGGGCCAGGAGATCCGCTACGACGAGATGGGCAATGTCATGGGGGCGTCGTTTATGGACTTCTTCCTGCCGACCGCCGTCGAGACGCCAAAGTGGGAAACGGACTTCACCGTGACGCCATCGCCGCACCATCCGATCGGCGCCAAGGGCGTCGGCGAAAGCCCGCATGTCGGCGGCGTGCCGTGTTTCTCCAATGCGGTCAACGACGCATATGCCTTCCTCGATGCCGGCCATATCCAGATGCCGCATGACGCGTGGCGGCTGTGGAAGGTCGGCGAACGTCTCGGGTTGCACGGGTAAGGCCGGATCAGTCGATGGCAGTGAAACTTCCACAGGAGAGGATTGCCGCTCAGATGGCCGCGGTCGGGTATGTGCCCGATCGCGACCTGGCGACCGCGCTCTGGCTGATGGACAGCCTGTCGCGGCCGCTGCTTCTGGAAGGCGAGGCAGGTGTTGGCAAGACCGAGGTCGCACGGGCGCTGGCGCTGGCGCATGAAACACAGCTTATCCGGCTGCAATGTTACGAGGGCCTCGACCAGAGCGCGGCCCTGTACGAATGGAATTACCAAAGGCAACTGCTTGCCATCAAGGCCCGCGAGGGATCGGATGCCAATGCCGTCGAGGAGCATATATTTTCGCAGAAATATCTGCTGGAACGGCCACTTCTGGCCGCCATCCGGCAGACAAAGGCACCGGTTCTCCTGATCGATGAGGTCGATCGGGCAGACGAGGAGTTCGAGGCCTTTCTGCTGGAACTCCTGTCGGATTTCCAGGTGTCGATACCGGAACTCGGAACGATCACGGCGACGACCATTCCGAGGGTCATCCTGACGAGCAATGGTACCCGCGAATTGTCCGACGCGCTGCGGCGGCGGTGCCTCTACCACTACGTCGATTTTCCCGATGTCGACCGCGAGGCGCGGATCATCCTGTCGAGACTGCCAGGCATCGATGCGGCGCTGGCGCTGCAGATCGCTTCCATGGTCGGCCTCATCCGCAAGGAAGATCTGCGCAAGACGCCGGGCGTCGCCGAAACGCTCGACTGGGCCGCAACGCTTGCCGGCCTCGATATCCGGCACCTGCAGGACGAGCCCGAAGCGGTTCACGACACGATGATATGCCTGATCAAGACGGCCGAGGACAAGGCGCGCATGACGCGTCAGGTCACCGAGCGGCTGCTCGGAAAGGTGGCGTGAGATGAGCGCATTGCGAAAGACCGAGCCTGACCTGGGCGAGTCGATGCGGGCCAAGCTGGCGGGCTTTGCAGCAACGCTGCGCGACAATGGTTTTGTCGTCGGTCTCGCGGAATATCGCGACGCGCTGACGGTGATGAGCGGGGACAGTGCAAGCAGTCCGTCGCGGTTCCGTCCGGCACTCAGATCGCTCTTCTGCAGCCGGCACTCCGACTGGACGATGTTCGATGAGATTTTCGATGCCTTCTGGCTGAGGCGCGGGATGAAATCCGCGACGCGGATGTCGGGCGCGCCGCAAAAGGCGCCTGACGGTGTGCAGGCCGCCGCATCCGGTGCGCGAGGACTGGGAAATCAGGACAATGCCGACCATGTCCAGCGCGGTGAGGGGGAAGACGCGGTCGAGGCGGGTGAAACCCGTCGCGAGGGTGCGTCGCGCGCCGAGTTCATCGGAAAAACCGACTTCCGGCACCTGACGCATCCGGACGATCTCGCCGAGGCCCATCGTCTGGCGGAGCGCCTGGCGCTTGCCATGCGCGCACGGATGACGCGGCGGATGCGGGCGCGGCCGCGTGGCCAGAGGCTCGATCTGCGGCGCACCATCCACAAGAGCATTGCCAATGGCGGCACGCCGATGCAACTGGTGTTCCGGAAGCGCCGGGAAAAGCCGCTGCGGCTGGTCGTGCTTCTCGATGGTTCCGGATCGATGAGCCTCTATTCGGCAGTGTTCCTGCGCTTCATGCATGGCGTGCTGGACGCCTTCCGGGAAGCGGAGGCGTTCCTCTTTCACACGCGGCTCGTTCATATCTCGCCGGCGCTTCGGGAGCGCGATCCCCAGCGGGCCGTGGAGCGCATGGCGCTGATGGGGCAGGGCACCGGCGGCGGTACCCGCATCGGCGACAGCCTTGCAACCTTTAACCGATGGCATGCGAAACGCTGCATCCATTCGCGCACCTGCGTGATGATCGTCTCGGACGGCTACGACACGGGGCCGGCCGAGCGGCTGGGCGACGAGATGCGGGCGTTGCGGCGCCGGTGCCGGCGGATCGCCTGGCTGAACCCGATGATCGGCTGGCAGGATTATGCCCCGGAGGCAGCAGGCATGAAGGCAGCACTTCCGTTCATCGATCTGTTCGCGCCGGCTCATAACCTGGAGAGCCTGAAGGCGCTCGAACCCTATCTGGCGAGGATCTGACCATGCAGGACACCTCCGATATTCTCGATCTGGTCAGTCAAACCAAGGCGCGTGGCGAACCCTTTGCGATTGCAACGGTGGTCCGCACCGTCTCCGTCACGGCCGCCAAGGCCGGCGCCAAGGCCGTCGTTCTGGCCGATGGGAGCATTTCGGCCGGCTGGATCGGCGGCGGTTGCGCCCGTGGTGCCGTTCTGAAGGCGGCCAGTGAAGCGATCCGCGACGGCCAGCCGCGGCTGATCAGCATTCAGCCGGAAGACCTGCTCGATGTGCAGCAGGTCAAGCCCGGCGACGTCAGGGACGGCGTATCCTACGCCCGCAATATGTGCCCGAGCCAGGGCACGATGGATGTGTTCGTCGAACCCGTCCTGCCGCGCCCGCATTTGGCCGTTCTTGGTGCGTCACCGGTCGCCGCGGCGCTTGCCGATATCGCAAGGCGCATGGGGTTTTTTGTCACGGTCTGTGCGCCGCTCGCTGATCATGCAGCCTTTGGCAGCGCAGACCGGATGGTCGATGGTTTCGACCTGCCGACCGACGGCGCGCAGCACGGCTTCATCGTCATTGCGACCCAGGGGCGCGGCGACGGCGCGGCTTTGAAGGCGGTTCTCGGCGCAAACAGCCGCTACACCGGCTTTGTCGGCTCGCGCAAGAAATTTGCGGCGCTGAGACGCGATCTGGAAGCTACCGGGCTCGACGCCAGGGCGATGGACGACATGCGCTCGCCGGCAGGTCTCGACCTCGGCTCAATCACACCGGATGAAATTGCCTTCTCGATCGTGGCGGAAATGATCGAGATCCGGCGGCGCGGCCAAAGAAACACATAAGGGGAGAACAGTCATGGACATGAATGGATCACAACGCATCGAGGCATCGCGTGAAACGGTTTTTGCTGGCCTGAACGATGTCGACATCTTGCGCCAGTGCATACCCGGCTGCGAGTCGATTGAAAAGACGTCCGATACCGAGATGGTCGCCAAGGTGACGCTGCGCATCGGGCCGGTCAAGGCGAGTTTTGCCGGCAATGTCACCCTGTCGGACCTGGATCCGCCCAACGGCTATACCATCTCCGGCGAGGGCTCGGGCGGCATGGCCGGCTTTGCCAAGGGGGGCGCCAAGGTCACGCTCGAACCGGATGGCGACGCGACGATCCTGAACTATACGGTCACTGCCGAAATCGGCGGCAAGCTGGCGCAGATGGGCAGCAGGCTGATCGACAGCACGGCGAAGAAACTGGCAGGCGATTTCTTTGCGAAATTCGGCGCGGTTGTCGGCACCCCTGTCGCCGTCGAGGCGCCTGCGGAAGAGGCGCCTGTGGAAGCGGCGGCCAGCAAAGGATGGATGAGCCGCATCCTCGGCACAAGTGCGACAGGGTTTCTCATTCTCGCGCTGACGCCGGGCCTCTGCTGTATCACCGGCGATCATTCGGCCATGGCAAACGACATGATGATGTCCTCGATCTGCACGTCTGGTTCTGTAATGTGACGGGGTGCCTGGCTGCGGCCAGGCGCGGTCTCGCGCCGCTTGTAAGCTTGCAGGCTCGGTTTGCCTGAGAATGTGGGTGGCCAGGATATTCCGGCGGTTTTGAGGCCTATGCGGACACGAGGTGTCAGCGACGACCTGCGGGGCATCGCCCTCTTCGCGCTTTTGGGCGTCAGGTTTTCGTTTCGGGCGCGCTCGGAGTTGTAAACTGAAAGCGGCTGGCTGATGCCGATTTCGGCGAGTATTCTGTGTGTTGCAGGCCCCGGCTGTGCCGAAATTTCAAGAATGATGCCATCCTGATGACAGACAGCGCACCAAAGCCAATCTTTCCAGCGTCAACGCGGCTGATGGCCGCAAATGGTTCTGCCGCTTTGGGATCGCCCCGGATCACGCTCGAGGTCTTTTTGAACCTCAGCGCCGGATGACGATGAGCGGGCCGATCCGGTCTGTCTTTACGCCAAGCGCCTCTTTCAAGAAGGAGAGTGCAGCGTCGGTATCGGCAGCGTTGATCGTACCGCTCACGCGGCGATTGGCGACTTCGAAATAGGCCTGACCGCGCAGCAGCCGAACAGCGCGTCGCGTTTCGGTGAAGTCCAGAGCGATGGCCGACGAGGCATTGAGCTGGACGGTGGATCCGTCCTCCAGTCTGACGATCGGCATTTCGTCTGTTCCCGCAATGATGTCCGCCTGGAGGTGCATCGGTATCGTCACGGCGGCAATGTTCATGGTTTCGATCATATCCCTCTCATCGGGCTTCATAACATCCTGGTGCGGCCGATGCCTATCCCGCCCGCGGCCGGTGGCCTCACCCCGGTGAGGGCAAAATCCTATTGACCATCGCGGTCTGCGTGTCGATGGTGCGCCCATCGATCACAGGCATGCTCTTGATCCCATCGGGCACAGTCAGCGCCTCGAAGGGGCTTGTCCAGGCCAGCCCCTAGCCATCGTGCCGCCCCCACCGCTGACGGGCTCGCCAGAAGACGGTCGAGTCTGCATAGCCCAGACTCTCCGAGATCCTGCCTTTGTCGACATTGCCGGTGAGCTGCTTTTGAGCAAGCTCGCGGCGGTGCCGCTCGACCATGTCGCGAAGCGAGGTGTTTTCTTCCTGCAGTCGGCGTTGCAGCGTGCGGGGTGCCATGCCGAGATCAGCAGCCATGCCGGCGATCGTGATTTTCCTGTAGCCGAGATGGATGCTGATCAGGGTACTGACGCGTTCCCGCATGGATTCCGTGGCGTTTGTTTTCTCGGCGAGTTCGGCGATATGGTGTTCAAGGACGGCAACCAGAGCCGGATCCTCGGATCGGTAACTGCGCTCTGCTTCTGGGCCTGCCATGATGAGCCGATTGCTTGGCTGGGCGAATTTCAGCGGTGCCCGGAAGATTTTCTCCAGTATCGTCGTATCGCGCGGCGCCGGGTGCTCGAAATGGACCTCCTGCGGCCGCCAAGTCCTTGAGAAGCCGAGACGGATCAGCTGACAACAGACCGATAGCGTGAACTCGCTGTCCTGCCTTCTTGGCCAGAGCTTCGACGAGGAGATCTGATAGCTCCAAACATAGTCATCGCCCTCCTGCCAAAGCCCGTTCGACGTCGCGCCCTGTATGGCGGAAATATAGCGCGTCACCCTGCGCATGGCGTCAAGGATGGTGGGGGAGATATTGAACAGGACGCCGGTCGGTCCAAGGTCGCCGGGCGTCACCGTCGTGCCGAGCAATGCCCCCAGATTCGTGGAGTTGCTCATCCGGGACGCCTCTTCGAAGAACGAGACGTAGGCTGTCAGAGGCACCATCGCATAGGGGTTGGCAATCTGTGACCGCATTATGCCATGCCTTGCCAGCAGCGCATCGGTCTGCAGGCCGGTCTTCTCCATGTGGGCGATGATCGGAATGAGGACAGAGGCGCGGATGGCCGATACGCTGGACACGATATGCTTTCCCCAAGGCATTTGACAAAGGCGCCTAAATTATAGGCATATCTGGCGCGTTTTATCGGAAATGTGGCGTATAAAGCAATTTCGTTTGATCTCTGTCAAGCATAGCCTTGCCGCTAATTAAAAAGCAAAAGGGGTTCCAAATGACAATCAAAGAGGGTGCAGCCGCGCCATCCGGCCGGCTGGCCAAAAATTCCGTCGGTCTCGCGCATATCGTGTTTTTCGTCGTCGCGGCAGCAGCGCCGCTGACAGCCGTGGTCGGCTCGACACCCGCCGCCTTTGCCTTTGGCAATGGCGCAGGCGTACCCGGCGCCTTCGTGCTCGCCGGCATCATGTACCTGCTGTTTTCGGTCGGCTTCACGGCCATGAGCCGCCATGTCGGCGGCGCCGGCGCGTTCTATACCTATATCACCCATGGCATCGGCAAACCCGCCGGCGTTGGCGGCGCGATGATGGCGCTTGTGACCTATTCCGCCGTGCAAATCGCCATTTACGGCCTGTTCGGTGTGTTCATGGCGGGAGCGATCGCCCCCTTCGGACTTGATTTGCCCTGGTGGGCCTGGGCTTTTGCAGCGCTGGTGGTCGTGATGATCTGCGGCCAGCGCAACATCGCATTTTCCGGAGCGATCCTCGGCGTCTGCATGATTGCCGAGATCGCCATTCTGTTGCTGCTCGATGTCGGCATCCTGTTCATGGGCGGCGGCCCGGAAGGTTTCGGCGTGACATCTTTTGCACCATCGACGGTTTTTGCGCCGGGCCTCGGCGTGGCGCTGGTTTTTGTCGTCGGCTCTTTCATCGGCTTTGAGGCAACCGCGATTTTTGGCGAGGAAGCCGAAAATCCGGAAAAGACCATTCCCCGCGCGACCTATATCGCCGTGCTTCTGATCACCGTGTTCTATGCCTTCTCCACCTGGGCAATCGTGCAGTATTATGGTCCGACAAACGTTCAGCCGGTCGCCGCTGCCGGACTGGAAACCTTCTATTTCACCGCTTCGGACGCCGTGCTCGGCAGCTGGGCAAGCCAGATCATGAACGTGCTTTTGATCACCAGCCTGTTTGCCTGCGTTCTGTCCTTCCACAACACCATCAACCGCTACTTCTTCGCGCTCGGACGTGAAGGGCTGGCTTTCAAGGCGCTCGGCTCGGTCCATCCCAAGCACGGTTCGCCCCATGTCGCCGGCCTTGCCCAGAGTGCGATTGCGGCCATCGTCCTTGCGCTGTTCATCGTTTCGGGTGCCGACCCCTACACCGTGGTCTTCTCGTGGATGGCGACCCTTGCGGTCATCGGCATTCTGGCCGTCCAGATTCTGGTCTGCATCGCGATCGTCATGTACTTCCGCAAGACAAGCAGCATTCGCTATGGCGTCTGGACCACCATGATTGCGCCGGTCCTTTCGCTTGTCGGTCTGGTGGTGTCACTCCTGCTGGTCATTTCCAACCTTCCTCTGCTGTCGGGCAGCGAGAGCCTGATCGTCAAATCCTTCCCCTATCTCGTCGCGCTGATCGGCCTTTCGGGCGCGGCCTTTGCGATGCAGGTGAAGAAATCGAAGCCTGCGCTTTATGCTTCGCTCGGAAGCGCGTTCGAATGACCGCCTCTCACCGCATTCCGCTGTCCGACCAATTGCTGCTGCTCACCCTTGCTGTGCTGACCGTGGCAAGCCTTGCAGTGGCCGCAGACACCCATCGGCTGTGCTCCCTTTTCTGCATTCACGGCGATCAGATGTCGTTCAGTGACATCTGCACCACGCTCAGCTGAAGCGCGCACGATGGCGGCGCATGACAGCGCCGCCCACCACAAACCGCGTTCACTCGCGACAGTCAAAGAGGAGGTCCGCCATGGACGCCATCGTAGAAATCAAGTCTCATCCCCTCGATCCGCTGACCCTCAGGGAAATTGCCGAGGCTGTCGCCCTTCTGAAGGATGCCAGGCATCTCGCCGATACCATACGCTTTCCGATCATCCGGCTGGAAGAGCCGGTCAAAGCCGATCTCGCCGCCTATCGTCTTGGGGCGCCATTGCCTCGTCTGGCCTTCGTGCTCTCGATCGATATTACGACGGGCGAAACGCATGAGTCGATTGTCGACCTGAGCGCAAGGATCGTGTCCAGCCATGTGCGCCTGCCGCTGGACAGCCTGCCCTACGGCCAGCCGCCGGTCATGCTCTGCGAGTTCGAAACCGTCGAGGGCACTGTCAAAGCCGACCCGCGCTGGATTGCTGCCGTCAAGAAGCGCGGCATCACCGACGAGGATATTGCGCTCGTCCAGATCGATCCGTTTTCGTCGGGCTATTTCGGCCATGATTTCGAGAAGGGCCAGCGCATCGTTCGCGCCGTATCCTACTGGCGGGGCGACGAGCGCGACAATGGCTATGCACACCCGATCGAGGGCGTGGTTGCCGTCGTCGATCTGGTCAAGAACCAGGTCGTCGATCTCGTCGATGACGAGAAGATCATTCCGGTCCCGAAGAAAAAACGCAATTACGGCCAAGAGGCCTATCCCGACGTTCGCTCGGATGTGAAGCCGCTTGATATCGTGCAGCCGGAAGGACCGAGCTTTAGCGTCGATGGCTGGAATGTCGAATGGCAGAACTGGTCGTTCCGGGTTGGCTTCACCCCGCGCGAGGGTCTTGTGCTGCATGAGCTCGGCATCAAGGATGGCGGCAAGTTGCGCCCGATCGTGTTCCGCGCCTCGGTGACGGAAATGGTCGTGCCCTATGCGGACCCGACCGCCAACCATTACTGGAAGAGTGCGTTCGACGCCGGCGAATACGGCCTCGGCCGGCTGGCAAACTGCTTGGAGCTGGGTTGCGATTGTCTTGGCCACATCCATTATTTCGACGTGCCCTCGGCCGATGATTTCGGCCAGCCGATGGTGATGAAAAACGCCATCTGCATGCATGAGGAAGACTACGGCATCATGTGGAAACACTATGAGTTCCGCAATGGCATCTTCGAGGTCCGCCGCTCGCGCCGGCTGGTGATCTCGTTCTTCGCAACCGTCGGCAATTACGACTACGGTTTCTACTGGTATCTCTACCAGGACGGCACGATCCAGCTCGAGGCCAAGCTGACCGGCATCATCCAGACGGCCGCCGTGGCATCGGGCGAAACCTACCCGTGGGGCGGCATGGTCGACGACAATCTCGGCGGTCCGACCCATCAGCATTTCTTCAACGCGCGCCTGCACATGGATGTCGACGGCGGCGGCAATACCGTGACCGAACATGAATTCGTGCCGCGCCCCTGGGGCGACGACAACCCCTATGGCAATGTGTTCGACACGAAGACGAAGGTGCTGAAGCGCGAGCTCGATTCACCTGCCATCGCCAGTGGCGAGACCGGCCGTTACTGGAAAGTTCAGAACCCGAACGAGACGAACACGGTCGGCAAGGCTCCGGGCTACAAGATGATCGTCATGCCGAGCCCGCTGATGCTGGCACAGGAAGGCTCGACGGTTGCCCAGCGCGGCGGCTTCGCCAAGAAGCACATCTGGGTCACGGCGTTCGATCCGGCGGAAAAATATGCCTCAGGCGACTATCCGAACGTCCATGCCGGTGGCGACGGACTGCCAAAATATGTCGCCCAGAACCGCCCGATCGAAAATGCGGATGTGGTTCTATGGCATTCCTTCGGCCACACCCATGTCTGCAAGCCGGAAGATTTTCCGATCATGCCGGTCGAATATGCAGGCTTCACCCTGAAGCCGAACGGCTTCTTCGCGGGCAATATCGCCATGAACCTGCCCGCCGGAAAGAACATGCGGAGCCACGACAACCGCGAGCCACAGTCGCTCGACGCAGGTGGCGCAAAGGCCTGCTGCGCGACTTGATAGAGAAAACCAGGACAGACGCTCCGGAGGTATCGTTTTAACCTCCGGGGCGAGTTTGCAGCGCTCAAAATCAGGCTTCCAGGAAGACGTGCATCAGCGTCTCATAGGGGCCGCCGCAGCGCCGTATGATGCAGCGGAATACATGTTTCCGGGAGGCTTCATGCGCGCGACCGCGTCGACGGAGCCGTTCAGTCGTCGTCACTCTGCGTTTCTGCGAAACTCTCCTGGCGTTCGCCCTTCTATCTCTTTGAAGACCCGAATGAAGTGTGCTGCAGCTGAAAATCCGACCGCGTTGCCGACCGTGCTGACCGATGCATCGCTTGAGGCGAGCATGCTCTTGGCAACTGTGATGCGTCTCAGCGCGATGTATCTGTGTGGTGGCGTGCCGAAGCTCTTCTTGAAGGCTCTCGAGAAATGGAATCGACTGAGACCCGTCAATTCTGCGAGGTGAGAGAGGGAGATCTGGGCGCCCAGATTTTCCTCGATAAAATCGGTCAGAAGATTGCGGTGGCGCAGCGACAGTGTGCCGGATGACGGGATGTCGATTGACTTCTCGCCAGCCAATGCATGCGACATTTCCATCGCGGCCAGCAGGCAGAGCGTTTCTGTGTATGTGGAATCCGTTTCTCGACCTGAGGCTATGATGCGACGGAGCTTGTCCATCGTCGATCTGAGTGCGGCACTTTCGAAATAGACGAGTGGACGGCTGCTCATGGGGATGAACCCGCGCTCCAGTTCGTCTGAAAGTATGTCTGGCTCGAAGAAAAGCGTTGTAAAGCTGTTGTCGCGTTTGCGCGGGAGGGCCCATCCGACGGCTGACGATGCCTTGGGAAGATAGGTCAGCCTGTCGCGCAGATCGCCGCCGGGCACCGCCTTTTCGCCATCAACGGATATCTCCCCGTCGCGCAAGACCAGGTCATGAATGGCCAGATAGTGCGTGTCTCCTTTCCAGGAAAACTCGTAGCCAGTTTCGTCTTGAACAGAGCCGTGATTGAGGGTCAGGCCCTGCCATCGATAGGGGCTTGATGCGAGCACGACGTGTTCAGAGCCATTTGTCCGCAGTTCCAGTTCTGGCTGTTTGTCCATCCTTCCCCCCTTCATCTCGATATTGGCCGGATGCCACTAGGCAATATAGCTTGTGTCAGGCGGACTGCCAGATTGAATGCAGCAACTCTCATTTACAGCCTGCCAATCCAGGCTACTTCCAGCAACAATTTGCTATTCTTGCTATATTCTTAAAGACTTATAAACATCTATCCGTCAAATTTGGCCAGTCCGAAAAGATGGGTTAGTCGCTCCGTCATGAAGCCGGTTTCGGATCGACAATGAGAATCAACACCGGACTCTTTTTCGCGAGTTCCGTGCAGGCCTTGCATCTACACGCCGTCGTTCACATCGCAACACGCCATGGGCAACGCCAAGACACCGAGGCGCGTTCACGCCTGTCTGCACGTTCTGGAAGCGTCATGGCCGCCGGGTGGATGGCAGGCCAGCATCGGTGGAAACGCATCTTGTCCGGTCAATTTGCTCAATTTCGCCGCAAGGTTTCGACATGAAAAGCCAGGATAAGCGAATACGTTTCGTCTCAGTGATTGCACTCCTGCTGGTCCCGATCCTCCTGTTGGGATGGCTGTTCATCAGCCAAAGCCGGAAGGATATTGCCTTTGCAGAACGTGAGCGTTTGGGTGTCGCCTATCTCAAGATTGTCGTTCCCCTGTTTGACTGTTGCAAAACGACAGAGAGATTACCGGGCGCCAACACGGGCGCCGCTTTTCTTGGGGAACGCGGAAATTTCGATGCGGTCTTTGCTTCCGAAACACTTTCCGATGCGGTTGCGCTCACATTAGTGGATCCAGCGGCAGATCAGGCTGCGATGAGCGATTCTGTTCAAGCGCTGATTACACGTATCGGAGACCAGTCCAATCTGATCCTCGACCCGGATCTTGATAGCTATTATCTTATGGATGCCGTCCTGATCAGAATTCCTGTCATCCTGTTGGCGATGCAGAAATTGCAATCAGCCCGTGACGACGGCGACGAACAGGGCGGCGACGCCAATGCCATCTCAACCCGAATCCTGATCGAGGCGGTTCGTTTGAGAGACGCGGTTAAATCCCTCAATGCAGCCTATGCCGCGTCCCTCCGAGCCAGCATCCCCGGAGGCATGACGGTCGAGTTGCGCGAGCGTCTGGAGACACTCAGCCAGAAGTTGAATTTTTTTGCGCATCCGGACCGCATGCGATTGACTGAGGCTGCCGATGGAGCCGCACTGAAGGCGGAGTTGGAGGAGGGCCTGTCGGCTCTCTTCCAGGGGGCGATCATTCAACTGGATGCGCTTCTTGTCCAGCGGATCGAGGGCTTTCAGTCCAGGCTTTACGGGGCTCTTGGCGTTGTCGTTGCTGTGGCGGCCGCAGCCGTCTTTCTGGCCAACGGCGTTTTCAGAACCGTCCTCACGACCCTCGACGAGACGATCGTATTTCTTGCTGATCATGATGAAATGACGAAACTGAAGAACCGCCAAGCCTTTTCCAGCATCGTGGATGAGGCGTTTTTAAACGTCCGGAAAGCACGCTTTGCACTTCACAAAGCGGATCTGGACGGATTCAAGGCGATCAATGATGCCTATGGACACCATGTCGGTGATCATCTGATCAAGACCATGGCCTTGAGACTTGTCGCCCTTGCCGGCGCCGATGGCAGCGTCGGTCGCAGCGGTGGCGACGAATTTGTCATTCTTCAACCCGACGCGCAGGACCCGCAATCCGTGAATGCCTATGCGGAGCGCATCATTCAACAGCTTCACGCGCCCGTTAGCTTCGACGGACATATGATCCAGCTCAGCGCCTCTGTCGGCAGTGCAATTGCCATGACCCACGGAAACGATGAGCCTCGTCTGATGCAGGCTGCCGATATTGCGCTGCATGCATCAAAGCTGGAGGGCAAGGATCGCGCCTGTATTTTTTCGATAGACATGGAACTGGCGCAGAAGCAGCGCCTGTCGCTTGAACGTCTCGTGCGATCCGCTACCGAGCAGAAGTTGTTTTCTCTTGCCTACCAGCCGCAATATGACGTGACGGGGACGAAAATCACCTGCTTTGAGGCCTTGCTCCGGCTTCGCAACGCACACGGGGATCCCGTCTCTCCGGTCTTGTTCATCCCGGTCGCGGAAAAGCTTGGGCTGATTAGGATATTGGAAACTGGGTCTTGCAGCGCGCCTGCGCCGCGGCTGTCACCTGGCCTGAGGATGTTGTTCTTGCCGTCAACTTCTCTCCACTGCAACTGCATCGAGGCGATGTCGTCGACATGATCGTGTCGGCCCTGCAGGAGACAGGGCTTCCGCCGGCGCGGCTCCAGGTAGAGATTACGGAAACCGCTCTCCTCGACGAATCAAGCATCGTCATGCGCGATCTGCGCCGCCTAAAGGCCCTGGGTGTTTCGATTGCCATGGACGACTTTGGTACAGGCTATTCAAGCCTGTCCTACCTGTGGCGGTTTCCGTTCGATAAAATCAAAATCGACAAATCCTTCCTCGTGACGTCAAAGGAACGAACAACGGAGGCCTTCAATATCCTGCGGACGATCATCATGCTGGGACACTCCATGGCCATGAGCGTGACAGTCGAAGGCGTTGAAACGAAAGAACAAGCCGCTGCCATGGTCGATCTGCAATGCGATCAGGTGCAGGGCTATTTCTACGACAAGCCCATTGCGGAAAGCGCATTGGCCGCATTTCTGGTTGGAAAATTCATGAAACCTGACATTTCGTCAAAGCGGATGATCGGTGTCAACGCCGGAGTAAAATCCGGCCAGGCGGCGGAGCAAAACCAGGCCACTTGTGGCGCACGCATGAGACGTCCGGGAGGGCGTAGCCCGAGCGGGGGTCTCATGCGTGCGCGTCGATTTTCTGAA
>NZ_LSRP01000072.1 GCF_001885585.1 Pararhizobium antarcticum
TCCACGGTGTAGATCCCCAAGCCCTCCTGCATTCGTCGCAGAAGAGAAATAGGTGGCCGGATTTTACTCCGCCCGCAGCCGGACTATTCCGCCGCTACCGTGGCCGACTTTTGCACCGCCGCTCTCACCCGGTTCGAGAGAAGCAGACACCAGAGCCAGACCGACGCCACCATAAAAGTGCCTTGCATCAACCAGTATTGCGCAGGACCCGAGAGAGCAAATTCGTAGCCGAACGGTAGATGCCACAGCCAGTAGATCGTGGTGTGCATCAGAAAGACAGCCTCGGCCGGCACCTTCGTCAGGGCATGCGCTTTTGGACGAACCAGCGCGGCAATGAGCGGTGCGGCGAGGGCTCCGACCAGAATGTGATGGATCGTCCTTGCGGAAAACAGGGCCGTCGACAAGGCGCAGAGTGGTGAGACGAACGCGATCATCAATAGGATCGAAAGGAGCGGCGTTTGCCAGAGGTGCTGGCCTGAGCGGAGTCGATACAAGGTGACCATGAAGCAGGCCCCAGCTGCAATCAGAATGAAATCCAGATTCCATGAGACCAGCAGATTTTCTGCGTTGGGCGCGGGCCCGCAATATGGGTCTAGAACGCTGCTCACGACTACAGTTCCCTCTTACATCCCCTTGCCCAAAATCAGGACACGTAAACCCCGAACAACAACGCAGCGGGAGGGGAAGAGTTCCATGCGTCAACAGATATCGCGCGATGCGTGCGTGAATGGTCCAAAAAGCAGGGAACAAACTGCTGCTGTCTGCATTTGCAAAATCATCAATGCGTCAAGAGCGATGCTTTCGCTGGCCTGTCCTTTATCCGGCCAAGTGTGTGACGCTTTCATGCGACCGGCAATCTGGTGGCAGTCATATCAACTGTCTCGCGCCACCATTTCCGCGTGATCTGGAGCAGCCGCGCGATCAATCCCTACCCCACAACGAGGTGAACCGTTGGACAAGGACAAGGTCAAATACTCCCCATATACCAGCCCCACGGGTGGCTGGGGCTCCGTCAATTCACTGGTGAAGAACTCTATCGGCCAGCGCGCGATTGGGACGGTCCCGGGTTTGATGAAGGACCATAACAAGGCCGGCGGGTATATGTGCACCAGTTGTGCATGGGCAAAACCTGGAAAACCGCATCTCGCGGAATTCTGCGAGAACGGCGCAAAGGCCACGTTTTGGGATCTGACCGCCAAGCGCACGACACCGGAGTTCTTCAAGCAGCATACCCTCACGGAACTTCTCGGTTGGGCAGATTACGACCTCGAAAACGAGGGGAGACTGACGCATCCGATGCGCTATGATGCGGCCAGCGACACCTATGTCGAGGTAAGCTGGTCGGACGCCTTCGCCGATATCGGACGCAAGCTTAGAAGCTATGAACCCGAGACTGTCGTGTTCTACGCATCCGGACGCGCGTCGCTTGAAACCTCCTACATGTATCAGTTGCTGGCCCGCCTCTACGGAAACAACAATCTCCCCGACAGTTCCAACATGTGTCACGAAACAACATCGGTCGCGCTGCCGCAAAGCATCGGCACCCCGGTTGGAACCATCTTGCTGGAGGACTATCAGCACACCGACTGCATTCTCTCCTTCGGGCAGAACGTCGGCACGAACGCGCCGCGCCTGCTTCACAGTCTCCAGGAGGTCCGGGAGCGCGGGGCGCCTGTGATCGTCTTCAATCCATTGAAGGAACGTGGTTGGCAATCCTTTGTCAATCCGCAGCGTCCAGGACAGATGATCACCAACAAGGCCACGGATATTGCCACGCAATATCATCAGGTCAGCGCTGGCGGCGACATCGCGGTAATGATGGGCATGGCCAAATGTCTGTTCTTGTGGGACGACCAAGCCAAGGCCAATGGAGGCACTCGGGTTCTCGACGTTCCTTTCATTGAGGAGCACACCCATGGTTTCGAGGCTTTCGAAGCGCAGGTCCGCGCGGCTCAATGGGAAGAAATTCTTGCCATCTCCGGTCTGGAAAAGACGGCGATTGAGGCGGCCACGCAGACCTATGCACAGGCAAAAGCGGTGATTGCGATCTATGGAATGGGCCTCACGCAACATCGCCTGGGGGTTAGCAATGTCCAGATGCTCGTTAACCTGATGCTGATGCGGGGCAATATCGGCCGTCAGGGCGCAGGTATCTGTCCCGTCCGCGGACATTCCAATGTGCAGGGGCAACGAACCGTCGGGATCGCCGAGAAGACGGCGTTGGTGCCGCTCGACCGGCTTGCTGCGCAATACGGCTTCGAGCCGCCACGCAACGACGGGCTGAACACGGTGGAGGCGTGCGAGGCCATCATCCGCGGTGATGTCAAAGCCTTCGTTAGCCTGGGCGGCAACTTCGTCCGCGCCATTCCCGAACGTGAACTGATGGAGGAGAAATGGCGTGGCCTTGATCTCTCCGTTCAGATCGCCACCAAGCTGAACAGAAGCCACCTGATTGCGGCGAAGACGACCTATCTTTTGCCGACGCTGGTGCGATCGGAAATTGACGAGCAGGCATCCGGCCCCCAGATCGTCTCGATGGAGGATTCCACGACCTGCATCCACGCTTCACGCGGCAAGTACCAGCCGGCAAGCCCTGCTTTGCTTTCCGAGCCGCGCATCGTGGCGGAAATAGCGAAGACTGCACTCGATCACAATCCAAACGTTCCGTGGGAGGCATGGGTCGAAAACTATGCCCGGATCAGAGATGCGATCGAACAGACGTTTCCGGAGCAGTTTTCCGGCTACAACGCCCGGCTGGATACCCCGGGGGGCTTCCCTCGCCCTGTCCCGGCAAGGCACCGTCAGTGGGAAACGGACACCGGCAAGGCGAATTTCAAGCTCGTGAAATCGCTCTGCGCGAGTTTTGCAGCCGGAAGCGGCCCAGATGTCCTGCGTCTCATTACGTTGCGATCCAATGACCAGTTCAACACGACAGTTTACGGTTATGATGACCGTCTGCGCGGTATCCATAATTCCCGGATGATCGTGATGATGAATCCAGGCGATCGGGAGCGAGCCGGCATCAAGAAGAACGGCCTGGCGCGGATCACGACGGCTGTAGACGATGGGATTGTGCGAACCCTCAGCGGCCTCGAAGTCATCGACTATGACATACCGGCAGGCAGTTGTGCTGCCTATTTTCCAGAGTGCAACGGGCTGATACCTCTTTGGCAATACGCCGAGGACAGCAAGACGCCGGCCGCCAAATCCGTTCCCGTCCGGGTGGTTCCCGCATGAGTACATTCCTATCCCATGCAGACCTGCGGCCGATGTGTTCGACAAGATGACGACCAAGGCCACCCGGAGGCCCGGGATCGTTGCTGTCCTTGGAGTAGGGGCAGGAGTGTACATCTTTTGATCACAGGGAAAATGTCTGTGCTGACAAGACAGACAGTCGTCCTGCCGACGTCATGCAGTCACCCCGCTCGCCCAAGAAACCTGACACTATCAAGACGGCTATAGAGAATGCGTTGCGATCATGTGGAGTGACGCGCTGATGGTAGAAACATTCGGTCAGGCGCCATCATCACCGGGCGGCCCCGGAACAATCTCCTGTATTATTTGAAAGGTGGACATCCATGATGTGTGTCGGCAAGGTCCTGGAAGTGTGGCGCTATCCTGTCAGCTCGATCGGTGGCGAGTTAATGGAAAGCATTGAAACGTCGTCGAATGGCGTTGTTGGCGACCGTGAATTCGCGTTGTTCGATCTTGAAACCGGCTTGCCGGCCGCCCCTGAAAAAGCGCCTCGGTGGCGTCCGGCATTGTTTATGGCTTGTGACCGGATTGGAGGAGGTCTACCCAGGCTCGGATTTCCGGATGGGCGCTGGATGCAGCTTGACGACACCCGCCTGCGTGTCACGCTGGAGCAGTACTTCGGGTTTCAAGTCGGCGTCGGCGTATACGCGCAATCGGCGCTCGGTGATGAAAACAGGTTTCCGGTCGTCAGAAAGCGTTACGCTCCAAGCCCTCTTCATGTTCTGACGACCGCCTCGCTAGAGAAATTGTCCCAGTTAAGCAGTGTCAGCGACATCGATCGAAGACGTTTTCGCCCGTCGATACTGATCGAGAGCGAGGAGCAAAACGTTTTCCTGGAAAACAGCTGGATCGGCCAGAAATTGCAGATCGGCGAGCTTCCGTGCAACGTGGTTGAAGGAACGAAACGCTGTGGCATGACACTGATCGCGCAGCCCGGGCTTGAAGAGGAGCCGGAGATTCTTCGAAACATTTTAAGGCACAACAGCAGAAACCTTGGCGTTTACTGCGATGTAAAACGGGCGGGCACGGTTAGCGTCGGTGATCCGGTTTATGCGGACATCTGAAACCGACCAGCATGTGCCTGTTCAATGTTGCTCAGTATTGCCGCGGAAACGACGTTGCCAATATCATGAGCGCTGGTAATCCCTTGCACGAACGGCAGCTTGTGCAGCAGGAACGAGATGGCTGCGCAGTAGAGGTGATTGCACAGGTTGTCCTCGAACTTCGGCCGAAAGGCATGATCAAGATCGATGCCGCCGGTTCGCACGGTACTTTCCGCGATTTCGGCACTTATCACCGGCTGGGCCTGCGGCGTCGTCGCCTTGCGCACGACGCCTTGCTCGATCAGCGTCGGAAATGGAATATCGACGGCAGACATCGCATGCTGGCCTGTCGCGTCGATAAATGCTTCGTATTCGACTGTCTTGCCGTGATGCATCAACACGACGCCGCTCTCTACGCCGTCTGTGCTTACTGTATAGTTCGCGCCCAATGCGATGATGTCCAAAATTCCGGCGCGGTGCAGTGCCAATAGTCTGGCGATCGAAGCGTGGGGAACAGTGGCGTAATCGTCCACAAAAACAGTCTTGAAATGCTTGTGAAACCGATCGAGGTCGGTGTCGTCGAGTTGCGGAATGGCACGGGCAATAACCTCGTGCATTCTCAGGATCGCATAGCGCCATTGCACCGTGTACCGGTTTTTTTTGTTCTGCTCGGCTTCGGCCAGATTTTGGGCTGCCCAGACGAAGGGATCTGTGTGTTCGCGGGCTGCGAAATACGCGGGGGCGACCGTCTCCACTGTCAGCATCGAAAGTCCAATTTTGGCCGCATAGGCCGGATCCGCGGCAATCATTTCCTGTTTGAACAGGTCGAAGATATCGTCGAGAAGGTTGTGTCGGCCGGTTGCCAGGAGGGCGTCGATGGCTTCGTTCGTACAAAACAACGGCTCAATGTAAGGGATTTCGCAATAGAAATCCGCCTCTGGTAGAAGCCCCTTGCGCGACATCATTGTCACATGAAAATTCTCGTTGTCCGCACTGGCTTGAAATTGCAATTGTCCGGCTGGGTCGAGATAAAATGCGCCATGTGCCGTTGCTACTGTGATCAGCGCGTCGATGCCGCTCAGCGATGTCCCGAGAATTCCGACACGGCAGTTGCCGATCTGCTTGAGTGCCTGCGCTGGCCACGGCGACACGAAGTAGCCGGGCTTGACTTCGATGTTTTCAGGCCAGTCATGCCCGGTTGCCATGACGACATGGTCGAAGGCGAATTCGGTGCGCAACCCATCCAGCTGCTGAACAGTCACCCGGACATCGTCAGTCTGCAAAGCTATATCCACGACGCGCTCGCGCGCCCGGACATCAACAACGTGGCCTTTTTGCTGCCCACTGGCAACAAGCCGAAGAAATTGCGCCTGCAGAAACTCGCCAAGAACAACCCGCGGGTAGAATTCCCGCTCATTGATCGCGTCGCGATTGATGAGCAGCCGTTGAAGGTCGGCATCCGTTTGCCGACGAAGCCATTGAACAAGGCTTTCGCAAATGACGGGCAGCTCGATGCTCGCGATGTTGGAGAGCATTGCGCGATCGTTGATGTCGGGGTGGTACGGTGTACCCTTGCCCGGGTCGCTCTCGGCCTCAAAAACGGTGATCGATATCGGGACAGCTGAGCCAACGAGACCTTTCAGAGTATAGATGCCTGTCGGACCTGATCCGATAATTGCAATTCTGATCATACTGAAAACAATTCCTCACGCCGGGACATTCAACGCTACTCGAGGTACATGGAGCGATACGGAACCCTTCTGGGGCTCATTTGTTCCACGGCACGATCACAGCCCACGTGTTCATCGATGCCCGGCACATTGGCGGGACGATAGCGATGCCATTTTGCAACATAGCTATCGTATTTCTAGGATTTGAAGGGAATTGGTGCACGGACCAGATATCAACGTAATGCGTCTAAGTGGTCGGGATCGAAAATAACTTGATTGATCCCGCATGCCCCACAAACATAACGCTTGCCGCCGCCATCACATAGGCGAGATGAAGTTAAAAGTGACAAACTGAACGGAGTATGAGGCGGGCCTTCGCCGCCGTGACAGGTTGGCCCTTTGGATGGCGCCATAAGCGCTGGCGCGATGGGAAGCGCGATAAAAAAACCCATGGATTTCGGCTCGCTCGTGGATGGCAAAAGTCTGCAGAACCGATAAGTTGCCGCCGCACTCGCAGAGCTATTGGCGTTGAAAGGACTGACATGCATGGTACTGGTTCGTCACACCAATATTGCTAAAGTACCCCGCTTTCTGAACGAAAAAGTTCAGCGCCAGGCCATTACGAGAAGCCTTTGAACGGTGCGTCTTCAAGGAAGTACCCTCAAAAAGCTGAGCAGCCACACCACAACAGATCCAAGTGATTCATATGCATAGAAAAAGCTCCGCCACCGGAACAAAGACAGCGCTCGGGCTCGAGCCGACCGTTCTGATAGGACTCGCATTCGCGCTCGTGTTTTTCGTTCTCAGCACGACGGTCGCCGCTTACACCACCCAGCAACTTCGGGCGAGCAATGCGAGCGTCGTTCAGACACATAGGGTCATCGTTGCGATCGATCTTCTATTAATTGACGCCCAAGACGCCGAGACGGGGCAGCGGGGTTATCTGCTCACGGGCGAAGACGACTACCTTGAGCCCTATCACCGGGCATTTTCCCAAGTGCAGAACCGAATGACATCAGTTGAGCGGTTGATTGGTGACGACATCTCGCAACAGGCTCGTTTTGAGGAACTGCGGGGCTACGTCGAATCCAAGTTCCGTGAGATGGATCAGACATTGCGGGTTTACCGCGAGGAAGGACAAAGCGCAGCGCTGGCTCTGGTCGCTTCGGATCGCGGCAAATCCGACATGGATGGCATCCGAAAGCTCGTTTCCGAACTCCGCGATGATGAAACCGCAGAGCGGTCCCAGCGCGTGGCGGAGATGAACACGGCGTATTCGATCGCGTTCGGGACCAGCCTCGCGTCAGGCGTTCTCAGTATTGTTCTGACGTTTGTCATCGGGGCGCTGATGAGAAAGGCTACGCTCGCGCGACGTCGCGAGCAGTGGCTCAAAGATGCGCAGGTCGGTTTGGCGGCTTCCGTTTCTGGAGAACAGTCCATCCAGGAACTGGGCCAGAATATTCTGGGCTTCCTCACAAACTATCTCGGGGCGGTTGCCGGAGCACTCTACACCGAAAGCGCGGGCCGATATGTCCGTTCCTCGGTCCATGGAGTCCCCTCCGACGTTACCCTTCCAGAGGGTTTCGGCGAAAACGACAGTTTGTTCGGCCACGTTTTGCGGGATCATCGACCGATTGCGGTCGGCGAGGTTCCGGACGGATACATCAGTTTCGGCTCCAGTCTAGGGCAGAACAAGCCACGTCACCTCGCCTTGGCGCCAGCCATCGTCGAAGGCGAAGTCAAGGGGCTGTTCGAGCTCGGATTCCTGTCGCCCGTCAGCGACGAGGCGCTTGTCCTTCTGGAGCAGGTCTCCGATACGATCGCAGTTGCCATACGGTCGGCCGAGTTCCGCACGCGCCTTCAGATGCTCCTTGAAGAAACGCAACGTCAGTCCGAAGAGCTGCAGGTCCAGGGTGAAGAGCTGAGGGTATCCAACGAGGAACTGGAGGAGCAAAGCCGCGCGCTGAAGGAATCCCAGGCCCGCCTGGAGCAGCAGCAAGCCGAGCTCGAACAGACCAATTCCCAGCTTGAAGAACAGGCGCAGGAGCTGGAACGGCAGCGGGACGATCTCGAACAAGCAAACGAGGCAACGCAGATCAAAGCGCAGGAAGTGGAGCAGGCAAGCCGTTATAAGTCTGATTTCCTTGCAAACATGTCGCATGAGCTGCGCACGCCGCTTAATTCATCCCTCATTCTTGCCAAACTGCTTGCGGACAACGCAGATGAGAACCTGACACCGGAGCAGGTGAAATTCGCCCAGACGATCGAGTCTTCGGGCAATGATCTTCTGAACCTGATCAACGACATCCTCGATTTGTCCAAAATCGAAGCCGGTCATGTTGAGATTCGCCCCGAGCCGGTGTCTGTCGAACGCATGCTTGGTTCGCTCCGTCATCTCTTCGAACCACTCGCCTTCAACAAGAGCCTGGAGCTCTCTCTTTCGGCAACGGCCGACACGCCGGCCGTCATACAGACTGATCCGCAAAGGCTGGAGCAGGTGTTGAAGAACCTGCTCGCCAACGCGATCAAGTTTACCGAAAAGGGACGTGTCACGCTGACGATCGGTCCTTATGGAGACAGCCAAATTGCACTCTCGGTGAAGGATACCGGGATCGGCATCGCCGAAGATCAGCAGAAGCAGATTTTCGAAGCTTTTCACCAGGCCGATAGCACGATCAGTCGCCGGTTTGGTGGCACTGGTCTTGGGCTTTCGATTTCCCGAGAGTTGGTGAGACTCTTAGGGGGAACGCTCCGGCTTGAGGGGAGTTCGGGTGCGGGAAGCACTTTCACGGTCGTCATTCCTCAGGTTTTCAGCGCCTCGCTTCTCCAGGCTCCGTCTCTCGATGCAAAGGCGCAGCATACGCCGCCTTCAGTGCTCCTCGGTCGCCCCCCGCAACAGGCCCGGCCGTCCGTGCCGATGTCCACTACGGGTATCGTGGAGGACGATCGTTTCCTTATCGACGAACACGCGCGCAAACTTCTCATCGTTGAGGATGACCCGTCCTTCGCCATGATCCTGCGAGATGTGGCACGCCAGTTGAATTTCCGCGCTCTGGTCGCTGGAACTGCGCAGGAAGCGCTTGAACTGGCATCCCAGTTCATTCCGCATGCCATAGTGTTGGACGTCGGGCTGCCGGACCAATCCGGTCTTTCGGTGCTTGATCGCCTGAAGCGCGATGTGCGCACCCGTCATATTCCGATTCATATCCTTTCTGCGGAGGATTATTCTGACCGTGCGCTATCATTGGGAGCCGTTGGCTATGCCCTCAAGCCCGTACAGCGGGACCAGTTGATCAGCATGCTTGAATCGCTGCGGGCAAAGGTTGCGCAGCGCGTTCGACGCGTACTGATCGTCGAGGACAACGCGGTGCAGCGCGAAGCCGTGTCCCGTCTCATTGCTTCGCATGACGTTGAGACAGTCGGCGCCGGGACAGCCAGCGAATGCATTGCCCTGCTGAAGCAACAGACTTTTGACTGCATGGTGCTCGATCTCTCCCTGCCGGACGCATCCGGTTTTGCACTGCTTGAAACCATCAGCCAAGATGGTCCGCATTCCTTTCCACCTGTCATTGTCTACACCGGCCGCGTTCTGTCGAGCGAAGAAGAACAGAAGCTCCGCCGCTACTCAAAGTCGATCATCATCAAGGGTGCAAAGTCTCCGGAACGGCTGTTGGACGAAGTGACTCTGTTCCTACATCAGGTCGTGTCGGAATTGCCCGTCGAGCAGCAACAGATGATCCGCAAGGCGCGAAATCGCGATGCACTCCTGGAAGGACGCCGTATTCTCGTCGTTGAAGACGACGTCCGCAATGTCTATGCGCTGACCAACATCCTCGAGCCGCGCGGAGCGATCGTCGAAATTGCTAGGAACGGGGAGGAGGCACTGGAAAAACTTGAGCAGTCGCTCAGCCGGCCCGAAGGGCGCATCGATCTCGTACTGATGGATGTCATGATGCCGGTGATGGATGGCCTGACCGCCACGCGCCACATCCGGAACAATTCCACCTGGGCGAAGCTACCTATTATTACACTGACGGCAAAGGCCATGCCGGATGATCAGAAGCGGTGTATAGAGGCTGGCGCCAACGACTATATGGCAAAGCCGCTCGATGTTGAGAAACTCCTGTCTCTGGTTCGCGTGTGGATGCCGCAATGACGGAGACATTTGAGAAGATCGAGGATATCGAGATCCGCCTCCTGCTAGAGGCATTGTATCACCGCTACCACTATGATTTCCGCAACTATGCCATGTCGTCCATCCGCAGACGATTGCGCCAGGCGCGCGAGCAACTCGGTTTCTCAACGATTTCGGCCATGCAGGAGGGTGTGCTGCATGACACCGACATGTTGCCCCAGATGTTGCGCTACCTGACAATTCAGGTCAGTGAGATGTTCCGCGATCCATCCTATTTCCTGGCGATCCGAGAGAAGGTGGTGCCGCATCTGCGGACCTATCCCTCCCTGAAGATTTGGATCGCCGGGTGCAGTGCAGGCGAGGAGCTCTATTCTTTCGTCATTCTCTTCCGGGAGGAAGGACTGGAGGAGCGGACTCTGTTCTATGCCACGGACATCAACCCTGATGCTCTCGCCCACGCAGAGACCGGCATTTATGATATCGAACGGATTCGTCTCTTTACGGAAAACCACCGGCAGGCCGGGGGAAAGACCTCCTTGTCCGATTATTATACCAGCGGCTATAATCGCTGCGTTTTAGACAAAAGCCTTCGGCGCAATGTGGTCTTTTCCGACCACAGCCTCGTCACCGACCAAGTGTTCGGTGAAATGCAGTTTGTGTCTTGCCGGAACGTCATGATCTATTTCGACCGACCATTACAGAACCGGGCAGTTGGACTGTTTCGTGATTCCCTTCCGCACAATGCCTTTCTCGGTCTTGGCGCAAAGGAAACGTTACGTTTTTCCACGCATGTGGACAGCTTCCGGGAATTCGTGCGGGAGGAGAAGATCTACCAGAGGAACGGGGAATGAGGGGCACGCCGAAGGGGGCCGTGATCATCGGTGCATCTGCCGGGGCGCTTGAGGCATTGTCTTCGATCCTGCCCGCCCTGCCCGCTGGCTATCCGCTGCCAATCTTCGTCATCGTGCACCTGCCGCCGAACAAACGCAGCGTACTTGCCGAGATCTTCAACATCAAATGCCGTTTGCGGGCGATAGAGGCTGAAGACAAGGAACCGGTCGAGCCGGGTGTTATATATTTCGCTCCGCCCAACTATCATTTGTTGCTGGAGGGCCGTTCCAACATTGCCCTCTCGGGAGAAGAGGCGGTGTTGTTTTCTCGACCGTCCATCGATGTCGCCTTTGAAAGTGCGTCAGAGGCCTGGGGCGATCGTCTGACGGGGATCGTTTTGACCGGCGCCAATCACGATGGCGCACGGGGTCTTCAGGCAATCGGACGTTCCGGGGGCACTATGATCGTGCAGGATCCTGCAAGCGCCTACGCCCAAGCAATGCCGGAAGCCGCAATGCTGGCAAGCCCAAACGCCCATGTTTTTACGCTGCCCGAGATTTCATCCTATTTGTTGAGCAACTTCCAATGACAATGCCGGTTAAATTTCTTCTTGTTGATGATCTATCGGAGAACCTGCTGTCTCTCGAGGCGCTGCTTCGTCGCGCTGATCTGACACTTCTTAAGGCAAGGTCGGGCGATGAAGCACTGGAGTTGTTGTTGGACCATGACATTGCTCTGGCTCTGATTGACGTGCAGATGCCGGGCCTAAACGGTTTTGAACTTGCCGAACTGATGCGCGGAAACGAAAGGACCCGGCGGATCCCGATCATTTTCGTTACCGCCGGAAGCCATAGTGCCGAGCGCCGCTTTCAAGGTTACGAGGCAGGTGCTGTCGACTTCATCCAGAAGCCGATCGAACCGCATGTTCTGCGCAGCAAGGCGGAAGTGTTCGTTGAAATATATCGCCAGCGCCAGATGCTCGCCGAGCAGAGGGACGTTTTGCAGGCGCAGGCCCAGGCGCTGCAATTGGCCGACCGGCGGAAAAATGAATTTCTGGCTGTGCTCGTCCACGAATTGCGCAAC
The DNA here is from genome assembly GCF_001885585.1 of Pararhizobium antarcticum. Taxonomy (GTDB): domain Bacteria; phylum Pseudomonadota; class Alphaproteobacteria; order Rhizobiales; family Rhizobiaceae; genus Pararhizobium; species Pararhizobium antarcticum. The sequence continues at coordinate 12,018 of NZ_LSRP01000072.1, forward strand.
CCCCTCGCCGCGCTGCATGGCGGGCTGAAACTTCTCTTTCGGGGGCCAGAACCCGAGAAGGCAGAGCAAATCAATGGGCTGATGCAAGAACAGATGTCGCACATCATCCGACTTGTCGATGACCTTCTTGACGTATCGCGCATTACGCAGGGCAAAATCAATCTTTCAAAAACTTTGTTTGATTTGAAGGATTCCGTATCTGCAGCTGTGGAAATGACAAAGTCGGCCATCGACGAAAAAAACCATGCTGTTGTATTGACTGTGCCGGAGATGTCCTGCGACATTCTCGCGGATCGAGTCCGCATAACCCAGTGCGTTTCAAATCTGCTGAACAACGCTGCCAAGTACACGCCAAGCGGTGGCCGTATTGAAGTCTCTGTCGAGGTTCTCGAGAACAGCTACCGCGTGGCGGTTTCGGACAATGGCCTTGGACTGACACCTGAAGGATCACAAGCGATCTTCCAAATGTTCGGCCAGATCGAAGAGCATCGCGATCACGCCCGCGGCGGTCTTGGAATCGGTCTTGCCTTGGTCAAACAATTCATAGAGCTACACGACGGCGATGTGACCGTCTGGAGTGATGGGCCCGGTAAAGGAAGCGTCTTTGCCCTGCAGATACCCAAAGCATGACGGTGAGCGATTGGGCTTGCCGACCAGGTCCGACTTGCCGTTCCAGGATATCTCAGCACTGATTGAAACATGAAGCCCGCTCCGTCGTCTGCATCCGCAGTGCAAACCGGAGGTCCTAACAACCGGACCAGCTAACTTCGCCACCGAAAAATAGTGGGCAACGGAGCGTCGCTTGCTTGGTGTGTATCACTATGATCTTTTGCCAACTTCCGGCTTCGCTAAAAATTTCCACGAAGAGAGAGCGGTCGGTAGCTTCACGCCCTATGGAACAAGCTGGCTACAGAGGAGTTTAAGCGCCTGAGATCGCGTTGATCCTCAATGATTTTGACCCGGCTATGAGGCCCCATGTACAATCATTCCGCATTCCAGTGGCTCGCGCGCGCAGGCTATGCGGCACGTGGCATCGTCTATGTTCTGGTAGCCGGTCTTGCGCTTCTGTCCTCTTTTGGCGGCAGTAAACCTGATTCCAAATCAGCCCTACAAGTTGTGCTTCAGCAACCGCTCGGCCGAATTTGGCTCGGCGTCATTGCGATCGGCCTTCTCGGCTTCATCGCATGGCGTCTCGCGCAAACGTTCGCAAATGCCGATGGTCATCCCAGCACGCTGAAAGGTTTTGGCATCCGGTTCGGTATGCTGATAAGCGCCGTCGTCCATTGCAGTTTGGCATTATACGCTGCGAATTTGGCGCTGGGCGTGGGGAGCCAAGACGGTACATCTAGTGGAGAAGCTGAACTCAGCGCCTCGCTGATCGCACAACCATTTGGTCGCTACCTTCTCGCAAGCGTCGGCTTTGCGGTGGTAGGTGCGGGTATCGCTCAGATCATAAAGGGCGCCTCGCATGGATACCGTAAATATCTGGATATCCCATCGACGGCCGGGACTGCAATCAATTTTATCTGCGTATACGGCCTGACCGCTCGCGGCCTTGTCTTTGCCATCAGTGGAGTATTCTTCCTCTACGCTTCATATGCTGTCAATCCTGATCAGGCGGGTGGACTATCTGATGCTATGGCCTGGGTGCGTCAACTGCCGTTCGGCGCTTTACTTTATTCAGCAGTGGCAATCGGTCTACTGGCATTCGGTCTCTACGGGTTTGTCGAAGCCGCCTACAGACGTATCAATCCGCCGCCGATCACAGCGGCGCGCCATGCTGTTGGGCTTTAACCCGCACCTGTTGAGTGAACGGCGAATGAAGGGGGTCTGTGTCCACAAGGGAGACTTTGGACACAATAACGTTGGATGTTTTGAAGGCCACGGGGGCTTCGGGCTGTGAAGGTTCTTCCCAACGGGAAGCGGCGTTCGAACCCGTCCAGAAAGGCATTGGTGCAGGGATCAAGTATAGGTTGAATCATCCTGCATGCCTCCCGCTATCACGCCTCCTGCCGCCATCACATCGGGAAAATGAAGTTCCAAGTGACGAACTGGGCGGAATATGAGGCCGGCCTTCGCCGCTGTGGCAGTTTAACCCTTTGGATAACGCCGGAAGCGCTTAGCGGTTGGGTTGCCCCACGGCGCAACACGCGCGGTGGCGAGCCTCTCTGTTCGGGTCTAGCGATCGAAACTACATTAATGCCGCGCATGGTGTTTGGGCTGAGTTTGCGCCAGAGCGTAGGGCTTCTGAGTTCTGTGCTTGACATGATGGGATTGGATTTGCCTGTGCCCGATCATACCAAGCTGAGCCGGAGGGCCAGAACCTGGAAGCCATCGGCCAGAAGCACCGACAGGCAGCATGTGACTGGGCAACGGAGCTGCCGGCGATCGACCCTGCCTGGGGCAAGCCTGAGATTTGGCAGGCGATCGCCTGTGCACGAGGGCCATGGAGCGATTTCTGTCTTCTCTCCGCCTTTGACCTGCCCCGTGACCCCGGCGGTGATCCTGCAGAAGAACGGGCTCATCAATACGCTGCTCATCAACATCGGCCTGATCGGACAGCCGCTGGAGCTGATCTACAATCGGACGGGCGTGCTGATTGCACTCACCCACATTCTCCTACCCTATGCAGTCCTGCCGATCCTCGGGGCGATGCGCAACGTTCCCAGAAACCAGACGCTAGCGGCGAACTCGCTCGGCGCCGGACCGCTCAAAACCTTCTTCTCCGTCTATCTGCCTCAGATTCTGCCCGGCATTTCCGCCGGTGGACTTCTCGTCTTCATTCTCTCGCTCGGCTATTACATCACTCCGCTGCTTCTCGGCGGCGAGGGCGATCAGTTGCTGCCCTACTACATCGCGTTCTACACCACCCAGACCGTCAACTGGGGCCTTGCTGCCGCGCTTGGCTCGGTGCTGCTGACAGCGACATTCCCACTCTACGCGTCCTATATCCGCCTAGTCGGCGTCCCGCCCATCGGATTGGGATAGGAGCCCGTCATGACTGACAGCACATATTGGTGGAAACTGGCGGGGAGGACATTCGGCGTCGTCGTCCTGCTTTTCCTGATCGCACCGATCATTGTGATCATCCCGCTCTCCCTCAACACATCGAGCATTCTTGCCTATCCGCTGGAGGGCTTCTCGCTCAAATGATACGCCAAGTTCTTCGCCGACACGCGCTGGTGGATCGCCATTAAAAACAGCTTGATTGTCTGGACCGCGACGGTCTGCCTCGCCACGCCACTCGGTACGTTGGCAGCGCTCGGGCTGTCCGTCACCACCTTTCGCGGCAAATCCTTCCTCGTCGCGAGTTTCATGTCGCCGATGGTCGTTCCCACTGTGATCACCGCCGTTGGTATCTATTTCCTGCTTTCGCGGCTTGGCCTTGCAAACAGCCTCGGCGGACCGGTGCTCGCCCCTACAGCTCTTGCCGTACCTTTTGTGGCAATCACCACCAACGCCTCGCTAAGCCAGCTTGACCGAGTCTTGTTGCGGGCATCCGCCAGTCTCGGCGCGGGTCGATTGACGACCTTCCGGCGCGCGACCATGCCGCTGATCATGCCGGGCATCGTTTCAGGCGCGATCTTCGCCTTCACGACATCATTCGACGAGGTGGTGGTGGCCATGATGCTCACCGGCCCCGAACAGCGCACTCTGCCGCGGTCATCCTTCTTCTGGTCTTCACCGCCCTCCAGCAACGCAGCAGCAGGCTGATCGACAACAACCAATAGATGATCCACCGCCTGACTGTTCATCTTGGCGATTTTTATTTATCCCGGAGGGCTTCCGGTGTTTTCCGGGTCCGTTTTCGTTCGGCCAAAACGAGCATGTCGAGGAAAGCCCTGACCTTTGCCGGCCGAAACCGGGCGGGTGGAAACACGGCATGGATGCCACCTTGCGGCAGCGTCCAGTCCGGAAAGAGCCGGGTGATCGTTCCAGCCCGGATGTCAGCGTCGACCATGTAGTCGGGGAAGACGGAAATACCGACGCCGGCCAGCATGCAGGCATAGCTGGCCGGCGTCTTGTCCGTGGTCATGATCGGTCTCGTTTCGACGGTCACCGTTTCCGTCTGGCCGCGAGAAAAGGTCCAGCGAAGCGGATTCTTCAAAGCTCCGTTCGCGATCCATGGAAGGTCTGCAGATGTCGCCGGAACAGTGCCGGCTGGAACGCGCGCGGCAACCGACGGCGTTGCGACGAGAACCTGCTCGAACGTGCCAAGCCGGCGGGCCCTTTGGCTGGAATCCGCCAGCCATCCGACACGGATGGACAGGTCGATCCGCTCAGCGATCAGATCGCTGACACTATCGTCAAAGATTACATCGACGCGCATTTGGGGATAGGCCAGCAGGTAGGCCGCGATCGTGGGGGCGACGACAGCCGCCCCGTAGTCGAGCGGAGCGGTCAACGTCAATGTTCCGGAAGGCTCCGCATTGCGCTGCGACATCTCTCCATAGGCGGTTTCCGCCTGTCGTAGAATGATGACGCAACGCTCGTAGAACAGATTTCCTTCCTCGGTTGCGTGCAGACGGCGGGTCGTGCGCATCAGAAGCGTCACGCCCAGTTCCTCCTCCAGCCGCGCAATCTGATGACTGACCACCGCCTTGGCGACACCCAGGCGATCCGCCGCCGCAGTGAACGAGCCGGCCTCGACGACGGCGGTGAAAAAGATCAGTCGGTTGAGATTAAGAAAGTCGCTCACATTTGTCTCATTCAATCATACAGTCGGTATGATTGAATGATATTTATTACGACTTCAAGACCTGACATACACAATGAATAGCAATTCAACCATCAGGAGACACGCCATGATCACGCGCCGCGAAACTTTCAAACTGGCCGCAGCCGCCAGCCTTGCGACAGCCCTGCCCCTAACGTTTGCGCATGCGAACGGCAGCAAGATCGCGTGGACGTTCTTTCAGGCCGATGAGGCCGGCTTTCGCCGCACACCGGTGCTGCTCAGCGGCGAAAAAGATGCCATCCTGATCGACGGCGGCTTCACCCTCTCCGATGGCAAAGCCGTCGCCGACGCCATCAAGGCGACGGGCAAGCGGCTGACGACGATCTATGTGAGCTGCAACGATCCCGACTACTATTTTGGCCTGCGTCCAATTGTCGATGCATTTCCGGAGGCGAAAGTCATTGCAAACCCGGCTACCGTCGAAGCGATCAAGGCCAATGTCGCGGCCAAGCTGGAGGTCTGGGGACCGCAGCTGAAGGAAAACGGTCCGCAGACTCTGGCCGACGTGGTGATGCCGCAAGCATCCGATGTGACATCGCTCGATCTGGAAGGCACCGCGATCGAGATCGCCGACGTCCCCACGATGCACGACCGCCGCTATCTCTGGGTTCCGTCACTGGAAGCCGCTTTCGGTGGCGTTCTCGTTTATTCCGGCATTCATGTCTGGGTTGCCGACGAAGCCACGCCTGAAAAGCGGGCCGCCTGGATTAAGGCTCTGGACGATCTGATCGCCCGCAATCCGAAGATCGTCGTTCCGGGCCATCAAATCGAGGGCGCGCCGCAGGGCATCGCGGCCGTCACGTTCACCCGCGATTATCTCGTCGCCTTCGACAAGGAGGCCGCCCGTGCAAAGGACAGCGCGGAACTGATCGCAGCCATGACGAAGCTCTACCCCAACCTCGCCGACGCCTCGTCGCTGGACCTCGGCGCAAAGGTCGCCAAGGGCGAGATGAAGTGGGGCTGAAGGCTTTCTGAGCGTCGAAATATCTTGAAGGGACATATGTCATGGCAAAAATTGCTCTTATCGGATCCTCCGGCAATGCCGGATCCCGCATTCTGAAAGAGCTGGTCGATCGGGGTCACCTGGTGACCGCGATCGCGCGTAATCCGGAAAAAATCGCGACCCTGTCTGGCGTCGTTGCCGTCAGGGGCGATGTGGCGGACAGGGATGCCCTCACAAATCTTTTGAAGGGGCACGATGCGGTCATCAGCTCAGTCCATTTCACTGACAGCGATCCGGATACTCTGATCGAAGCCGTTCGGACCTCGGGCGTGAAGCGCTATCTGGTCGTTGGCGGCGCCGGCAGCCTCGAGATCGCGCCTGGCGTCACACTGGTGAGCACACCGGACTTTCCCGCGATCTACAAGACGGAAGCAACGAAGGGCGGTGTTTTTCTCGGCAAGCTCCGGAGTGTGATCGATCTGGATTGGACCTTCCTGTCCCCATCCGCAATGTTTGTTCCAGGTAAGCGAACCGGAACGTTCAGGCTCGGGAAAGATGCTCTTCTGACAGCAGGCGATGGCAGCAGCACAATTTCATTTGAGGACTACGCCGTCGCGCTCGTCGATGAAATCGAACCCCCGAAACATGTGAAGCAACGCTTCACCGTCGGCTATTGAAAGAGGAAAGATCCACATGATCATCACTCGAAGAGGAACGATCGGCCTTGCCCTCGGCTCGGTCCTTCTCGCCAGCCCGATCGTACCTGTGCATCAGGCCTATGCGAAGGACGTGAAGGTGGAAACGCGCACGCTTGACGAACTGCACAAGGTTGCCCTGAAAGAGGGCGGCCGGCTGATCGTCTATGCCGGCGGCGATACGCCGGGCCAGCAGGACGGGATGAAAAAAGCGTTCGAAGAACGGTTCCCCGGAATGACCCTCGACATCGTCGTCGATTATTCCAAGTTTCACGGTGCCCGTATCGACAACCAGCTGGCGACAGGCACGCTAGTGCCCGATGTTGCACAATTGCAAACCCTGCAGGATTTCCCGCGCTGGAAGAAGGATGGCGTGCTCATGGACTACAAGCCGGCCGGGTGGGACGCGATCTACAAGGATTTCCGCGACAAGGACGGCGCCTATACCGGCATTTTCGTCGATGCCTTCAGCAACCTGGTTAACAGCAAGCTTTTGCCGAACGGCCAGTGGCCGACGGAAGCGAAAGATTACCTGCGCCCAGAATTCAAGGGAAAACTCGTCGTCACCTATCCCACGGACGACGACGCCGTGCTGTTCTGGTTCAAGCAGGTTGTCGACAAATACGGCTGGGGTTTTGTGGCTGACTTCGCCAAGCAGGAGCCGATGTACGTCCGTGGCACGCAGGCGCCGACCGATGACGTCGAAGCCGGCAAGGCGGTGGCGACCTTCAGCACTGACGGCGGCCTGATCCCGTTTGACGGAACAGTCGCACGCTTCGTGCTGCCGAAGGAGGACCCCTTCGTTGCCTGGGCGCAGCAGGCGGCGATCTTCAAGGATGCAAAACGTCCTGAAGCGGCCAAGCTGTATCTGAACTGGCTCCTCGACAAGAATACTCAGGCGAATATCTGGTACATGTGGTCCGTCCGCACCGATGTGCCGCCGCCCAAGGGCTACAAACCGATCTGGGAATACAAGAACGGCAATCCAACAGCCTTTGGAAAGTTCATGGCGGACCGGGCTGGCGTCGAACGCTTTCGGACACAGATCGGGTTGTATCTTGGTGAAGCCAAGGGCGAGCCTTCACCCGGCTATCCCGGGCTGCATCCCGAAAAAGCGCTGCCGCACTGATCGGCAGCCAAGTTCCACCGATGAGAGCCTGTCAGGTGGCACTGTAAACTTAACGGGCTCTGGTCAAGAGTCACTCCCGCGACTTTCGCTTATGCGGCCCGCAGGCGTGCCATCCCATCCCACACTTGCATGGCGACGTTTCTCAGTTCGCGGTGATGGTCGGATGGAATATCGTGGCGTGGTATGTGAAAGAGATTAGCGACCGAGTCATGAATGGAGACGAAACGCTGGAGATGTCGGGCTGACTTGAAGCCCTTCATGATCCGCTCTCGCCGTCGCGTCGGTTGATGGGAGACCATAATTCCACGCGCCGCCAACAGATCTTCAACCATTCGAAGACTGAGCGGAAACCGGAAGGATAGCCAGACAGCGTGGGCAGTCACTTCAGCCGGAAACCGGTGGCGGCGATAAGGGTGATCACGACCGGCTTGGGTCATGCCGGAAAATTGCACATTTTCCTCGACGCTTGGTTGAAGCTACAGTGCCCCATAGAGTGAAAATCGCACGGATCATCACATGCCCCTTTGATGATCGTGACGGCATCAAATCACATTTTCTATGAAAGCCAGTCGAATTCCACTTTGGTTGCTATTTTGACTTCGCCTGCTGCCAGCGCGGCCTGCGGAAGAGAAAACTGGCACTTCGCCGGGTCCGATCACGGCCCAGAACGGGCTGGCATCATGCTGATCCTTATTACCACGGCTCGTCTCAACGATTCGACCCGAAGGCCTGGCTGGCGGACGTGCTGGCTCGCATCGCCGATCTGCCCGTATCCCGCCTGCACGAATTGTTGCCTTGGGAATGGAAGAGGATCACGGCGGAGGCGATTGCCGTTGCTGCGTAAAGAATTGCCGGAAAACCTCTTCCGATCAGCGTAGACCCTCATCCTCTCGACCACCAGCGGCTTTTCGCACTGCACATTCTTCGGCAGGCTTGCATCAGCGAATGGAGGCTGCCGTGATCTATCCGAATTTCCGGTTCGCTTCGGCTTTATCCTCGAGGAATGTCTGTCGATTGCGACCGCCTGCATGGCGGATCTGGACAGACCCAAGGCGATCGCGGCGCCAGGTTTTTGGCGACGACGTCATCTGCCTGATCGGCGCGCGCTGATGCCGGAGCCGAACCTGGTTGAGGCCTGCCGCGTCGTCGCCGCCGTCAGCGAATTGGCTGAAGACTCGCGTTTTGCCGTCAGCCTTCGTCTGAGAAGGGGCTTCGACCGTCAGTGACGCATTGTCACAGGTCAAGCTCCCGGCGCAGCGTCTCCAGCCTGTCCATGGCCACAACACCGTCGGCAATGGTCGGCGCGGCGGTCTGCTCGCCCCGCAGTGCCGGAATCACGTCCTGCAGCAGGGAGTAGTAGCCCTTCGGATCCTCGTTGGCGGCCGCAGTGAAATTCGGCTTCCAAGTCAGGCTGTCGATCCCGTCGGCGAGCGTCGCACCGGGATCGTCGATCTTGAAGGGCGGATTGCGGTTCCATCTGATGTCGATGACATTGTCCACCTCGATTCGCTGGTGGTCGCCCATCAGTTCGATGCGCTCCACCGGAGCGCCGCGCGACTGGATCGTGCCCATTGCGATGGTGCCGATGGCACCGCATTCAAAGTCCAGGCTGATGTGGAAGAGAACCTTGCCGGGCTCCTTTTCCACCTTGCGGGCGGTAAGCTTCTTCACCGGCGATACCATGAAGGAGACGAGGTCCATGTAATGCACGCAGTGATGCAGGAAGAAGCCGGTATAGTCGACATTGCCGACGAAATAGCCCGGCGCGGTCATGTAATAGCCCGTGAGACCAAGGACCTGACCGAAACGGCCGGAATGCACTATATTGGCGGCGATCTTGTTGCCCGCCGAATAGCGCTTCATGAAGCCAACGAGCAGGGGCTTGGCAGCTTTTTCCGAGGCTGCCAAGAGTTCGCGGGCGCCAGCAGCACTGCCCGATGGCGGCTTTTCCATGAAGACGGGTAGGCCACGCGCCAGCGCCGCCTTGCCGAACACAAGGTGCTGGTCTGGGCCAACGGCCATGCCGATGGCGTCGAGGCCCGGCGTGGCAATCAGCTCGGCGGCATCGCTCGTCAGTATCGACACGCCGAACTGGCGGCCGGCGGAGGCCAGGCGCTTGCCGTCGATATCGCATAGTGCCACAATCTGGACGTCGTGGCGTACAACCTGGGGAAGAAGCATCTGGGTTGCGTGGATGCCGCAACCGATCCAGCCGATTTTTAATGTCATCTGCGATATTCCGTGAGCGTGATTTGGGACTTTACGAAAGCGGCACTCGCAGCCAGCCGTTCGCTTTCGTCCTCGTGCGGAGGGCGCCACTGGGCGAAGGGAACGCCGAAGCGGTCATCATTGCGGCGGAAGGGTTCGAGCGAAACCGCACCCTTGTAACCGACCTGGTGGAGGGCGCGGAATACCTTCACCCAGTCGGTGGCGCCTGTTCCGGGAAAGCCGCGATGGTTCTCGTTGGCCTGGAAATGCACGAGGCGGTCACCAGCCAGCAGGATCGCCTCGGCGATGTCGGCTTCCTCCATATGCATGTGGAAGGTATCCAGCATCATCTTCACGGCGGGATGGGATACAGCATCCAGCAGTTCCATCGCCTGTTGGGTCGTGCAAAGCACGTCGCTTTCGAACCGGTTCAGCGGCTCGACGGCCAGCGTGATGCCGATCTTCTCGGCATGATCGCCGGCATCGCGCAGGCCGGCGACGCAGCGCGCCTTGCGCGCCTGCCGCTCGCTGTCCTCGACCGGCTTTGGTGCCCGTCCGGCAAAGACCAGCGGATTTCCGGTCAGCGGGCCGCCGACGATGGTGGCGCCGAGCGCCACGGCTGTATCAGCGGCATATTTCAGATAGTCGATCCCGGCGCGGTGGGCTGCCTGGTTCTCCGAGGAGAGGTTTCGTTCCAGATTGACGCGGGCAGCGAGCACAACGCCGAGGTCGGCATCCTTCAGCGCGTTGCGGGTGTCAGAAAGGCTAAGTTCGCCGGGTTCAGGCACCAGCAGTTCGACGAAATCGTAACCGAGCTCGCGCATCCTTGCGAATAGCGGGAAATGCTCGGCCGTGAAGGGCCTCGCATATTGCATTGAAATCAACCCGACGGGGTTCATGGTCATTCCTCTTTCAAAAAACTCAGCCTTTGACGGCGCCTTGGGTGAGGCCACCGATCAGGCGACGCTGGACAATGAGAAACAGCAAGGTGGCAGGCATGGCGCCGACGACGGCGCCGGCCGACAGCAGGCCCCATTCGATCTGGTATTCGCCGATCAGCGTCTGGATCGCGACCGTGACCGGACGGACGTTTCGTCCGCCCAGCGTCAGCGCGTAGAGATATTCGTTCCATGCGGTGATGAAGATGTAGATGCCGGTCGAGATAATGCCCGGCATGGCGAGCGGCAGCACGACGCGACGCAGTGCCGTCAGCCGCGAGCAGCCGTCGATCATGGCGGCCTCGTCGAGGCTTTTTGGGATGGCGCCGATATAGCTGGTCAACATCCACACCGCGAAGGGAATGGCGACGGTGGCATTGGCCAGGATCAGACCGAAATGGGTGTCGAGAATGCCGGCCTTGCGCATGAGCATGAACAGCGGCAGGATCAAGAGCACGATCGGGAACATGTTGATCAGCAGGAACTGCAGCATGACCAGCTTGCGGCCGGGAAAGCGAAAGCGCGAGAAGGCATAGGCGGCCGTAACTGAGACCAGCAGGCCGATAACGACGGTGCCGACGGCAATGATCAGGCTGTCCAGCATGTTACCGAGGAAGCTCGTCTGCCGGAACAGCCTGACATAGTTGTCGAGGCTCCAGCCTGATGGCCCGAGCGACACGCCGGTGGCGTTCAGCGCCTCGGTCGGCGTCAGCGAGGTCAGGACGATCCAGGCAAACGGCCCCATGGCGAACAGCACGATGATGGCAACCGGCAGGTCGGTGATCAGGATGCGCCTGAGAGTGGAGGGATTGTTCATCTTTCCACCTCACGCATGGTGCGCATCAGATAGACGGCAACGACGACACCGAGCAACAGGGTGAAGGTGACGGCAATGGCGGTGCCATAACCGAAATCGAGGTTCTGACGGGCACGGACGAAGGCGTAGAGCGGCAGCGTATGGGTGGCATAACCGGGTCCGCCGCCGGTCATGACAAAGATCACGTCCATGGAGTTGGCAACCCATATGACGCGCAGAAGGCCGGCCGTACCGAGCACCGGGGCGATACCGGGCAGAGTGATATGGCGAAACTGCCGCCAGGCGCTGGCGCCATCTATTGAAGCGGCCTCATACTGGCTTCTGGGAATACCTTGCAGGCCGGCGAGGATCATGACCGCAAAGAATGGGAAGCCCTGCCAGGTGAGCGTCGCGATGATCGCATAGAGCGCGAGATCGGGGTCGGCGAGCCACGGCACGGCGGTCTGGATGATCGACAGATGCAGCAGGATGTCGTTGAGCACGCCTGTGTTGGGGTCGTAGATCCAACGCCACATCAGCGCGATAACGACCGACGGCAGCGCCCAGGGAATGATGATCAGAGCGCGCGCCAGTCCGCGCCAGGGGAACTCCCGGTTCAGCAGCAACGCAGTGATCAGGCCGAGACCCATCTGCAGCGGCACGGTGAGGCCGATCCACACAGCGGTATGGCCAAGCGCCGTCCAGAAGACGGGGTCGTTGAACAGCTTGATATAATTGCCGAAGCCGACGAAGCGCGAGGCATTGGGCTTCCACAGGATCAGGTCGAAGAAGCTGGTATAGATCGCCTGCGCCATGGGGAAGAAGACGATGAATAGGGTGACCAGGAAGGCCGGCGCCAGCAGCGCATAGGGCATAAGCCGGGTCGACAACGCGGGCGCGATGACGACGGAGGGCTGACGTGGGGTTACGACGGTCGACATGATCTTGATCCTTGCCTTGCGGCCGATGGGAAGACCGTCCGGTAGGGCCGGGCGGGTATGAAGCTAGGAAAAGGGACCCTCTCTGGTTCGGCAAAAAGATTCCTTCTCGGCGGGACCGAGGGGCAGCACTTCGCCAAGTGCCGGCCCCTCGCCACCACCGCGCTCCAGCCCTCCGGTGCCGGCCCCAACGGAGCATGAGATCGGCAACGGACGGCGGCGCGAACCCGGCTACTGCGCGAACAGGCCTTCCAGCTGTTCCATCATCTGCTTGGAGGTGATCTGGCCGGTCAGCGCCTGCTGCATGTTGATCTGCCATGCCGTGTTGACGAACTCCGATGTCGCGGTGTTCTGCGGCAGCACCTTGGCGAACGGTAAGGAGTTGACGGTGGCGTCGACGAATCGGCGCTCGTGCAGCTTCCAGTTCGCCGCGCCGCTTTGGGTCACGGTCATTTGGCCGGTCGCCTTGTTGAAGGCGACGTTGTTTTCGCCTTCCGCTAGGAAGGAGATCCATTTCCAGGCTGCGTCCTTGGCTTCGGATGCCGAGAAGACTGCCAGCGATTCATCGCCGTAGGAAGTCCAGTGACCGCCGCCGCATTCCGGCACCGGGACGGCCGAAACCTTGTCGCCGAGCGCCTTGACCATGTCGTTGGACGAGCCGATGTGGTGGATCGTCATCGCTGTCTTCCCACTCTTGAAGGCTCCGGTAATTTCCTGGAACCCGTCATTGGGGGCGGATGGCGGGATGACCTTGTCCTTCTGGAACAGGTCGATCAGCCACTGGTTGGCGGCGACAGCCTTATCACTGGTCAGGCCGCCGGGCTTCAGTTCGGCACCCTGAGACAGAACGAAGGCGCCCCACTGATCCCAGCCGCCCTTGCCGCCACGCAGGCCGAAACCATAAGTGTCGGGCGCCTTGGTCAGCTTGATCGCGGCGTCGCGGAATTCGTCGCAGGTAGCTGGGGGCTTCAAGCCCGCCTGCTCGAACAGATCGGCGCGGTAATAGAGATAGAGCGCAACATACTGGATTGGCAGGTAATAGTGCTGGCCGTCCTGCGCCTTGTTGAGTTCCAGAAGGTTGTCCAGCAGGTCGGCCTTGGCGGGCCAAGCATCAATACGCTCCCCGATCGGCTCGAGCGCGCCCATTTCAACGAGGCGCGGCTGGGCAAACAGCTTAACCATGGCTGCGTCAGGGGCATTGCCACCGACCAGCGAGGTATACAGCGTGTCGTAATAGCTGTTCCACGGCACGTTTTCCGCCTCGATGGTGATGCCCGGATTGGCGGTCTCGAACTTGGCGACGAGATCGGCCATCGGGTTTTCCGGATTGTCGAAGTGATACCAGAACCGCACGGTTTCGGCCTGTGCCGCACCTGCGGCCAGCATAGCGCCAATGGCGACGCCCATGGTCAGTTTCTTGAAGTAGCTCATGTTTTCCTCCTCCTTGAATTATCGGGGCTACGCTGCCGCAGCCATCCGTCTTGCCTCCCCGCCCGCGATTTTGAGCGCCTCCCGCGCCGTCTCGAGGTCGATGGAATTCTGTAGAAACCCGTGCGTGACCCCGGGATAGACGGTGGTGGTTTCGCTGCGTTCGAGCGCCTTCAGCCGGGCCTCTAGCCGCAGCGTGTCGGACAGAAGCGGGTCAACTCCGGCCGCCATCAGATGTAGCGGCGGTAGGCGCGAGAGCGCCTCATCCGATGCCTTGAGTGGCGAGGCGAGCACGGTCGCGGCCAGCGTGGTCTCGTTGCCGCCCCCTGAATAGGCGGCCCAATAGCGTTGCATCTTGGCCCGCGTCAGCCCGAATCCCTCGGCGAACTCGAGATAGGACGGCGTGTTGAAATCGCAGTCATAGGTGCCGTAGAACAGCAGCGCCCCGGCGAGATCGGGTTGGCCGGCCTGTTGCTCATGCAGCATGGCTGCGAGCGCCAGGTTGGCCCCGGCGGAATCGCCCGAAATTAATAGCGGCCCGCGCGTCACGCCCAGATGGTCCGTGGCGGAAAAGGCGTTGCGCATGGCCGCCACCACATCGTTCAGCCCCGCCGGAAAGGGATCTTCCGGTGCCAGCCGGTAGTCGGGCATCAGCACCGGCAGACCGCTACCGACCGCCAGCAGCCGGGCGCAGCGCTCATGGGTTGTTGTGCTGCAGAAGCAGAAGCCGCCGCCATGAACGAAGATCAGCGCGCCGGGCAGCGCATTGTCCGGCACCAGCACTTCCAGCTTGCGCCGCGCCGAACCGATGCTCTCATCGGCGTCGAGAGTGACCGTTTCGCGGCGGGCCAGCGCGGGCAGCTCCCGGTTCCACCTCAAATTGTTGCGCTCCACCATGGCGCGGCCCTCGGCGGACGGCATCAGCGTAGCGTCGGGCTGCGGCCCGTCCTCGGCCAGCACGCGGGCATTCAGCGTTACCATTTCGGCCGAGAAGTCACGGGGGAAGTTTCGGGGCTCTGAAGTCATTGCGTCGCATCCGGAAACACATCGGGACCGAGATCGACGATGGTGGCGATGTGATGGTTGAGCGCCGAGCAAGCGGCGACCACATCTCCATCGGCGATCGCGTCGATGATCGTGGCATGGCGGCAGGCGGTGGCCACGAGATCGCGCGGCGTGGACGAGCGCGAAATCTTGAAACGGTGATTGTGGATCAGGCAGCGATGCAGGATCGGATCCAGCGCCGGCAGCTCAGCATCGCGCAGGATGCGGCGATGGAAATCGCGGTCGTGGGACGCAAGCTCCAACTCGTCGCCGGCTTCCGCCGCCTCCAGCATGTCGGCCAGCAGGCCGCGCAGGTCCGAGACGAGCGAGGTGCTGCGCGCGCCCATCACCCGGATGATGCCGTTGCATTCGATCTGCTGGCGCACCCGGAACATCTCGACCGCCTCGGCCTCGGTGCATTGTGACACCTGGGTGCCGCGATGGCCGTTGCGCAGCACGAGGCCTTCTTCCTGCAGCTGCAGCAACGCCTCGCGCACCGTGCCCTGGCTGCAGCCGAAATGGGCGGCAAGCTCAAGCTCTGTCAGCGCAGCGCCGGCGGGCAGAAGACCCAGCATAATCTCGCGCTTCAGCCCATCGAAGGCCGCAGCCGATTTCGGCGGTTTTCGCTGTGCTGTCTTGCCTGGGACCATGCGACCGAGGCTGCGATCTGAAAAATACGACATCCCAATTCACCCGAATGAGTTGCTTGACGTCTCGTCATCATTATCGATAATGATATTGATAGATGACGTCAAGGCCTGAAACTGGCCATGGGAGGAGAGACGGCGGTGAGTGCAATATCGTTGAGGCAGGTTCGCAAGTCCTATGGCGCACTGCAGGTCATCCACGATGTCGATATCGAAATCGACAGCGGCGAATTCCTGGTTCTGGTCGGCCCCTCCGGCTGTGGGAAGTCGACGCTGCTGCGGATGATTGCAGGGCTGGAGGACATCTCGGGTGGCGAGCTTTCCATCGGCGGCAAGGTGGTGAACGCATTGCCGCCATCCGATCGCGACATCGCCATGGTGTTCCAGGATTACGCACTCTATCCGCATATGAGCGTGCGGGAAAACATGGCTTTCGGCCTGAAGATGCGTGGCACGGAGGAGAAAATCGTCGAATCCAGTGTGGCCAAGGCTGCCGATATCTTGAAGATCCAGTCCCTACTTGATCGCCTGCCGGCGCAATTGTCTGGCGGCCAGCGCCAGCGCGTGGCCATGGGGCGCGCCATTGTGCGCGAACCCTCGGCCTTTCTGTTCGACGAACCGCTCTCGAACCTTGATGCGGCGTTGCGCATCGAGATGCGTCTGGAAATCGCTAAACTGCACAAGCGCATGAAGGCGACCACGGTCTATGTTACCCACGACCAGGTGGAGGCCATGACCCTGGCCGACCGAATTGTTGTCATGAACCGCGGAGTGATCGAGCAGATCGGTGCGCCACTAGATCTCTATCACAAGCCCGAAAGCCTGTTCGTCGCCCGCTTCATCGGCAGCCCGACGATGAATACGGTCGACGCCACTCTCAGCCATCGCGACGATGGCGGCATGACGCTTAGCGTCCTGGGGCGCGCCCCAGTGCTGCCGCATCTTCCCTTCGCAGGGCCAGTCACGCTCGGTCTACGCGCGCACGACCTTGTGCCATGCGAACCGCTGGAGGCGTGGTTCAGCGGCGAAATCGTGGTCACCGAGCGGCTCGGCAGCCAGACCTTCGGCTATGTCGAGGTTGGCGGCGACCAGATGTTCTCGGTCGAATTCGATCGCGATGCCGTTATCGCCAGCGGCACCCAGATAAACCTGCGCTGCGATCCGCAGGCGGTTCATGTCTTCGACCGCGAGACCGGGCGGCGGCTCAACTGAGCCTGATAGTATCATCGCTCAAGCGCGACCAATTCTGAAAAATTTATCGAACAGGAATGTCTTTCGGAATTGCCTGTCCATCATCGACATCGCTGGCAGTTTTTTGGCGAATCCTCCAGTACGCCTAGCCAAGTCAGCGGGCGAAACAGATTGTGTGCGGAAACAGTCCCACCGGGAGTGCCCAGTCAATAAAGTTGCCAAGCGTCACCCAATCGCCCAACCGGTTCGAAACGATGCCGAGCAGATGCCGCAGATCCCAGAACAGGGCCGCAGCTTCGGGGTAAAAACTGTCCAGCATCGGAGCGGCCAGCATCCATTCTGCGAGAACGGCCTGAAGCTCCCCATGATTGCCGAGGATCGACCGGCTACGCTTCGTAAGCAGGGCCCTGCCCTTGCAATGGCGGATGACACGGAGGTCCTCCAGCGCCCAATGCAGGATGGAGATCGGAGAAAAATCCGGCTCGTTGAGAACCTTGTTCACCGAATAGAGAATTTCCCGTTCAAACCCTGGGCACTGGAACTCGTGCGCGGCCCATTCGACACATTTCCTGTGAATAGCACCCAGCGACTGCATTAGCAGAATGCCGTCGTTTTGCTCGACATAGGTGAGAAGCTCATGCCGTTGATGGCAAGTGGGCTTCCTATCACGTCGTGCTGCGACAGAGCCGGGACAAAAATACAAAGGGCAAGACACAGGAGCGAGAATGCCCAGATTACTCAGCCCCGTCATATGCCCCGACACGATTTGATTTCGAAGCACTGGCCCCCGCCCATCATACCCAGGAGCCTTGAAGGGATGTGAACCGGCGTCCCGGCAGTAGATGCCTGCGGAGAGACGTCATCCTGGGTTATCGATGGCTACGGTGAGCGAACGTTGGAAACTAACCCGTCCAGTCTTCCACCCGCAAGCCGGGAACGCGATCAAATTCCCTTCGATTATTCGTAACCATAATCAGCCCACGCGAGCGAGCATGTCCTGCAATGAGTTGATCATATGGACCGATTGGCGTTCCACTACGTGCCAGTTCAGCCCGCAATTGACCCGTATGGCTTGCTGCCGGCTCATCGTACGGTAACACTTCAAGGCGCGCCGCGAAGCCCTCCACAACGCGAAGGTTCTTTTCAGGACTGGCTGACTTTTCCGCTCCGTAAATCAGTTCCATCAAACTCACCGAGCTGATGCACAATTGATCATGGAAACGATTGAACGCCTCACGCACCTGCTGTGGTCGGTTTTTGATCGTAAAAATGCAAATGTTGGTGTCCAGCATGAACTTCAGCATTAAAATGCCTCGCGCTCCTGGGAGGCCGGCTGATCACGCTCACTCATGAAGTCGGATGTGGCCGCCGCTCCTTCGAACCAACTGTCCCAGACCTCGCCAGCAGGTGCGATAATGCGAGTGCGTCCGACGACGACAATATCGACGCGCTTTACATCATCGGGTAAAGCGACTGCCTTTGGAAGACGGATAGCTTGGCTTCGATTGCTCTGGAATACTGCACCCTGCTCCACCCTACTTCCCTCCGGATTGCATCAATGACCCTATGAT
This sequence comes from Pararhizobium antarcticum, assembly GCF_001885585.1. Lineage (GTDB taxonomy): Bacteria > Pseudomonadota > Alphaproteobacteria > Rhizobiales > Rhizobiaceae > Pararhizobium > Pararhizobium antarcticum. Next base: position 30,284 of record NZ_LSRP01000072.1, read on the forward strand.
GTACATAAAGCCCTGAATGGGATATGTCAATGGGATATACATTAGGCCGCGCCGCGAATTTGCGATACGCGACATATCCCGGTGCCTTCGCACTGATGGGAGACGAACCGCCGCTACGGAGAAAATCCATATATTCCAAATTTTAAGCCGGTTTTTGGCATAAGCATGTTTATGGAATTGCCTTTAAGGGACACGATGTCACTTCGGTGCATTGGTCAGGATGCGCTTGCCAGACTGATCGACTGGATGCTGGTCATTAGTCCCTTGCTGTGATTTCCTGCACTGCGAAGGGCGAGCCTGCCTGGCCGCCAATGGCTTTGTTCAAGACGATTCTGCTATCGATCTGGTACGACTTGTCCAACGTCGAGCTCGCCGAGGCGCTGGACGACAGAGCATCATTCTGACGGTTTTGCAGGTTCTCGGTATCTGAGGCAACGCCGGACCAAACGGCTTTCGTGCGGCGTTGGTGCACGGATCCGAAGCATCGCGGATCTCGGTCTTTGATGACGCGGGCTATGCTACGTTTGACGAGCGGCGAACGGATTTCGGGGTTGCGGATGCAAGCATGCGGTTGAGGACAGCACAGCCGATGGCGACTTCCGTCTGCTGAGCTTGAAATGACCGAGCCCGCAGACGGCGCCCGATGATGGACTTGTATCGTCCGATGGCAGTCTCGACCAACGCGCGCCTTCCGCAGCCGGTGGGGGCTTGCCACTTCATCCGGCCGTCTTTGATTATTACAGCGACATGCTCATCCCTTTGCCCGGGCGGTTGTTCGCCGTTAGGTTCGACCGCGTTGGCGCGCGGCGGAATGACGATGGCAGCATCGGCGCTGTGGCCGATGATCGCGTCGTAGGTGGGCTTTCCATCATAGGCGCCATCGGCGGTGAACCGCCCGATTGGACCGTCGATCTGATCGAGAAGTAGGCCCACCTGCGAGGCATCACCCGTGTCCTGCTCGGTCATTGTGTGGGCGATGATCTCGCCGCTATCGGCATCCAGCGCCAGATGCAACTTGCGCCAACCGCGACGAGATTTGGCGCCATGTTTCTCCTCCAGCCACTGGCCCGCGCCATAGATTTGAAGGCCAGTGCTGTCGACAAGAACATGCACCGGCCCGTCCGGTGGTCCTTGCCGATCAGGCCGTCTGTTGGGCGATCGACACGTCCGCGCCCGTCGACTGAGCGTGGTATGATCAGGGACGGCGAGCGCCAGCCCCATCATTTGCAGCAGCGATGCCAGAAATCCTTCGGCCTGGCGCAGTCGTAGACCGAATACCAGGCCCAGCGTCAAGGCGGACTCAATCGCGAGATCGGAATAGCGCGGCTGACCGCCGCGGTTCTTGCGTCGTGGGGCAGCCCAACCAACAAGCGCTTCCGGCGTCAGCCACAGGGTCAGACTGCAGCGACGACGAAGGCCCGTCTCATATTCCGACCAGTTCGTCACCTTGACTTTCATCTTGCCTATTCGGTGGCGGCGGGAAGAATTATGTTTGAAAGGCATCGCTGCGGCACCGGCTACTGAGTTTGCAGCCCGCCTACACCTTGATAGCTAAATGATCCGTGCACCAACGCTAAGCTGGTGGGGATCTCAGCCGAATAAGCAAAAATCGTTGAAATTGTTATTCGTGCACCAACGCTCTCCGCTGTGTGACCTCTAAAGATCACAACTCTGGCACACTGCGATGCCGTCTGGGGAGGGCGGCAACCACCCCATCTTGTTCCGACCCGAGGTATGCTCAAGACCGCTAGGGACCCGTCCGACGAAAATCATAGCGGGTGACGCTCAGACAATTGGCAATGCCCGCCATTTCAAGCACCTTGCTCGCCCCTGAACCGCCCTTGCTCTTGAGCCGCAACCGGATGACACCGCGGATGGATTTCAGCGACACCAGTGTCGCCTGAAAATCGACTGAGATTTTCGCCGCGGCAGAAGCTGCAGGCAAATTTGCCACTTCGCCTTTGAACGAGCGCGGCGTGACCTTTGACCAGCGCACTGCCTGCTCACTGGACTGATCGCGCATCTTGTCTGGATTGAATGAACCACCCCAGGCCATCTGACGCGGAATGATAATGCCCTTGAGAATCGGGGTGAGCAACGCGTCCAATCCGGGCGGGCAGCCCTGACTGGAGATCGGCGTGGCTGTCCCGACCCAGCTACCGTCGAGCGGAACCACAACCTTGTCGGGAAGCAGGCGCAGGGGACATTCGTCATTGCCCCCCGCCAGAATATTGATGTCCCGAAGCGGCAGGCGTGACCACATCACCTGGCCGTTATACTCGACAAGCTTGACCTCACCCTCTCCCGGCGGCGGCGGGTCAATGCCCAGAACGACGGTGGCCTCATCGACGGTGATCGAGGACAACGCGCACACGCATCCCTTTTCGCCACAGGTGGCGAGCACAAGTTTTTCCTCCGCCAGCACAGGCATGGCAAGGAGACACAAAATCAATGCAAGGAGTGCGCGCATGGTCTACTCCGTAATGGTCTGTGGCACGAGCAGCGCCCTGATATCGGATGCCTCCAGCCCGCCAGGGTCGATCGCGGTCCCGTTGAAGCGGTTCAGCGTTTCCGCTGAGGCGACGACAGGCTTTTGAGCTTCCGCACCCGCCGCCGTGCCGCCGCCTAGCAACGCGCCCATCATGTCGAGCGCCTGCTGCTTGCCCGGATCTGTGCCCGCCATCTTCTTCATCATCTCGCCGACCATCTCCCCGACGGAGCCTGCCCGCAGCGGGCTATCCGCTGTGGGCGCGAGTTCCGCCTTGCGCTCGGGCTTGGTGAAGGCAAGCGTCGCCCGAATGATTTCGAAAGCCGAGAGTGTTTCGGTGCTCTGGCTCTCAAAACGGCACAGCTTGCCCATCGAGACGTCGACACAGGGGCCATTCGAAGCGACCCACTGACGGGGATTGAGGACGATTGTGGGGATTTCGTCTCCATTCGCCGGACCGAAGAACGTTACCGAGGGAAGCTCCGATTGCGCCCCGCCCGCTGTCTCGTAGAACAGCGGGAAATCGGTATGCCAACCGGTAGGAAGCAGGAAAGACAGGCCGGTTTCGACATCCTGATGGGCGCATGGAACGGCCTGTTCGCAGAGATAGCCAGTATCCTCGCCCATGCCTTCACTTTCGAATGGTTCTTTTTGTTCAGGCTGAGGTTCGTCTTTCAGGCCAATGATGAACTCGTTCTTGGCGCCGGCATAGACGGTCACCGTGCCGGCAAAAATCATGCCCTCGGCAGTGCCTTCCACATCATAGACCCCTGGCTCGAACCGTGCCGACACAGGGCCTGTGCTGGTCTCGTTCATCGCCCAGGCTTCAGGAGATACCGGCTGACCGGGCTGAGGCACTGCTGACCACTGAACTTGTTTACCTGCAAATTCGGGCGGAACATCGAAGGTGACGTCAGCCATCACCACAGCTTCATCCACGGAGGCTTCGTTGACGATGGTGATTGGCCGCACCGCCAGTTCCCGCTCGTTTGCAAAGCGATAAGCCAGCTCGTAGGCGCCTGGCTCGGACGGTGTGGGCAATGTCACAGGGTTATTGCCGCGCACATTTGCGTAGCTGATATAGCTCGTGTCACCCGGCACCCGCAGCAGGATGTAATCACCATTGGAGCCCGGACCTGACCAGCCAACCTGAACGTCGCTGTCAGCTTCCGTCTCGTCGGGGGCGGAAAGGCTGGCGGAAAGCGGAGGAATGCTGGTCCCTTCCACCACCACGGTGATCGACCGGGTGGCAATCGTTTCGCGGTCATTCAGGATGTAGGCAAGCTCGTAGCTTCCCGGCTCGTCCGGCATCCGGAGTGTGACGGGGTTGTTGTCCTTGACATAATCATAGGAGGAGTAGCTGTCTTCGCCGGGACGGCGGATGCGGATATTGTCATAGGCTGCGTCGGGCCCGACCCATTTGACAGGCACCAGCTGGCCGACGAGTGCCTGCTCCGGTGCGGAAAGCGAAACCGGCGCTTCAATCACTATGATAGGCCTGCGGGCGACAATATCTTGATCGCTGCTGACATAACGCAGCTCGTAGGATCCAGTCTGGCCCGGCATCTGGATTGTGGCGGGGTTGCCGGAAGAGGCATAAACAAAAGCCGCATGATCGCTGTCACCGACGGTTCCGATTTCGATCGTGTCCAGTGCCTTGGCCTCAGTCACGGACCAGCCTACCTGAATTTCCGAGCCCATCGGCGCTTCGTCCGGCGCCGTCAGGCCAGCCTGTGGCAGTGCTGCGGGTTCCAGTTCCGGTTTTGCCGCGACTTCGTTGACCGTCGCGTTCAGGGCGTCAGTCAAATCCTTGGCGTTGCTGGCCTGAATGTAACGTCCACCAGTGTTTTCGGCGAGACAGGCAACCTGTGCGCCTTCTTCCCTGGTCAGGCCGAAGCCGACGACATGGGCGGTGAACTTCAGCCCGCCAGCTTCCAGTTCCCTTCCAAGCGCACAGGGGTCGGCTTCGCAGGTTTCAAGCCCGTCAGTGACCAGCACGACGGTCGCCTCTTCCTCCGTGTAGCGCAGGGAAATGGCGGCGCGGCGAACTGCTTCGGTGAGCGGCGTCTTGCCGAGAAAGCGCATTTTGTTGACCGCATCAAGAATGCCGGCGGATGTCCCTTTTGCAGCCGGGACCATCAGTTCGATGTCTTCGCAGCTGCCCTTGCGCCGATGGCCATAGGCCATAAGCCCCAGTTCGCGGTCCGGAGAAATCGTTCCCAGAACCGTCGCAACCGTCTCCTGGGCAATCTCCAGTTTGGCGCGCCCGTCGATCTGTCCCCACATCGAGCCGGAGCCATCCATGACGATGATCGTGCGGCCTTCGGCCATGGCAGTCGAGGCAGAGGTGAGAAGGACGAGGCCTCCCAATGCAGATTTCACGAATGTCGATTTCATGCCTGTGCTCCTTCAGTGCCAAATCCGGTCTTAGGGGGTGTTTTGACACTTACCCATTTCGCAGCCCGGCGGCCAATCTCCTGAAACTTGGTCGAGGCACCATCAATCCGGTCTTCCCAGGCGGGGTTCGGCTGCTGCCCGTCGGTGATCTTGAAGAAAGCCTGCAGCAGGCAGGCGATGGCAAACGGCTCGATGACGGCTGCCTTGACCGCCCAGGCAAACAGCAGCGCAAATACGACACCGCCCGCCGACCAGGCGCCGGGGATCAGGTAGACGATGGCCGCGGCTGGCGCGAGCATCACCAGGAACACCAGGAAGGAAAGGCCGTAGACAATCAGCGTCAGCCAGGCTGCATTGATCAGCATCGGCTTGGCGTTCTGACCATAGAGCACCAGGGCCTCTCGGGCGCTGGCATAGGGATTGTCCGAGCGTGTGCGGATGGCATGCGCCAGGATCACTTCGTCGACCAGCCCGACAGCGAGCTTCAGATAGGCGCGCAGCACGGACATCAATCGGTCGAGGCCCGGTATCGGCAGGATCGAGAACAAGCCTTCGAGCAGGCCGGTGACGGCGCCAATGACGCCCTTGATCAGCTGATCCAGACCAAACAGTACCGATGTCTGTCCGAATCGCTCAGTCACCACGCTCCTGGCGTAGGCAATCTGGCCCATGTCATCAGGCAGCGCGCGCCCGTCGATCAGCTCGACCATGACAGCGATATGCCCGGCCTTGACCGTGTAGAGAATGTACTCGCGCAGGAAATAGAGAACGCCTGCCGTCAGGGCAAAGCCGATGCCGCCGCCCCAGAAGGTGGAGCTGAACTGAAAATCCTCGTCTCCAAATCCGCCAATACCGTAGCCGATGCCTGATCCTGCGCCAGTCACCACAACATAGGCAGCTGCGATGGCGAAGTAGACGACCGCACGAAACAGAAGAAATGGCGCGGTTCTGGCCATCAGGCCGATGCCGCGCGCTATGCTGAAATCCCACATTCGAAAACATCCTCGTCCGAAGGACAATCTCGCGCCGGCTCGTGAAGACCGCGCTCATTGGCGCCACACTAAGAAGGTTCGCGTGATTGTTCTTGGGGTGGAGGGAGCTCGATATGGGGGTGGACGGCACAATGCGTCGGCACCAGTCCGCGTTCGCAGGTGTCGTGCTCTATTCTTGGGCGACGCTCTTGTCGGCCTGGATGCTTTGCACTCTCGTCTCCGATGGGGTCATTCCATAGAGCTGCCGGTAGCTGGCGTTGAACCAGGAGAGGTCGCCAAAACCAGTCGCCATTGCAATATCGCTGATTGTTCTGTGGCCGTAGCGGAGATCACCAAGCATGCGGTGGGCGAGCGTCATGCGTCGCTGCCTGACATAGTCCCTGAATGTCGTCCGGTCCGCCGCAAACAGCGCGCGGGCATAGCGGGGGCTGATCCGGTGACGCGCGGCGACTGCGTTCAGGCTCAACTCCGGATTTGTCAGCTGTTCTTCGATGTCCGCTTTCAATCGGGTCAGCCAGGCTGCCTGCACACCGCGACCCTGATGGGTTTCCTCGACACGCCTGCCATTGGTGAAGGCCATGCGTGCCAGATCATGCAGGTGCTGCGTGCAGAACCTGACCTCTTCCGGGCTCATGCTGGAATAGCATTCGTGCAGGTTTTTCGCGTAGCCGATCAACATGCGCCAGTGCGGCGTCATCTCGATGCTCCGGCGCAACTGCGCGTCCGCAGAGCTTATGGCGTCCGCGAGGGCATGGCGCGGTATGGAAATATAGAAGATGTGGGCGCTATCCTTGGTGAACTGCGCGGCGCCGGGGATTTCGTTGGGGTCGACATAGATCGAGCCGACACCGCAATCCACGTCGAAACCGCCTTGCTGGGTAATGGAGAACCCCTCCTGAAAAGGCACGTGGATGAGGATATTGTCGGTCTCGTTTGCGGCGAGCGCCGAGGTGCGCAGCGCTGTGCATTGGGAATGGGTTGTCGAGGCAAGTACGGCATCGGTCAGCACCGCAATATCGGTGGTGGATTGGAAGCCGAGGGGATCCGTCGGGCATATTTCCAGCTTGCAGATCGACGCAGCAGCGTCCTGAAAGGCCAGAATACGGTGCTTGGGGTCAAAATCACTCGCGGATAACGAGATAATTGGCATCAACTGATCTCCTGCTTCACGCTTCACATGAGCCTCGGGAATTACGAGACCACATCGATCGAGGTCTTTCAACGGTATTGGCAAGTTGTTTGACCCCGGCGTTTCGTCTATCGAGGCGACATGAATTTACCGAGCACTTTCCCTCGTTTGAAGGGGTTTCGTTTTCCACGTGAAATTGTTGCCTACGCGGTGTGGGCCAATCATCGGTTTGCCCTAAGCACCGCCGATGGAGAGGATCTTCTGGCCGAGCGCGGCGTCATTGTCAGTCGGGAAACGGTTCGTCTTTGGATCAACCGCTTTGGTCGACATTTTGCCGAGTGGCATCGTAAACTTAACGGATGAAAGGCCAGCGAAAGACGCTATCCGCAGATCGCTCTTATGCTCGGGCGATTTTCGCCCACAGGCTCATCGCCTCCGCGCGTAGTTCGCGATGATGGCGGGAGGAAATTTCTTGGTGCGGGATGTGAAATAGGTTGGCGATCGGGTCATGGATGGAGACGAAGCATTGTAGATGTCGCCGTGATTTGAAGCGCTTCATGATCCGCTCTCGCCGCCGGACTGGCTGGTGAGAATTGTCCGCCCGATTATTCAAAGCCTTATGGGAGCGATGCTCGACACCCGGCATGATCTCTCGCTTGGCTGCGCCGTAGGATCGCAGCTTGTCTGTGATCATCACACGCGGCGACCGTCCCTGCCCCTTCAAGAGCTTGCGCATGAGGCGCTTTGCAGCCTTTGCATTTCGGCGGCTTTGCACGAGAACGTCCAACACGAAACCGTCCTGGTCAACGGCGCGCCACAGCCAATGCTTCTTGTCGCGGATTGAAACAACGGCTTCATCGAGATGCCACTTGTCCCCAAATCGAACGGATGATCGACGACGGATCTCGTTGGCAAAGGTGCGGCCGAATTTCTCCGTCCACAGCCGGACGGTCTGATGCGAGACAATGATCCCACGCGCAGCCAGCAAGTCCTCGACCATTCGCAGGCTCAGAGGGAAACGGAAATAAAGCCACACGGCGCGGGTGATGACGTCAGCGGGAAAGCGATGTCGATGATAGATTCGATCACGGTCTGTCATGGCCCGTCATTCGCACATCAAATTCCACATTCCGTTAAGTTGACAATGCCGATACTATACGTGCTGCGGTATCGCTTCAGCATGAACATTCATTACAAACCCAGCGACGACGCCCATTTAAGGTCCAAGCTTGCGGCGCGCCTGCGGCCGATTATTTCCCCAGACAGCACACCCAGCCGGCATGCGAATGGCAATCGGCTGTTTCCTATTGCTTCATAGATTGGAAGCGGATCAGGGCAATTTAACTCCCGCGCCCTATTGTCGGCATAATGTTGAAGCGCCGCAAGGAAGTATGTCTCGGCGATACGGCGCACGGGCGCGCGTGGTTCGCCCGATGGAGCCGCCTCTGACTGTTTGCCTCAGCTTTTATAGTCCCGCTGTTGAAACGGTATTTCCTCGATCCGCTGCATGATCATCGCAATCAGATGCTGCTCAGCCCTGTTGACCCGGGTGCTCGGATTGGTGACCACATAGATGTCGATTGCCGGCGGGGTGTCATAGGGCGGAAGGCGCCAGAGAAGGCCCGCGTCGACGTCCTTTCTGGCCACATGGACTGGAAGCGGGCCGATGCCAAGGCCCGCCAGGATCATGCGGCGGACTTCCTCTAGGCTGGACGAGACGCCGACCACCCGGTCCTCCAGCTCGGCCTCTGCCCGCACCAGCGCAACCGGCCGCAAGGCGTCGGTGAGCCGATCCGTGCGGAAGGATACCGATGTTTCCCCGCGCAAATCAGACATATCAAGGCCCTCGCGGCCAAAAAGATGGTGCTCCGGACCGCAGAAAAAGCCGAAATATTCACGGAAAAGCCGCGCATAGTCGAGCCTCGGCTGTTTCTCGTGCACGAGACAGATGCCAATGCTGGCCTGACGCTGTCGCACAGCGCGCACGACGTCCTGGCTGGTCAGGACATCGATGCCGAGCGTCGCGCCCGGATAGCTGCGGTGAAAGGTTGAGAGGACCTCGTCGAGGACGGGCGATACCACATGGCTCGCCATCGCTAGAGTGACATGGCCCGAGACCTCCTCGCCCATGTCACGGATGAGGATGCTCAGCCGGGAAATACTGCCGAAAATCTCGAGCGCTTCCTCGTAGAGCAGTTGGCCAGCCGGCGTGACATCAAACTTTCCAGGCGCGCGCGTAATCAGCCGCTTTGAAAGGCGCTGCTCCAGGCGACGAAGCGCGTTTGAAACGGTCGGTTGCTTGAGACCGAGGCTGTTGGCCGCCGCCGTGATCCCCTTTTCCTCGACGATCACCAAGAAGGTGCGGATCAGGTTCCAGTCGAGGTCCCAGACCATGCGGCCTTCCTTGGTCGGGACGGCGCTGAGGCGGCTAGGCAAGGGCATTCTCCAAAACTATATCAACAATTCTCATTATCTATTTTGAGAATGTCACCTCTTCGGGCCAAACTCCAGACAATAAGAACAAATGGGAACAGTGACCGATCCTGCGCGGTCATGCAAAATCAGACGGATCAAAGGATGAGCGATCAGGCGTACACTGCACGCCCTTGGATATTGCTGTCTCCTGCATTGGGGGCGGTGACGTTCCTGCTGGCTGTACCGGTACTCTTCATCATTATCTATTCCTTCTGGCTGCGCTCAGCAGCCGGCGCGGAAATTCCCGGCTTCTTCCTTGACAACTGGAAGGAAGTCTTCAGCGATGCGTTCTATCGCGACATCCTGTTCAGCACGCTGCGCATCGCCGTAATCACGACGGTGTTTTGCGCGTTGCTGGGCTACGTGCCCGCCTATTTCGTCGCCATGTCGCAGACGCAGTTCAAGGCCCTGCTGTTGCTGCTCCTGATCCTGCCCTTCTGGATCAGCTACATCATCCGCACCATGTCCTGGATCAACATTCTCGGGGCCAGTGGTGCGCTGAACCGGACGCTGATCTATTTCGGCCTGATCGCTGAGCCCGTGCAATTCCTCTATAACGAAGGGGCCGTCATCCTTGGGCTCGTGCATTTTCTGCTGCCCTTTATGGTGCTCAACGTTTTTGTCAGCATCGACGGCATAGACCGCAACCTGCTCGACGCCTCCCGTTCTCTGGGCGCTTCCGGGTTCCAGTCTTTCCGCGAAGTCACCCTGCCCTTGTCGCTTCCGGGCCTAGCCGCCGGCGGATTGCTCTGCTTCGTGCTTTCGGCGGGCACCTATATCACGCCGCTCATTTTGGGCGGGCCGCGCGATGCGATGTTCGCCAATCTGGTGTTCGAGGCCATCATCACCCAACTCAACTGGCCGCTCGGCTCGGCGCTGTCGATCGTACTTCTGGTGGTGCTAGGCGCGATCGTCACGGTCTACAACCGACTGGCCGGTCTCGGCCAAATCGCGAAGTCGTTCGGATGAGGGCAAGCATCATGTCAGGCTGGTCCCTCATCAGGCTCTATACGATTGCCGTCTATCTCTTCCTGTTCCTGCCGGTCGCAGCCGTCGTGCTGCTGTCGTTCAATTCCAGCCAGTTCGGGTCCTTCCCGATGGAAGGCTTGAGCTTGCGCTGGTTTGTCCGGCTGTGGGAAAACGACGCGATCGTTCGTGCTTTCCGCGTTTCCATCCTTCTGGGAGCACTAACGGCGGTCATATCGACCGTTACCGGTATTCTGGCTGCAATCGCCCTGGTGCGCTACCGCTTCCCCGGCAAGGGCGCAGTGACGACGCTGCTGATCGCGCCGCTTCTGATCCCCGAAGTCGTTCTGGCCGTGGCGCTGCTGCTGTTCCTGCGCTGGCTGCATTTGCCCAAGAGTTTCGCGCTTCTGGTGCTGGGCCACGTGATCTTCACCCTGCCGTTTGTCGTGCTTGTGGTGCAGGCAAGACTGGTCGCGATCAAGCCGGAATATGAGGAGGCGGCGCTGAGCCTGGGCGCCAATCCGGTGCAGACGTTCTTTGCGGTGACACTTCCGCTGCTACTGCCCGCGGTGCTGGCCGGAATGCTATTCGCCTTCACCATGTCGTTCGACGACATCACCGGAACGATGTTCTGGAAGCCCGGCGGGGTAGAAACCGTGCCGACGCAGATCTTCGCCATGCTGCGCAATTCCATATCGCCCGAGATCAACGCGCTGGGCACCGTGATGATCGCCTTCACGATCCTCTTGCCACTCCTTGGCATGGCCATCGCCCGAAAAATGGCAGTCCACCGCAGATGATAATCGCATGGAGCCATGGTCCGCAGCTCATCTATCGAAGAGCGGACATATCTTGCAAACTGGAGCCTTGAATATGGATGATACCAACCGTTACGAACGACTTCTGGACCGCTACCGCGACGGCAGCGTCAACCGCCGCAGTTTCCTGAGCCTGATCGGCGCCTCGGCTGCCGCCTATGGTGTGATGGGGAGCCCCTTCACTAAGTTCGCACAGGCAGCGACACCGGACCAAATCCGCTTCGACGGCTGGGGTGGCGTCGTGTCGGAGGCTTTCCGCAAATTTGCTTTTGATCCCTACGCGGCAAAAACAGGCATCAAGGTGGTCGATGGCACATTCGGCGGTGCCGACGAATACATTGCCCGCATCCGCTCAGGCCAGCCTGGCGAGTTCAACCTGGCCCACCTGTCCGGTGTGTTCGATTACTCCCGCTATCACGAACTCGGCCTGACATCAGAGCTGAACGAAGCCAATATTCCCAACCTTTCCAACGTCATCCCGGCGCTGCAGGACGTTTTCCGCAAGATCACCGACGGCAAGCTTTCTGCGGTTCCCTACGACTACGGCACAACCAGCATTGCCTATAATCGTAAGTTCATCACCGATGAAGAGGTCAAGGAGAAGGGCGCTAAAATCCTTCTCGACCCGAAATACAAGGGCAAGATCGGCGGCTGGAGCGATTGGAAAACCCGCATCTGGTACGGCGCGCTGCAGACCGACCAGAACCCCAACGACATCAAGGACATTGAAGCCGTATGGGATGCGATCCGCACAAACCGCGATCTCGTTCTGAAATACTGGACGTCGGGTGCCGAACTGATGAGCCTTCTGACCGAGGATGAAATCTACGTCACCGAGGGCTGGTCGGGCCGCATCAAGGCGCTGCAGGACCAGGGCCATGACATCGGCTATTTCGACCCCAAGGGCGGACTTGGTTGGCAGGAATGCATCTTCGTCATCAAGGGCAGCCCAATGGAGGCCTGCGAGGAACTGGTTAACTTCATGCTGGAGCCGGAAGTCGCGATCGCGGTTGCCGAAGGCCAGCTCTATCCGCCGTCCCTCGACCCGCAGAAGGTCAAACTAACCGACAAGATCAAAAACCTTCCGGCCTTTGATCCGGCTGGAACGTTGTCCGGTCTCAACTTCTTCAATGCCGATTACTGGAACGGCAATGAGGCCGATTGGTCGAAGACCTATTCGCGCGTTGAACGCGGCTACTGATCAACGGTTTCGGAACGCCCGTCTCTCGGGCGTTCCGGAGCACAAAACATTCTATGGAGTGGGCGACATGACGGAAATTGCAGGCAAGGCCGTGGAACTCGGCGGCATTGTCAAGCGCTTCGGCGCAGTGACGGCAGTGCACCGGATGGACCTGTCGATCGAGGAGGGCAGCTTCGTCACCTTGCTTGGCCCATCCGGCTGCGGCAAGACAACGACCTTGCGCATGATTGCCGGACTGCTCGATCCCAGCGAAGGTGACATCACCATCAAGGGCAAAAGCGTCACGCGCACCCCGATCCACAAGCGCAATCTCGGCATCGTCTTTCAAAACTACGCCCTGTTTCCACACAAGACCATCTACGACAACGTCGCCTTCGGCCTGAAATACCGCAAGCAGAGCCAAAGCGAGATCGATGCGAAGGTCCGCCAGGCGCTGGATCTCGTGCAATTGCCCGACCTGTCCCATCGCTATCCCCGAGAATTGTCCGGCGGCCAGCAACAGCGCATCGCGCTGGCCCGCGCCATCGTTATCGAGCCGGACGTGTTGCTGCTCGACGAGCCGTTGTCGGCGCTCGACGCCAATCTCCGCGAAGACATGCGGGTGGAATTAAAGCGCATCCAGGCCCAGGTCGGCATCACCACCATCTTCGTCACCCACGACCAGTCCGAAGCGCTGGCCATGTCCGACAGGATCGTGGTCATGAGCAAAGGCCATATCGAGCAGATCGGCGCGCCGGAGGACGTCTATGTCAACCCGGCTTCAGCCTTCGTCGCGCGCTTCCTCGGCAATTCCAATCTGGTCGCGGGCGACATCGTATCCCGCTCCGCCAGCGACGTGAACGTAACGATCGGCGGACTGGGCGGGCTGAAGGTTCCCCTGGGCCGCTCCCGCGACATGGCGGACGGCGAGCGCGCGATGGTGGTCGTGCGCGCCGAGCGGCTCTATCTCGATCAGTCCGAAGCGGAAACACCGGCGGATGCGGTATCACTCCCCGCTGAAATCACCGCCGTCGATTATCAGGGACAGGCCGCCCGCTATTTCGTGTCTGTCTGCGGCCATCAGATGCAGGCCATCAACCCGATCGAAACCCATCCTTACCGCCAGGGCGACAAGGTCCGCGCCGTCATTCGCGGTCGCGACTGCGCCCTCGTTCCTTTCGAGGCCAGTGCATGATGACCAGACAGCATCCGCCGTCCAATCTGTTCTACCAGAACCGCCAGCGGCGTCCGATGATTGGCGAGGCCCGTGGTATCTACATCTGGGATGCCGACGGCAAGCGCTATATCGACGGCTCGAGCGGCGCGATGGTCGCCAATCTCGGCCATGGCAACGAGCGGGTTCTGGCGGCCATGCGTGCGCAGATGGAAAAGGCGACGTTTGCCTACCGGCTGCATTTCGAGAACGAACCGGCCGAAAAACTCGCGCAAATGACGGCGGCGCGCATGCCGCCCGGCGTGAACAAGGTGTTCTTCGTGTCCGGCGGCTCGGAGGCCGTGGAAAGCGCAATCAAGCTGGCGCGTCAATATGCGATTGCCGTCGGCGAGAGCAGCCGCTGGAAGATCATATCCCGTTATCCGTCCTATCACGGGTCGACGCTCGGCGCTCTGGCGCTGACCGGAATGGACAATATGAGCGCGCCGTTTGCACAGATGCTGCGTGAAATGCCCAAGGTGCCGGCGCCAACCTGCTATCTCGATCATGATGATCTTTCGATGGACGAACGCGGGCTGCGTTACGCCGAAATGCTGCGCGCCGAAATCCTCGCCCAAGGCCCGGAAACGGTGTTGGCCTTCATCATGGAACCCGTCGGCGGCGCATCCACCGGCGCACTGGTGGCACCCGACAGCTATTACAAACGGGTGTCCGAAATCTGCCGCGAATTCGGCATCCTGCTGATCCTCGACGAGGTGATGACTGGCGCAGGGCGAACGGGGCGTTTTCTAGCAGCCGAACATTGGGGCCTGCAGCCCGACATCATCGCTCTGTCGAAAGGCTTTGCCGCCGGCTATGCACCGCTTGGCGCAATGGTCGCCCATGAACGGCTGGTCGAACCGGTTCTGGCGCACGGCGGCTTCATTCATGGCTACACCTATGCCGGCAACCCGCTGGCCTGCGCGGCGGGCGTCGCCGTACTCGACGAAATCGACCGGCTGGCGCTGAGCCAGAAAGCGCAGGACATGGGCGCGCTACTCAAGGCCGAACTGATAGGGCTCAAGGCACGCTACCCCTTTATCGGCGATGTCCGCGGAAAGGGGTTGCTGCTGGCCTTTGAATTGGTGTCGGATGTCGAGACCATGACGCCGCTGCCGAAGGCGATGGACACGCATATCCACCTTGTCGAGGAGGCCTTTTCGCGCGGATTGATCCTCTATTCCCGGCGCACGCGCGGCGGTGTCGAAGGCGACCACTTCATGGTCTGCCCGCCGCTCATCCTGACGGAAACGCAGATCGGCGAGATCATGGAAATCCTGACGGACAGTCTCGATGCCTTTGCCGATAAATTCGATCTCCCGCGTGGAAACCGATCCGCATGACAGGCAAGATCATTATCACCTGCGCGCTGACGGGATCGATCCACACGCCGACGATGAGCCCCCATTTGCCGGTTACGCCAGACGACATCACGACGCAGGCCCTGACCGCAGCCAGTGCCGGAGCCGCTATTCTGCACCTTCATGCGCGCGATCCCGAAACCGGCATGCCCAGCGCCCGCGCGGAACATTTCATGGGGTTTCTGCCCCGCATAAAGCAGGCGAGCGATGCCGTGATCAACATCTCCACCGGCGGATCCTCCCAAATGGCGCTGGAGGAGCGGCTGGCCCCTGCGTTGGCGGCGCAGCCGGAAATGTGCTCGCTCAATATGGGCTCGATGAATTTCGGCATCTTTCCGCTGGCCGACCGCTACGACGATTGGAAACACCCGTGGGAGGAACCCTTTTTGCGGGCAACCAAGGACGTGGTGTTCAAAAACACCTTCTCCGACATCGAGCATATCCTGACGACGCTTGGAAAGGGCTACGGCACGCGCTTTGAATTCGAATGCTACGATGCCGGCCACATCCAGACCGTGGCCTATTATCTGAAGCAGGGGCTGATCAAGCCGCCGATCTTCATCCAGTTCGTGCTGGGGATTCTCGGCGGCATCGATGCCAGTCCCGAAAGCCTGACCTTTCTGAAAGCGACCGCCGACCGGCTGCTGGGCGATACGTTCCGGTTCTCGGTGCTGGCAGCCGGCCGGCACCAGATGCGGCTTGCCACCATGGGTGCAGTCATGGGCGGACATGTGCGCGTCGGTCTGGAGGACAACCTCACGACTGGAGCCGGTCGCGCGCTTGCGCCCGACAATGCCCACCAGGTCTCCCGCATCCGCCGCATTATCGAAGAGATGGGCCTGGAAATCGCAACGCCGCAGGAGGCCCGCGAGATGCTCGCCCTCAAGGGAGGCGACCGCGTCGCGTTCTGATGCCCGGCAGCATCCCACGGCCCAGGCCGCAAAACCATAGGCAGATACGATCATGAAATTCGTCTTCAACGAAGAGCAACGTTACCACGATCCGAAACACTTCCTCTCCTCGGGCGCGCCGAAACCGAACCCGGAGGTCCCCGAACGGATCGAGCGCCTGATCGCCGGCGCTAGAACTGCTGGGCTTACGGCGGTCGCGCCCGCCGACAGCGGTCTTGCGCCGATTGCAGCAGTCCATTCGCCGGAATATCTGCAATTTCTTCAAAACATCCATGCGCGCTGGATGCGGATTGAAAACGCATCGGCCGAGGTCATTCCCAATATCCATCCCGACCGCCGCGACGTCGGCTATCCGGCATCGGCGGCAGGCCAGGCCGGTTATCACATGACCGACACGTCCTGCCCGATCTCAGCCGAGACATGGAACTCGGCCTATTGGAGCGCGCAGACCGCCGCGCACGCAGCGCAGATGCTGCTGTCGCGCGAGGAAGACGCCGTCTATGCGCTGTCTCGTCCCCCGGGCCATCATGCCTTTTCCGATCTTGCCGGCGGCTTCTGCTTTCTCAACAATTCGGCGATTGCGGCGCAGGTTCTCAGAAAGAGCCACGACCGTGTCGCCATCCTCGATGTCGACCTGCATCACGGCAACGGAACTCAAGGCATCTTCTATTCCCGGCCCGACGTGCTGACAGTGTCGATCCATGCCGATCCGATCCGGTTCTACCCGTTCTTCTGGGGCCATGCGGCCGAGCGCGGCGCGGCCGCGGGCCTTGGCTACAATCTCAACCTTCCCCTGCCCCGGCACGCCGAGGACGCGGCATTCCTCGCAGCCCTCGACAGTGCCCTCATCCGCATCCGCGCCTTTGCCCCGAGCGCACTGGTCATTGCCCTCGGACTTGATGCATTCGAAGGCGACCCCTTCGGCGGACTGTCGGTGTCCACAGGCGGATTCGCCAAAATCGGGGGAAGCTGCGCATCCCTTGGCCTGCCGACCGTGATCGTGCAGGAAGGCGGCTATCTCTGCGATGCCTTGGGCCAAAACCTGACAGCCTTTCTGGACGGGTTTCAGGATGAAAAGTTGGCGCGCTAACTGAAGACGCCACCGGGAGAGCAAATGCAGGCCGGAGTAAGGCATGGTAAAACTAACCAGTGGGCGATCGACCTGTGGGGGTGCCCAAGAGGGCTGCGTGCAAAAATCAGCGATACCGGCATTGATGAGATTTGAACCGACCACCCTCTATTTCAATCACGCGGGATACCGCATATTTTTTTGAACTTAAACGAGAAGCTGTATACTACTCCTGTACCTTCTTAAAAATATTGAGCATGGACGCGCTTGATCTCCTCGACCTTGGCAAGCGTGCCTGAAAGATGAAATCTCACCGCCTCCTGCGCACGCGCGACGTCGCAGCGCTTCATGCAATCGATAATCTCCCTATGAGCAGAAAGAATGGTCACTGCCTTCCCCGGGTCCATGAGGTTTAGCTTTCGAAGTCGGTCGATATGCCCCGAGCGCGATTGAATGAGCTGCCAGAGATCCGATACGCCGGCAGCTTCGAACATGGACTGATGGAACTGTCGATCCAACTGACCAAAGCGTTCCATGTCCCCATCAACCTCCAAAGCTGTTTGCTGCAAGTGCACAATACGCTCAGTGCGCACTACTGCCTCCTGTGAGGCTTTATTGGAAAGGGAGCGAACCACCTCCAATTCAAGCGACATCCGTAGGAATTGTGTCTCGCGGGCCTGCGCCAGATCGATACGCGTCACCTCTGTGCGGGATTGAGGGTAGACCACGACCAACCCCTCGTTTTCGAGCATCTGCAGCGCATCGCGCACCGGCGTCTGGCTGACCCGATAAAACGCAGCCAGATCTATACGGGACAATTGCATTCCAGGAACAAGCTCCAGAGCCACGATGCGACCGCGCAGCAAATCATAAAGCTGGTGCGACGTGGAGGTGCGCTTGATGCCTACGCCCCGGGACGAGGCTGTTACGAGAACGGAAGCGGCGTTTGGCGTCATCAGTGAATCCCTTTTTGCGATTCACTATAGCGCAGCCATTGACAGCTTGAAACTAATATATTAGTGCATATGAGATGGAGATGGAGGTCTCCGACTGTTTCAAAGGGAGGACATCATGATTTTTAAACAGGCATTGCTTGCCGGTTGCGCCGCGCTCACGATTGCATCGACCGCGCAGGCCGACACCTATTCTGTCCAGTCGTCGTTCAACGCTGGCGACTTTTCCATGCAGTATCTGACTGAGAACTGGCTCCCCAAGGTTAAGGAGGCGACAGGTGGACGTGTGGAAATCACGCTGACGCCGAATGCCTCCGTGGTCCCAGCCAAGGATACGATAGAAGCGGTGTCGGCCGGCGTGATTGATGGCGACTTCACATCGGTCAACTATTTTTCAGGTATCGAGCCGGCCTTCGCCATCATGGCAGACCTGATCTCAGGCTACGATACCCCGGCACAGATGCTGTGCTTCTGCAAGGACGGCCAGGGGGAAGTCATGCAACAGAAGATTCTCGACAGCGTCACGGGCGGCGAGGTCAAGCTCATTGCCTGTGGTCCGTACAGCCGGGAATCTTTGCCGGCCCGAACACCAATCCGGACATTCGAAGACCTTCAGGGCAAGAAGATCCGTGCACCGGAAGGCTTGGCATCTGCCGTTTTTGCCGCGGCCGGAGCCAGCCCGGTTTCGATCCCTTTCTCCGAAGTCTATGGCGCTCTGGAGAAGGGTATCGTCGATGCAGCCGACGCTTCCGCTTACGTCAACAATGTAGCGACTGGTCTGCATGACGTCGCGCCTTACCCGCTCTATCCCGGCATTCACTCCATGCCGCTGATGCAGTTCACCATGACCACTCAGAAGTGGGAAGCGCTATCGGTTGAAGACCAGAAGGCGCTTCGCGACTGGTGGTATGCGGCCATGGAAGATCTGACCATTGTCGTCGATCAGCAGGATCAGGAAAAAGCCAAGGCTGATGCTGCCGGCGGTAAGATCGAGGTTGTGAACTGGGCGCAGGAAGACCGCGATCAGTTGCGCGAGATCGCTCGCGCGGAATGGATCAAGTTCGCTGAGAAGAGCGATCTGGCCAGGGAGGCTCTTGATGCCAATCTTGCCTACATGAAAACCATCGGCCTTCTCAAGAACTAAACCATTGCCCGGCCGTCAGGCGGCCGGGCCTTTCCGAACTCCTGCGACCGGAGGGGTCATGCGAGACCTTCTTTCGCGCTATGCGACGGCGATGGACCGCTTCAGCGTCTTCGTCGGGCATGGCTGCTCAATTCTTTTCTTTGCCTGCATTATCGCTTCTGCGCTCGAAGTGGTGATGCGCTACGGCTTTGACAGCCCGACCAGTTGGTCCACCGAACTGTCCATGACGCTTTGCGCCACCGCATGGGTGCTGGCTGTCGGATATGTGACGGAGCGCAATCGGCACATTTCCATCACGATGCTCGAAATCATCGTGGGCGCAAAAGTCTGGCACATATTCCGGCTCGTGCAGCTCTCCGCTGCGGTGGTCGCGGTCGGCCTGCTCGCACTCGCAACGTCCGGGCCTGCCATGAAAGTGCTTGCAAGAACGGAATACTCCGGCACCGCGATGAATTCGCTGCAGCCAAGCTACCTCAAGGTCCTGCTGTTTGTCGGCTGCCTCTTCTACCTGTTTCAGCTTGCGGCCAACATCATTCGCTGGTTCCAGGGAACCGAGAAGGAGACGGCCGGTGGGCATTGAATATATCACACTTCTGATCGTCGGCTCGCTCCTGGCCCTGATGGCCCTCGGCATACCGCTTGGCATAACGACACTGCTGGTCTCGCTCGGGACGGCTATCCTGTATTTTGGCGAACGCGCCGGTTTCTTCATTGTCTCGGCCAATGTCACCGAGGTGCTTCATAAATATGAACTGATTTCTGTGCCGTTCTTCGTCTTCATGGCAAACATCCTTGAGCGGTCGGGAATCGCCCATTCCCTGTTTGAGTCCATGGCCATCATGGGCGGACGCTTCCGTGGTTCCGTCGGTGTGCAAACCTGCGTCGTCGCTGTCGTATTGGCTGCCATGTCCGGTATTATGGGCGGTGAAATCGTTATGCTGGGGCTCATTGCTCTGCCCCAGATGCTGCGGCTCGGTTATGACAAGAAGCTCGCAATCGGCATCATCTGCGCAGCGGGCGCTCTGGCAACACTCATTCCGCCATCCGTCGTACTGATCGTCTACGGCCTCGCCGCCCAGGTTTCTATTACCGGATTGTTCGCCGCATCGATCGGCCCCGGCCTGCTGCTTGCGTCTCTCTACATCATCTACATTCTGGTGCGCGTGCGCCTGAACCCCGCACTTGCGCCGATCTATGATATTCCCGAGACCGGACTGCCTTTCGTAAAGCGGCTGCCCTTTCTCAAAGGTGTCATCCTGCCCGGCATCCTGATCGGCGCTGTGCTCGGCGTGATCTATTCAGGCGTTGCCACGGTGACGGAAGCCGCTGCCATCGGTGCGGTTGGCGCCGTCATAATCGCTCTCGCGCGCCAGGAACTTACCTGGATCAAGATGCGCGACGCTATGCGCCAGACTGTACTGACGGTCGGGTCGATTATCTGGCTTGTGCTGGGTGCCGTTGCCCTCATCGGCATCTACAACCGGATCGGCGGCGGGGAGTTTCTTCGTGGCATCCTGACTTCGCTCGATATCCCGCCAATCGCGGTCATTGTGGTGATGATGCTTATCGTCATGGTGCTTGGCACGTTCCTGGAATGGATCGCAATCCTCTTCATCACCGTGCCCATTTTCGCGCCGGTCGTTGTCGACCTGGGATTCGACCCGATCTGGTTCGGCGTTCTCTTCGCCATGAACATCCAGATCTATTACCTGTCGCCCCCCTTCGGCCCGGCCTGCTTCTTCCTGAAGTCGGTAGCACCCAAGGAGGTAAGTCTGCAGGATATCTTCGCCGCGGTCCTCCCGTTCATCGCCCTGCAGTTTGTGGGACTGATGCTGGTGCTGTTCTTCCCGCAGATCGCGCTCTTCATTCCGTCACTCATGAACTGAGGAGTTGCCATGACCGAAGAAAACGACGTCAACCGCGACCTGATGAGGGGCGACGAAGACATAGCGCCGGGGGAATTCTCCGCCGACGAGGCCGCCGAACGGGATTTCGGCAACTGGCCTGAAATCATCGGGGTCATCGCAACGACCCTGCTGATCTGGTTCACCTTCACATTCACGGGATAACGCCATGAAGCCCCGCAAGACCTACGAAGAATTGCGTTCCGCACGCTGGATGGTTCCCGACGATCAGCGATCGTTCGGGCACCGCTCACGCACCATGCAGATGGGATATGACCCCGCCGACTGGGAAGGCCGGCCGATCATCGCGATCATCAACACCTGGTCCGATGCCCAGCCCTGCCACATGCATTTCAAAGACCGCGTCGAGTGGGTGAAACGCGGTGTGCTGCAAGCTGGTGGTTTTCCGATGGAACTTCCGGCACTGTCACTATCGGAAAACTTCGTCAAGCCGACGACCATGCTCTACCGCAACATGCTTGCGATGGAGACGGAGGAACTCTTGCGCTCGCACCCCGTTGACGGCGCAGTGCTGATGGGAGGCTGTGACAAGACCACCCCCGGTCTTGTCATGGGCGCAGTCAGCATGGGCATTCCGTTCGTCTTCCTGCCAGCCGGTCCAATGCTGCGCGGAAACTATGCCGGCAAATATCTGGGTTCCGGCACCGATGGCTTCAAATACTGGGATGAACGTCGCGCCGGGACGATCTCGAAAGAAGAATGGCAAGGCATCGAGGGCGGCATCGCCCGCTCCTATGGCCATTGCATGACCATGGGCACGGCATCCACCATGACGGCGATCGCGGAGGCCATGGGTTTGACGCTGCCGGGCGCTTCGTCCATTCCGGCGGCCGACGCCAATCACCAACGTATGTCGACCCAGTGTGGCCGCCGCATCGTCGATATGGTCTGGGAAGACCTGACACCGGACCAGATCCTGACACCCGCCGCGATCGAAAATGCCGTGACGGTCGCCATGGCCACGGGCTGTTCGACCAATGCCATCATCCACCTGATCGCCATGGCGCGGCGAGCCGGCGTGCCGCTCGAACTCGATGACCTGGATCGCATCGGCCGCACCACACCCGTCATTGCCAACATCCGTCCGTCCGGCTCTTCATACCTGATGGAGGACTTCTACTACGCCGGCGGACTCCGAGCGCTGATGAAGCAGCTTGGCGACAAACTGGACGCTTCCGCCATCACCGTCGACGGCAAGCCGCTGACTGATGGACTGCAGGACGTGAAAATCTGGAACGAGGATGTTATCAGGCCGCTTTCCAATCCCGTCTATCATGAAGGGTCACTCGCGGTGCTCAAGGGCAATCTCTGCCCTGATGGAGCCGTGATCAAGCCTGCAGCTTGCGATCCGAAGTTTCACCACCATGTCGGACCGGCATTGGTCGCAGACAGCTACGCGCAACTCAAGACGATCATCGACGATCCTGATTATCCGCTGACGCCGGACACCGTTCTGGTCTTGCGCAATGCCGGCCCGCAGGGTGGTCCCGGAATGCCGGAATGGGGCATGATCCCCATGCCAAAGGCGCTGCTTAAACTGGGTCTGCGGGACATGGTGCGGATCTCAGATGCGCGCATGTCGGGCACGTCGTTCGGCGCCTGCGTGTTGCATGTCGCGCCAGAAGCCTATGTTGGAGGTCCGCTGGCAATGCTGAAGACCGGCGACATGGTCGAGCTCGACATCCCGAACCGCAAGCTCGACATGCTGGTCGAGAAGACGGAACTTGCCGCCCGAAGGGCCGACTGGACACCGCCTGAGCCTCGTTATGGCCGCGGCTACGGAGTGATGTTCACCAAACACATCGAGCAGGCCGATAAGGGCTGTGACTTCGACTTCCTCAAGACCGATTTTGGCCGTCCGGTGGACGAGCCGGCTATCAATTGAACACCTGAAGAACCGAGGCAAACCATGACAGATTACGTTCTTTCCGCAGAGACCCGTGCCAAGCTGATGAAGGTCTCTACCGCCTCCGTGGCAACGGCGCTCTACAAGCGTGGCTTGCGCAACCAGTTCATCCAGAATGTTCGGCCCGTCGCCTGGAAGGGAACCAACATGGTCGGCCAGGCCTTCACTCTGCGCTATATTCCTGCCCGCGAGGACCGCAATCCGATAACGGTCTTCCGCAATGCCGACCATCCGCAGCGCGTCGCCATCGAGACCTGCCCTGAAGGACAGGTGCTCGTCATGGACAGCCGCAAGGATGCACGCGCGGCATCGGCAGGTTCCATCCTCGTTACCCGGCTTGCGGTCCGGGGAGGCGCCGGCATTGTGTCGGACGGTGGCTTCCGGGACTGCGAAGGTATCGGCAAGCTCGACATGCCGGCCTATTGCCAGAACCCGTCCGCGCCGACCAACCTGACGCTGCACGAGGCGCTCGACATCAACGTGCCGATCGCCTGCGGCGATGTCGCCGTGTTCCCGGGCGACGTGATGCTGGGAGATGCAGATGGCGTCATGGTAATACCCGCGCATCTCGCAGACGAAATCGCAGACGAATGCAAGGGTATGGAGAGTTTTGAGGAGTTTGTGCTTGACCAGGTTCTGGGTGGCGCAGCTGTCATTGGGCTTTATCCCCCCACTACCGACAAGGCTCAGGCCGACTATGCAGCGTGGTGTGAGAGAGCAGCGAAACGTTGATGTACGGCTGTTATCTCGCTTGATCATCTGTGATGCTGAAATGAGCGGCTGCGTGAGCCGCACTGATCCACTTGAACCATCAGACGGTGGGAGATGGCTATAATGCAAGAGAAAACAAGGTGAAAACGATACGGTCACAGAGCTTTTGCGTCCGCCACCGCTGTCGCTCCTCGCCTTGATGGGAAACAATCCCACCCCCCCCAAAAAACTCATAGCGCGCGCGCTCACGCCAACGTGTAGGCAGTCTTCACGGAAGGTACCGGTACAGCGTAAAAAATGCCATGCCTGACAATCGTCGATGCGACGCGGATGCTCGGCCGCATCGACGGGATATACTGTGCTGTACAAGGCCTATGTCGAAAGAGAGGGTTTCCGGATTTCACGCCTGCCAAGGTTGGCGATAAGGTCGCCGAAGCGGTCGCCTTGAACCGCAACATGGCCACGCAACAGCGCGCGGGCGGCGTCCGCATCCCCCGAAACGATGGCTGCAACGATATCTCCGTGCTCCCGCAGGGAGACCTTCATCCGATTGCGAACACGCAATTGAAGACGCCGATACGGGCGGAGACGCTTGTGCAACACCATGCACTGTTCTTCCAGGAACGTGCTATGGCTCGCCGCATAGATCGCGCTGTGGAACAGTTCGTTGTCGTAGTAGTAGCGGTCCGTGTCCTCGCTTGCCTCCGCTGCCTCGCACTTCTCGTGGGCAGACAGGAGTGCAAGACGGTCTTCTTCCGTATGCCGCCGTGCGGCTAGCGCGCCTGCCATTCCCTCCAATTCAGCCATGACTTCGAACATTTCATAGATCCGGTCCGGCGCCGGATCGACAACGACGGCTCCACGGCGCGGGCGGGTTTCAATGAGGCCGATTGCGCTCAACTGCATCAGTGCTTCCCGGATCGGGGTCCGCGACACGCCGAAACGGGTCGCCAGTTGCAACTCGTCCAGCCGCTCCCCCGGTGCGAACTCACCCGTGACGATGCCGTTTTCGATCTCGTCGCGTAGTTTGTGAAAGGTATTCGCGCTCATTCCAACCCCATTTCGCCACTGATTATGCAATCAAGACATTCTTGTATACATAATAGTTGACTTAGTGCGCAACATTGCTGCATCTTTATACCAAGCCGACGGGAGGGTCGGAATACCAAGGAGGAAAAAATGATACGTTTCGCACACATGGTTAAGCTGGCTGCCTTTGCAGCCTTGGGCGGACTCATTGCCTCGACGGCAGGCGCCCAGACGGTGTTGAAGGCTTCGCACCAGTTCCCCGGCGGCAAGGGCGACATTCGCGACGAGATGGTCCAGATGATTGCCCGCGATGTCGCGGCCGCCAATGTCGACCTGGAAATCCAGGTTTTCCCAGGCTCATCACTCTACAAGCCGAACGACCAGTGGAACGCGGTGACGCGTGGTCTTCTCGACATGACATCCTTTCCGCTCGATTATGCGTCCGGCCGCCACCCGATTTTCTCGGCGACGTTGATGCCGGGTCTGGTCGGCAGTTTCGACCGCGCCACGCGCCTCAACGACTCCGAATTCATGATGGAGATCAAGAAGGTGATCGACGATGCCGGGGCAATCGTGATCTCAGACGCTTGGCTTTCGGGCGCATTTGCGTCGAAAAAAAGCTGCATCACATCTCCGGATACGATCAAGGGGCAGGTCATCCGCGCAGCCGGTCCGGCCTTCGAGGAAATGCTGGTCGCGGCCGGTGCCTCGATCTCCTCAATGCCATCGTCGGAAATCTACACCGGCATGCAGACAGGCGTCCTCGACGCAGCCAATACGTCTTCGGCAAGCTTTGTCTCCTACCGTCTGTTCGAGCATGCCAAATGCCTGACGGCTCCGGGAGAAAACGCACTCTGGTTCATGTATGAGCCGGTTCTTTTTTCCAAGAAAGTTTTCGATGGCCTGACGCCAGAACAGCAGAAAGCGATCATGGCGGCTGGCGAAAAGGCCGAAGCCTATTTCAACGAGGAGGTCCGCAAGGGCGACCAGTTGATGGTCGATGCCTACAAAAAGGCGGGTGTCGAGGTGGTGGAGATGTCAAAGGCGGATTATGATGCCTGGCTCGCAGTGGCCAAGGACTCGTCCTACAAGAACTTCGCCGCGAATGTGCCCGACGGCGACAAATTGATCGAGAAAGCCCTGGCCGTGGAATAGGCTTGAAGTGACGACAGCGCACCTTTGTGCGCCGTTCACTTCTTCTCTCCCAACCAAGGATGTCCGAAATGGTCCAGGCCTATATTCGGGTTGTCGGCAACCTCTCTCGCGCACTCGCGGTTCTGTCGACAACCATGACTATCGCGGCGATGCTCGTCGTTTGCCAGATGATCCTGATGCGCTACGTCTTCCGCCTGCCAACAATCTGGCAGACTGACTTTGTCGTTTTTTCAGCAACGGCCGCCATGTTTTTGGGCGCGCCCTATGTGCTGCTCAAGGGCGGACATGTTGGCGTCGATGTTATCGAACTGCTGCTTGCAGACCGGGCCCGCGCCCGCCTGCGCTTGCTTGGCAGCTTTCTCGGACTTGTGTTCTGCGCGCTTATGTTTGTCGCGACATGGATTCAGTTCCATGAAGCCTGGCTCGGTAACTGGAAACATTCGAGCGTCTGGGCGCCGCCGCTTTGGATCCCGCTGCTGAGCCTGCCGCTCGGCTTCGGCGTGCTCTGCCTCCAATATGTGGCGCAGATTCTTCTCCTGCTGTCCGGCCCACAGTTGGAAACCGGAAGCCATGCCCCTTCGACGCCGGAGCTTCCCACCGGACTTCTCAAGGACGACAACCGTATGATGAAGGGATCGACCCGATGAGCCCGACTGTCTCCGGCCTCTTGATCATCGCGGCCCTGTTCATATTGCTTGGCACGGGCATGCCGATTGCCTTCGCGCTCGGCCTCGCCGCTTTTGCCGCTTTGTACCTGCAGAGCGGCGTGGATATTTTCTACATCCTCGGCGATACTATGTTTTCAGGCATTGCCAACCTCGCCTATGTCTCCATTCCTATGTTCGTGCTGATGGGCTCGGCAGTCGCCTCGTCCCCGGCCGGCGCAGACCTCTACACCTCGCTCGACCGGTGGCTGAACCGCGTGCCCGGCGGCCTCGTCCTCTCGAATATCGGGGCATGCGCCATCTTTTCGGGCATGACCGGCTCGTCGCCTGCGACCTGCGCGGCGATCGGCAAGATGGGCATTCCGGAAATGTTGCGGCGGGGCTATCCGACGTCCGTCGCCACGGGCTCGATCGCGGCCGGAGGAACGCTTGGCATCTTGATCCCGCCGTCGGTGACACTCATCGTGTACGGCATTGCGACCGAGACCTCGATCGGCCGGCTGTTCATGGCGGGCGTCATACCTGGCCTCATGCTGACAGTCATGTTCATGACCTGGGCGATTATCGACTGCAAGCGCAAGGGCTACGAATTCGCCGCCCGTTCGGTTCGTTACACCTTGAAGGAGCGTCTTGCCGGACTGCCGCGCATCCTGCCCTTCCTTGTCATCATCGCCGGTACGCTCTACGTTCTCTATGGCGGCGTCGCGACGCCATCGGAGGCTGCGGGCGCGGGCGCACTCCTGACGCTGCTCGTCGTTATCATCGCCTACCGCCTGTTCAAGTTCCGGCCAGTGGCGAACATCTTCGGCTCGGCAATGCGCGAGAGCGTGATGATCATGATGATCATGGCCGCAGCCGAACTTTTTGCCTTTGCCCTGTCGTCGCTCTTCATCACCCAGACCGTCGCCGCCGTGATCGCGGATATGGATGTCAACCGATGGGTGCTGATGGCAATCATCAATGTCTTCCTGCTCGTCTGCGGCATGTTCCTGCCACCTGTTGCTGTCATCGTTATGACCGCGCCGATGCTTTTTCCCATCGTCACGCAGGCTGGCTTCGACCCCTATTGGTTTGCGATCGTGCTGACGATCAACATGGAAGTCGGCCTGATCACACCGCCAATCGGCCTCAACCTCTTCGTCATCAATGCCATCGCGCCAACGGTTAAGACAAAGGACATCCTTTGGGGTGCCCTTCCCTATGTGCTCGTGATGTTTCTCGCGATTTTCATTCTCTGCCTGTTTCCGGACATCGCGACATGGCTTCCCAACCAGATGCTGGGGGTAATCGAATGAACACGACGTCATTCTTCGGCGAAATGCTTCAAACCATAACCGAGCGCGGCCGCCGGTTTCTTTCTCTCGGCCCGCGTGAGGAAGGCGCAGATCCGCTTGGCCACATGGAAGGGCTCTGCGAAACCTTGCTTTCCAGCCGTGGCGAGGCCTCCGGCATGGCCCTGGCAAAAGACATTCTCGATCGGTGGCAGCGCCTCGACGCCGATGGGCAACATGACTTCATGCGGCTGCTGTTGTCGAGCTTCGGCCCGAAGACGCAACGGCTGGATAAGGCAATCGACGCGTACCGGGCAGACCAGAGCCCCAAGGCACTATTGGAGCTGCACATTTCAACGGAACCGCGCAGGCAAGAACTCATCCGCCGGCTTAATCTGGCGCCCAATGGCATCGCCACGCTGGTGCGCATGCGTGAAATCCTGTTGGAGCTCAAGGTCGAGGACCCGGACCTCGAAGCGGTGGATGCGGACTTTGCGCACCTGTTCGGCTCCTGGTTCAATCGCGGGTTTCTCGTGCTCCGGCCAATAAGCTGGTCAACGCCCGCCGACATCCTGGAAAAAATCATCCGCTACGAGGCCGTGCACCACATTGGAGGATGGAACGAATTGCGGCTGCGGCTCGCCCCCGAGGATCGGAGATGCTTTGCCTTTTTCCATCCGCAACTCATCGATGATCCGCTGATCTTCGTGGAGGTCGCTCTGACACGGGACGTACCGTCTAACATCGGCGACCTTCTGAAAGAAGATCGCCCGACGATCGCCGCTGCCGACGCGACTACGGCTGTGTTCTATTCGATCTCCAACTGCCAGGAAGGCCTGCGCGGTATTTCCTTCGGCAATTTCCTGATCAAGCAAGTGGTGGAAGATCTCCGACGCGAGCTTCCCAAGCTCGAGACCTTCGTCACGCTGTCGCCAGTTCCGGGCTTTGCCGAATGGCTGTCGCGTGAACGGCGCGCAGAAGCATCGGACGTCTTGTCGGCCACCGACCGAACACGGCTTGCAGGCTTGGATACTCCCGGCTGGGCGGATCGTCCCGAGATCGTCGCAGAGATCCAGCCGGCAATGTCGGCGGCGGCGGCCTGGTATTTCCTCAAGTCCCGCAATCGCAACGGCAAAGTCCTGGACCCCGTCGCAAGGTTCCATCTCGGCAATGGCGCGCGGCTTGAGCGCATTAATTTTCTGGGAGACCGCTCTGACAGGGCGATGCGGCAGGCGCATGGACTGATGGTCAACTATCTCTACAAACTCGATGACATTGAAATCAATCACGAGGCCTTTGCAGGACGGGGCGAAGTCGTGACGACGCAGCCGGTGCGTCGCTTGGTGCCGGTCCGCCGGGCATCACGCAGCCTCGTGCCTGTCGAGGGAACGCCATTGCAATCCCTGCCGAGAGACAAGGCGACGATCAACCGAGGCAAGGAGTTCTCCGCATGAGCAATCATCTCTTTGACGCGATCCGCGCTGCGGCCAACCTGGACGACCTGTTCATCGAAACGCCGGACGGGCGGACATGGACCTATGGCGACATGTTTTCCCAGTGCGCCCGCCTTGCTGCAGCCCTCGACAGTCTCGGCGTCCGCCCCGACGATCGGGTCGCGGTTCAGGTGGAAAAGAGCCCCGAGGCGCTGATGCTTTATCTCGCCTGCATAATGTGCGGTGCCATATATCTGCCTCTCAATACCGCCTACACTCTGGTCGAGCTCGATTATTTCATCAGTGATGCTGAGCCGCGTCTGGTCGTATGCGCTCCCGGATCGCTTGAAGGCATTGTCCCCCTCGCTGCAAGATACGGTGCGCATGTCGAGACGCTAGATGATGCAGGCGGCGGATCTCTTCTGGACCTAGCCAAGGACGAGGACAGTGATTTCGTCACTGCGCAGCGCGGCCCCGATGACATGGCCGCAATCCTTTATACCTCCGGAACCACCGGGCGCTCCAAGGGGGCAATGCTGACACATGGAAACCTTTTGTCGAACGCCGCAACGCTGCGCGATTGCTGGCGATTCACCAGCAAAGACAGATTGATCCACGCGTTACCAATCTTCCACACGCACGGGCTGTTTGTCGCGTCCAACGTTACCTTGCTGTCCGGCGCCTCCATGTTCTTCCTGGCAAAATTCGATGCTGACGAAGTCCTGAAGCTGATGCGAACGGCAACGGTCCTGATGGGCGTTCCGACCTTCTACGTGCGCCTCGCTCAGCATCACGGCCTCACACAGGAGGCGGCTGCGAAAATGCGGCTCTTTGTGTCAGGTTCCGCGCCGCTTCTGGCCGAAACACACCGGGCATTCGCGCAGATGACCGGTCAGGCCATTCTTGAGCGCTACGGCATGACCGAGACGAATATGAACACTTCCAATCCCTATGACGGGGACCGTATTGCCGGGACGGTCGGCTTCCCGCTCCCGGGTGTTTCGCTCAGGGTCACCGAGCCAGAGAGCGGACGACCTGTGCCGGACGGCGAGACCGGCATGATCGAGGTCAAGGGTCCGAATGTCTTCAAGGGATACTGGCGAATGCCGGAGAAGACGCAGGCCGAGTTTCGTGCCGACGGCTTCTTCATTACCGGTGACCTTGGCCGGATCGACGATCGTGGCTATGTGCACATCGTCGGGCGTGGCAA
Organism: Pararhizobium antarcticum; assembly: GCF_001885585.1. GTDB lineage: Bacteria > Pseudomonadota > Alphaproteobacteria > Rhizobiales > Rhizobiaceae > Pararhizobium > Pararhizobium antarcticum. Next base: position 60,685 of record NZ_LSRP01000072.1, read on the forward strand.
GGACCTCGTGATTTCGGGCGGCTACAACATTTACCCGAAGGAGGTGGAGAGCGAAATTGACCAGATCGCAGGTGTTGTTGAAAGTGCCGTCATAGGGGTGCCGCATCCCGATTTCGGTGAAGGTGTCACCGCAGTTGTGGTCAAAACCGCGAACTCCTTGCTGGATGAGCAGAGCGTGCTCAATGGACTAAAGGACCGACTGGCGCGCTACAAGCAGCCGAAACGGGTCATCTTTGTTGACGATTTGCCCCGAAACACCATGGGTAAGGTGCAGAAAAACGTGCTCCGTGATCTCTGCGCGGAGCTCTATTCGTCCTCGTGAAGGTTCGCGCGGAAACCGCTGGATTTTTTGCTGACCGCCAAGCGCAGTCTGGGTGGTGGCGTCGCCTTAACCTGACGTAGGACACAATCATTTCTTTGTCTTGAATTTCAGGCTTGGATCGGCAACGCGATCTCACGCCAGGTGGCGCTGGCGAGGGCGCGGAGTTGGCGATGATCAGCGGCGTTCAGGTGTTTTCGATGAAGTTGGAAAAGATTGGCAATTTGGCCGTGGGTTGAGACGAAACGTTGGCAATGACGTGCCGACTTGAACCGCATCATGCGTCGCTCTCGTCGTCGAACGGTAAGGTGAGAATTCTCTGCGCGGTTGTTGAGCCCTTTGTGCGAACGGTGCTCGATCCCCGGCATGATCTCTCGCTTTGCGGCGGAATAAGAACGCAGCTTGTCGGTCACCATCACGCGTGGCGCAACACCTTGGCTCTTCAACAACTTGCGCATCAGCCGAAGAGCGGCTCCCTTGTTTCTGCAGCTTTGCAGCAGAGCATCGAGAACGTCGACGTTGGCATCGACGGCGCGCCACAGCCAGTATTTCTTGCCCTTGATCGATACGACCATCTCATCGAGATGCCATTTGTCTGCGAAGTTGCCGATCGACCGCCGCTTGAGTTGGTGGGCGAATTTCAGGCCAAACTTAGTCGCCCATTCTGCGACGGTCTGAAACGAGACGCCAATGCCGCGCTCGGCAAGCAGGTCTTCGATATCGCGCAGGCTCAGCGGGAACACGTAATAGAGCCATACCGCATGCGCGATGATCTCGGCTGGAAAGCGGTGGCGTTTGTATCGGGCAGACGCATCTTCATTCATGCCGATAGACTATTGCCTCGATCCGCACCAGCCGGTTAAGGCGACGCCTCCGGTTGTTCACTTCGAGGCTTGGCAACGAACGGATTGCGGGCGTCCGCAGGCGAGCATTCGGTTCAAAATGGTGACGCCGTTCGCAGCCTCTGTCTGCTGCGCATGGAATGACCGAGCGCGCAAACACGACCCAATGACGCCTTTGTATCGACCCATCGCGGTTTCAACCACAGCCCGTTTGCCATAACCGGTACCGTCCTGCCATTTCAACCGGCCATCGATCTGGATGGATACAATGTGACAGTCTCTCTGGCAGGACGCCTGGGCGTTGGCTCGTTCCGCTGCATTGGAGCGCGGCGGAATAACGACCCTCGCGCCTGCGCTATGACGCAGAACTGCGTCATAGCTTGGCTCGCCATCATAGGCGCCATCGGCAGTGAACTGGTCGATCTCATCGTCGATCTGATCCAGCAATAGGTCCAGTTGCGAGGCATCGCCGGTTTCCTGATCTGTCAGACTATGGGCAATGATCTCGCCACTGTCGGCGTCAACCGCCAAGCGCAGTTTTCTCCAGCCACGCCGGGACTTCGCTCCATGCTTTTCTTCCAGCCATTGGCCGGCGCCATAGGTCTTGAGCCCGGTACTGTCGACCAGGACGTGAATGGATCCGTTCGCCACAGGCTGCCGGTCGTTGCTTCTGGCTGATGGCTTCCAGGTTCTGGCCCGTCGGCTCAGCGTGGTGTGATCGGGCACCGCCAGATCCAATGTTGTCATATCAAGCACCGAACTCAAAAGGCCCTTCGTTCTGGCGCAAACGCAGCCCAAAGACCATGCCCAGCATCAGCGTAGTTTCGATCGCCAGATCCGAATAGAGAGGCTGGCCACCACGCGTCTTGCGAGGTGGAGCCGCCCAGCCCGCCAGCGCGTCCGCCGTTATCCAAAGGGTTAAACTGCCACGGCGGCGAAGGCCCGCCTCATACTCCGCCCAGTTCGTCACTTTGAACTTCATTTTACCGATGTGGTGGCGACGGGCGGCGTTGCGCTTATGCGGCATGCGGGATCAATCAACCTATTTTCGATCCCGGCCGCATAGATGCAAAATGTTGAAATTTGATCCCGGCACCAAAGCTTCGAACAGCCAGAAATCGTTGAATTCCCATTCATGCACCAAAGCAGATGGGAACCCCTGCCCGTCTGCCGGAACTTTCCGAACGACGGAGCACAACATCGGCGTCGAATCCTACCGTATCGGAATCGACCTCGCGAACCTGCTATGCGACGTCCTCTACTGGGTTGAGAATGACACGTTTCCGAAGGATGAGATCGCGGTCAGGTTCCACCACCGCCTGGTCGCGATCCACCCGCTTCCAACCGGAAATGGCCGTCACGCTCGCTTGGCAGCAGATATTCTGATTGAACGACTTGGCGGCCAGCGTTTCAGCTGGGGCGGTGGAACGCTCGCCGATGTCGGCGAACTGCGCGCTCGATACGTCGCGGCCCTTCGCGCAGCAGACAACCATGACATCGCGCCGTTGCGAGATTTCGCGCGCACCTGAGAGGCCGTGCTGTTGATTATCGGCTGAGATTGATCCAGTTTTTCATTTCACCGTGAACCGGATCAACTCGAGAAATTCATTTAAATGCAACCGGTCACGTCGATTCAGGTGGGGCGGCACAAAGTGGAAAAATGGGGCAAATCCTGCTGAAACTGAACAGGAAGGGGGTCAAACCCATCTGAACGGGGCGCCTTGAACACTCTCGATCGTGCGGGCGAAGAAGGCGTTGGCCGCAGCCTCATCCCGGCGCTCAGACAGCATGAAATCAAGGGTCTTGCCGAATTTGTCGACGGCGCGATCGAAATAGGTCCACTTGCCTTTGACCTGGATATGAGTCTCGTCCATTCGCCAGGTTGCGGATTTCCGGCGGTGAGCCCGGCATGCAATAAGCAGCGAATATTTCACAACCCAACTGTTCAGTGTCGCATGGTCAACGGGGACGCCGCACTCGGCCATAATTTCTTCCCGATGGCGATAGGAGACTGCATATCTGTCGTAGAAAAAACACCGCGTATAAAATCACGTCTTTCGGGTAGTGATTGCCGTTGAAATCGACCATGATCCGGAAATCCAACCTGCGTACGCATCTTCAACATGGGGCTATAGCTGGACCATGCAGGTTGCAAATCCGGTGGAAAGCTTGCGACAAAGTCCACCGACGCTATCTGATTCCAGCAAGCAACTCGGCTGCGGCGGAAATTGCCTCCTGCTGCCACGGACGCAACTCCTGACCATGATAGTTTTGAAAGATCGGCAAAAAGGGATCGTCGATTTGGCTCTTGATGCCCGACATTTGCTCCATCACGGCAAGTCCACAATAGGGAACATAAGCAGCCGAATATCCACCCTCATGCGACATCACCAGACGTCCGCCGCATAATTCTTCTGCCGCATCCATCAGCATGCGCGTCATCGCCCGGTAGGTCTCGCTGTGAAGCATCATCCGTCCGAGCGGATCGGCACCGGATCCGTCGAAGCCGGATGGCACGACGATCAGATCCGGCTTATAGGCTGCAAGGGCGGGCAAAACCACTTGTTCGAAGGCGGCGATATAGGCGCCGTGACCGCTTCCCGCCGGCAGCGGAATATTCAGGTTATAGCCGAAACCGGCCCCCTCGCCGCGTTCCTCGCGGTCGCCGCTGTCATGCGGATAAAGCCGTTCCTGATGCAAGGAAATGGTGAAGACCCCCGGGTCGCTCCAGAAGGCAGCCTGTGTTCCGTTGCCGTGATGGACGTCCCAGTCCACCGTCGCGACGCGGTCGAACCGATGCTTTTTGCGGTTCTTCAGAATGGCGACGGGAATATTGCCGAACAGGCAAAACCCCATGCCCTTGTCGCTTTCGGCATGATGGCCCGGCGGGCGTACCAGCGCATAGCCATTGTCGATGTCGCCGGATAATACCTTGTCCATCAGTGCAAATGTTCCGCCCGCGGCAAGGCAGGCTATGTCGTAGCTCCCGCGCCCGAAGGGCGTCAGATAGCTGGCATCGCCACCGCGGTCGTCGCTTTGCGCCTTGATGCGGCGGATGTAGTCGCGCGTATGGAACAGCGCCAGATCGTCCTCGTCGACGGGAATGGAATTGACCTTCACCAGCTGATCGGTGAGACCGGAGACTTCCATGAGATTGCGAAACCGGCGCTTTGTCGCGGCATTTTCCGCATGTTCGCCGGGCTCGATGGTCAGACCGGCGGGGAAGAACTGGGCTGCGTTGCCCGTGTCGTGCCAGAGATAAAGCTCGTGGAAATTCCAGCCTGTTTTCACCGTCAATGCTCCTTGCCGATTTCTCAGTTGCCGATCGTCGCCCAAACGCTTTTTGTCTGGGTGTAGGAAACGAGGGCATCCATGCATTTGTCACGGCCGTTGCCGCTTTCCTTCCAGCCGCCGAACGGAAACTGCATGTCGCCGTTCATGTAGCTGTTGATGTAGACCATGCCCGCCTCGACATCGCGGGCGAAGCGATGCGCCGTGCCCAGATTGCTGGTCCAGATACCGGCCGCCAGCCCAAAATTGCTGTCATTGGCGATACTCACCGCGTCCTCGTAGCTGTCGAACGGGATGATGCTCGCGACAGGCCCGAAAATTTCCTCGCGGGCGATGGTCATCGAATTGCTCACCCCCGTGAAGATCGTCGGCGAGACATAGGCGCCCGCCTCCAGCCCCTCCGGCACGCCGCCGCCCAGAATGCAATCCGCGCCGCCCTGTTTTCCGATGCCGATATAGTTGAGGACCCGCTGCTGCTGCTCGACGGTCACCATCGGACCGACCGTGGTCGTCGTTTCCAGCGGATCGCCCGGGATGTAGTCCTTCTTTGCGACAGCCGAAAACGCATCGAGGAAGTCCGGCAGAATCGATGTCTGCACCAGAATGCGCGATCCGGCGCAGCAGACCTCGCCCTGATTGCCGAAAATCCCCATCGCCGCCCACCAGGCCGCCGTTTCCAGATTGTCGGCGTCGGCCATGATGACATGCGGCGACTTGCCGCCGCATTCTGTCGAGACCTTCTTGAGATTGGACTGGCCGGAATAGACCATCATCAGCTTGCCGATCTCGACGGAGCCGGTAAAGGCGATCTTCTCGACATCACGATGCAGGGCAAGCGCCCTGCCCGCCTCCGCGCCAAAACCGTTGACGACGTTCAGCACGCCCGCCGGTGCTCCAGCCTGCATGAACAGACTTGCCAGCAGAAGCGCAGACAACCGCGACTGTTCGGCCGGTTTCAGCACCACGCAGTTTCCGGCGGCAAGGGCCGGCGCGATCTTCCATGCCGTCATCAGCAACGGATAGTTCCACGGTACAATGCAGCCGACGACGCCAAGCGGCTGGCGCAGCACATAGGACAGCACATCAGGACTGGTCGCACCGACCGTGCCCTGCATCTTGTCGATGCATTCGGCGGTAAAGCGGAAGCAGTTGACGGCTAGCGGTACATCGACCGTCAGCATTTCGGTGATCGGCTTGCCCATGTCGAGCGTATCGATCAGCGCAAAATCGCTCGCATGCTGTTCGATGAGGTCGGCAAAGCGCAGCATGATCGCCATGCGTGCCCGCGGCGCCAGCCGCGACCATGCGCCGGACTTGAAGGTTTTCAGCGAAGAGGCGACTGCACGGTCGATGTCGGCCGCGTCGCCGCGAGAGACCTCGGCCAGCACCGAACCATTTGCCGGATTGATGCTCTCGAACATCTTGCCGGATGCCGCGGCACGAAAATCGCCATCAATGAAAAGGCGTCCTTCGAACGAGAGCTTGGCGGCCTGATCATGCCACGAACCTGCGGATCGGGTGATTGTCATATCTGCTTTCCTTAACCTGCGAGGATCATCTGTGCAGCGCGCTCGGCGACCATGATCGTCGGCGCATTGAGGTTTCCGGATACCATCTTCGGGATCGCCGAGGCGTCGGCAATGCGAAGCCCCTCGATACCATGTACCTTCATGCTGGCGGGATCGGTGACGGCCATCGCATCGACGCCCATGCGGCAGGTGCTCGACGGATGGTAGAGTGTTGTCATGTGGCCGCGTACATAGTTGCCGATCTCCTCATCGGTGCTGCACTCGGCACTGGGACTGAGTTCGTAGGCGATCAAGTCCTTCATCGGCGACTGCGCCATGATCTCGCGGTTGATGCGAACACCGGCGATCATCGTCGAAAGGTCGTTGCCATCGGGATCGCTGATAAAATATTTCGGATCAATGACCGGATATTCGACAGGATTTGCCGAGCGCAGCCTGATCTCGCCGCGGCTGTTCGGCCGCTGCAACGTGCTATGGCCGGTAACGCCCGCCTGCCCGCCGAGGAAGCGGGCGTAATCGCGATGCGGGCTGATCGCGCCGTAAAGCTGGAGATCGGGTTCGATGCCGGGGCGCGAGCAGACATGACCGCCGGAGGCGACCCACGGCGATGTGCGGATACCGGTGCGCTTGTCGCGCCATTCCGCAAAACTGTCGGATATGATCTCATCCGTCCAGGCGCCAATGCCGATCGGCTCCTTGGTATAGAAGGAGATCGGAATGTTGAGATGGTCCTGCAGATCCTTGCCGACGCCCGGCAGATCGTGCACGGGCTTGACGCCAATAGCGGAAAGTTCGTCCGCCGGACCGATACCGGAGAGAAGCAACGTCTGGCATGTGCCGACCGCACCGGCCGCCATCACCACTTCACTATCGGCATAGGCGATCTCCGGCACACCATCGACGAGGAACTTCACGCCCTTAACGCGACCGTTCTCGATGACCAGCCCGGTGACGAGCACACCCGATTTCAGCGTTAGGTTCGGCCGCTCCAGCGCAGGCCGCAGATAGGCCTTGGAGGTGCCCCAGCGCTCGCCATCCTTGATGGTGAACTGGAAGAGGCCGACACCTTCCTGGCTCTCACCGTTGTAATCCGGATTGAAGGTGTGTCCGGCCGCCTGCGCGGCTTCGAGCCAGAGCGTCTCGTACTTGTCCACGTAAGGGACGTTGCCGATATGCAGCAATCCGTCATTGCCATGATAGGGACTGCCCTTGATATCGGCATTGGCCTCGGAAAAGAGGAAGGTCGGAAATACATCCTTCCAGCCCCAGCCCGCGCAGCCCATCGCCTCCCAGGCATCGTAGTCCGACGGCAAGCCACGAATATAGATCATGGCATTGAGCGCGCCGGAACCGCCGATCATTTTGCCCCGCGGCCAGAAGATACGTCGCCCGCGGCACCCAGCCTGCGGCTCCGTGTAATAGCTCCAGTCCGAACCGGTGTTGAACATCGTGACCCAGTCCGACGGAATATCGGAGGCTATGGGGGCGGCGCGCCCGGCCTCCAGCACGAGAACTTTCCTGTCGCGATCGGCGCTCAGCCGGTTGGCGAGGACGCAGCCGGCAGACCCGGCGCCAATGATGATCGTATCGTACATAGGACCCCTCTCATTCACCGGCCGGGGCCGGGCTTTCTGCTAACTTTCCACCGACAGGAGCAGCGTGGCGGCGGCGAAGCCAGCCCGCCAGATCTCCCAATCGACCGACAAGGCCCTTCGGCATGAGCACGATGGACACGGCGATGATGATGCCGAGACCGAGCGTGCGGAATTCTCCTGCCTCGCGCATCACCTCGTCGGCTGCGACCAGCACGATCGTGCCGACCAACGGTCCCCAGAAGGTGCCGACCCCGCCGACGACGGTGATCGCGATGATGAACATCAACTGCGACATCGACAGGATTCCGGGGCCGATCGCCTGGAAATGCGCGGCATAGACACCACCGGCGAGACTGGTGAAGAATGCAGAGATGCCGAAGACCAGAAGCTGCGCCTGGAAGCGGTTGACACCCCGCGCCACCGCATAGCCGGGATTATCCTTGAGCGCCCGGAAGGCGAGACCCATCGGACTTTTGACGATGGCATAGGTGAACGCCATCGTGATCGCGAACAGGGCGGCGACGATGGCATAGTTGCCGACCAGCCATTGCGCCTTGAACAGGGCGCGGGTTCCGAAATCGCCGAAGCGGGCAAAGCCGACCGCGCCACCGGTAAACTGCCGGCAGGTCGAGCCGACCATGACGAAACATTCGGTATCGGTGACGATCAGCAGATACATCGTCTGCGCGATGGCAAGCGTCAGCAGTGCGACGTAGACGCCGGTCAAGCGCAGGCAGGCGAGGCCGACGATCAGAGAGAAAGCGACAGAGCCGAGGGCTGCCGGGACAAGCGCGCCCCAGACATTCCATCCGAAGTAGAAGCAGATCATCGCCGTCGCGTATCCACCGAAGGCGAAGATCGCCATCTGCGCCAGCGAGAACACACCTGCAAAACCGAACAGCAGGTTCCATTGCGATGCGATGGTCGCGTAGAACAGCGCCAGCACGATCTGCCCAAGCACATACCGGCTATCGACGAAGAACGGCAGCGCTATCGCCGCCGCAATCAGCAGCAGGGTGATGGCGATATCCAGCTTGTTCAAGCTGGCCAGACCCTTGGCAGAGGCCTTACCCTTGGGAAAGGAGTGTGTGTTCATGATCGGCTCCTCACATGCGGTGGATCTGGGTCCGGCCGAAAAGACCGGAGGGGCGCCAGATCAGCACGGCGATGACCACGAACAGAAGCGACGGGAAACCCCAGCGCGCGCCCGCTGCGTATTGAATGAAGGCTTCGAGCAATGCGAGGCCGAAGGCAGCAGCGACCGCGCCCGGCAAATTTCCGAGACCGGCCACTACGCACATGATGAAGGCCTTAAGCATCGGATCGTTACCGAGCGGCGGCGACAATTGCGTCATGGAACTCACCATCACTCCGCAAATGCCCGCAACTGCTCCTGACAGCACCAGCACCTGGAAATAGACCCGGTTGACGGGAACACCCATCAATTGCGCCGCGTCGCGGTTCTGCGCTGTGGCACGGATCGCCCGGCCCATTCGGGTCTTGCCGAGCAGCAGCGCGATCACCGCCATCATCACTACGACGACGAGAATGATGACGATGTTCTGGTAGGGCAGATTGAGCGGCCCGAGCTTCAGAACACCATCGACCGACAGGGGCTGCTTCAGCGGCTGGCCGCCATAGGTCAGGAGAATGGTGTTTTCGAGCGCGATGCCGATGCCGACGGTGGCGATCATCACGTTGGATTCGAACGTTGCTTTGTCATTCTTCAGCAGATTGCGCACGATGAGGACATACAGCAGCCCTCCGGCCATCGCACCAAACAGGATGGCGGCGGCAAAGCCGGCGAAAGCCGGCAGGCCGAGCGTTGTGGTGGCTGTGAAGGCTGCATAGCCGCCCAGCGTCAGCATCGCCGCATGGGCCATGTTGAGCATGCCCATCGAGCCCCAGACAAGGGACAGGCCGACGGTCGCCAGCGCATAGAGGGCACCCGTGGTCAGGCCGGCGACAAGAACGGACATCAGGATATCGAGCATGCCGGTCAGCCTCCCAGATAGGTTGCGAGAAGCTCGTCGCGGGCGAGAAGGTCGGCGGGCGGGCCGGACCAGACGATGTCCCCGTCGTCGAGCAGATGGAGGCGGTCGGCGAGATCGGCCACACGCGCCGGATTTTCTTCCACGAGCAGGATGGTCCGCCCGCTGCGGGAGAGTTCTGAAATGACGCCGTAGATTTGCTCGATGATCAGCGGCGCAAGGCCGAGCGAGGGTTCGTCGATCAGCAGGATCCGCCCGGCCATCATCAGGCCGCGACCGATGCCGACCATGCGTCGCTCGCCGCCCGAAAGTGACGAGGCCACCTGGTTGCGACGATCCGCAAGTTTCGGCAGAAGTGCATAGACCTCCTCCAGCCGCCGGTCGATCTCGGTTTTTCCGGGCGCCAGATACGCGCCCATCAGTAGGTTTTCGAGCACGCTCATTTCGGGAAACAGCATATCGCCCTGCGGCACATGCGCGACACCCAGGGCTGCCACCGCATGCGGCTTCGTCAATGTCGGCCGGCCATCGATGCTGATCGATCCGCCGTTGAGCGGCACCAGTCCGGAGATTGTCTTGAGGAGTGTCGACTTGCCGTGGCCATTGGGGCCGACGACGGTGACGAGTTCCCCGGCAGCAACATCAAAGGAAACGCCCTTGAGCACGGTGAGCTCGTTATAGCCCGACACGACCTGGTGCAGGCTGAGAACGGGTGGCTTTGCGATGTCGCTCAAGCGTGCGCCTCCCCGTCGGAGAAAAAGGTCTTGAGGCGCTTGCGTGTCCCCTCGCCCAGATAGGTTTCGACCACGACCTGATCTTCGGCGACGCCGCTTGGCGGTCCCTCAAAGATCTTCTTGCCGTGATGCATGATGAGGACCCGGCTCGACAGTGCCAGCAGGAACCGCATCACGTGTTCAATCAACACCACTGTCAATCCGTCGCCCTTCAGCCGGATGATGAGATCCATGATGTGATCGATCTCGGATACATTGAGCCCCCCAACCGGCTCGTCCAGAAACAGCAGCTTCGGGCGGGTGGCAATTGCGCCCGCGATCATCAGGAGCTTGCGATCAAGCACCGCCAGTTGAGCGACCTTTTCGTCGGCCTTGCCGGCAAGGCCGACGAAGGCCAGCGCCTCCTCCGTCTGCTCACGCACCTCTCGACCCAGCCGAAAACCGGGAACCACCCGCTTTGCACGACCAAAATAGGCGGCGATATCGATGTTTTCACGCACCGTAAGGCTTTCGAAGGCGGCATTCAGCTGAAAGGTCCGGGCAATACCGAGCTGGCAGATCCGGTCGGCGCCAAGACCCGCTATATCCTGGCCGTCGAAGCGCATTTGCCCTTCCGTTGCCGGTGTTATGCCTGTCACGACGTCGAAAAACGTCGTTTTGCCGGCACCATTCGGCCCGCCGATCCCGACAATCTCGCCGGAACGGACCGAAAGCGACATGCCATCGACGGCCGCAAGCGACCCGAATCGTTTGACGACATTATTGCATTCGAGCAGCACGCTCGCGCCGTTTTCCATAATCCCGCTCCTTGGTCCCTTGGGATGATGGTTACGCCTTGATCCAAGGCGGCAGGACAAAGCTGTCTGTCGCATAGAGCGGTGGCGCGATCAGCTTGGGATCAGTCTTGTAATCCTGGTGCTGGAGGAACTGATGCGGCATGCCGAGCGATGGGTCTGCCACCTGGGTCGGATAACAATAGGCGGACTGCCCGGCCGGGTCGGCACGATAGGTGCCGTTGACGCCGCGATAGACGTTGCGACGCATGACGGCAGCGATCTTCTGCGCCTGTTCCTTGTTGAAGGGTTCGCCCGGACCGCCAGCAATGGCGGCCGCCGTTGCCCACATCCATAGCCCGTCATAGGTCTGCGAGCCGGTGATATAGGCGGAACTCGGGCCGAACTTGGCCCGATAGGCTTCGCGGAACGGCTTGGAAAAATCGTCCGGCAGGCAACCGACCACCGTCGAGTAGATCACGCCATTGACGCTTTCACCGCCGATCTCGCGGAAGGCTGGCAGCGACGGGCCATACTGCATGTAGATCAGGCTATCGGTCGGCTGCGCCAGGAACTGCACCATGAACTGGGCAAGGTCCTGTGGCAGGAAGTGGGTGACGATCACGGCTGCAGGCGGGTCCTGCCGCAGCTTGGCAAGCGTCGGTCCCCATTGGTTGGTCGGGAATGGAACCGTTTCGAACAGGCTGACCTCAAAACCGTATTCCGCTGCCTTGTCGCGGATCGCGTTGGCGATCACGATCGAATATTCGTTGGCGGACGGAATGATGGCGATCTTCTTGTTCGGCGCCTTCCAGGTGCTCCCTGCAGCCAGTTCCTTCAGGAAGTTCAGGCAACCGGGGCCGTACCAGTATTCCGGTGGATCGCCCTGAAAGGAACCATAGTAGCGCTCGGGATCGCTCTTGAATTTCTCGTTGTGCGAAATCAGCGTGTTGTAGTGCATCATGATGACGTCATTGTCAGCGGCAATGTCCATCTCGATCATGTTGGTGCCGACATTGTAGCCGTTGATGATGACCGGGGCCGTATAGCGGTCGATCAGGCGCTGCATGGACTGGCTGACGATATCGGCGCCCATTTCCTTGGTGTCTTCGACATGGATCTCGATCGGGCGTCCGAGAATACCGCCTGCAGCATTGATTTCCTCGGCGGCGAGGTCGAGGCCGTTCTTGAATTCGATACCGTCGGCGGCGGCGAAGCCGGACATCGGCAGCCCCGCGCCCACGGCGATGGGTGCGGCATCCTGCGCCTGCGCCCTCGAATTCAGGTCGGCGAGAAGCGCTCCACCGGCGGCACCGGCACCGAGCGCTCCTTGAAGCATTGCACGTCTGTTGATCATAACTGCTACCCCTTTTATCGTTGGTTGTTCAGTTGTCATGCATCGCGCTTAACTGGAAAACAGCGCCTCCAGGTTTGCGGCCGCCAGGAGAACGCGGGCATCTTCTCCCCGCGCACCGATGATCTGGAAACCGACCGGCAGGCCCTCCGCCGTCAGCCCGCAGGGAATAACGCAGGCCGGCTGCTGGCTGAGATTGATCGGGAAACTGAAGCCTGCCCACTGCGTCCAGCGCGTGTAAGAACCGTCGGCCGGCACTTCCAGACCGGCATCGAAGGCCGGGATCGCCGTGCCGGGCGAGACGATGAAATCATACTCCGACAGCAATTGGTCCATTGCGGCACCGAAATCGGCGCGGCGGACCTGCGCCGTCACCAGTGCGGTGGATGTATAGGCCGCGCCGTCGCGCGCGATTTCCAGAAAACCCGGATCGATCGCGGACCGCTGGTCCAGCGGGATTGCTGCGAGCCGGGCCGCCGCGCCGGTGAACCAGTGGTGATGAAAGAGATCGAGAAGATTGTCGCCTGGAAGCGTGATGCGCTCCACGATGGCGCCAGCCTTCTCCAGTCTCGCAACGGCGGCATCGACGATCGCGGCCACTTCGGGATCAACCGGACCGCAAGGCGATGCAAACCAGTGGCCGATCCGCTTGCCCCGGAGATCCACCGGTTCCGCATCGAGCGACGGCAGAACGCCCGCGCCCTGGTTCCAGTCGGCAAGACTGCGTCCGGACATCGTCTTCAGCATGGCGAGAGCATCGTCTGCACTGCGCGTCATGGGACCGAGATGGGCCACCGTGCCAAACGCGCTGGCCGGGTAGGCCGGAACCCGCCCGAAGGTCGGCTTCAGACCGACGATACCGGTAAAGGACGCCGGAATTCGAATTGAGCCGCCGCCATCCGTCCCGAGATGAAACACCCCTGCCCCGACCGCCGCCGCGACGGCGGCGCCGCCGGACGAACCGCCCGGTGTCTTCGCTGCATTCCATGGATTACGGGTCACACCGCTGAGGACGCCGTCGGTAATGGCTTTCCAGCCGAATTCGGGTGTCGTCGTCTGCGCCGTAAACACCAGCCCTGCAGCCCGCATCAGCGCGACGGCCGGTGCATCTTCGCCGTACGGAATGTCAGAGGTCGTCGTGCTGCCATAGCGCACACTCCAGTCCTTGACCCAGACGATATCCTTCAGCGTGGCCGGAACGCCGTCGACCGGCGACAGGGGCTCACCCGCCAGCCAGCGTTTGTCCGATGCAGCGGCCGCACTCAGCGCGCCCGCGCGATCGATGAAGGTGAAGGCGTTGAAATCGGGATTCACCGCCTCGGCGCGGTCCATCGCCGCCTGCGCGACCTCGACGGGCGAAATCTCCCGCGTCCTGTAAGCGGATGCCAGTTCAGTGGAGCTCAAAAGACACAGATCCTCTGCCCCTGAGAGAGGGTTACTGAAAGCCATTGTTGCTGTTCCCCAGTTCGTGCGCGCCATCCGCGGACAGTTGATGCGCTTTCATGTTCCCGCCTGCATCTTCGGCAGGTCTGTTGGATGGCGATAGATTGCGGCTTCACATCACATTCACAAAATGTATTCTTCGATATAACTTTATGCATTTTATGTAATCGAGACGATGCTATGAATCTGACCATCCGCCAGTTACGTTATGTCTGCGAAGTCGCCCGGCTCGGAAGCGTGCAAGCTGCATCGAAGGCATTGCTGATCTCGCAATCCTCGATTCTGGCGGCGATCACGTTGGCGGAGGGCGAGATGGGCGCCCGCATCTTCGAGCGCCGCCCGGCACGCGGCGTGCAGATCACCCCGGCTGGGGAACGCTTCGTCAGTGCTGCCCGGGTCATGCTTTCTGCCGAGACGGAGTTTAACCGTGCCATCGGCGATCTCACCGACCGCGTGCCGAAAGTGTTGCGAATTGGCTGTTTCGAGCCGTTCGGCGCCTTGTTCATGCCGGAAATGCTGCGCCGATATGTCGACAATGTCGGCGATGTGGAGATCGATCTTCTCGAGGGCAATCAGGTGCAGTTGCAAGCTTGGCTGGCCGAAGGCCTGATCGATTTCGCCATCCTCTACGATATAGGCCCGATCCATACCGGCAGCATGACGCGCATCTGCAAGGTGCCGGCCCATGCCGTGCTGCATGCCGACGATCCGCTGGCGGGCGAAAAAGCCGTCTGGCTATCCGACATCTCAACCCGCCCCTTCATCCTGCTCGATATGCCGCAGACGGCCACCTATCTGCTGACCCTGTTCGACATTCTGGCGCAACGGCCGGAGGTGCGTTTTCATACACGCTCCTACGAGACGGTCCGCTCCGCCGTTGCATCGGGGTTTGGCATGTCCATCCTCAACATGCGCCCGATCGGCCGCGCCACGGCGGATGGCCAGACAATCGTGCGATTACCAATTCTCGACGAATTACCGCCGCCTTCGGTCATCATTCTCGACCTCTATGGCAACGCCAAGCCGCTTTTTGTGCGGCTGTTCATCGAGATCTTCAAGCGGTTCTTCCACGATATCGGCCCCTCCGGTTTTTCGGTGACAACCCCGGAACGCGAGGCGTTACTCCTGCTAGCGCGGTAGCGCAACATGAACGGCGGTGGTGCCTGTATCAGCAAACGTGCGGAATCTGGTCTTTGATAGCGCCGCTTATTTGGTTGCTCCCGCCGAGGCTTGGCAGCGAACGGATTTTGGGCGTCCGGAAGCCAGCATTAAGTTAAGGATGGCGACGCCAATTGCAGCTTCCGCCTGCTGCGCACGGAATGCACGAGCATGTAGCCGCGGACCGATGACGCGCTTGTATCGACCCATCGCGGTTTCAACCAAAGCTCGTTTGCCATAGCCGGTGGACGTCTGCCATTTCAGCCGACCATCTGCCTGCATGGAGGCAATGTGGTCGTCTCTCTGGCCGCATGCTTGGGCGCTTTGCCGTTCAACAGCGTTCGAGCGCGGCGGAATAACGACCTTGGCACCTGGGCTGTGACGCAGCACAGCGTCGTAGGTCGGAGTGCCGTCGTAGGCTCCATCGGCAGTGAAGTGACCGATCTCATCGTCGATCTGATCCAGCAATGGCTCCAGCTGCGAGGAATCGCCGCCGTTCTGATCTGTCAGACTATAAGCGATGATCTTGCCGCTGTCGGCATCGACAGCCAGGTGCAGTTTTCTCCAGCCACGCCGGGATTTTGCCCCATGCTTTTCTTCCAGCCATTGGCCAGCGCCATAGATCTGCAGCCCGGTGCTGTCGACCAGAACATGAACTGGCCCACTCGCCACAGGCTGGCGGTCACTGCTTCTGGCCGATGGCTTCCAGGTTGTGGCCCGTCGGCTGAGCGTGGTGTGATCGGGCACAGGCAAATCCAGCGCCATCATCTCCAAAACCGAGTTCAAAAAACCCTCGCTCTGGCGTAAACGCAATCCGAATACCATGCCCAATATCAGCGTCGTTTCGATCGCCAGATCCGAATGGAGAGGCTGGCCACCACGTGTCTTACGCCGTGGCGCTGCCCAAACGGCCTTCGCTTCTGGCGTTATCCAAAGGGTCAGGCTGCCACGGCGGCGAAGACCCGCCTCATACTCCGCCCAGTTCGTCACTTTGAACTTCATCTTACCGATGTGATGGCGGTGGGCGGCGTTATGCTTGTGCGGCATGCTGGATCAATCGTGCTATTTTCGATCGCAGCCTCATAGTTGCAAAACGTTGAAATCTTATCCGCGCACCAACGCCCGCGTGTAGACATCCGCCTCACCCGGCGCATCGAGATCGGCCCTGTCCAGCAGCGCCTCCGCGAGATCGCGCTCTTCGAGATCAGAGGCATTCACCAGTTGGTAGCAGGCCGTCCGGGCCTTCTCATGGCGTTGGAGCATCACGTTGATATCGCCATCGAACCGCTCGGGCATTTGAGCACTGCCGTCGCGGCACAACTGAAGCAGGCTCGCCATTGGGTTCGCCGCAACCGACCCTGGCTGCTCGACGTCGTTTGCGACCAATAAAGCATAGACGAAAGCGCCCATTGCCAACTCGACGGTCGTGAGAACCAGAACAGTGCTATTTTGTGGCGCCATGAGGCAATTTCCTTTGCTGCTGGCGGACAGTGTGATGCTGGTGTCAGCAGTGCCCTTCAGCCCCTATAGCGCCGTCGCATCAAATTCGAATCGTTCGCCTGGTCAAACGCCTCGTCATGCAGCCGGGGGAAATCAGTTATTTTTTGCATTAATTCTATCGACCCGACCATGCCTTCAACACGCGTACATCTTCCGATTCCATCCCGGACCAAATCTGTAGAAGGTAGTGATCGTCTGCTTCAAGGCCGTTTTCGCGGAGGGTATCGAGGCCGGACATGTTGACCCGGACGCCAAGCGGCCCCGCTTTTACAACAAGTCGCGGAGCACTTGGATCATGGTCAGTCAGACCGGCAAGCACGAGCTTGCCCGACGGGCAGAAGAACCCAGCTTCAGCCACATGCTGATAGGCGTCAAGATGTGGAGCCGGGCGAGCATTGTGCCACTCGACAACCACCGGCACAGTCATGTTGCGGACGGTGTGCAAAATGACTGCGTGAAGTCCAGACACCAGGCGACGCGCGATCGCCACATCGCTATAGTCGTCAGGGAGGTCGGGATGACCTTCGTCGCGCAAATAAATCTGGAAGTAGTCGGCAAAGAGACTGCCCCGATAGATAACCCGAAACGCAGGTAGCCCAGCATTCGTAGACCCCGCCATTCCAAACACTCCAACAGCCAGTAACATACGCCGGGTCAGAAACATGCCTCATCCTCAAACAATATGTTTTCTGGGATCTATCCAATGGATCCACTTCGCAACCGAATCACAACATGCCGATTTAGCCGACGACTGCCACACGGTTTCCACGCTGGGGCCGCCGGAGATGCCTCAGTCCCCCGAGGCATAGAGTAAGGAAATGTCACGGTGATGCGACTGGCAATTCGGGCCTTCCGTTTTGACCACCGCGCGTTTGGGCTCCAGTACAACCACGCAACCATTCACGTAGCTGTACTCCCGATCACCGTTAGGTAGCGTTTTGCGTACCGGCACCTCATCCATCGGCCGCTCACCGTTAGTGGCAGGCTGATCCTCTTTGGCCACCTGTTTGCTTTCGCCCCCCGAGCAGGCTGTGAGGGTCCCCAACAGCGGCAAGGCGAGTATGAGTTGGCAATAATTCATGATCTGCTCCTCTGTTGCCGGTCATGTTAGGAGAAAGATCGGGCAAGAAAGAGGTCGCGATACCCGCTGCTATGTCGTCCGTCGCGGCGATTTACAAACCGCAGAATGTACTGTTGGTTCAGCGTCTGTCGTGCGACGACAATTGCTCCGTCGTGGCGCCGGAATGACTGCTTCGCGATAGCCCCAGCGCCGCCTTCCCTGGAGCCCATCAGTGGAGGCTGACCGCCTCGATCCCGATCGGAAGGCCGATCCTGAAGAATTTATCGAACAACACCGTCTTCCGAAATTGCCTATCTATGATCGACATGGCTGGCACGTTCTGCGGCGAACCCTCCAGTACGCCCAGCCAGGTCAGCGGGCGAACGAGATTGTGTGCAATGAACCAGCCTGCCTCGTGTCGGCGACCGAGGGGTCCCCTCGCCGGGAACAGCTCCACCGGGAGCGCCCATTCGGTGAAATCGCCAAGCGTCACCCAGTCGCCCAACCGGTTAGAGACGATGCCCAGCATATGCCTGAGATCCCAGGACAGGGCAGCAGCTTCGCGGGAAAGACTCTCCTGCAGCGGAGCGGCCAGCATCCATTCTGCGAGAACAGCCTGAAGCTCGCCGTGATTGACGAGGATCGACCTGCCGCGCTTCGTGAGCAGAGCCTTGCCTTTGTAGTGGCGGATGATACGGAGGTCCTGCAGCGCCCAATGCAGGATGGAGAGTGGAGGGAAATCCGGCTCGTTGAGAACCTTATTCACCGAATAGAGAATTTCCGGTTCGTATCCTGGCCACTGGAATTCATGCGCGGCCCATTCGACACATTTCCTATGAAACGCGCCCATGGATTGCGTCAGCGGAATACCGCCGTTTTGCTCGGCATAGCGGAGCAGCTTCATGCCATTGGCGGCAAGTGGGCTCGCTGCCAATTCATCCTGATGAAGAGCGGGAGACAAGTACACAAACGGAGAGAGCGTGGATTGGCGGAACATAGGAAAGATAATGTCGGAATAACTCAACGCCGTCATCTACCCCGACACGACTTGACTTGGAACCACTGGCTCGCCCGTCAAATTCGGGTGCGTTGATCGGCCATGCACGCCGGCACGCATGCCGTTCTGACAAGCTCCTGAATATGGGCATCGCCGGCATAACACCCGCACAGATTCTGAAAATGGCCGCGTGAGTTCTACTGACGAGCCCCGTTAGAAACGGGGGGATTACCGGGTCATGAATGCAGACGAAACGCTGGAGATGCCGGGCATAATGTCGCGTTTGGACGCGCCGCGGGATCGGAGTTGATCGGTGACCATGGCGCATGGCAACTATTCCGCCTCTTTTGACTTTGGCTCGCTCCCTCCAGCATTACCACGTCAGCTTCTTTTCAGCGGCAGCGACAATCGCCTCCACGGTGATGCCGAAGTGCTTGTAGAGGTCCTTGGCGGGACCGGATGCACCGAAGGAGTGCATGCCGACGAAGTCGCCGTCATTGCCGATGAAATAGTCCCAGCCCTGGCGCACGGCTGCCTCGGCTGCGATCTTGATCGGCGCGTCGCCAATCACCGCCTTGCGGTAGTCAGCCGGCTGTTCGGCGAAGAGTTCGAAGCAGGGAACGGAAACGACGCGGGCCGCAATGCCCTTGGCGTTCAGCTGTTCCGCAGCCTTGACCGCGAGTTCGACCTCGGAGCCCGATGCGAAGATCGAGACCTTGGCGTTGTCGGCGGCGCGAAGCTCGTAGGCCCCCTTGGCGCAGAGGTTTTCAGCGACATAGTCGAGACGCGACGGCGCAAGGTTCTGGCGGGTCAGCGCCAGGCCCGACGGGCGGTGCTGTTCTTTCAGAGCCAGCTGCCAGCATTCCGCGGTTTCGACCGCATCGGCAGGGCGGAACATCAACAGGTTCGGAATGGCGCGCAGCGCTGCCATGTGCTCGACCGGTTCGTGCGTCGGGCCGTCTTCGCCGACGCCGATGGAATCGTGGGTCAGCACATGGATGACGCGGATGCCCATCAGCGCTGCAAGCCGGATCGACGGACGGCAATAGTCCGAGAAGATCATGAAGCCGCCGGCATAGGGGATCAGACCGCCATGCAGGCAAATGCCGTTCATCGCAGCGGCCATGCCGTGTTCGCGGATGCCCCAGTGCATGTAGCGGCCGGAGAAATCGGTCGGCGTGATCGATTTCATCTGGCTGGTCTTGGTGTTGTTCGACGGCGTCAGGTCGGCCGAGCCGCCCAGCGTTTCCGGCAACATGCCGTTGATCACTTCAAGCGCATCTTCCGATGCCTTGCGGGTGGCGATCGCCGGCGGGCTGCCGGCCAGCTTCTGCTTGTAGGTGTCGATGGCAGCATCGAGACCGGCCGGGAGTTCGCCGGCGAAACGGCGGGTGAACTCGGATTTCTTGGCGGCTTCAGTCGCAGCCAGACGGCCATCCCAGGCCTTGTTGGCATCGACCGAGCGGGTGCCGGCTGTACGCCATGCGTCGAGCACGTCGGCCGGGATGCTGAAGGCTTCTGCATCCCAGTTCAGCGCCTTGCGGGTGGCGGCGATTTCCTCGGCGCCGAGCGGCGAGCCGTGGACCTTGTGGGTGCCCTGCTTGTTCGGGGCGCCGAAGCCGATGACGGTTTTGCAGGCGATGAAGGTCGGGCGGTCGGATGTCTGCGCGGCCTCGATGGCGGCGGCAATCTCATCCGGGTTGTGACCGTCGACGCGGATCGTGTTCCAGTGCACCGCCTTGAAGCGGGCGATCTGGTCGGTCGAATCCGACAGCGACACGGCGCCGTCGATGGTGATGTTGTTGTCGTCCCAGAAGAGCACGAGTTTGTTGAGCTTGAGGTGGCCGGCGAGCGCGATGGCTTCGTGGCTGATGCCCTCCATCAGGCAGCCGTCTCCGCAGAGCACATAGGTATGGTGGTCCTGCAGGTCGGAACCGAACTCTTCGGCAAGCTTGCGTTCGGCAATGGCCATGCCGACGGCATTGGCAATGCCCTGGCCGAGCGGACCGGTGGTCGTCTCAATGCCCGAGGCATGACCATATTCCGGATGGCCGGCGGTCTTGGAGCCGAGCTGGCGGAACCTTTTCAGGTCCTCGATCGTCATGTCCTCGTAGCCCGTGAGGTAGAGCAGCGAGTAGATCAGCATCGAGCCGTGGCCGGCCGAGAGAACGAAACGATCGCGGTCGGCCCAGAGCGGTGCCTTCGGATTGAATTTCAAATAACGGGAAAAAAGCACCGTCGCCACATCGGCAGCGCCCATCGGCAGGCCGGGATGGCCGGAATTGGCCTTTTCGACGGCATCCATCGAAAGGAAACGGATCGCATTTGCCATCCGGTCGTGTTGTTCGCGAGAGATCATGACTGTTCCGCTCAATTCGGTTGTCAGGGAACGGTCTCTATCCTCCAAGACCGTATGAGAAGCGGCTGACACATAGCAGGTGCTTCGACGGTGTCAATAAAAACGGGCCTTTCGGCGTGGTTTCGAAGGGCTTTTCAGGGGGCATGCCAGCACCTTGCGACCTTGCGGGGAAGATTGATGCGAATCGATTTAAAAGCTGTTGATCCACAGCTTCCATCGACTGTGCAGCGGCAGGGCGTGGTTGACGCTTGCCGATTGGGTTTAATAGTGTGATTGGCTGGAATGACAGGTAAGGCGCTTCGATTCGAGCCTGTGCGACATGCGTCGGGAAAGAGTGATGGCGGCAGGTAAGACAGTCAAATCGGCGATCGAGGAGTTGCGCAATGCCGTGACTGGTCTCGATCATGCGATTGACAGCCGTCTTGACCGCGAACGCGACCGTGGTGAAATCGAGGGCGAGGTTCGCCGGGTCAACACGGACCGGTCGCGCCTGGCGCAGGAACTCGATCAGTCCCAGTTTCGCGCCAACCGGCTCGAAGAGGTCAACCGCGAAGTCTCGCGCCGTCTGGTGACGGCGATGGAAACGATCAGGGCGGTGCTGGACCGATAGGATTCTTCCCTCCGGTCGAGGCCCCCATGCAGGTTCAGGTGACGTGAATGGCGCAAGTAACTGTTATGATCGACGGCAAGGCCTATCGCATGGCGTGCGAGGAAGGTCAGGAGCCGCATCTGGAGGAACTCGCCGGCCGCTTCGACCAGTATGTCGGTCATCTGAAGACCCAGTTTGGTGAAATCGGCGACCTCCGGCTCACCGTCATGGCCGGCATCATGGTCATGGACGAGCTCAGCGAAGTGAACCGGAAGCTGAAGACACTGGAAGCGGAAAGCGACACGCTGAAGCGCGCCCGCGATTCCGTCCTGTCGGATCACGTCAAGACGGAAGAGGCCTTGGCCGTGGCGCTATCGGAGGTCACGACCCAGATCCATGGCATCGCCGCCAAGCTGAATGGCCTGTCGACGCCCGCCTCGAACTAAGTTCGGGCCGGCTTTCAACCGAAATCCAACAAGGTCCGTCAAGGGCACTGGCGGAACCGGCGGAAGCACTCTATATTCACCTTGCGGTCTGCGCTCCCCGACAGGAACCACAATCCCTGGGGCCATACTCGATCCAAAGGGAGCTGTCCCTGGCCAGGCCCGTGGGCTTGGACATATGGCGCCCACCTACGTTTGTAGGCACCCAGGATCGTAAAAATCCATCGGTTGTGTGGATCGCACTTTTTCCCTTTGATTTCAATGATTTCGGCTCGTAGCGAAACTTTTGACACCGATTTTCACACCGGTGTCAAAATTGACCGGTCGAAACATGTCAAATCAATATCGCCTGCATCTCCATCCGAATGGATACTATTATCACCGGGCAAAAGTTCCGGCGGATATTCGCCATCTGTACGGAAAAGAGATCGAGCAAAGATCGCTGCGGACTCGCGACTATTGGGACGCGGTTCGGCGGTTGTCGGCGGTCATCGTTGAGGTGAACGATGCGTTTGCCCGCTTCCGAACGGAACATGCCGGAGAATTGGCAGCTTTCGATCGAGCTATCCCGTGCTGCGCGACTGAACAACCTGTTCGCATTGATGTTAAGCGCCATGCTGCTGACTTTGCGAAGTCTATAGACGCGGAAGAGTTCGTTCGCCGCACGGCAGCATTCGAGCACGCGGCGCAAAATCCGCGAGCTTTCCTCGATAATCTCAATCTAGCTGCCTGCTGTCAGGCTCCAATTCATTCCTTGGACGACTGCGAACAGGACACCTTGTCAGTTCTACGGGAGGAGCACCGACTGCACATCGAGGTGCGGATAGCTGCTGTGACAAGTGCCAGAGCAGCGGGCGATTTTCGTCGCTGGACGGCGGCGGTGGACGAGCGAGTTCCAAAGATTGACATGACGCAACGTGCTGCGCTGGTCCGAGCGATGATAGAAGCCGAATTGAAGGCGCTGGCAGCGTGGCAGGACGAGCCCGAGCTCATGCGTCACCCTTCACCCTTGGCGCGTACTGATAGGCGCGTAGCGGCGGCTGTGCTTGTCGATGCCGCAGAGCATTCGCCTCGCCCATTGAGCGGCCTCCCTCTGATGTCCGTCATTTCCGAGGAGTGTTTCATGACGGTTGGAAAAGAGAAGAATTGGAGCGCGAAAACGGATGCAGCGCGGCATAATCAGATAAGACAGTTCCTCGACATATGCGGCGATAAATCGTTGAGCCACTACACGCAAGACGACATTCGTTACCTGAAAGCAACCCTGTTTGCTCTGCCTCCACAATCGCATGGGAAGAAGGAATTTAAAGGTCTATCCAAACATCAGATAGCGGAAAAGGCGAGGGAAAGGAAAATACCGGGCCTGTCGGCGGAAAGCGTTCGGCAGGTGATGACAGCCGCAAACATCGTGTTTGGGTGGGCGAGGGCGGAGTACGACCACACCCTTCTGAACATCGTGCAGCCGATGATTCCGACGCCATCGAGCAGCGGCAGCAAAAGAGGAAGAAGAGAAGCATTTTCGGTTGAAGAGCTTCAGAGGCTTTTCGAAAGTCCGGTATTCACTGGCGTCGAAAGCGTGGGTGCTTGGTTGAAGGCTGGTAATGTCCGGATGAGCGATACGGGACGCTTTTGGGTGCCCCTAATGGCTTTGTATTCGGGTGCGAGGCTTATGGAAGCCGTGCAGCTTCTACGTCGTGACGTTGATTGTGAGGATGGTATTTGGTTCATCGATATCAACGACGGTCCCGGGGCAGAAGCGGGGAAAAGCGTGAAGAATGAAGCATCAGTTCGCCGAGTCCCGGTTCATCCAGAGCTTGTAAGGCTCGGCTTTCTTGATTTTGTTCAGACCGTCGAGAAAGACGCACGGTTGTTTCCTGACATTGCGATCGGATCAGCGGCACAACGCCATCGTTATGCGTCGAAGCTGTTCAGCAAACTTTTGGTGAGCGCGGATGTCAAAGGACCGAAGAAGGTATGGCATTCGTTGCGACATTCGTTCGAGCAGGCTTGTCGCGATAGCGGCGTGGATAGTGCGATCATGGATCAATTGCAGGGACATATTCAGAAAGGGATGCGCGGTGTGTATGGAGATGGCTACAAACTGCCAGCGCTCTATGATGGCATCAAGGCGATCCGATATGACGGTTTGAACCTATCCCACATCCACCCGTCTGAGCCTGAACACGGCGGAAGAGGCATCGGCGCAACGGGTAGAGATTAAGCGGGAGGCTGGTTCTTAACCGTCGTTGGGATTTAGACTGACCTCTATATTAGACTTTTCTACCTTTCCAGAATAATTGGTATTAGTTTTCGCAGCTCTTCGACGGCATCGTAACCGGATTGGGGATGGCGATGGTCTTCACGGTTTGGGTAAACGGCGCAATCATTCTTCGGCTGTTCGTATTATTCACTAGACCCAAAACCGCATAGCGGACACCGATGATGACACAACGTGGGCAGCCCCTCCAGCTTGCAATAGCGCGCTTTTGCACGTAGCTGAGAAGCTCTGCGTGATTTATTTTGAACGCCCTAAGGTCGCAGGGCAGGGAGACGAAATGCCGGTAATAAAAGGCAATGAAAAAGCCAACAAGCTTATTGGTGCCAGCGACGTCTTCGGAGTGACAAACTCAATCTACGGATACGGAGGGACCGATACCCTAGAGGGCGGATTTCACGCTGACAATTTCATTTGGGGTGGGACCGGGAACGATATCATCAAAGGTGGTACCCGCATCAATCGCCTATACGGTGAGGATGGAGATGACACGCTTTCTGTCTTCTGGAGCGACACCGACAGCAAACTCTATGGTGGTGCGGGTAGTGACACCCTAATCGCTGGAGGCGGCGGAAACTATCTCGACGGCGGCACTGGCGCGGACGTTATGTATGGTGGGAGTGGCGGTGACACATTCATCGTCAATTCCGGCAAAGATATCGTAGTCGATACATGGACACCCGAATTCGACAATCAGTCCGACCCTATCGATACGGTACGAGCCAGTGCCTCGTTTGCATTGACCAGCGATGCGCGGATTGAACTACTTGAAACAACAGGCGCCTCCAGTGCCAAAGCGATCAATCTGACCGGAAGCGCGGTTTCCCAAACCATTAAGGGAAATGCTGGTGCCAATGTGCTCGACGGCAAGGGTGGAAACGATACGCTGATCGGTGGTCTCGGGGCTGACACACTGATTGGTGGGACGGGTACCGATACGGCGAGCTACGTCCTCGCAACGGCGGGCGTTACACTGAATCTCGCAAAGGTTTCTGCAAACACGGGCGAAGCTAGCGGCGACACCTTCAACTCGATCGAAAATCTGACGGGCACGCGGTTCAACGACAAACTGTATGGGAACGCGCTTGCCAATAAGCTGACCGGCGGGACAGGGGATGACTATCTTTCTGGCTCTGTCGGCAAAGATACGCTGAAGGGTGATGCTGGAAATGATAGACTCAACGGCGGCGCTGACAGTGACATTCTGACCGGCGGAAGCGGAAAAGATACGTTTGTATTTTCGACTACTCTTGGGACATCGAATGTTGACCAGATTACTGACTTCAATGTGAAGGATGACACGATACAGCTTGAAAATTCTGTATTCAAATCCCTTCCGACAGTTGGTGCTTTAACCGCTTCGCAGTTCGTCGCAAACAAGAGTGGCATTGCAACCGACAAGTTTGATCGGATCGTTTACGAAACCGACACTGGAAAGGTCTTCTATGACGCGGACGGTAGCGGTGCCGGAAAGGCTATTCACTTTGCTTCAATTGCTGCCGGGCTAGCAATCTCTGCCACAGACTTTTTCATCATATAATGGAATGTGGGGACGGGCCGTGCTTTCTCCCCACATTGCTTCTTACGCGCTTGTAGCGGCTGGTCAGCTAGGCTTTTCAATTTTCGAGTGACCGTAATTCGGAATACCATTTTTTTTGGACGCAAGATCGCTAATATTCACTTTCTTCCCAAATGATGGTCCATTCAATCGGGTCGCCGGACACGTCAAGACTTAAGGCGATTTCCCAAACGACCCGCTCGCCGTCCATTTGCCTCCTCGCCGACGTGCTCACCTCAAAGCAAGCACGCGGCGGTTCAGCGGTAATCTTAAATGGCTTGATGCCCAACCGTCTCTGCGCTTCCTCCATGTCCGAGATCGCGACTGACACCACTATCCGGGTTATCCAAGTTCCAAAGCCATTCGAGCGCATCGCGTTCCTCATCTCCTACTGGTTCCAATTCGTACGAATGCAGAGCCGTGCCAGCCAGATATTTCCAGAATGGATAATTGACCGATGTCGGAGGATAGAAGTCATACGGACGGAAGTTGATCTGGTTGTCTTTAAGTTTGGCTGCGTACTTTAGCGAGTAGTGAATGTATTTCTTCACGCCCCCGATTGAGCAAAACGGGATCAGCTCGATTTTTGCGATATCGCGGGTAGGGTTGATGATTTTGTAGGAACCATCTTCGCAGCGGGACCGAGCATTCGCCTTCCGAAAATTGAAAACCGTATGCGTATCGAACATGATCACGCCATGTCCGTGGGGCGCTGTGGTCATCACATCGAAGCCGTTATGACGAGTGCCTTCAATGTCAAAAGCCAGAAAGCAAAATGGCATAAATTGCCGGTTTCGAGAGTTGACCTTACCGATATCCATGCACTGAGAACCGAGCACGTTAAGGCTATATTCATTGAAGCTCCTATGCAGCTTACTTTGAGCAACATGGACATGTATAGGAGATGATGGTTTCAGGCTAACTGTCATCGCATAAGAGCAATCTTCAATATATTGATTAACCATTACGTTTGAGGTGAATGTATATTTCTTGTCTAGATCGAACTTAGCCTTTCTTTTAATGATATTGAACGCCCATTGAGTGAGTTCGTTCTGATTCTTTGCTGTTGTAATCATTTGATTTTATGAATTTCTCTTTCTGACATTAGATTCCAAGTGCGCTGTCTCGAAAGAGAAGCACATGGAAAATGTCTGTTGGTTTGGGAATCTCTTGATCGATCTCTGATCGGTTCGAGAGGGTTGCTCCTCAATACCAGCCGGGAAAGCACGGGGCTCCACATAGGCTCGCTGAATGCGTTCAGCTACAGTATATAGATTTTGAGGAGTTTTGAGTTCACCGTGGCGTTCTCAATCGCCTATAATAAGTTATCTGTAAAATATAGTCAAGCAAATATATTATATAATAATGATGTTTTGAATACTTTATGCTGATTTATCAGGTTATCGAATCCCATATTTTAGATACATAGTCGCTTTAGCTCAAAACGATACCTACGCATTGAGGAGGCCATCCTTTTGACGCTTTGCGACCTTCGCGATTGTCGCCCGAGAAGCTTGAGTACCTTTTTGTATTTGGGTCCACGATAGTCCTGC
Organism: Pararhizobium antarcticum; assembly: GCF_001885585.1. Classification (GTDB taxonomy): domain Bacteria; phylum Pseudomonadota; class Alphaproteobacteria; order Rhizobiales; family Rhizobiaceae; genus Pararhizobium; species Pararhizobium antarcticum. The sequence continues at coordinate 88,048 of NZ_LSRP01000072.1, forward strand.
AACGAGCATCGACCCGATTAAGTCGTTCCGGTCTGTGTCTTCAGCCCTACCGCGATATCGACCTTCCGCCTTGGCTTTTGCTTGCCCCTGCGTAACGCGGCGTCGCCGGTCGTCGTAGTCCTTTCGTGCCACCGCAGCCAGCATGTCGAGCATCATGCCATTGACTGCTGAAAACATGCGGTCGGTAAATTCGTCCGTAGTTTCGGCTAAACGCCAAGACGTCGGTAGATCGAGGGCAACGACCCGGACTTGGCGTTTGCTGATCTCATCGCGCAGCGTCTGCCAATCAGAAGCACTTAGGCGGGAAAGTCGGTCCACCTGTTCGACCAGCAGAACATCGGCGGCATTGGCATCATTTAGCAAACGGAATAGTTCAGGGCGCTGAAGCTTCGCTCCGGATTCGTTCTCCACGTATCGAGCGACAATTTTGAGATTATGTTCTCTTGCAAAATCTTCCAGCTGCTGGCGAGCGCGGTTGGCATCTTGTTCGTTGGTCGATGCCCGGAGATATAATCGGCAGTCCATAAATCACCATCGGTTCAATTAGGATGGTTCATTATTTCCGGTTCACTATGGATAGTCAAATGATTTCATTTCTGTCCTGATCAGCCGGTGCGTTTCCGTCACAGTTAAAATGAACCGCTGTAACGGGAGGTCGCGCTGCCACTGTTCCTTCATGCGCAAAATAAGCTGGACGCATGGAATTCCGTTTGGTCGATTGAATTTCGCAACGGAGAATCAAATGGCAGGCTTATTCGCGCTTCTGGATACAATTTGGACAGACCGGCTTGAGCCGAAGCTGCCTTCGACTTTTACAACACAGACTTTGCGCGACCTCGTCGAGAGCGAAGCCCCGGAAATCTGGAGTGAGTTCGTCGCGCAATATGGACCGGGTGGAAAGGGAAGCGGCAACTTCTACTCTCCAAGCAATATCCTATTCAATTTTCTGCGCGACAAAGCTTGGAAAGCTCACGTAGTCCAAACCGGGTCAGTGCCTGCCCAACCCGGTTGGGGGACCAAGATTGTCATGGGTTGGGAAAAAGTTCGGACGGCGACCATTCCGCCTACGGAAGAAGATATTGGACTGGCTGAAGGGAAAGCCAAGCTGAAATTACACTTCGTTCGCGAGCGGGCACCCGGCATGCGAAATCGTCTATTTGCCGCCCGCAAAAAGAGTGGTTTGTTCTGCGATATCTGCGGATCGACCGGTCATGGCTTGGACGCCAAAATTCGCGACGCCATATTCGAGGCTCACCATGCGGTTGAACCGCTTTCCGCTGGAGAACGCAAGACGCGCGTGGAGGACTTGGCATTGCTTTGCGCTTGCTGCCATCGATTAATACATCGGTTGGCAAGTGTGCGACGGCAATGGGTGACTGTTGGCGAGGCACGGGAATTTTTAAAGCTGAACGCGCGAAGTGGTTTAGGGACGGCGTTTTAACAAGTTTATCGATCTTCGTCGTTCGTTGCGCTTGATATATGAAAAGGTGAGGCAGGAATTCCGATCATCGACGCCGACGCAATATTAGGTCAGCAATACTGACCTAATATTGCGTAATTGTTCAATGTTGAACTATTACGGTTCCGAAACGATTTAATGGGGGTTCTGGCGAGCCACAGCGCCGGGGCGGAATACGTGGTCCCGAGAAGAACTTTGCCCTTTTGGCGCTATTCAGTCGCACGTCATTCGCGGTCTTCAGAGATTGACTCGTCATCGCCCAATCTGTCGCTCATCTCATGAACGAGTTCCATCAGCGAAGCATAGCTTTTCTTTTCCAATTCCGTTTCGCGCCTGCTTACCGCCAAATCGTCATAAACCTGAGCCAATCGCTTTCGCAAATCTTCGGTTTCATCCTTCCACTTTATCTCTGCTTCGCGACTTACCCGGTTCATGAGACCTCCACCGAGCATGAAAGCTCCAATGACGATCAACCAAAACATTCCATCTGATAAAGTGAACATCTGAACTACCTAGCTGACTCACGGCTGCGATTGTTGATTGCGGCGAATTATTTCCGGTGTCTCTAATTCAAAGCCGTCGGTTTGACCATTGCCGCGCTACTGATCACAATCCGGTCAAATTCTGTTGCAATGCAACCGCTCATGACCAAAGCCACTGAAGCCGTCCTTGACGTTCTCCGCAAGATCGACGCCACGCCTGAAAAGCCAATCGGCTTGTATGTGATTGGCATCCCGTTGATTGTCGAAGCCGAAGAGAAATTGACCGAAGATGAAATCCTTAGCGCGATCTTCTGGCTTCAGTCGGAGAAGGTAATTGAGCTACTCGGTGACAATACGCTTAGCTTGGTGAGGTCGCTCAGCCAGAACATACCCCGCCGCTGAAAGCGCCGTTGCGTTCTACGTAGTTATGAAGCGGTTTCCGGGCTATCACGATTTATCTAGAATTCTTTATATACATGTTGGAATAGAAGAAGCTGTATGAATATAATAGACAAATAATTGATATATATTTTGATTATCTTCATGTTCTTTCAAATTCCAATATATTTTAATTATAATAAATCGCCCGGACGGGTTATTTCGTAGTATTTGTGATTGGATCAATATTATGTGTTGACGTATTTTCTGTGCGTGCTATAATAAGGTATAGCCTTTGAAATATGTTAAGAGTAAACTGAAGTATTATGCTTTTGGTGTGTGGTGGATTTGAATTGCGACGGATAAATAAATTGCTAAGTTGGGCGCTGTTGGCGTTTGATTGCTAGGAATATTTCAGAATGAATTGTTGTTGATATTTTGGTCGTATTGCTTCTTACCTTGATTGCGCGGGTAATATCGAGCATGACCCTTATGTTCAGGGTGTGTTGGGGTGTAGGTTTAAAGAGATCAAGCCCATTATGGTCGCTTATTGGCGTGTCGGAATAGTCCCTGCAATTCTGGTTCAGTGACCAGTTTCGATGCCTCTTGGGGTGTTATCCATAGGTGTTCCCGCTGACCCTTTTCCGGAAAATCTTGAGACAATGACTCAACCCTCAAGAGATGTACGGAAACGATGAATGGCGGTTTCGTGTCATCTTTTACGTACGTGAAATAACCGCAGGGATGCTTCTCGGCTTTGCCTTTGACGCCAGCTTCTTCGCGGGCTTCTCGCTCTGCGGCTTTGTGAGACTTCTCGCCGGATTCGACGGTGCCCTTGGGTATCACCCATCTTCCGGTGCCGCGACTAGAGATCAGCAGAACAAGCAAAGTACCGTCTCGATCGGTACGATAGCATATTGCTCCACACTGATCCACGGCACGACCATTCATCAAATCCAGTGTTTTGGAAACGAGTTTTGAAAGGTAGTTCATCCGTTGCCAAATCGATCTGTTGATATGCTGTATTGTACGGCAGCTTGTACCGTGGGCAAATGGCGCATGGTTTAAGGATTTCAATGAATCCAGCAGACAGTGCGTGCAGTGTTGTTGTTAGCGGGTTCTCGATCTGGTGGGCGTGGTCGCACCATTAGGGTGCAGCCGGATTTACCGTATGCGGGGCCGCGTTAATCGGGCCACCGTCTCAAAAAGTATACACAGCGCGACCGTCTCAAGCATGTCGATTGACGTGTCTCTTTTTATGGTTCAAAAGAGAGCCTTGGAAACTCTAGGAGTTTTGAGACATGGCGCTTATTGCCTACATCCGGGTTTCGTCTGTTGGACAGTCCCTTGAGGTTCAGCGAGAAAAGATGATCGCTGCCGGTGTCGAGCCTGATCACATCTACGAAGAAAAACGATCTGGCTTGGACAGCGACCGACCAGTGTTGAAGGAGGCTTTGCGTTTCGCCCGCAAAGGGGACGTTTTTCACGTTTCCCGCGTGGACCGTTTGGCTCGATCGACAAATGATCTTCATCGCATCATCCATGAACTGAAGGAAAAGGGCGTCGGCTTCAAATGCCTCGATCAAGCCGAAATCGATACGACCACAAATAACGGCATGCTTATGTTCGGCATCCTCTCTGCAATCGCTCAATTTGAAACTGGTCTCCGAGCCGAGCGGCAGATGGACGGTATTGCGAAGGCGAGGGCGGATGGCAAAAAGTTCGGTCGGAAAGCCAAGGCAACTGAAGACGTAACCACCAGCATCCGCAGCATGCGTCGTCAGGGGCTAATGATCCGTGAAATTATGCAGAGCACCGGATTGAGTAAAGCGACCGTTTATCGGGCGCTGGGGGCGGCATCATAAGACGATCTGGGGTCGATATTGGTCTTCATTTTGATGTTCGGGACGAAGTAAATAGAACCTCTGCTATCAAAGCCTTGACGTAGCTCCCACTTCGTTTTCCAGCTGTTCGGTCAATGACCGGATTTCCTACGAGTGTGGGCTGGCGGTAGCAAGAAGCTCTTCCGAGTTAAACAAAAATCCCTTCGAGGTCGCCAGTCACGCACAATACTCGGGGCCTGCGCACCGGCACCTCTCTGGAACTATCTGATATTCCTCGCAGAGACCGCCTTCTGTAAGTCGGACCGTGATTTTGTGTAAATTTTGCCCGCAATTTGGTTAATTTGTTGAATAGTCTCGTAAGGAGTTTCAAGCGTTTCCAGCCAGTTAAGCCATTACAGCTATGATCGGCGAAGCCGCCGCTTTTGCCCGGTCAACAAATTGCCTGTCCCATCGATTGCCAGTTGATATCTCTCAACCTCTGCGGATTGAAACTTAGAAAGTTCCGAAATGTTGACGTGCTCAGTGTCCGTCCGGAGACTTTGAGAATCGGCGGAATCGGTTAGCGGACTTCGGTTTGCGGGTTGTGCGCGGTTGTGATTCCTTTTGTGCTTTCGAATCACGAAAGGAAGCTGCGATGTGGACGATCGA
>NZ_LSRP01000073.1 GCF_001885585.1 Pararhizobium antarcticum
GGAACTGCCTTACTCCGCTGCGGGGCGGAACTGGTCGTGCTCGGTGGATTCGTGCATGGCGGTGGTCGAGGACTTTCCGCCGGAAATCGCCATCGACACGGCATCGAAATAGCCGGTGCCGACTTCGCGCTGGTGCTTGGTGGCGGTGTAGCCGTTGACCTCGGCGTCGAATTCCGCCTGCTGCAGCTCCGAATAGGCGGCCATCTGCCGGTCCTTGTAGCCGCGGGCAAGTTCGAACATGCCGTAGTTCAGCTGGTGGAAGCCGGCGAGTGTGATGAACTGGAACTTGTAGCCCATCTTGCCGAGTTCGCGCTGGTACATGGCGATCGTTGCGTCATCGAGGTTCTTCTTCCAGTTGAACGACGGCGAGCAATTATAGGCCAGCTTCTTGCCGGGATGCACCTTGTGCACGGCTTCGGCAAATTTCTTCGCCTGGCCGAGATCCGGCTTGGAGGTTTCCATCCAGATCATGTCGCAATAGGGCGCATAGGCGATGGCGCGGGCGATGCAGGGTTCGATCCCGTTCCGGACCTGATAGAAGCCCTCGACGGTGCGACCGGCATCATAATCAACAAACGGCTGGTCGCGCTCGTCGATGTCGGACGTCAGAAGCTTGGCGGCCTCCGCATCGGTGCGGGCAATGATCAGCGTTGGCGTGCCCATGACGTCGGCCGCAAGCCGGGCTGCCGTCAGGTTGCGGATGTGCGCTGCCGTCGGGATCAGCACCTTGCCGCCGAGATGGCCGCACTTCTTTTCAGATGCCAGCTGGTCCTCGTAGTGGACGCCGGCCGCACCGGCCTCGATGAAGGCCTTCATGATCTCGAAGGCGTTGAGCGGGCCGCCAAAACCGGCTTCCGCATCGGCGACGATCGGCGCGAACCAGGTGTCGACGGACAGGCCCTTGCCTTCGGCCGTCTCGATCTGGTCTGCCCGCTGCAGCGTCTTGTTGATCCGCTTGGCCAGCTCCGGCGCGGCATTGGCCGGATAGAGCGACTGGTCGGGATACATCGAGGATGCCGTATTGCTGTCGGCAGCGACCTGCCAGCCGGAGAGGTAGATCGCCTTCAGCCCGGCGCGAACCTGCTGCATGGCCTGGTTGCCGGTCATGGCACCGAGCGCATTGACGAAGTCCTCTTCGTGGATCAGTTTCCAAAGCCGGTTTGCGCCGCGCTCGGCCAGCGTATGGCTGATCTGCACCGAACCGCGCAGGCGCTGGACGTCTTCAGCGGTGTAGGGGCGCTCGATACCATCGAACCGGCCCTGCGGTGCGCCTGAAACCAGATTGTAAAAATTAGTCATGCTGTTCTCCTCGCAATTTTCATGACAACCAGAACTTTCGTTCAAGCGTTCGTCTCGTCTCAATGTGTGTGACAAGATTTACATTGCAGGGCACAATCAATCCAGTAGAAACCGAGAATACGCCTCTGGAAAAGGGTTATGCTGTCTTGTCTTTTACAAAAGCGAATTGTAATTCTGTAAAGACTGTAAATACGCATCTCCGCGCAGTTGTGTAAAAGGTATGACAGAATGGCCGAAACAAAAATTTTTGCAGGCCCCCGTGTCCGGCGCATTCGCAATGGCCTGTCGCTGACGCAGACGGCGATGGCCGAGGCACTGGCAATCTCCCCGTCCTATCTCAATCTCATCGAGCGCAACCAGCGTCCGCTGACGGTCCAGCTGCTTCTGAAGTTATCCTCGGTCTACAAGGTCGATCTCGACGAGTTGCAGGGCGAGACGTCGGGCAGTGCGGCGCAATTGCGCGAAGTGTTTGCCGATCCGTTGCTGGCGGGCGAATTGCCGGGCGATCAGGAACTGATCGAAGTGGCGGAGGCCGCGCCGAATGTGGCCAGCGGCATCCTGAAACTCTATCGTGCCTATCGCGAGCAGTCGTTGCGGCTGAAGGATCTGACGGGGCTGTTGTCGCAGGAGGGGCATGGCGCGGCCCTGTCCGAGACGCGGCTGCCGATGGACGGGGTCCGGGACCTGTTCGAGACGCAGCCATCCTATTTCGCCGGGCTCGACGCCGCAGCCGAGGCCTTTCACGCGCGGCTTTCGCCAGCGGATGATCTCCTGACCGCCTTGCGCGAATGGCTGCGCCGGGAGCATGGGCTTGCCGTCCGCACGCTGCCGATCCACGCCATGCCGAACCTGCGCCGCCGCTACGACCGGCATTCGATGCGGCTTTTCCTGTCCGAGCGCCTGTCGCCGGAAGAGCAGTTGCGCGAGATCGCGATGGAGGCTTCGGCACTGGCTTTCCCCGATGTTTTCACGCAGACGCTGGACGATATGCCGCTCTCCGGCGGCGAGGCCCGGCGCATCGCCCGCTTCGAACTGGCGCGCTATGCCGCCCATGCGCTGATGATGCCCTATGGCGTCTTCCACGCCGCCGCCCTGCGCGCGCGCTACGACGTGGACCTGCTGCGCGCGCGTTTCCGCGTTTCCTTCGAGCAGGCGGCCAGCCGTCTGACGACGCTGCAGCGGCCGGACATGGCGGGCATTCCGTTCTTCATGATGGAAATCGACAATGCCGGTCATCGCCTGCGCCGCGGCGGCGCGCAGGGGTTTCCGCAGGCACGGTTTGGCGGGCAGTGTCCGAAGCTTGCTGTGCACTCGGCCTTCACGCAGCCGGGCCAGGTCCTCGTCGACAGGGTCGAGATGCCGGGCGGGGCGATCTTCCTGACGGTGGCGCGGACACTGGAAGGGCCGCAGGCCGGTTTTCAGGAGCGTGTCCGCCGCACGGCCCTTCTGCTCGGCTGCGACTCGGCCCATGCAGGCGAGACGGTCTATGGCGATGGCGCATCGCCGCCGGTTCCTGTCGGTACCGCCTGCCGCCTTTGCGATCGGCAGGGCTGTCTGTCGAGGGCCGAGCCGCCTGTGACCCGCCCGCTCGGGCTCGACGAAATGGTCACCGGCCTCAGTGTCTTCGACTTCCAGTAGAAGCTGGATTCAATAGCTGACCGGGTGGTGGCTCGGCAGGAGTGGTGCGGTCGGGGCAAAACACTCCGATGCAAGGCCGGTCGTGTAGCCCCGCGTGATGTGGGCCTTTTCGGCATAGGTCTGGTTGCGCATCAGGATCGCATGCAGTTCCGGCAGATTATAGTAGGGCACGCCGGGATAGAGGTGGTGCTCGAGATGATAGTTGATGTTGTGGGGCGCGAAGAACAGCTTTTCCCACGCATGCGGATAGACGGTGCGTGAACTGCCGAGTTCGTCGGAATAATCCATGCTTCCGAAATGCTCCGCGACGCTGCGCACATAGAGAAACAGGCAGAAAAGCGTCAGGAAGGGCACGAGCCAGTAGGCAGCGAATGCCGTCCACAGGTCGAAAACGGAAAACACGATCGCCGCCGCCACATAAAAGCCGATCCGCAGCATCTTGTAGGTGCGGGTCGAGCGGTCGTGTTTGGAAATGCGTTTCGCCATATGCAGGATGTCGCGGATCGAATTGACCGCCACCAGATAACCGAGCAGCTGCACGATGCCGTGCAGGAGTTTCTGCGGAAAGGTGAACTGCGCCATGCCCAGTTTGGCTGCCCAGTCGGGGTCGTCGTCCGTGTTGGTGTGCTGGTGGTGGGCAAGGTGGTTCATCCGGTAGCCATCGACGGTCGCCATGATTGGCCAGGCGAGCAGAAGATCGCTCATCCAGTCGCTGACCTTGCGGTTCTTGATGATCCGGTAATGGGCCGCCTCATGCATCAGGCAACCGAAGGCATGCATCCGGCCGGCAATGACCAGCACGGCGGCGATATAGGCAAGCGGATGCTGCATGTACACGCTGAAGGCGATGGCGGCGGCGATGATCGCCCAGTCGCCAATGATCGCCAGGAGTGTTCTGTGGGGCTGGAGGACGGAGAGCCGTTTCAGCTCCCGCGGGTCGATCCGCTGCGACTTGACACTCATGATGCACACCCCGTGACGAAAAACACGAGACCCAAAATCGCAGCTTGGATAGGGTTAATCAATCGTTAATCGACTGGCCCGCAGACGATCTGCCGATATGGTTAAAATGCGATGCATTCCGCTCCGGCCGATTGTCCAAGGATCCAAGGGTACTGAAAAAACTGCATATTTGTCCAGATGCCCGATTTTTTAGCAGCCATGGGATTTGCCTTGCAGGCTTGCGTAAAAGCGCTTGTGGTTGTTCGAAAACATGCCTAACTTCCCAGAAGAACAATCAAGAGAGACCGGTAATGTCACAGGCAGGCACAGCGGCATGCCTCGGCAGAACCGATAAAAAGGGGAATTCTATGTCGAGAAAGATTGTCGCAGCCCTGTCCGCCCTGCTGGTGGCCGGGTCTGCCTCCTTTGCCTTTGCGCAGGAACGCGTCGTCAACGTCTACAACTGGTCCGACTATATCGATGCCAGCATCCTGGAAGATTTTACCAAGGAAACCGGCATCAAGGTTGTCTACGACGTCTTCGATTCCAACGAGATACTGGAAACCAAGTTGCTTGCCGGCAGCAGCGGCTATGATGTCGTGGTCCCCACGGCCGACTTCCTGCAGCGCCAGATACAGGCCGGTGCCTTCCAGAAGCTCGACAAGTCCAAGCTCCCCAATATCTCCAATATGTGGGACATGGTGATGGAGCGCACCGCCCAATACGATCCGGGCAATGAATATGGCCTCGACTACATGTGGGGCACGACAGGCATCGGCTATAATGTCGCGAAGACGAAGGCGATCCTCGGCAACGACGAGGCGCCGACCTGGGACGTGATCTTCAAACCGGAGATCGCTGCCAAGTTCAAGGACTGCGGCATCTACCTGCTCGATTCGCCGACGGACATCGTGCCCACCGCTTTGCTCTATCTCGGTCTCGATCCCAACAGCCACAACAGCGACGACCTGAAGAAGGCCGAGGAATTGCTGCTGTCCGTTCGCCCGAACATCCGCAAGTTCCATTCGTCGGAATACATCAATGCGCTGGCCAATGGCGATATCTGCCTGGCTGTCGGCTGGTCGGGTGACATCCTGCAGTCCCGCGACCGCGCGGCCGAGGCAAAGGCCGGTGTCGAGGTGAACTATGTCGTGCCGCCGCAGGGCGCCAAGATGTGGTTCGACATGATGGCCATTCCCGGCGATGCACCGCATGTCGAGGAGGCCCATGCCTTCCTCAACTACCTCATGAAGCCGGAAGTCATTGCCAAGGCCAGCGACTATGTCTTCTATGCCAATGGCAACAAGGCCTCCCAGGCCTTCATCAGCAAGGACGTGCTCGATGATCCGGCTGTCTATCCGAAACCGGAAACCATCGAGAAGTTGTTCAGCTTCCTGCCTTACGACCCGAAAACCCAACGCGTCGTGACGCGCCTCTGGACCAAGGTCGTCACCGGCCAATAACGATGAAGCGAATGGCCCGGATTTTGTAAATCCGGGCTTTTTCTTAAAGTGGGGTGCGAGGGATGCACCTGTCTGTGTCATTCGGGGATCGATGATGAAATCACTCGGCAGTATCCGGCGTTCCTTTGCTCCCTGGTCGGACCCCGCGTCCAAGCCGTTCATCTCCTTCAAGAACGTCACCAAGACGTTCGGCGATTTCGTCGCGGTCGACAATCTCTCGCTGGATATTTTCACCCGCGAATTCTTCGCGCTGCTGGGCGCATCCGGCTGTGGAAAGTCGACCTTGCTGCGCATGCTGGCCGGCTTCGAGCAGCCCAGTTCCGGCGAGATCATCCTTGATGGCCAGAGCCTTGCCGGCATTCCGCCCTACAAGCGGCCGGTCAACATGATGTTCCAGTCCTATGCGTTGTTCCCGCACATGACGGTCGAGAGCAATGTCGCTTTCGGCCTGAAGCAGGACGGCATGCCAAAGGCGGATATCGCCGAGCGCGTCGACCAGATGCTGAAGCTGGTCAAGCTCGACAAGTTTGCCAAGCGCAAGCCGCACCAACTCTCCGGCGGGCAGCGGCAGCGCGTGGCGCTTGCCCGCTCGATCGCCAAGCGTCCGAAGGTGCTTCTGCTCGACGAGCCGCTCGGTGCCCTCGACAAGAAGCTGCGTGAGGAAACCCAGTTCGAACTGATGGATCTACAGCAGCAACTCGGCCTGACGTTCGTGGTCGTCACCCATGACCAGGAAGAGGCCATGACCATGGCTGACCGCATTGCCGTCATGGCACACGGCAAGGTCATCCAGGTGGCAACGCCACCCGAAATCTACGAGGCACCGAATTCGCGTTTCGTCGCCGACTTCATCGGTGACGTGAACATATTCGACGGGACGGTGTCTGCGGTCAGCGACGGTTTTGTGCGGATCGAGACCGAAGGTGGCCTGTCGATCAAGGTCGCATCGCAGGAGACGCCGGCCGTCGGCGGCAAGGCGGGCTTTGCCGTTCGCCCGGAAAAGATCCGGGTCGGCAACACGCAGCCGGCCTGCGCCCCGCTCAATGCCGCGCAGGGTGTCGTCTGGGACATCGGCTATCTCGGCGACATGACGGTCTTCCACGTCAAGCTTGGCGATGGGCGTGTGGTCAAGGCATCGTCCTTGAATGCCGTGCGCTTGGTCGAGGATCCGATCGGCTACGATCAGGACGTCTGGGTCTGGTTTGACGAAAACGCCGGCGTCGTGCTGAGGGATTGAGCCCATGTCTAAATTCGGATCGGCAATCTTCAACCGGCTCGTGATCATCATTCCCTATGCCTGGTTGCTGGTTTTCTTCCTCATACCGTTTTTCATCGTCTTCCGGATTTCCCTGTCGGAAACCGCGGTCGCCATGCCGCCCTATCTTCCCGTCTTCAACTGGGACGATGGCCTGTCGGGTATTTTTGATGGCATCCGGCAGTTTTCGATCGCCAACTACCTCTGGCTGACGGAGGATTCGCTCTATATCAATGCCTACGGATCCAGCCTCTGGATTGCCGGCGTGTCGACGCTCCTGACACTGATGATTGCCTATCCGATTGCCTATGCCATGGCGCAGGCGCCCGGCTCCATCCGCCCGACCCTGCTGATGCTCGTCATCCTGCCGTTCTGGACCAGCTTCCTGATCCGGGTCTACGCCTGGATCGCCATCCTGAAGCCGGAGGGGCTGTTCAACCAGCTGCTGTTGACGCTGGGGCTGATCGACCAGCCGCTGATCATTCTCAACACCAATTGGGCGATCTATATCGGCATCGTCTATTCCTACCTGCCGTTCATGGTGCTGCCGATCTATTCCGCGCTGGAAAAAATGGACCACAGCCTGACCGAAGCGGCACAGGATCTCGGTTGCACGCCGATATCCGCCTTCTGGCAGGTCACTTTCCGGCTGTCGATGCCGGGTGTCATTGCCGGCTGCATGCTGGTGTTCATTCCAGCGGTCGGCGAGTTCGTCATTCCGGATCTGCTCGGCGGATCGGAAACCCTGATGATCGGCAAGACGCTGTGGAACGAATTCAACGCCAATCGCGACTGGCCGGTGTCCTCGGCGGTCGCCACGATCCTCCTGCTCATTCTGGTGGTGCCGATCATGTTCTTCCAGCAGGCCCAGGCCAAAGCTGATAGCGAGGGGAGATAGGCATGCAACGCTGGTCCCGCTTCAACATCCTGTCTCTCGTTTTCGGCTTTGCCTTCCTCTATCTGCCGATCGTGCTGCTGGTGATCTTCTCCTTCAATGAATCCAAGCTCGTGACCGTCTGGTCCGGCTTCTCCATCAAATGGTACGTGCAGCTGTTTCAAAACCAGGGCCTGATCGATGCCGCCTGGGTGACGTTCCGCGTGGCGCTGCTTTCTGCCACCTGCGCCACCGTTCTGGGCACGCTGGCGGCCCTGGCCATCACGCGTTACACCCGGTTTCGCGGACGCATGCTGTTTTCCGGCATGATCTATGCGCCTCTGGTCATGCCGGAAGTCATCACCGGACTGTCGCTGCTGCTTTTGTTTGTGGCGATCGGCTTTGATCGTGGCTTCTGGACGCTGACCTTGGCCCACATCACCTTCACCATGTGCTTCGTGGCCGTTGTCGTGCAGTCCCGCCTGATGAGTTTCGATCGGTCGATCGAAGAGGCGGCCATGGATCTGGGGGCAACGCCGGTCACTACCTTCATGAAGATCACGCTTCCAGTCATCGCACCGGCGGTGTTTTCCGGCTGGGTTCTGGCGCTGACACTGTCGCTCGACGATCTCGTGATCTCCAGCTTTACCTCCGGGCCGGGCGCAACGACATTGCCGATGAAAATCTACAGTCAGGTGCGGCTGGGTGTGACGCCGGAGATCAACGCCGTCTGCACGATTCTGATCGGCATCGTCGCCTTCGGCGTGCTGATCGCCTCGATCGTCTCGCGTCGCGCTGAGGCGCAGCGCGTCAAGGATGAACGGGCTGCATTCGGACATTAGTCGTGCATAGGACCCGTGCGGCATGTGCCATCGGCGATCGTGACATGATTTGAACAGTTTCCGCACGTTTAAACGCTGGGTAAATAAAAGTTGATTCCGCTTAACGGCGGATATCGTGACGTATTCTTTCTGGGGGGCATTGCACAATGAGCAAATGGCGAAACGAACCCATGCTGCCGCATCATGTTAATCTGTGTCAGCGTGTCTTTGACAGGGCGAAAGCGGCGAGACGGATTTCGGTCGAAAGCGATGCAAATGATCCGGTTGCGGCGCTTGTTCTGACGCTGTACCGGCATGGCGTTCACGAAGAGGACGATTTGCTGGCGCGCGTGCTGGCAGCACTCGACGAGGAATCGTAAGGTCTTCTCCATCCGCGCTATCGGTGAGCCAGGCGGCGCTCAGTCGCGCTCGCGTTCCCTTGGCGGGAGAAAGACGTAGGTGAGGAACCACAGCGGCAGCACGATCATCGATCCCAGAAGCATGTTGGGCACGGCCCAGTTCGTCGCCTGCAGGACATAACCCCAGACTGCCTCAGGCGTCATGCCGATCTGTTCGAGGATCTGTGCCGACGAAATGTTGAACAGGGAAAGCCCGGCCCCCGCAAACAGCGATGCGAGCGCGATCTTGAAAACGGCGGCCAGAAAACGCAGCACGGGCACATCTCCTGTGAGCTGATTCGCTGATTTATTTTAGAGGTTTATCAGGCAGTCCGCATAAGTCTTTCGCAGACGATCCGCGGTCGTCAGGGTCGTAATCTGTCTTCAGGGGCGGATAAGCACCGAAAGTGGTGAAATCACCGGGTTTGGCCATGATCCGCCGACGAAAAAACGCAACGGCGCCGCCTCCGGCTGCGGCTTGGCTGCTTTCAACACGCCCGCCAGGGCAAGGCTTCCGGTTCGGTAGGGGATGCGGCCCGCCAACGTGAGCGTTTGCTGCTGGCCAACGATATCGGCTCTCGTCAATTCAGCGACGCCGTCCTTGATGGTCGCCTCGATATCGGCTGTCGAAAAAGCAAACGAGCCGGCCGTCACCTCCGAAAGATTGAAAAACGCATCCCGGGCCACCAGCGTTTCGAAGTCCGCGGCGTTGAAGTTGACGAGCTTTCCGTCGTTGACGGCCAGCCGGACCCGCCCGGACAGATCGCTGGCGGTCATGGCCCACATCGGCTTGTCCGTTGAAAGGTCGAGGCTGAGGTCGCCGCGGCCGAGCGGCAGGGGGCCTTCAAGCGCGAGCTGGCTGGCCAGCGATTCCAGATCGGCACCCTTGAGCGCAAGGGCCAGTTCGCCCCCACCATTGATCCATTGCTCGGCGATGGCGATGCGGCCGCTGAGCGAGCCGCCGGCATAACCGCTGTCGCCAATATCGAAGGATGCCCGGCCATCCCGCACCATGGCGCCAGCGGCAAGATCGGTCAGCATGATAGGCCCGAGTTTGGCCTGTTGCGCTGACAGGCGCAGATCGAGACGCAGCCATTCCATGAAGCGGGTGTTGACGGTTCTGGCAATCCCGTCGGACGCAGCCGGCAGCGGTGCAAGCGCCCGGAACAGGGTGTTGAGATCAAGACTGTCGAAGGCCAAAGTTCCGCCGATGCGCGGCAGGTGGCCGTCGGGCCGCGTGATGTCGAGAACGCCGGTCGCATTTCCACCGTTGAGCGCCAGGGTCAGATTGTCGAGCTTGAGCGCCTGCCTGCCGACCGTCATTGCTGCGTCCAGGCTGATGGCATCAACCGCTGCAGCTTGGCCGATATCCATTCCGACCCAGCGCAAAAGGGCCGAAACAGACGGTGCAGAAAAGGATGACTGTCCGGAAAAGAAGGCACTCGCCGAAAGACTGCCTGCACCGTCAAACGCGAAGTTGACCGGCGCCGAGGTCAACGCGGTGCTGATCGGCGTTCTGAGGCCGGAGAAAAACGACAGGGGATCATCGCAGACAAACGACCATTTGACGCTTTCCCCCTTGATAACGGCGGACAGGTTGGCCCGGATCCGCTCGGACGGGGTCGGCCAGGCAATGGTGCCGGTGATATCGGTGATGCGGTAATCGGTACCTGTTGGCTGGTCGGCAATGTCGAGGATGCCGTTTTCGATTGTGATATCACCGATCGGTGTACCCTGCGCCAGCACGGGCTTCTGGTCTGGCTCGCCGTCCATCGCATCCGCCATCCATCCGGCCTTGCGCCAGTTGAGCGTGCCGTCCGCCAGCCGTTCGATGCGGAATGCCGGCGCTAGAAGATGGAAATCGGTGAAAACCGGCGTGCCGCGAAGAGCGGCCAGAACGTCGAAATCGGCGGTGATCGCCTGGGCTTTCGCCATGGTTTGCGGATTGTCTCCAACCGAGACGATGGTGACGTCGTGCAGCGTCAGGTGCGGACGCGGCCAGAAGCTGATCGTCGGATCATTGCTGATGCTTGCAAGCCCGCCGGTCCAGGACGAAAGCGCATCTTCCATGTTCGCCTTGACGCTGGCCGTCGACACGAAAAGCGGCAGGGCGACCTTGAACAGCACCACAAGAAGGAAGGCCGCAAGCACCGTCAGTCGGAAGATCGTCGACTGCAAAACACCGCCGAGCCGGATTGTCTTGATCCTGTTCTGAAAGATGTTTTTCATTGTAGCCCGACGATTGTTGCGATCGCAGCCGATCCCGGCCTCTGGATAGGCTTTCAACCGCAAAAAATCAAACGCCAGGGACCGGAAATGTCGCTGCAATGGCATTGCGGCGCGGGCCAGGCTGTTTATCCTGCGTCGCAGCATGATATAGCATCAGGCAGTGGAGTGGAGGACAGCATGCAGTCAGATCGGCCTTTGTGGACACCATCCGAAAGCTTCATTGCGCAGACGCCCATGCGTGCCTTCATGACCTGGTGCGAAACACGGTTTTCCCGCCGGTTTGCGGATTATGACGCCTTCCACGACTGGTCCGTCGTCGAGCCTGGCGATTTCTGGATAGCCGTCTGGGAGCATTGCGGGGTGATCGGCGATCGCGGCGCGGAAGCCCTGGTCCACGGCGATGTCATGCTGGACGCGCGGTTCTTCCCGGACGCAACGTTGAATTTTGCCGAAAACCTTCTCACCAGGACCGGCGGCGGTGATGCGCTGATCTTCCGCGGCGAAGACAAGGCCGCATCGCGCCTGTCATGGGACGACCTGCAGGCGCTCGTCTCGCGTTTGCAGCAGGCGCTCACCGCCATGGGGATCGGCAAGGGCGATCGCGTCGCGGCGATGATGCCGAACATGCCGGAAACCATCGCGTTGATGCTGGCCGTGACGTCGATTGGCGGCATCTGGTCATCCTGTTCGCCGGATTTTGGTGAGCAGGGCGTGCTCGACCGCTTCGGCCAGATCGAACCCAAGCTGTTCATCGCCTGCGATGGCTACTGGTATGGCGGCAAGCTGCAGGACGTATCCGTCAAGGTGCAGGCCGTGACGCGGAAGCTGGCTATCCCGGCGCTGGTCATTCCCTATGCCGGCGATGCCGGGTCGCTGGCGTTGTCGCTCGAGGACGGGCGCACGCTTTCGGAATTCATCGCGCCGTTCGAGGCGCGGCCGGTGGAATATCCCCGCCTGCCGTTTTCGCACCCGCTCTATATCCTGTTTTCGTCGGGCACCACGGGCGTGCCCAAGTGCATCGTCCATTCGGCGGGCGGCACCTTGTTGCAGCATCTCAAGGAGCACCGGTTTCATTGCGGCCTGCGCGAAGATGAAAAGCTCTTTTACTTCACCACCTGCGGCTGGATGATGTGGAACTGGCTGGTCTCGGGGCTCGCCGTCGGCGCCACGCTCTGCCTCTATGACGGCTCGCCCTTCCATCCGGATGGCAATGTCCTGTTCGATTACGCCCAGGCCGAAAAGTTCGCGATCTTCGGTACCTCCGCCAAATATATCGACGCGGTGCGCAAGGGCGGTTTCACGCCGGTCAGCACCCATGATCTGAGTGCGCTCCGGTTGATGACCTCGACCGGATCGCCGCTGTCGCCGGAAGGCTTTTCCTTCGTCTACGAGGGCATCAAGCCCGACGTGCAATTGGCCTCGATCTCCGGAGGCACCGATATTGTCTCCTGTTTCGTGCTCGGCAATCCGCTAAAGCCCGTCTGGCGCGGCGAGATCCAGGGGCCGGGCCTTGGCCTTGCCATGGATGTCTGGAATGACGAGGGCAAGCCGGTGCGCCGCGAAAAGGGCGAGCTTGTCTGCACCAGGGCTTTTCCGTCCATGCCGGTGATGTTCTGGAACGATCCCGAAGGCGCCAAGTACCGGGCTGCGTATTTCGAGCGCTTCGACAATATCTGGTGTCACGGCGATTTTGCCGAATGGACCGAACATGACGGCATCATCATCCATGGCCGCTCGGATGCAACGCTCAATCCCGGCGGCGTGCGGATCGGCACGGCCGAGATCTACAACCAGGTCGAGCAGATGGAAGAGGTCGCCGAGGCCCTGTGCATCGGGCAGGACTGGGACGATGATGTGCGTGTCGTGCTTTTTGTGCGGCTGGCTGCCGGTTTTGTGCTGACCGAGGCGCTGGAAAAGGCGATCAAGGCACGCGTCCGCACGGGCGCCACGCCACGCCACGTGCCGGCCAGGATCATCGCCGTCGCTGACATTCCGCGCACCAAATCAGGCAAGATCGTCGAACTCGCTGTCCGCGATGTGGTGCATGGCAGGGTTGTGAAGAACAAGGAGGCGCTTGCCAATCCGGAGGCTCTCGATCTGTTTGCCAATCTGCCGCAACTGATGACCTGAGCCGAGGGCTGTTAACACTTTGGCGCCGGCAGAATTAACCAAAGCTTTCACTTCAGGGGCGTTAGGTTAAATTTTAGCGGTCTGCGGCAAGGTTTTGTTAACGACTGACAGCGCATGGTGACCTCAACTTGATGGCGTCCAATGAGTGGGCTGCTCGCAGCAGAGGTGCTGCCACTGACATGATGTCATCCCCTATCGAGATCTGTTTGTTGGCATTCAACTTATCGAGGCAGCCCATGGGTTGCCTCTTTTTTTGCCTGCATCAAGGCCGAACGGTGTGTCAGCGCGTCCGCTCCAGAGAGCGCGAGACGAGAATGACCGGGATCATGCCGGCGAGAATGATGATGATCGCGGCGACCGACGCATCTTCCACCTTTGCCCGCGACGCATCCTCGTAGACCAGCGTTGCCAGCGTGTTGAAGTTGAATGGCCGCAGCATGATCGTTGCCGAAAGCTCCTTCATCGTTTCGATGAACACCATCAGGGCAGCCGAAAGCACCGCCGGGCGCATCATCGGGAGAAGAACGCTTTTCAGCGTCTGCCCGCTGGTTCGGCCAAGCGTGCGGGCCGCCATGTCGAGATGCGGCGACAGCTTCTGGAACCCGGCTTCGATCGAGCCTTCCGCCATGGTGAGAAAGCGCACCGAGCAGGCATAGATGATGGCGAAGCCCGTCCCGGAGAGAAGAAGGCCGCTCGAAATGCCGACATGGCTGCGCAGGAAGGCATCCATGCCATTGTCGATGCCGGCCAGCGGAAAGAGCACGCCGATGGCAAGAACGGTTCCCGGAACGCCGTAGCCGAAGGCCGACAGGCGCCCCGCGAGGCCGATGAACCGCGAGCGGCTTGTGCGGGCCGCATAGGCGAGCACGAAGCCAAGCACGACGGTGATGATGGCGGCACAGCTTGCAACGAGGATGCTGTTCATCAGCGCCTGCAACAGTCGCGGCTCGAGGAACTGGTCGAGCCGCTTCAGCGCATAGCCGCCCAGCACGATCAGCGGAACGGCAAAGCCGAGCAGCACCGGCAGAAGGCAGGCGATCATCGCCGCCCATTTTTTCCAGCCGGAGAGGCGCAGGCGGATGGCATCGTGGACGCCGGCCGTTGTCTTCTGGCTGGCGAAGCGCTGGCGCCGCCGCGCCGCACGTTCGATCATCATCAATAAGACGACGAAGACCAGCATGATGCAGGCGATCTGGGCTGCCCCGGCAAGGCTGCCGCGATTGAGCCAGGTATCGAAGATCGAAAAGGTCAGCGTCTGCACGCCGAGGAACTCGACGGCCCCGATGTCGTTCAGGGTTTCCATCGCAACCAGCGTGATGCCGACCATGATCGCCGGGCGCGCCATCGGGATCTGCACCTTGAGGAATACCTTGAGCGGGCTGGCGCCCAGCGTACGGGCCACATCGGCGGCGGCCCGGCCCTGCATCAGGAACATCGCCCGGCAGGCGAGGTAGATATAGGGATAGAGCACAGAGCCCAGAACAAGCACGGCACCGCCGAGAGATCGCACATCCGGAAACCAGTAGTCGCGGCTCGACTGGAAGCCGAAGATCGCCCGGACCGTGGATTGCAGTGGTCCGGTATAGGTGAAGAGTTCGCCGAATGCGTAGGCCGCGAGATAGGCTGGAATGGCCAGCGGCAAAACAAGGGCGGCGGCGAGAAACCGCCTGAAGGGAAACTCGCAACTGGCGACCAGCCAGGCGGTGACGATGCCGG
Source organism: Pararhizobium antarcticum (assembly GCF_001885585.1). GTDB lineage: Bacteria > Pseudomonadota > Alphaproteobacteria > Rhizobiales > Rhizobiaceae > Pararhizobium > Pararhizobium antarcticum. Next base: position 14,766 of record NZ_LSRP01000073.1, read on the forward strand.
TGATGGCCGTCACGGTCCCGGTCAGGACAATCAGGAGCAGCGTGCGCCCGGTCGCGCGCGGAATGACATAGGCCATCAGATGCGCCCAGTCGCTGTCGCCGCCGGTGACCGCAAGCCAGGCGATGGCGAGAATGGGCAAAAGCACGACCGCGCAGGTCAGCGCCGCCGCCAGAGCAAGCAAGGGATGGGCACCACCGATACCGGCAAACAGCCGTGTGCGCTTCAGGACATGGGTATCAGACGGCAAGGCTCATCTTTCCGCAGCGCGGGCAAGGCTCCGCAAAATGTCGAAAATGCTGGCGGGCAAACTGGTTCGCCACGCTCAACATTTCCTAACGTATAATTCCCGAAACCGGAATTGCTTTGACTGGATGACTGGCGATTTCAGCGTTTTTCAACAAGAGCGATACGCGGATCCCTATCGCACCCAGATCCAGAGCGTTTTTGGATTGTGAATTGCCAGCCCCGCAGCGGAGAGATAGAGGCCGCGAATGCTCCTTGTCGCAACCCATATTAGGACAAGCCAATACAGGTTGCCAAACATCCGTACGCTCCAAACCGTTTCGTGCGGCGGAGACCGTGACGGAAGCCAAATCATCGTGACAAAGAAATAGAGAACCGCGACCATGCCCATCAAAAGGGCGATCAAGGTCGTCCTGTATTGGAAAATATAGTGACTTTGTTCGGGGCCTTGCGTTTGGGTGCTTCTTTTGCGCGCAATGAAGTGCGCAACAATAATGAACACTCCCATGATGCCACCGAGAAGAATGAAGGCATAATTCTTGGCAATGGCGCTGTCGAGACTGTGGGATGTCAAACCCTGTTCGGTCATGATGATCCTCGATACCTTCGGCTCTTGGCGCGTTCCGAACCCTAATCCGCCAGAACCCGCTGCGACGGGAAGGAGATTTCCACCAGCGTGCCTTCGTTGGGTGCCGAGTTGATCGAGAACTGGGCCCGGTTGGCCTCTGCCATCGCTTTGGTCAGCGGCAGGCCAAGGCCGGTGCCGTCGCCGCGTTTGCGCGCACCGGTCGTCACCTGCCGGAACGGTTTCATCGCCTGTTCCAGTTCGGTGCGGGTCATGCCGATGCCGGTATCGCGGACGCGCAGGATGACGCTGCCATTCGCCTCGTAGGCGGTCGAAACGACGATCTGGCCGCCGGACGGCGTGAACCGGATGGCATTCGACAGGATGTTCAAGGCCATCTGCTTGATCGAGCGGCTGTCGGCGACGATGTTCGGGACAGAGCCCGACAGTGACGTGCGGATGATGACGCGCTGGCTGTTGGCCTGCGGTTGCACGAGGGAGACCGCCTCGGACACGGCGTCATTGATCTCCACCGCGGTGAATTCGAGGTCCATCTCGCCGGCCTCGATCTTCGATATGTCGAGCAGGTCGTTGACGATGTCGAGAACGTGCCGGCCGGAGCGGCCGATGTCATTGGCATATTCGACGTAACGCGGATTGCCGATCGCACCGAAATGCTCGCTCGCCATCATGTCGGAAAAGCCAATGATGGCATTGAGCGGCGTGCGGATCTCGTGGCTGACGCGGGCGAGGAAGTCGCTCTTGTGGGCATTGGCGGTTTCGGCGGCGCGCTTGGCATTGCGCAGTTCCTCTTCCGTCCGCTTCCACTGGGTAATGTCACGGATGACGGCGCAGTAACCGTTCGACGAGGAGAGCCGGCCCATGGTCATGAACAGCGGGATGAAACCGCCGGATGCCTCGCGGCCGATGACCTCGCGGCCATCATTGAGCACGCTGGCGACGCCATGGCCGGCCAGGCCGGCCAGATAGTCGAGCACGGCCTTCTGGCTTTCATGGGCAAACAGCATGGCAAACGGCTTGCCGCGAATTTCGCCGTCGTCATAGTTGAAAAGTGCGTTGGCCGAGCGGTTGAGCGAGCGGATTTCGCCATCGGCACCGATAATGGCAACGCCATCGGTCGCCGTCTCCAAGATCGAGCGCAGTTCCTCGGCCTCCATCTGCAGGGCCGCGATGGCTGCATGGTCGGGGTTCACAGCAACGGGCGCGGCTTCCACTTCGGTCTCTACGCTCTCTGTCGCCCTTGCGTCCTGAGGGGCGGCTGACAGCGCCATCACCAGCGCGCTCTTTTCTTCCCAGCGGATCGATTGCAGCCGGGCGTTGACGGGGACCAGCCGTCCATCATTGCGGATGAGCATCATCGTGCCGTCGGGCATGTCGAACAGGCCATCTTCTTCGGCGACGAAAAGCGCGTCGATACCGCCTTCCTCGCGCAACGCCTCCAGCGAGGCAAAACCGGTCAGCGCCAAAAATTCCGGATTGGCATGATAGAGCTCGTCGCCGGCATGAACCAGAAGCGCAACCGGCAGGCTGTCGAGAAGATCCTGGTTGACGCTGCCGGCATGGGCGCTGCTGCGTGTCGGCAGAACATCGACAACGGCCTTCGGCGCGTCGTCTTCGATGTCCGCGCCGGAGGCTGCATCTCCCCTGGGGTCGATATCCTGTTCAGCCTCGGCAGCATGCGGCGTCTCGGCCGACGATAGGCCAGCCGTGTCGTCCCGCTCCTGCTCTGGCGTTTGCGTCTGTGCGACCGTTTCCGGGGTCTCGGCTTGCTCGTCCGTTGCAACAGGCGGAGGGCCGCCCTCGCGTTTGCCGAAGGTTTCGCCAAGCTGCCGGGCGATTTCGCGGAAGGCCGCCTGCTCGCCACGGGTCAGGGTTTCAGCGCCCTGCGGACGATGATTGTCGAGCCGCACGACCTTGTCCGAGGGGCTGTGCCCCGGATTTTCGACGATCTGCAGCGCCGGCCGCTCGCCGCGGAATGGATCCTCGGGCGTCTCATCCGCCGCTTTCGGTGCATCAATCTCGCCGGTCGGCTGGTCGTCGTCGCCAGGCTCAGTGGAAAGCGCCTCTGTTTCGGCCGCGGCGTCGTCGCCCTCGGCCTCGACCGTCAATCCGTCTTCGGCAACAACCGCATCGTCGGGCCTGTCGTCCGTTGCCTCTACGGCGCCTTGGTCCGCTTCCGACGAAAGCGTTGCGTCCACAGCGGCCTCGTTTTCTGCAATCGGTGCAAGCGCCTCGGTGACCGGCAGTGCCGTGCCATCCGCTTCATCGCCGTCATGCCGGTCGAGCGCGTCAGCGACCGGCAGGCCGAGGGCAAGACCGATGCTGCGCGGATCTTCGATCGCATCGGCAACGCGGACGATGCCGAAGCCGCGGAAGCCGTCGAATTCGCGGTTGCGCGAATAGGTCGGCAGCGCCGCAAGATCGACCGGCACCTGCAGGCTTGTGCCTTCCACCGGCCAGAGGATCGTCTTGCCCGACCAGGTGTCGCGGCGCTTCAGCAATTCGCCGATCTTGCCATCCACGTCGAGGTTGTATCGTTCGGCGATTTCGCTGAAGGTCACGCCGGAAATATCGGCCGAGGCCGGGCCGACAGCCCGGGAGAACTCGTCGGAAATCTCGCGGAAGCGACCACCGGAATCGATCTTCCAGACGAAACGCACGGCACGGCTGTCCGGATTGAAGAGGAAGCTGGCCTCATCGCTTTCGGAGGTCGGAGTACCGGCATCGATCTCGGCTGGCGTCGGCAAAGCATCCGCCGGTTCGCCAGGCCGTTCGCCATCGATTTCGCCAGGAAACTTGCCGGAAAACTCGCCAGAAAATTCGTCTGTGGCCTCATCACTGGTTGCCGGCGCAACGGATGTTTCTTCATCACTTTCGTCGGCAATAGCCGCGGTGTTCTCGACCGGTGTCCCGGAGATGGCCTCGACAGGAGCGGTGTGGTTCGCGTCAATCCCTGTTGCAGCCTCGCCCGCGATCGCAGCGTCATCGTCCCGGCTCGGGTCAAGGGGGTCGTTTACGGCTTCAAGGTCCGGCTCGAGCGTCTGGACAATTGCATCCGCTTCCGGCTGGTCGGCTTCCCCTGATGTCTCAATGTCGACGTCCGTGACGCCATCGGCGAGGTCCAGCTGTTCCGGTGCAGGCGCAGCATCGCCCCCGTTGTCCAAAGGCGATTCATCAACTGCGTTGCCGATGAAGGCGCCGGCATCGGCCTGCGATGGTGTTGTTTCAGGTGCGGATGCGCCCGGCAGTGCCTCGGCTTCCGAAACGAATGCATCGCTGGGCGTTTCGTCCGCAACGACACCGTGCTCCGGATCCGGATCGGCATGATTGTTCGGCTCGCTCGATGCGGGATCGATGGAGGCCGGGCCCGCAGCGGAGGCCGCGCCATCGTCCGGCAGCGGCGTTTCCGTCTGAAATCCGGCGCCATCCACCGGCTCTGCCTTGTCGGAAGCGGGTTCGGCATCGGCGAGGATTGCTGCCGGCGGATCGAGAGCCGCAGCCGTGCTGGTGCCGGCAAGGGCGCCATCGTCGAAATCCGCACCCGGATCGAGATTGCCGAGAATGGTTTCGACGGCAAACAGAAGATGCAGGGCAGGGGTGTCGGAGAGCTTGCCGATGGCGGCAGGCAGATGGCCCTTGCCGGTCGGAATCGGGCGCTTGACCAGCCAGTCGCTGTCGCGGGCTACGGCGGCAACCAGCGCGCGGCAGGTCTGCGGCGTCATGGCGAGGCTTTCGAAGCCGGCGGAGGCGGCAATGATGCCACCATCGCCATCAAGCACGGCCATATGCGTGTCGGGATCATCGAAGCCCGAAATCATGGTACGGGCGATTTCCGCCGGGGTGCGCGCCTTGACGTTGCCGGGTGCAGTAAACAGGATCGCCGTTTCGCCCGGATGCACACTGATCATCTTCACCAGCGCGCTGACCGGCATGCGGCGAAAGCCGGTGCCGATGCGCATCAGGAAGGAGCGACTGTCGCCGACGCGCGCCAGTTGCCGGGCTGTTGCCTCCATCTGGCGAAAGGCCACGTCGGCGGTATTGGTGCCGCTGTCGATGAAATCATAGATCGACGGCGTGCCGAAAAGGGCGGCACCTTCGCCGTTCGACCAGAGAACCTGGCCCATGTCCTGGGAAAACAGAACCGCCGCCTCGCCCCGCGCAAAGTGCCCGCGCACCTGCTCATGCACGGCGATGTCGATGAAGGGGTACAGTTTAGCGGACATGAACGGACCTGTTGGCAGAAACGTCACCGGGACGTAGTTATTAACGGTCTATTAATAACCGGGGGTTTCGCCAGGGTCCAGCACGCCGTCCGATTGGCCGCTGCCTTTCGCGGTTGAAGGTTAATACCAGAGATCCATGCCCCACGCGCCTAATTTTTATATGCGATGCACAATTATGTTGCAGCGCACAATATTTTCGTATACAAGATATCCAACATCAACAGGGTGCCTCTGGAGAGGGCCCGACACAGGAGCGCTGATCATGGCTACCAAGAAAACAGACGACGTATTCTCGATGACCTCCTTCGATCCGGCCAAGGTGACCGACAGCATGCGCGAATTTGCCGAAAAGGGCGCCGTGCAGTCCAAGGAAGCCTATGCGAAGATGAAGACGGCTGCCGAAGACGCGACCAAGACGGTCGAAGCGACGCTGGAAAGCGCCCAGTCCGGCACGGTCGAGCTCGGCCTCAAGGCCATCGACGCACTGCGCACCAATGCGGAAAACTCGCTTTCGCACATGGAAGCGCTGCTCGGCGTGAAGTCGATTTCCGAACTGTTCGAACTGCAGACCGCGTTCATCCGCAAGCAGGCTGAACTGGCCATGGAACAGGCCAAGTCGATGCAGGAAGCCACCAAGAAGGTTGCCGAAAGCGTCACCAAGCCGGGCAAGGACGCTGCCGAAAAGGCCATGTCCACCTTCAAGAAGGTCTGATTGCCGATCTGCGCGCCGACAGGCCTGCGCCGATCCTGATCCAAGAGCCGGGTGGGTTGCCACCCGGTTTTTTCATGTCCTGCAATCCCCCGCTCCGTTTTTTCACGGGAAGGCACAAGTTGGGACTTGCAAAAAATGCGGACTGCCCGTATTTGACCCGGAAAGCCGCCCTGCAATCAAGGGCGAGCCTGTTTGTGCGGTTGTAGCTCAGTTGGTTAGAGCGCAGGATTGTGGATCCTGAGGTCGGTGGTTCGAGACCACCCAACCGTACCATTCCTCCCCCTGAACGTGATGCTGTCTGGTTTCTCCACGCTTTATGTCGGCGTGTGCCCAAATCTCGTGGCCGCTTGTAAACGTCGTGTTTACCTCGTTCTGTGCCCTTTCCGCGCTCTCACACTTCATTAGGACTCTATTGACCGTTTGCGCCCTAGGGTCGGCCCGTTCGATGTAGAACCGGCACGCATGATGCGTGGCTGAAATGACAATGAGGCGAGTTGCACATGCGGTGCGGTAAATTTCTGGCGATTCCGGCCGGTGCAGTCGGTTTGACTCTGATCCTCCTGCCGATGAGTCTGCAGGCGCAGTTGATGCTGAGTTTTGCGGTCCTTGGCGTCATGTTCATTGGCATGACGCGCCCGGACAACAGCACCTTCCGGCTTGTCACCTTGGTTTTCGCCGGCATTATCGCTTTGCGCTACGGCTTCTGGCGGACCACCGAGACGCTGCCGAGCATTTCCGAGCCGCTCAATTTCATCCCCGGTTTCCTGCTCTACCTCGCCGAAATGTACTGCCTCTGCATGCTGGCGATCAGCTTTTTCATGGTCGCCGATCCGATCAAGCGCAAGACGCCGGATATGGGTGCCCATGCCGACCTGCCGACGGTCGATGTCTTCATTCCGAGCTATAACGAGGATGCCGAACTGCTGGCGGTGACGCTGGCCGCCGCCAAGTCGATGGCTTATCCCAAGGACAAGCTGAAGATCTTTCTGCTGGACGATGGTGGTACGGATGCCAAGCGCAACCACAGGAATCCGCATATATCGGTCGCTGCGACCCGCCGCCATGAGCAGCTGAAGGCGCTCTGCGTGGCGATGGGCGTGCAGTATCATGCCCGCGAGCGCAACGATCACGCAAAGGCCGGCAATCTCAATGAAGGGCTGAAAATCTCTACGGGCGAACTCGTCGTCGTGTTCGATGCCGACCATGCCCCGGTGCGCGACTTTCTGCGCGAAACGGTCGGCTTCTTCCGCGAGGACGAAAAGCTGTTCCTCGTGCAGACCCCGCATTATTTCCTCAATCCGGATCCGCTGGAAAAGAACCTCCAGACCTTTGCCCGCATGCCGTCCGAAAACGAGATGTTCTACTCGATCCTGCAGCGCGGGCTCGACAAGTGGAATGCCTCGTTCTTCTGCGGTTCCGCCGCCGTCCTGCGCCGTTCGGCCCTGGAAACGGTCGACGGCTTCTCCGGCCAGTCGATCACCGAGGACTGCGAAACGGCACTGTCCCTGCACTGCAAGGGCTGGAACAGCGTCTATATCGACAAGCCGCTGATCGCCGGCCTGCAGCCCGAAACCTTTGTCTCCTTCATCGGCCAGCGCGCCCGCTGGTGCCAGGGCATGCTGCAGATCCTGCTGTTGAACCGCCCGTTCCTCGCCAAGGGTCTCTCGTTGCCGCAGCGCCTCTGCTACGCCGGCATCAACACCTTCTGGCTGTTCCCGCTGGCGCGGCTGGCCTTCATGTTCTCGCCGCTGCTCTATATTTTCTTCTCGCTCGAGATCTACAAGGCCAATATCCTCGAATTCGCCTCCTATGCCGTGACCTATCTCGTCAGTTCCTTCGCCATGCAGAGCTATCTCTACGGCAAGGTCCGCTGGCCGTGGATTTCCGAGCTCTACGAATATGTGCAGGCGGTGTTCTTGTTCGGCAGCATCATCAGCGTCGTGCGCAACCCGCGCAAGCCAACCTTCAACGTCACGGCCAAGGGCCAGACGCTCGACCAGAGCAAACTTTCGCCGCTGGCAAAGCCGTATTTCGCGATCTTCTTCCTGCTGCTCGCGGCGGCCCTTTATTCCGGCTACCGGGTGCTCACCGAACCGGTCGCCAGCGAGCTTCTGCTGATCGTCGCCATGTGGAACCTGATCAATCTCGGTCTTGCCGGTGCCGCCCTCGGCGCTATCGCCGAACGCCGCGAACTGCGCCGCAACCAGCGCCTGCCGGTCAAGCGCCATGCCTTGCTGCGCATCGCCGATGCCGTCTATACCGTCGTCATCCAGGATGCCTCCAGCGGCGGCGTGTCGATCGAATTCGTCGATCCGGAACCGAAGATGGACCTTGCCAACCCGACACGGGCGCAGGTCGAAGTGCGCCGCGGCGGCCAGACGATTGCCTTCAATGTCGTCTATCGCTCGCGCCGGACCCTGGACAAGGCATCGATCTTCGGCTTTGCCTATGCCGAACGCACGCCGGAAACCTTCATGGCGATTGCGGAGTTGATGTATTCCGACCAGTCGGTCCTGCAGGATCGCCTCGTCCGTCGCCAGGTGCGCCGCAATTTCTTCTGGGGCACGAGCCGCTTTGCGCTGTGGAGCCTGACGGAATCCTTGCGTGCCGTTCGCTACAGCGCCGGCCTCATCCGCGAAAGCGTCGCGCATTCCTTCGAGGATGCACCGATGGTCCTCAACGACAACAAGGTCGTGCCTGTCGGTGTGTCCGCAAGGCCCATTGACGCACCATCCCCGGTTATTGCCGGCTCTGTTCAAACAGGGTCTGTTCAAACAGGCCCGGTTCACACAGGCCCGGTTCACACAGGAACGCAGCTCTATGGTTAAGTCCCTCAGCGTCAAGACTGTCGGCCTGTCGCTTGCCGCCCTGATGGCGCAGGCCCTGCCGCTTTCCGCCCAGAGCCTGCTCGAGGCGGCCCCTGTCGTCACAAGGGCGCAGCCCGGTGCCAGCGAAGCCATCCTGTCGACGCGCGCAGCACCGGCCGTGCCGGAGGAAAAGAAACCCGGCGGCCTCGTGCCCTTCGAGCAGTCAGCCCCGGACTATCGCCTCACCGGCGAGGATGATGTCGGCCGCTTCACCTTCAATCTCTCCGCCGAGCAGGTGGCGAAGGGCGGCAGCCTTTCGCTTCCTTACCGCAACGCAGTCTCCGTGCTGCCCGATACGTCGGTGATGGACGTGGCCGTCAACGGCCGACCGGCCGGCACGTTCCGCATTGCCTCGCCGAACGACTTCAAGCCAGAGCAGATCAAGGTTGCCGGTGCGCTGCTGAAGGCCGGGCGCAACGAGGTCACGCTTCGGGCCCGCCAGTTTCACCGCGTCGATTGCTCGCTGGAGGCGACCTACGAACTCTGGAGCGAACTCGATCCGCAGACGAGCGGCTTCATCGCTGCCAAATCGGAAGGCTTCAACTTCTTCGATGACGTGCTCACGGTCGCCCGCAACGAGGCCGGCGTCACCGATATCCGGCTGATCCTGCCGCAGACGGCAACCGCCGAAATGCTGAACGATGCGGCGCCTGTCTTGCAGACGCTGGCGCTGTTCATGAACCGCGACGATCTTTCCGTCAGTGTCGGCGACAGGCCGGGCACTGGTCCGGGCATCGATCTCTACGTTTCCACCGAAAAGACCCGCGCCCAGCTCGGCACCACCACGGTGATCGTGCCCTATGGTCTTTCGGTCGCCAACGCCGGCGAAGAGGGCAGGGCCATGGTCAGCCTGCGCGGCGCCACCCGTGCCGAGATCAGCAGCCAGTTGCTCGCCGCCATTCGCGGCCCGCTGAAGGAAAGCCTCGACAGCGGCATCTTTGCAACCGGCACCGGCACGATCCGCGCCGATGCGTCGAGCCGCTACCAGCTCAGTGATACCGGCTACGAGACCCGCGTCTTTTCCGGTCGTCTTTCGCGCACCGACTTCAACATGGTCATGCCGGCGGATTTCTATCCGGCCGATTATGACACGATCGGCCTTCGCCTGTTTGCGGCGACGTCGCCGGGCCTGAAGCGCACCGCCCAGCTTCTCGTCCGCGTCAATGACAAGGTCGTCACCAGCTATCCTTTCCGCAACACCGAGGGCGAGCAGTTTGACGGCAAGCTGATCGAGCTGCCGCTGCGGGCCTTTCATCCCGGCGAAAACAAGGTCGAGCTTTTGGCCGAACTGCCGACCGCATCCGACGATGCCTGTGCTCCGGAAGCCCGCAACGATGCCAAGCCGCGCTTCATTCTGTTGAAGAACACCGAGATCACCGTGCCGGCCCTGGCCCGCATTGGTCGCCTGCCGGATATTGCCGCATTGGCCGGCAATGCCTATCCCTATGCGGACGGCAAGCCCTTCGATATCTTCGTCGAGCGCCCGGACGGTCAATCCGTCGGCGCGGCGCTGACAATGCTGTCGCGGCTCGCCATTGCCGCCCGCAATCCGCTCAATGCCAGCATCCGCCTGAGTGCGGCCACGGCTGTCGAAGGCCGCAACGCCCTGGTGATCACCACCGACAAGGAATTTGCCGAGATCGGACGCGCCGGCAAGGGCGAGTTTCCGCTGGACGGCTTTGCTGAAGACGGCGACGCGACCGCCCTTGACACCGATCCGCTGAAGACGGCGGCGATTTCCAGTGCTGCACTGTTGCAGGAGGCGTCTGCCGGACCGGGCACGGACGATGCCGAGGCCCTGCTGGATGCGTTCAAGAAGTCGACCACGCAGCCGGATGGCCTTTCCTGGAACAGCCGCATCGGCAGCTGGTTCAGCATGGCTGGTGCGCGCTTCGCCCAATGGCTCAACTATGATGACGGTGCAAACCGGACGCTGGCCTTGAAACCCGACCAGTCGCTTCTGACCCTGTCGCAGATTCCGTCGCCGGAAGGCAGCGGCACCTGGACGGTGCTGCATGCCCGCTCGCCGCGCGATATTGCGCTTGGCGTCCGGCGTCTCGTCGAACCAGCGGTCTGGAGCAAGCTCGACGGTGGTTCGGCAGAAATCCAGACGGCAAGTCTGGCGGTCAATATGCTGCCGGCCGGCACGCATTTTATCGCCGGCATGACCGATCAGAGCCCGGCCAATATCCGCCGTCTCGCGGCCGCCTGGTTCTCCGACAATTTTCAGTTCTACGTCCTGCTTATCGTCGCTTCGATGGGCATTTTCGGGGTCTGGCTCGGCCGGACCGTGCCGCGCAAGGGTGTGAGGTCCGATCAATGATCAGCAAACGTTTTATTGCTCTGCTTGCCGCATCCTGCATGCTGCTGCCCGCGCTGGGCCGCACTCAGGATTCCGCCGCTTTGTTGACGCAGGCCGAAGGGTCATTCCGTATTGTTGATGACGCGATGGACGGTGCGGTTGCCAACGACGCCGGAACCGAGGAGCCGCAGGCGTCCGCGCCCGGCACGCAGCCAGCGGTGACACGCGCCCAGCCGGCACCGGACGCCGTCGAACTGGCGGCGCTCTATTATTATGCCGAGCAGAAACAGGAGGAGCGGGTTGCCGCCGAAGGCGCGCGGCTGCGGCTGAAATATCCGGCCTTCGAGCTACCGCAGGATCTGTATCAGCCCTTGACCAGCCGCAGCGCCGACGAGACGCTGCTCTGGAAGCTTTATCAGAAGAATGATTTCACCGGCATCGATGCCGAGATCATCCGGCTGAAAAGCGAAGCGCCGGAGTGGACGCCGAGCGCCGATTTCAGCGAGAAACTGGCGCGCAAAAAGCAGCGCGTGCTGATGACCGAGGCAGCCAGCGCCAAGAACTGGACCGGTGTCATTCAGGCAGGCAACGCCATCGATCCGGCGACGGAAACCGAGGTCGATCTGCTCTGGCAACTGATCGACGCCTATTCCCAGACCGGCATGCGCGACCCGCTTGCCAATGTCTATCGTGGCATCCTGCTGCGCGAAGGAGAAAAACGCCTGCCGGATGCTGCCCTCGTGACCACACTGCAAAAGGCCATCCGCGATTTCCCGGCCTCCGAGGTGCAGGCCGTCATCAGCAAGCTCTCGGTGACGCCGGCCATGCAGGCCGGACTGCAGCCGGTTGCCTCCGATCTGCTGCGCAAGACCGTTGCCGATTTCAATGCGGATGAAAAACGCACCGAGCCCCTGGCAGATGCCGATCTGGAGCCGTTGAAACTGGCAACGCAGACAAAGCCGGTGGCCACCGACATGGGCCTGCTCGGCTGGTACTATCTGAAGATCAAGCAGCCGGCGCTCAGCGCCCAGTGGTTCAAGAAGGCCATGGACGTGAAACCTAACGCCAGCAGCGCAAAGGGTCTCTATCTCAGCCTCGCGGCGCAGAATCTCGAGGAAGAAGCCTATCAGGTCGCCGCAGCGCATCTGCAGGATCTCTCCGGCGATCCGGAATTCCTGATGAATGCCCTGTCATTGCGCTTTGCCAAACCCGACATGGCGACGATCGACGAACAGATCGTTGCCTCCTACTCGACGACGATCCTGCAGACGCTGAACGCCGATCACGCGGAAATTCTCGCCTGGTACGCCTATAATTCCAAGCAGTACGAGGCCGCCGCCGCCTGGTTCGGCAAGGCGATCGACTGGAAGACCGCACCGGCACGGGTCAAGGGGCTCGCTCTGTCGATGATGCGCCTGTCGCAGAAGCAGGAATTTGCCGAACTGCAAAGCAAATACAAGGACATCTATCCGGAGATCTGGGCCGAGATCAAAATCGCCCCGGCACCGAAGGGCAAGAAGGCCACGGCGGTGATCAAGCCGCGTGGCGCGATCCAGGCCAATTATTTCCGTAACTTCCAGGCCAAGCGCTACAGCGCCTGCATCAGCGACCTCAACGACCTGCGTGGCCGTGGCCAGATGACGCCGAATGCGTCGCTGATCGGCGGGTGGTGCTATCTCGGTCTGAGCCGGCTTTCCGAAGCGCGCGCCGCGTTTGCCGAGGCCATGGCCGCCGGCGGGCAGATGCAGGCCGACGCCGCCTATGGCACGGCACTGACGCTTCTGCGCGGCAAGCTGACCGACGATGCCGATGCGATCCTGCGGGCCTATCCGATGACGGCGGAACGCGACCGCGAGGTGCGGGCCGAAATCTACGTGCAGCGGGCCCGCTCGGCCTTCGACCAGAAGCAATACCAGGTGACACTCGATGCGCTGAACACGCGCGCCTCGCTGGTCGCAGAACCCGCAGATCTTAGCCAGTTGCGCGGCTGGTCCTATTATCACCTTGGCAACAAGGGCATGGCCCGGCAGGTCTTCCAGCGGCTGAACGATCATCTGAACGACGCCGCCTCGCGCCGCGGCCTGCTCGAGGCCTCGCGCATCGAAGGAGCACGCCAATGATCCGCAGGCTTTTCTGGCTGGTTCCGCTCGTGCTGTCCGGCTGCAATACGATCGATGATCCCTTTTTGCAGACCGCCTCCCTGACGCGGGACGGCGCTGGCGCGGGGCCGGCGCTGGCGCGGTCCGTCTCGCCAGACCTGGCGTTGGGCACGATCCCCGTGATCAGCGGTTCCGCCGCCTCGGTACGCCAGACCGTCCGGAAGAACTACGCGCTGCAGACGATCGTCTATGGCAACACCACCGACCTGCCCGGCGAAAATACCCTGGTCGTCACCGTTGGTGCGCCCGGCAGTGAAAAGGGCTTCACCCGCGCGCCGTCTGCGGGCGACCTGCGGGGCGAGATTGCCACGGCGCTTCCGGGCGTCGCCATGAAGATCAGCACCATCATCGGTGACAATGCCTATGGCACATTCGGCTATGCATCCGGCGCGACCGGAAAGAATGGCAGCTGCATCTATGCCTGGCAGCTGGCGCGCAATGTCAGTGCCCGCGATGGCGCCGGCTTTTCTGCGCTTGGTCGATCGAAATATGCGGCTCAGGTCCGCCTGCGCTACTGTGCGACCGCAACGTCGGTCGAGCAACTCGTCGGCCTGATGAACGCCCTGCGGCTGAAACCGGTGACCGATCAGACGCTGGAGACGCTTCGCTATTCTGCGGGGCAGGGCGTCGCCTCCGTTCCGGTGTTGCAACCGGTCGTCCAGCAGGCCGCCATCGAGACGCAGCCGGTGCCACAGCGCCAACGCATCCGCCGGATTGCAAGCCCTGAAGTGGTCGAGGATGACAAGGAAACCGTAGCGCCCGACGACGGCAGCATCAAGAACCCGGTCAAGGTCCCGTTGCCGAGTGCTGCGGCGGTCTCGGCAGGCAGTGCAGGCAAGGAGCCGGCTGCCGAAGTTGCCGTCGCGCAACCTGCACCGGTTGCGGAGACGGTGGAAGCAGATCCCGTCGAGATGCCGATCGCCAAGCCGACGCTGATCCCCCTGCCGAGCGCGGTTGCGATCAAGAAATGATCGTATTCCGCCGGATCAGAGAAAGATCCGGTGTTCGGCAGTGACCAGTTCCTGAAGGAAATCGACGACGGTCCGGACTCGCACCAGATCGCGGGCGCTTTCGTGATAGGTCGTCCAGTAGGCGCGCCGGATCATGGTGTCGGGCAGGATGCGGACAAGCTCCGGATATTGCCGGGCGATATAATTGTGCAGGATGCCGATCCCGGCACCGGACCGCACGGCCTCCGTCTGGCCGGTGGCGCTGGAAATCTCGAAGGCGGCATCCCAGCTGCGCATCACTTCCGCCGTGAAGTTCAAGGAGGCCGTGAAGATCAGGTCTTCGACATAGCCGATCCTGCGGTGGGTTTTCAGCGCCTCGACTGTCGCGGGCGTGCCGTGTTCGGCGAGGTAGGCCTGCGCGGCGTAGAGGCCGAGCGTATAATCCGTTAGTTTTGACGAGATCAGCCGTCCCTGCTCGGGGCGCTCAAGCGTAATCGCGATGTCGGCCTCGCGCTGCGACAGCGAAAACGAGCGCGGAACCGGGACGAGCTGGATGCGCAGTTCCGGATAGCGCGCCGTGAGCCGACCCAGCCGTGAACTGAGGAAAGACACGCCAAACCCATCCGGTGCGCCGATCCGCACGGTGCCGGCGATCGCCGTGTCGATGCGGCCGATCTGCGATTGTGCCGCCAGCATCTCGGTTTCCATGCGCTCCGCCGCATTCAGGAAAATCTCGCCCTCCGCCGTCAGGTCGCAGCCATTGGTCCGCCGGATCAGGAGCCGCGTTTTGAGCGACTCCTCCAGTGCTGTCACGCGCCGGCTGAGCGTTGCATGGTTCAACCCGAGGCGCTTGGACGCAGCAAGGATCTGGCCGCTTCGGGCAACCGCGAGAAACATGCGGACGTCGTCCCAGTTCATGCGGCTTTCCTCATTTCGAGCACATGGCGATGGGGTCAAGCGCGACAAGATCAAGAGACTTCACCATGTTGGCCGTCGCCAATTTGTATTTCAGAAAATGCGGTGTCTTGAGATGCGCCTCATAGGCCGCCCGGCCGGCATAGACTTCGAGGATTCGAATTTTTGCAGGACTGCCTTTGACCGAAACGGCATGCAGCATCAGAACGCCCGGCTCCTTGTCGACCGAGGCTTCGATTTCCTCTGCCAGCAGGGCGATATAGGCCGCAATCTGAGCCGGATCGATTTCCAGATCGGCCATCTGGACGATCTTTTCTTCAGCGTCAATCATCGTATATCTCTACTATCGTCGATGGTGTGCATTAATCCACGCACAACGGTTGCTGATTATCGCGCGTTGATTTGTGCATATTGTAGTGCGACACTCCCGCCATAATCAAGATCAGGAGGATCACCATGTACGAGATCGGTCATTTCATCGATGGCAAGCGCGTTGCCGGCACCAGCGGCCGCACGGCCAATGTCTTCAATCCGGCCACCGGCGAAGTTCAGGCAACGGTGACGCTCGCCAGCGATGCGGAAATGAATGCCGCCGTCGCCAACGCCAAGGCCGCGCAGCCGAAATGGGCAGCCACCAATCCGCAGCGCCGCGCCCGCGTCTTCATGAAGTTCGTGCAACTCCTCAACGACAATATGGACGAACTGGCCGAAATGCTCTCGCGCGAGCACGGCAAGACCATCGAGGATGCCAAGGGCGACGTCATCCGCGGCCTGGAAGTCTGCGAATTCGTCATCGGCATTCCGCATCTGTCGAAGAGCGAATTCACCGAAGGTGCCGGTCCCAACATCGACATGTATTCGATCCGCCAGGCTGTCGGCATTGGCGCCGGCATCACGCCGTTCAACTTCCCGGCGATGATCCCGATGTGGATGTTTGCGCCTGCCATCGCCTGCGGCAATGCCTTCATCCTGAAGCCATCCGAGCGCGATCCGTCCGTGCCGATGCGCCTTGCCGAACTGATGATCGAAGCCGGTCTTCCGGCCGGTATTCTCAATGTCGTCAATGGTGACAAGAGCGCCGTCGATGCGATCCTGACACATCCGGACATCTCGGCCGTCTCCTTCGTCGGCTCGACCCCGATCGCCCGCTATGTCTATGGTACGGCTGCGATGAACGGCAAGCGCGCGCAATGCTTCGGCGGCGCCAAGAACCACATGATCATCATGCCGGATGCCGATCTCGACCAGGCCGCCAATGCGCTGATGGGCGCCGGTTACGGCTCTGCCGGCGAGCGCTGCATGGCAATCTCGGTGGCTGTCCCTGTCGGTGAAGACACGGCCAATCGCCTGATCGAAAAGCTGACGCCAATGGTCGAATCCTTGCGCATTGGCCCCTACACCGATGACAAGGCCGATCTCGGCCCTGTTGTCACCAAGGAGGCCAAGGAGCGCATTCTCGGCCTGATCAACAAGGGTGTCGAGGACGGTGCCAAGCTCGTCGTCGATGGCCGCGATTTCAAGCTCCAGGGCTATGAGAACGGCCACTTCATCGGCGGCTGCCTGTTCGACAACGTCACGCCGGATATGGATATCTACAAGACCGAAATCTTCGGACCGGTCCTCTCCGTGGTGCGTGCCAAGACCTATGAGGAAGCGCTCGATCTTCCGATGAAGCACGAATACGGCAATGGTGTCGCGATCTATACCCGCGATGGCGACGCTGCCCGCGACTTCGCAAGCCGCATCAACATCGGCATGGTCGGCATCAATGTACCGATCCCGGTGCCGCTCGCCTATCATTCCTTCGGCGGCTGGAAGTCCTCGTCCTTCGGCGATTTGAACCAGCACGGCACGGACTCGATCAAGTTCTGGACCCGCACCAAGACCGTCACCTCGCGCTGGCCGTCGGGCATCAAGGATGGCGCCGAATTCGTCATGCCGACGATGAAATAAGGCCGGACCTTATCTTCGGTGCTGCAATCTGGGTCTCCTGCGGGAGGCCCTTTTTGTTTTGCGCGACGGGGGAAAACCGTCATCCCGCTTGACCTTGCCCGCAGCGGGACTAAAACTTTTTCAACGAACGGCAGAATATCGGGGGATATTCGGCCGTTTCCTGTTTGCCTATCGTCAGCATCATGGGGGACATCATGGCCTTAACGGACACCGCAACGCTGCCTGCAGCATCCGAAGACTGGCATCGCCTGTCGTTCACCGGCAGCGGCCGGGAATATTTCGGCATCTGGATCGTCAATATCCTTTTGACCATCGTGACCGTTGGCATCTATTCCGCCTGGGCCAAGGTGCGGCGCAACCGCTATTTCTATGGCAATTCGGTGCTGCTCGGGCGCGGCTTCGAATACCACGCCAAGGGCAAGCAGATCTTCATCGGCCGCCTCATCGTGTTTGCCTATCTGGTCATCTACAACGTGCTTCTGACCGTCGTACCGCTTGTCGGCATCGCGCTTGCGGTGCTGATCCTGTTCTTCATACCCTGGCTGGTCATGCGCGGTCTGCGGTTCAATGCCCGCGTCACGAGCTACCGCAATGTCCGTTTCAATTTTGTCGGCGGTGTCGGCGGTGCGTTCCTGGCCTTTCTTGTCGGCCCGGTTCTGGCCGCGCTGACGCTCGGCATTCTGGCGCCGCTCGCCAGCCGCTGGATGTATCGCTATATCGGCAACAACATGCGCTATGGCACCAAGGCGTTCACCACCGATCCGGGGCTTGGCGCAATCTACAAGAACTGGCTGCTGTCGGCGCTGATCATCCTGCTGGGCCTGCTGATCATCGGTTTCCTTGTGTTCCTCAATATGTCGCTGATTTTCTCGCTCATCGACAAACCGCAATCCCTGCCGCCGGAACTGCAGGCAGCCATGGTCACCATGGGCGTGATCGGTTATCTCGTCATCCTGGTTTCCTTCGGCATTGCGGCGCTTGTCTATCGTGCCGGCGTGCGCAACGTTGCCTGGTCATCCACGCTGTTCGATGGTCGCCATCCGTTGAAAAGCGACCTGCCGCGCTTCGGTTATGCCTGGGTGGCGGTCAGCAACCTGATCGTCACGCTGCTGACCCTGGGTCTGATGCGGCCCTGGGCTGCGGTCCGCTTGGCGCGGTATGTCAACACGCATACGGCGGTGCGCTTCTCCGGCAATGTCGGTGAGGTTTTCGCGGTTTCCGAACAGGACGGGTCGGCCGTCGGCGCCGAATTCATGGCCTATGAAGGCTTCGATTTTGGCTTCTGACAACAGGACGATCGCCGAGGGCGAGTGGCATCCGGCCCATTCCAGCCTGTCGGTGGTTGCGCGTCTCGTCGAAGACGCCGGCGCTCTTGTTGTCGAGCGGGTGCCGGGTGGGGACCGGCTCGCCACGGGCGAACTGGCTTCGGTCGAGGTTTCGCCGCGGGTCGGCTCGATCCCGCGGCGGGTGAATTTCGCCGATGGCTCGCTGTTCGAAACGACCGACAATGATGCGATCGATCGATGGCTGCTGCGGAGCGGTCGCCGCAGCACAAGCCTGGTTCACAGGCTGGAACGCTTTCATCCGCGGCTGGTCGTCCTCGTCGTCGCGACGTTCCTGCTCGGCAGCCTCGTCTACCGTTACGCGCTACCGGTGCTGGTCGAGGTGGCCGTCGCAGTCACGCCACCGGTGGTGCCCAAGATCATGTCCGTCAGCACGATGGAGACCATGGACCGGACCATGCTCAGCCCGTCGCAGCTTAATGCGGGCAAACAGCGCGAGATTTCGGAGGATTTTGCAAGGATTGCCGCGTTGTCGCCGCGCGGCACGGCTGGCTACAGCCTGAATTTTCGGGCAGGGGGCGCGGTTGGGCCGAATGCTTTTGCATTGCCGGACGGAACTCTGGTTCTGACCGACGAACTGGTTGAACTGGCCGCTGGCGACGATGAAATGATCATTGGCGTGCTGGCCCATGAGATCGGCCATGTCGAACTGGAGCACAGCCTGCGCCAGGTCTATCGCGCTGCCGGCATGGCGGGGTTGATCATGATGCTCGCCGGCGATGTCGGATCGGGCATCGAGGATCTTCTGGTTCAGGGCGGGGGCCTTCTGGCGCTGTCTCATTCGCGCACGGCGGAAGCCGCCGCCGATCGCCATTCGGTGGAACTGATGTCGAAAGCCGGCTTCGACGCGACGGCCATTGCCCGCTTCTTCGAACTGCTGGAACAGAAACTCGGGGACCGTTCGGACACCAGCATGCTGTCGACCCACCCGGGGACGCCCGAGCGCAAGAAGGCCATTCTGGACTATGCCGCTGAAGTGCAGGCAAAGCAGCAAGCCGACTGATCCTTCGGATAGCCTTCCCGCAAACACGAAAAAGGCAGCCGCTCGGAAGAGGGCTGCCTTTTCGAGAAACGGTCATGACCGCCGGTGGTTACATTTCCGCACCGTCATTGTAGCCCACCTTGTCGACCAGTTCAGAGGCCTTCTTGCGGTTGGCGGCGATATCGGCAAGCGGCAGCGGATCTGCCTTGATCGGACCAAAGGACTGGACGATCGCCGATGCTTCTTCACCCGGCTTGACGGGATATTCGAACACCTGCTCGGCATAGATCTTCTGGGCATCGCCTTCCGACAGGAATTCCATCAGCTTGAGGGCGTTGTCCTTGTTGGGGGCGTTCTTGGCCAGTGCCATGCCGGAAATGTTGACATGGGTGCCGCGGTCAGCAGCATTCGGGAACAGGACCTTGATGGCGCCGGCCCAATCCTTCTGTTCCGGCTCCTTCTCATTGGTCATCATCAGACCGACATAGTAGCTGTTGCCGAGCGCGATGTCGCATTCCCCGGCAAAGATCGCCTTTGCCTGATCGCGATCGCCGCCGTCAGGCTTGCGGGCGAGATTGTTCTTCAGACCGGCCAGCCATTTTTCGGCATCCGCTTCGCCGTGATGGGCGATCATCGATGCGATCAGGCCGACATTGTAGGAATGCTGTCCGTCACGCGTGCAGATCTTGCCCTTCCACTTGGGATCGGCGAGTTCCTCATAGGTAATCTCAGTCTGGGCAACGCGCTCCTTGGAAGCATAGACCACGCGGCCGCGCGTCGTCAGGCCGAACCAGTTGCCATCCGGATCGCGATACTGGGCCGGGATGTCCTTGTTGATGGTTTCGTCGTTGACGGGTTGCGTAACGCCGGCTTCCTTGGCTTCCGTCAGACGGCTGATGTCAACCGTGAGGATGAGGTCTGCCGGCGAATTGGCGCCCTCCGCCTGGATGCGCTCGACAAGGCCCTTGTCGAGGAAGAGCACGTTTGTGGCAATGCCGGTTTCCTTCGTGAAGGCGTCCAGAAGCGGCTGGATCAGGTCCGGCTGGCGGTAGGAATAGATGTTGACTTCACCCTCGGCACGGGCAGGCGCGCTGATAAGGGTTAGCGCTGTCGTTGCGGCCAGCGCCGAGAGTATCATCATCTTGAACGGCATGGTGTCCTCCTTGGCTCATTTAACTTAACTAATAATCTCACCTTTTGCCGAAGCGACACTGGACAGTCAAGCGCCAAGCTGATCAAGTTCACGTCAAAATGATTTTCTGCTTTTTTGGAATTGTTCCAAACTATGATCCGCCTTATATGAAGGTGAGTGCTTTCGAATCTCCCGGAGTAAGTGATGCGCCTGACGAAGCAAACGAATTACGCAGTCCGCATGCTCATGTACTGTGCTGCGAATGACGGACACCTCAGCCGTATTCCGGAAATCGCAAAAGCCTACGGCGTATCCGAACTGTTTCTGTTCAAGATCCTGCAGCCGCTCAACAAGGCCGGCCTGGTGGAAACCGTGCGTGGACGCAATGGCGGCGTGCGCCTGCCAAAGCCCGCATCCGAGATCAGCCTTTTCGATATCGTCAAGGTGACGGAAGACAACTTCGCCATGGCGGAGTGTTTCGAGGCCGGCGAAATCGATTGCCCGCTGGTCGACAGCTGCGGGCTGAATTCGGCGCTGCGCAAGGCGCTCAATGCCTTTTTCGAAGTGCTCCAGCAATATTCGATCGACGATCTCGTCAAGGCCCGTCCGCAGATCAACTTCCTGCTTGGTCTCGAAGAGACGCGACGTCCCGTCAGAACCGCCCAGACGGCTGCCTGAACTGACAGTCTTCGGATGACAGCCTTTGATGGCGGGATCTGGCTTGAAGACCTGTGTCAGCCCTTGGTGACATACTCTCTGAGGATGAACTCGATGGCCGTCGGGTCGAGTTCCGACTTGTCGAGGCGGAAATCGGCGCCGTATTCCTCGAACTTCTGAAAATACGGATCAGCAAGTGACGAAGAGATCACGCCGATCGGCCCGATGAACCCCTGCTTGCGCATGGCCGGTACTGTCTCGCGGAAGTCCGCCTGCGGCTGCAGCCGGTTGTCCATCAGCACCATGTGGACGGCATTGCCGCCGAGCAGGAATGCGAGCGCTTCGTCGATTGTTTCGCGATAGTGCAGTTCGATCGTGGCGCTCGTCACTTTCTTCATCAAGGCCCGCAGGATGACGTTCTCCGCCGGGTCATCATCAACGAGCAATATGTGAATTGTCTGGGTCATGGTGATCTTGACGGTTTCTCGAGAAGTGGCGGAACAAGGGGCGGCTGAAAAAGGCATGCACAGGTTATGCTAGGTCTCGAAGACCGGGATGATGCCCGATCCCGACGAAATTTCCGGCGTCATTGAGGCCAAGGCGCGCTTGGCCGCATCTGCAACAGCCGTCATTCCCGTCTTTACTGTATGATCTGCTCCCGGATCGCCTTGGCCACCATCTGTGTCCGGTTGACGACATCGAGTTTCTTCAGGATCGTTGCGGTATGGGAATTGATGGTATGCTCCGACACGGAGACGATCAGGGCAATTTCGCTTGCCGTTTTCCCGTGCGAGATCCAGCGCAGGATTTCCGTCTCCCGCGGCGTCAGACCCAGTCCGGCTTTATTGGAAAGCACCAGTCGGTAGAAATAGTCAAAGGCGGCGATCGCATCGTAACAAAGCTCGAAATGTTCCTGCCGCTCGATATCGTCGCCATCCCCCAGAAACAGAACGGCATAACGCGCCCCGTTGATGCCGTTGACCGGCACGCAGAGCAGAAGCTCGAAGCCCAGTTGTGCGAGAAGATTGCTGCCATTGCCCAGATGCAGGTCGTCTGCCCTCCACACGGAGGAAATGCCAGAGGCGTGCAGGCTCTTGTAAACGACCGAATCACCGAATCGATGCCGCTTGTCGTATTCCTCGGCGAGACCCGACGGGAGGTCGTGCAGCGTCAGCCGGTTGGACAGCATGCAGGCGTCGTTTTCATTCCCCAGCTGCAGGATGCCGAAATGATCAAACCCGAAACGGAGCGACATGTTGTGGAATATGCGGAAGAAATCGACACGATTGAGAGCTTTCTCCAAATCGCTGCAGATGTCATATCGCCGATGGTTCTTCAAAAGAGTTGCCACAGGGCGGCCGTCCCCACCTAATCTCCGCAACATCAGTTTAGCGTGTGAATCGCCATAAGCAACTGATTCGGGAAATCAAAATCGGGATGCGCGGTGTTTTGGCCGGGGCTGCCTTGGCAGACATGTCCGATCGCGAGAGGGAGGACTGCCTCGTCTGCTCTCAGTATCCCCGCCTGGTCACTGACAGCAGGACAGTCCTCCCAACCCGCCGGATGTCTATCGCATCCTTACCCATTCCACGCTATCCGTTCAATTTGCGATTGACTTTTTCCGTGGGCGGAAAACCGATTCGGGCGTTGATCTCCGATTGTTTACCGTAAAAGCCGTGGATAGCCTGCGACTCGTCGAATTCGGAAGAATTTTCCAATTGGACAAATTTTTGAAGACGGTTATTGCAATACCGGGTTAAATGTCGTTCCATCCTGCCTTGACGGGAAGCGAAAGCATCCCGCATCAAAAAATTATGAGAACAATAACAAAACTGGGAAGCAAGCTCATGAAAAAGCTCACAACTCTCCTTGCGGCCACCGCGATTGCCACGTTGATGGCCGGGTCCGCATGGTCCAAGACTTTCGTTTACTGCTCGGAAGCGTCGCCGGAGGGCTTCGATCCTGGCCTCTATACGGGCGGCCAGACGTTCGACGCCGCAGCCCATACCGTTTACAATCGGCTGGTCGAATTCAAGCGCGGCACGACGGAAATCGAGCCGGCACTGGCGGAAAGCTGGGATATCTCCGCCGATGGCAAGGAATACACTTTCAAGCTTCGCCCGGGCGTAAAGTTCCAGACGACCGAATACTTCACACCGTCGCGTGAAATGAACGCTGACGACGTGATCTTCTCGTTTGAGCGTCAGTACAAGGAAGACAATGCCTGGAACAAGTATGTTCCCGGTGCCTCATGGGAATACTTCTCCGGCATGGGTCTGCCTGATGTCATCGAAAGCATTACAAAGGTCGATGATCTCACGGTCAAGATCACGCTGAAGCGCCCGGAAGCGCCGCTGCTGGCCAATCTCGGCATGCCGTTCATCTCGATCATGTCGAAGGAATATGCCGACAAGCTTCAGGCTGACGGCAAGATGGAACTGATGAACCAGCAGCCGCTGGGCACGGGTCCGTTCTCGTTCGTCGCCTACCAGACGGATGCGGCGATCCGCTACAAGGCCAATCCTGACTACTGGGGCGGCAAGCAGCCGATCGACGATCTCGTTTTCGCGATCACCACCGACGCCGCCATCCGCGCGCAGAAGCTGAAGGCCGGCGAATGCCACCTGATGTCCTATCCGAACGCTGCTGACGTCGAGGAACTGAAGAAGGATCCGAACCTGACGATCTCCGAGCAGGCCGGCCTGAACGTCGCCTATCTCGCCTACAACACGCTGGTTCCGCCGTTCGACAAGGTCGAGGTCCGCAAGGCCCTCAACATGGCCATCAACCGTCAGGCCATTGTGGATGCCGTCTTCCAGGGTGCGGCACAGGTTGCCAAGAACCCGATCCCGCCGACAATGTGGTCGTACAACGATGCTGTCGAGGACGACAAGTTCGATCCTGAAGCAGCCAAGAAGATGCTTGAAGATGCCGGCGTTGCCGGTCTCAAGATGAAGATCTGGGCCATGCCCGTCGCGCGTCCCTACATGCTGAACGCGCGCCGTGCCGCCGAACTGATGCAGGCGGACCTTGCAAAGATCGGCGTCGAAGTCGAGATCGTCTCCTATGAGTGGGCCGAATACCTGAAGCTCTCGTCTGCAAAGGACCGCGACGGTGCGGCCATGCTCGGCTGGACAGGCGACAATGGCGATCCGGACAACTTCCTTGATACTTTGCTCGGCTGCGATGCCGTCGGTGGTAACAACCGCGCGCAATGGTGCAACAAGGAGTTCGACGACCTCGTAACGAAGGCCAAGGAAACCTCCGACATTGCCGAGCGCACGAAGCTCTATGAACAGGCGCAGATCGTCTTCAAGAGAGAAGCCCCGTGGAACACCCTCGATCACTCGCTGGCCGTCGTGCCGATGAGCAATAAGGTTTCCGGCTTCGTCCAGTCCCCGCTCGGTGACTTCGCCTTCACAGGCGTGGATATCGCCGAGTAAAGACTTCATCGAGGCATGCCGCATTGCGGCTGCTGTGTCCGGCGGCTCGAAATCAGTTTCGGGCCGCCGGTTTTCGAGCATGATAGCGGACTATGCTGCAGCAGGTTCCCCAAGCCGTCATTCGCTCCTACCAACGGACTAAACGCTCATGTTGCGCTTTATTTTCGGACGGCTGGCCGTCCTCGTTCCCACCTTCATTGGTGTTTCCATCATCGCATTCTCCTTCATCCGCCTGCTGCCCGGGGATCCCGTGATGCTGTTGGCGGGCGAGCGCGTGATGTCGCCTGAACGCCACGCCCAGATCATGGCCGAGCTCGGTTTCGACCGGCCGATGTACATCCAGTACTTCGACTATCTGATCAATTTGCTGCAGGGTGATTTTGGCAGTTCGATCATCAGCAAACGGCCGGTGCTCGACGATTTCCTGACGCTGTTTCCGGCAACGGTCGAATTGTCGATCTGTGCCATCCTCCTGGCGGTCTGTCTGGGTATTCCGGCGGGTGTTTTGGCTGCGGTCAAGCGCGGCACCTGGATGGACCAGACGATCATGGGCACGGCGCTGATCGGCTATTCCATGCCGATCTTCTGGTGGGGTCTGTTGCTGATCATCTTCTTTTCCGGCTATCTCGGCTGGACGCCCGTTTCGGGACGCATCTCGTTCCTGTATTTCTTCCCGCCGGTCACCGGCTTCATGCTGATCGACAGCCTGTTGTCGGGGCAGCCTGGTGCCTTCAAGTCGGCGGTCACCTATCTGATCCTGCCGACGATCGTGCTTGCCACCATCCCGCTGGCGGTCATTGCCCGGCAGACACGCTCGGCCATGCTCGAAGTGCTCGGCGAAGACTATGTCCGCACGGCACGGTCCAAGGGTCTGTCGCCGTTCCGCGTGATTGGCGTGCATGCTTTGCGCAATGCGCTCATTCCGGTCATCACCACGATCGGCCTTCAGGTCGGCGTGTTGCTGGCCGGCGCCATCCTCACGGAAACGATCTTCTCCTGGCCCGGGATCGGC
The DNA here is from genome assembly GCF_001885585.1 of Pararhizobium antarcticum. Taxonomy (GTDB): domain Bacteria; phylum Pseudomonadota; class Alphaproteobacteria; order Rhizobiales; family Rhizobiaceae; genus Pararhizobium; species Pararhizobium antarcticum. Next base: position 40,245 of record NZ_LSRP01000073.1, read on the forward strand.
AAATGGATGGTCGATTCAGTGTTCAAGCGCGATTATGCCGTCGTGCAGGGTGGACTGATGCTGATCGCTGCCGTGATCATGGTCGTCAATCTCATTGTTGATGTGCTCTACGGCTTCATCAATCCCCGAATCCGGCATTAGGAGGCTCATATGGCTGTTGTCGATACAAACGCCGTCCCCCCGTCGGGCTTAGTACCTCCGTCCGGTCTGGCCGAGTTCTGGTTCTATTTCTCGCGCAACAAGGGCGCGGTGATCGGCCTTGCGGTTTTCACGATCATCCTTCTTCTGGCCGTGTTTGCGCCGATCGTCTCTCCGCATTCGCCGAGCATCCAGAACCGTGACGTCCTGCTCTTGCCGCCATCATGGTCGGAAGGCGGGCAGTTGACCTATCTGCTCGGGACCGACCCTGTTGGTCGCGATATCCTGACCCGGCTGATCTATGGTGCGCGCTTCTCGCTGTTCATCGGTCTCGTGGTCGTCACTCTCTCGGTGCTCGCGGGCGTTATGGTCGGCCTCGTCGCCGGCTATTTCCGCGGCCGCACCGATACGATCATCATGCGGGTGATGGATATCATCCTCGCCTTCCCGTCGCTGCTTTTGGCGCTGGTTCTCGTGGCCGTGCTCGGGCCGGGGCTCGTGAACGCGATGATCGCCATTTCGCTGGTCAACCTGCCGCATTTCGTGCGGCTGACCCGCGCTGCGGTCATGACCGAGCGGACCAAGGACTATGTCATCGCCTCCAAGGTGGCCGGGGCCGGCACGACGCGCATCATGTTCCTGACGATCCTGCCCAATTGCCTGGCGCCGCTGATCGTGCAGGCGACGCTGGCCTTCTCGGCCGCCATCCTCGATGCCGCAGCCCTCGGCTTCCTCGGCATGGGCGCCCAGCCGCCGACACCCGAATGGGGCACGATGCTCGCCGAAGCGCGCGAGTTCATCCAGCGCGCCTGGTGGGTCGTGACGTTTCCGGGGCTCGCCATCCTCATCACCGTTCTGGCAATCAACCTGATGGGCGACGGGCTGCGTGATGCACTCGACCCCAAACTGAAGAGGTCCTGATGGCCCTGCTTGAAATCGAAAATCTCGCTGTCGAATTCCAGACATCGACCGGTCCCTTCCGGGCCGTCGATGGCGTTTCGCTCAAGGTCGATGCCGGCGAAGTGCTGGCGATCGTCGGCGAGAGCGGCTCCGGCAAGTCCGTCTCCATGCTGGCGGCCATGGGCCTTCTGCCGTGGACGGCCAAGGTCACCGCCGACAAGCTGCTCTTCAACGACATCGATCTGCTCGGCCTTTCGGCGGCCGATCGGCGCAAGATCGTCGGCAAGGACATTGCCATGATCTTCCAGGAGCCGGTGGCGAGCCTCAATCCGTGTTTCACTGTCGGCTTCCAGATCGAGGAAGTGCTGCGCATCCATCTCGGACTGGACAAGGCTGCCAGCCGGGCGCGCGCCATCGAACTTTTCGACCTGGTCGGCATCCCCAATCCTGCAGACCGTCTCGGCCATTTCCCGCACCAGATGTCGGGTGGCCAGTGCCAGCGCGTGATGATCGCGATTGCGCTGTCGTGCAATCCGAAACTCTTGATTGCCGACGAGCCGACCACGGCGCTCGATGTGACGATCCAGAAGCAGATCCTCGATCTGCTGATGCGCCTGCAGGCCGAGCACGGCATGGGGCTGATCATGATCACCCACAATATGGGCGTCGTTGCCGAAACGGCCGACCGCGTCATCGTCCAGTACAAGGGCCGCAAGATCGAGGAGGCCGACGTGCTCTCGCTGTTCGAATCCCCGAAGAGCCCTTATACCCGGGCGCTTCTCGCCGCCCTTCCCGACAATGCGACGGGCGACCGCCTGCCGACGATTGCCGAATTCCTCAGTGACGACCAGATCTTTGCAGGAGCCGTCCGATGACTGCTGTTCTCGAAGCCAGAAACCTCGTCCGCGACTACTATATTCCCGGAAGCCTGATGAAGAAGGGCAAGACCGTGCATGCGGTCAAGGGCGTCAGCTTCTCCGTCGAGCAAGGCAAGACGCTGGCCATCGTCGGCGAAAGCGGCTGCGGAAAATCGACGCTCGCGCGAATCGTGACGATGATCGATCCGGCAACGTCTGGCGACATGCTGATCGACGGCCAGAAGGTCGATATTGCCAAGGAAAAGCTGACACCGGAGATGCGCCAGAAGGTGCAGATCGTCTTTCAGAACCCCTATGGCACGCTCAATCCGCGCAAGAAGATCGGCGATATCCTGACCGAGCCGCTGATCATCAACACCCGGATGAAGGCGGACGATCGCCGCGACAAGGCGATGGCCATGCTCAAGAAGGTCGGGCTCGAGGAGAAACATTATGCGCGTTATCCGCATATGTTTTCCGGCGGCCAGCGTCAGCGTATCGCCATTGCCCGGGCGCTGATGCTCAATCCCCGGCTTCTGGTGCTGGACGAGCCTGTCTCGGCCCTTGATCTTTCGGTGCAGGCGCAGGTTCTCAACCTCCTGGCCGATCTGCAGGACGAGTTCCAGCTGACCTACGTCTTCATCAGCCACGACCTGTCCGTTGTGCGCTACATCGCCGACGACGTCATGGTGATGTATTATGGCGAGGCCGTCGAATACGGCGCGCGCGAAGAGGTCTTCAGCAATCCGCAGCACAGCTACACGCAGACGCTGTTTGCCGCGACGCCGCGCGCCGACATCGACAGCATCAAGGCGCGGCTGGCCCGCAAGGCTGCCGCCTGACGCATTTTGGCGGCTGGGTTTGCCACCTGCCGCCAATTGCCTTGCCCCAGTCGTGCCCAGCTTTCGCAGCGGACGGCATTCTGACGGCAAGCCTACAGCATGGTTCCCTCACGCCAGATCGGCGAACAACAACGAGGTTCCCATGCAAAAGACAGCCATTTTCGCAGCACTCGGCCTGCTTGTTTTTTCCTCCGCAGCCTTTGCGGATGACGACAACGCATCCTGCACCAGCGCGCCGCACGCCGAATGGATGAGCACCGAGGCCATTTCCGCAAAGGCGGTCGCAGCCGGCTACAAGGACATCCGGCAGGTCAAGACCGAAGGCACTTGCTACGAGATCTATGCCATGACCACGAAGGGTGAACGCGCGGAAGTCATCATGAACCCCGTCAACGGCGATGTCGTCAGGGCGGAGATCGACAATTGACGGCCGATCGTCCTGCAAGCCGGGCGGGCGCATCAGCGCCCGCTGCACCGTCCGCAACCGTTGCCGTCTGGGATCCGGTGGTCCGGATCTTCCACTGGGGGGTGGTCGCGGCCTGCACGCTGAACCTGTTCATCCTGTCCCCGGGAAAGACGTGGCATCGTTACACTGGATATGCCGTCCTTTGCCTGCTTGTGCTGCGCGTTGTCTGGGGTTTCATTGGTTCCCGCTATGCCCGGTTTTCAGATTTTGTCCGCTCGCCATTGGTGATCCGGCGTTATATCGTCGATCTGCGCCATGGTCGCGACGTCCGGCATCTCGGCCACAATCCGGCAGCGGCCGTGATGATGGTGGTGCTGATGATCCTGCTTCTGGCGACAGCCATGAGCGGCTGGATGATGACGCTCGACGCGTTCTGGGGTAATGCCTTGATCGAGGAAGCGCACGAAGTGCTCGCCAACAGCATCATGGTGCTGGCCGGTCTTCACGCCCTGGCGGCGATAGTCGAAAGTGTGCGCCATCGGGAGAATCTGGTGCTCGCCATGGTCACCGGCAGGAAGAAGGCATGATCGCCGTCACATGTGGAAGAACTGATGCGTCTCTTGCTGGTTGAAGACAGTCCGCGCCTTGCCGAGCTTCTCGGTGAAACCGTGCGTGAAGCCGGTTGGCGGATGGATGCGGTGATGACCATCGCTGATGCGGAACTTGTGCTGGCGCTGCGCGAACACGATCTCGTGTTGCTCGATCTCGGCCTGCCGGATGGCAATGGCATTGACCTCTTGCGCCGCATCCGGCGCGACTACAAGGACCTGCCGGTGTTGATCATTTCGGCGCGCGGATCGATCGAGGAGCGGATCGAGGGCCTGGATGCCGGCGCCGACGATTATCTGGTCAAGCCCTTTCATCACAAGGAGTTTCTCGCCCGCTGCCGCGCCATGCTTCGGCGCGCGCCAACGGCCCTTCAACCTGTTCTGGAGGCGGGGCATCTGCGCTACGATCCCGCCACGGCGGAACTGAGCTGCAATGACGAGCCTCTGTCGCTGGCCCCGCGTGAGCGGGCCCTGATCGAACTTCTGCTGCGCGATGCCGGTCGTGTCGTTCTCAAGCGCAAGCTTGAGCAGGCCCTGTCGGAGTTCGGCGAGGAAGTCAGCCACAACGCCCTCGAGCTGGCCGTCTCGCGCCTGCGCAAGAAACTCGTTCCGTTCGAGACCGGCATTGATCTCGTGACAGTGCGCGGGGTCGGCTACATGGTCCAGGCGCTGTCATGAAATCCGCACAACCGTCTTCGCTGACCGGTCTGGTTTCAAGACGCATCGTCGCCTTCACGGTGCTGGCGATGGTCCTGCAGTTCGGCATCGTGCTGGCGGAGTACTGGTCGGACGACAGCGAACTCGGTCGCTTCATCATCGAGCATGAAACCGAAACCCTGGCGGATGGCATATCGGTCCGCGCCGGCACGCTGTCATTTTCCCTGTCCCATGAAATGCGCGAGCGCTACGGCAAGCCGACCGATGCTGAGGGCGGTGCCATCTATATGAGGGTGCGCACCGGAGCCGGGGCAATCCTGTTTTCCAGTTGCGAGGCGATCTGCGAGGCGCATTTCCTTCCGGTCGAGATCAACCCGCCGGCTTTCTGGCAGCGTCAGATTGCACCGGGCAAACCCTTGAGCGTGGCCGGAGGACGCGCGTTCACCGTGGATGGGCAGGAGGTGTTTGTTGAGCTTGCCGTGATCCGGGACCCGCACAGCTTCATCTACAATGTCCTGTTTCACGAGTTGCGCGATCACCTGGTCATTCCGATGCTCCTGATGTTCGGGCTTGTGGCGGGCGCCACCATGCTGTCGATCCGCGCGGCCCTGAAGCCGGTGGTGGAGGCGGCCGAAGCAGCGGACAGGATCGATCCGCGCAACGCGCTCGACCATCTGCCGACGCGCGGCATGCCGCGCGAGATCGCCAACTTCGCCAATGCCGTCAATCGCGTGCTCGAGCGGGTGGCCGATCTCATCCAGGCGCAGAAGATCTTCTCGACCGCGATTGCCCATGAAATCCGCACACCGGTTGCCATCGTCCGCATGGAACTCGAGCGAATTGACGGCGATCGTGCGCGCAAGGCGGAACGCGATCTCGATGCCTTGACCCATATGCTGGAGCAGTTGACCGCGCTCGCCAAGCTGGATGTCGTCGAAAGGGCTTCGTTCAGGACCGTATCGCTCGGTGACCTTGCAAATGCCAGTGTCGCGGCCCTTGCGCCCTTCGTTTTTGCCAATGGCCATTCGCTGGAGTTCGACGACGCGGCGGCATCGCCCGTCCATGCCGTGCCCTCGCTGATCGAAAACACCATCCGCAATCTCGTTGAAAATGCTGTCCGCCATACGCCGCAGGGCACGCATATCATCGTCAGGACTGGCCCCGGCCCGACCCTCGCTGTCATTGACGATGGCCCGGGCTTCGGTTCGGCGTCTGCACGGGTGCTCGAAGGCGGGCGGATCAAGAGTTCGGATGCGCTGGGCGTCGGCCTGAAGATTGTCGAGCGCATCGCCGGACTGCACCATGCCGCACTCAGCCTCGACAGCGAGGCGGGCAGGGGAACGCGGGTCCGTCTTGACTTTCCGGACACCGGCGCGCCGTCGACGGGATAGACGCGGTCAGGGCAAATCCGGTTTCCCTTTGTTGGAAACTGCGATAAAGCGCGCAGGTACGCCCTTCGCGGCGATCCGCAATTCTGATGAGGATCATCTCTATGGATATCAAACGCTTTGAAACCGGTCCGCGCATGAGCCAGGCCGTCGTCCACAATGGCACGGTCTATCTCGCCGGCCAGGTCGGCAAGGCCGGCGACGACGTCACGACGCAGACAAAGCAGGCGCTGGACGAAGTCGATCGCCTGCTGGCGCTTGCCGGCACCGACAAGACGAAAATCCTGTCTGCAACCATTTGGCTGGCCGATATGGTCGATTTCCCGAAAATGAATTCCGTTTGGGACGTCTGGGCCTCGCAGGGCAACACCCCCGCCCGCGCCACTGGCGAAGCCAAGCTCGCGACCCCGGAATACCTGGTCGAAGTGATCGTGATCGCAGCGCTTTAATCTCTGCGATGAAAGAGGGACCCGGTGCTAGGCGCCGGGTCGTCCGCCCTCAATTGCCGATGCGGGCCATACCGGTGTCGCCGTTGTCGCGCACCCATTTGACGCTGTCTGCACCCGTTCTCGTCAATTCGAAGCACATTTTCGATCCATTATACCAGACCTTGAACTGCTGGCAGAGCTTGTCTGCCTGGATCCACCAGCGGCCGCTGTCCGTCGGCTGGATGAATTTACCGAGGCCGACGGCCTTGCCGTCGCCATTGACGACACCGGAAGTCTTGTAGTTGAGCGGAAACTCTCCGCCGAGCGGTGCGGCAAGGTAGATCGTCCGCCCGATGATGTCGCTGCGAATATCGGCTTCCTGCAACTGGCTGGCCTGGGCCGAAGAAAGACCTGCAATCAAAGTTCCCAGTAGTGCGAATGTCAGCGTTTTCATGAACGTCTCCCTGGTGGCACGTAAAGATACGTTTCTGTAGACGATTGGATCAGCGATAAAGTTTCGTGGGCTGCCTGTTTCCTGCAGAAGAATGCGGGAACCAATCCGTTATTCCCGCGTTATCAGGGTATCTCAACACATCGTAAGGAACGCCCGAATGTTGTACTGGTTTCCGAGAGTTTGCCTGGTGCTGTTTTTCGGCGCGGTCATCGGTCTGGGTTTTCTGCCTTCGACCCCGGATGATGTCGCCAACACAGTCATCGTCGTCTTGCTTGGCCTCGGCCTGTTTTCCCTGACGCTGCATGTCTTTCCGCCCGAGCGCTACTGAAGCCTTCGGGTGTCATTCGACACCATTTGCCAAAAATACTCCGGAGCCACCGGTTTTATCCGATGGCTCCGGTGGTCCTGCGTCGAAAGTTCTTTCACCCCGGACATTCAGGGTTGATTTTTCACCGGGAACAGGATTGCTTGACGGCTTGGACCGGCGCTTAGCCGGGACTGTTGGGGGCGGTCGGTCTTTGATTTTCTTGAGCTCGTGACCATGGCCAGGGACTCGATCATTTCTCGGTCGGTGCCGCTGTTCTTACTTGCGGGAGCTGTTCTGCTGCTCGCCCTTGTCCTTGCGTCCCTTCATTTTGCAAATCTCACCAGCCGAAACGCGCAGGAAGCGCTCGACGCTGCCCGCCTGAACGGTCGGGCGATGCGGCTCTTCAGCCTCATCCAGGATGCCGAAACCAGCCAGCGGGGTTACCTGCTCACCGGCGAGGCGCAGTTTCTGACACCGTTCCGGCGTGCCGAGAATCTCGTTCCCCTGCATTTCAAAAGCCTTCTCCCCGATTTTCAATCGATCGCCATTGGCGCGGTTACGGTTGAGCGGCTGGATCGGCTGATCAAGGAAAAACTCGAAGAGCTGCGCGCCACCGTCGAGCTGAAGCGATTGGGAAGGGCCGATACGGCGCTCGGCCTGGTGCAGACCGAGCGCGGCAAGCAGGCCATGGACGAGATCCGCCAGATCATGGTGCGGATCGATGCCATCACCGACAATACCGGCTTCGTGCGTTTGTCCGCCCTTGCAGAGGCCACGCGCCTGCTGATGGTGTCGATCATCGGTGGGGCGATCCTGCTGGTGCTTCTTGTCGGCGGTGCCGTGGCGCTGATCATCTGGCACACGCGCCAGCTACAAAAAGCCGGTGCTGCCCTCGCCTTGCAGAACGAGACGCTGGAGCAGAAAGTGCACGAGCGCACGCGCCACCTCGAACGGGCAAATCGGGAGTTGCAGAGCTATGCCTATATCGTGGGCCACGATCTGCGCGCGCCCTTGGTCAACATCATGGGTTTCACGGCCGAACTCGAGCGGGCATCGGGAGAATTCTCCCGTTATCTCGAGGCCGCGCCCCTGTCGGATGACCCTTCTGCAAAGGCAGCCCGTGAGGCGGTGCACGAGGATGTGCCCGAGGCCCTGCGTTTCATTCGCTCGTCGATGAAGCGCATGGATGACCTGATCAACGAAATTCTCAAGCTTGCCCGCGCTGGAAACCGGCATCTCCAGGCCGAACCGCTTGACCTGGCTGGTCTCGTGGACGAGGTTGCCGGGACACTCAAACACCGTCTCGACAGCAGTGCTGCCGTCGTGGTGATTTCCCCGGAGCTTCCCCGGGTCATATCGGACCGGCTGGCTCTGCAGCAGATTTTTGCAAACCTGCTGGACAATGCGATCAAATATGCCGATCCTTCCCGCAGCCCCCTCATCGAGGTGTTTGGCGAGACCGTCGGGGAGGACGTGACGGTGACTGTGCGCGACAATGGCCGAGGCATAGCGAGCCAGGACAACGAGCGGATCTTCGAGCTTTTCAGGCGCTCCGGCCGGCAGGATAGACCCGGAGAGGGCATCGGCCTGGCGCATGTCCGGGCGCTCGTGCGGCGTCTGGGGGGGGATGTCCTGGTGAGTTCCGTTTTGGGCGAGGGCACCTCCTTCCGGGTTACCATCGCGGCCGACCTTCACCATGCGAGAAAATGGGGTGAACCATGATCACGACTGCGAGACCCGTCAAGATCATCATGATCGAGGACGACGAGGGACACGCCCGTCTGATCGAGAAGAATATTCGGCGCGCCGGCGTTACCAATGACATCCTGGCTTTCGTCAATGGCACCGAGGCGCTCGCGTTCCTGCTCGGCGAGGACGGGACCGGTGGTGTCCATGCCGGGGAAACCATGCTGGTGCTTCTGGATCTCAATCTTCCCGACATGACGGGCATGGATATTCTCGCGCGCCTGCGCGACAGCACCCATCTCAAACGCACCATGGTCATCATTCTCACCACCACCGATGATCCTCGCGAGATCCACCGCTGCTATGATCTGGGGGCAAATGTCTATGTCCCGAAGCCCATGCAGTACGAAAAGTTCGTCAATGCCGTCCAGCAACTCGGGCTGTTCCTGTCGGTCATGGCCCTTCCGGAGGCCACGTGATGTCATCCGCACTGGAGGCGAAGAGCGGCGGCACCCGTATTCTCTACATCGATGATGATGAGACGCTGGGCATCCTGCTCAAGAAAAATCTCGGGCGACTTGGCTTCGAGGTCGTCACCGTGCTGGACGGGATGACCGGGCTTGCGCTGCTTGCCGGCGGCGATATCGATGCGATCGCCCTCGATCATTACCTGCTGGGGGAAACCGGGCTCGACATCCTGCCGGAAATTCTCAAGCGTCCCGACCATCCGCCGGTCGTCTATGTGACCGGTGCCGGCGATACGCGGATCGCGGTACAGGCCCTCAAATCCGGCGCTGACGACTATGTGACGAAAAACGTCTCGACGGATTTCTTCGAGCTGCTGGCTGCAGCGCTCAATCAGGCGCTGGAGAGGGCCGGGTTCCGACGCGAAACGAAGCTGGCCCATGAACTGATGCGGCAGGAGCGTGATCGGGCCGAACTGCTGCTGCGCGAAGTCAATCACCGGGTGGGAAACAGTCTTGGCCTGGCGGCGGCATTGATCAGAATGCAGGCGTCGCTGTTGACGGACCCGGTGGCAATTCAGGCCCTGCAGGAGACGCAGGCCCGTATCAATGCAATCGGCAACGTCCACCGGCATCTCTATGTCAACAATCAGGTCGGTTCGGTCCAGGTGGATGCCTATCTGACGAGCCTCCTCGACGAACTCCAGTCCTCGATGCGCGACGACCTCCATCCGCACACCGTTGTTCTCGACGCGCAACGCATCCATCTTTCCACTGACAAGGTCGTGACCCTGGGCCTGATCGTCAGCGAGCTTGTCACCAATGCCTTCAAATATGCCTATGCGGAGGGGCAGGCTGGAGACATCCGTGTCAGCCTTCAGAGGCGGGACAGCCTGATCAGTCTGCGGGTCGAAGATGACGGCCGGGGCTTCGACCCTGACAGCCCCGCTCTCGGCACAGGTCTGGGGAGCCGGATCATCGCCGCCATGGCGCAGACGATGGGATGTTCGCTTGTCTACGACGTAAAGCTTGATGCTGGAACCCGCGTCGAGATGATGTTTGCCGATTGAGCTGTTGCAGACAGGCGGTCGGCGGGTAGCTGCCGGCCATACTGTCGGAAAATGATGCTTCGATCGATCCTGTCGGTCCCCCTCCGGGCTGGGGGTTGCGCGCGGTCGACCGTTTGCCTTTCCGATCCTCTGTCCGCCACGCTCCTGTGTCCGCCATGCACGGAACGCTGGATTGGGGCGGTGCGGTGTGGTGATGAACAGGTCGCACTGCCGTTTGTTCCGGACCCCGGCAGTGCCGTGAACCTGTATTTCCCTGCACTTGCGTGCCTCCGCCACCTTTGTCTAGACTGGCTGGCAGCCAAGGAACTTTTGCGGCCGTTCCGCGTTTTAGAGGGGCGAAACAAAAGACATTCCTCATACACGTGAGCGCGGTCGTTTTTCGCCCGGTATTTAACATCGTTACCGGGCCGTATTCCGGCAATTGACGACTGGGCAACAGGGGATATCGACATGGGCGCCGCAGTGCCGGAAGAAGCACATTCTCGCAAGCGCAAGCATATTCGCGAGGTGGAGGAAGCGGCAGTCGAGGCTGCCTATCCGGAGGTCAATCCACGCGATACGCTCGATCTCGTCGTTGCCTGGAGCATCGTCGGCATTTTCATCGTCATTGCCTCGACAGTCATCTATCTGATGGAGGCGATCCTCATGCCGATCACCCTGGCGATTGTCGTCGGCATGGTGCTCGGTCTTGCTGCCGACCGGCTGGCAAAATTCGGTCTGCCGCCGGTGGTGGGTGGTCTCCTGCTCGGCATCGTCTTTGTCGTCGGCCTCTTCCTGTTGATCAATGCGCTGGTCGAGCCCATGTCGCAACTGGCGGGCGAGGCTCCGCGGATCCTCGAGCGCACCATCGAGCGGGTGCTGCCATTCATAGAGCGGTTCGACTGGCTGAAGTCTGCGCTTGACGGCGCGGATGAACAGGCCGTCGCCGATATGGCGATGCAGAATGCCGGAACGATGCTGGGTCTCGTCGCTGCCGGCCTGACCCCGGCTCTGGTCCAGACCTTGATCTTCCTCGCGGCGCTTGGCCTGTTTCTCCTTGGCCGCGCGCAATTGCGCAAGACGATCATCATGACTTTCGCGACGCGGGAACGCCGCCTGACGGCCATTCGCATCATGAATGCCACGGAAAATGCGATGGGCTTCTATTTCTCGACGGCGAGCCTGATTTACATCGTGCTTGGCATGATCACCGCCATCATCGCTTTTGCGGGTGGGCTTGCAATGGCGCCGCTGTGGGGGCTCTTTGCGTTTGTGTCCAGTTTCATCCCCTATGTCGGTGTCGCCGTCATGACCATCGCGCTGCTTGTCGCCGGCCTCATGACCCATGACGCCATGCTGCTCGCGCTGGCACCGGCGCTCGGCTTTTTCCTTCTGCATCTCGTCATGGAAAATCTGGTGACACCTTCGATCCTCGGTCACAGGCTGGAGATCAACCCGTTTCTGATCTTTCTCGCGATCATTTTCTGGACCTGGATGTGGGGCGCTGTCGGCGCCATGCTGGCCCTGCCGATGTCGCTGATCGCCATGACGATCTTCGAAGAGGTCCGCACTCATCCGCCCGAACGCCACCTGCCGGCCTGACGCTTGCCGGGCAGGATGATGCGCGCCGCCCGCCAATCATTGCTTGAACAGCACCTAGGAAACATGATGTCATCAGCGCTCGATCCGGACCTCACCGGACAGAATGACCTTCGCGGCGGCACGTCTCCATGGGGCGGCTCCACTCTGCGTCCGCGGGGAGCACCTCTCACCCAAAGCATCAAGGCCGACGTTCTCGTGGTCGGCGGCGGCATTACCGGGTCGCTGGCGGCGCAGCATCTTTCGGCGCTCGGTCTGGATGTCTGCATCATCGATCGTGAGCAGCCGGGGCTTGGTAGCACCAATGCCAGCACGGCAATGCTGCAATGGGAGATCGATTGTCCGCTGGCGGAGCTCACCGGCTTCTATGGTTTCGACCAGGCAGCCTCCATCTACCGCCGCAGCCTTGGCGCCGTTCAGGGGCTGAGCGGTCTTGTGCAATCGCTGCAAATTCCCTGTCTGTACCGCCCACGCTCGACGCTTTACATCGCGTCCGCCGAAGGCAGCAGTACGGAACTGCTGGCGGAACATGCTCTGCGGCAGAGAGCCGGCCTGCCCGGCCAGTTTCTCGAACATCGCGATCTGCTGGCCAATTTCGGCCTTGATCGCGCGGCGGCCATTCTGTCGCCGGGTTCGGCCGATGCCGATCCGCTGCTGCTCTCCTGGGGATTGCTTCGAGCTGCCGTCGGGCAGGGGGCTCGCCTGTTCGATGCCATGGCGACGGAGTATCATTCCTCTTCGAATGCCGTTGTCGTGGAAACCGATGGCCCCTTCGTCATTGAAGCGCGCCATGTCATCCTCGCGACGGGATATGTCATGCCGGACTTCGTCGGCAGCGCCTTACACAGCACGGCCTCGAGCTGGGCCATTGCGACCGTGCCGCAGGAGGATCGCAACCTCTGGCCCGGCCGCGAACTGATCTGGGAAGCGTCAGAGAGCTATCTCTACGCGCGCACCACGCAGGACGGTCGCATCATCATCGGTGGCGGCGACGACGAGACCGTCGATCCGGATGAACGGGACGCCAAATCGGGTGCAAAGGAAGCCTTCCTGATCGAAAGTCTCGGTCGGCTCTGGCCGGCAGCGGATCCGACGATCGCCTATTCCTGGTCCGGCGCCTTCGGCGAGACCGATGACGGCTTGCCGCTGATCGGACCGGTGCCGGGACATCCCCGCCTGCTGGCTGCCTATGGCTATGGCGGCAACGGCATAACCTTCAGCTTCATGGCGTCGCGCATTCTGGCCGCCCTTTGTGGCGGCCAGCGCGAGAGCTGGTTCGATGCCTTTGCGCTGGACCGCCCATCACCGCTCGGCTGATGCCGATCTGCTGTGGAAGGTCGGCGGTATCAGCCGGCCTTGCGCGGCGAGCGTCCTTGCTCGTCGAAGAACAGGGCCTGGCTGATCAGCGCCTTGACCATATCCGGATTGAAGGGCTTGGTGACGAGGAAGGCCGGCTCCGGTTTTTCGCCGGTCAGAAGCCGTTCCGGAAAGGCGGTGATGAAAATCACCGGAAGTGTCGTCCGGGCGAGAATTTCATTGACCGCGTCGATGCCCGAACTGCCGTCCGCCAGCTGGATATCCGCAAGGATCATCTTGGGCGGCGTCCGTCGGAAAAGTTCGATCGCTTCCTTGTGGGTGCGGGCAATGCCGGTGACGTTGTGGCCGAGGCTTTTCACCATGTCCTCGATGTCCATGGCGATCAGCGGTTCGTCCTCGATGATCATGATGTCGGTCGCCACCTGGCCTGAAATGTCGTCCGAAGCCTGGCGCAGCAGGGCAGAGAGCGTTTCCCCGGAAATCTGCAGCACCTCTGCCGCTTCCTCAGCCGAGAAGCCTTCGACGGCCACCAGCAGGAAAGCCTTGCGGGCCGCGGGCGGCACGACGGCGAGATTGTCCGCGGCGCGCTGTTCCCAGCCAAAGGGCGACGTGGTTTCCGGCAGCTCGATGCGGAGGCCGTCAAAAAGCGAGCAGAACAGCTGAAACAGGTTGACCCTGTCGTTTGATCCTTTCGGAAAAAGGCTGATATCGGCAATCAGCGCCTCGAGAGTGGCGGCGACATAGGCATCGCCGGATGTCTGCGAGCCGGTCACCGCGCGCGAAAAACGGCGCAGATAGGGGAGATGGGCAGCAATCCGCATCGAAAGTGACATGGGGGACTTCCTTTGGTATGGTATTGTCATGTGTGAGGGGCGCAGACGCATTCCCGAGTCGAAACTTAAGTGTGGTTTGACCATGTTTTGCCTGATATTGGAAGTTTTGATGCAGCGGGAATTGCGAGTGCCATCGTGGCCATGCGCGACGGTGTGGCGGCGTAAAAGCGAGTTTCTTCAATGAGTGGACGATCAGAAAAGCCAGGCTCACCCGCAGGCCGGCAGGCAAATGCCCACGACATGCTTCAGTCCAACACCCAGATCGCATCCAAACTCAAGGCGCTCTATAGCGCCGTCGAACAGCAGCCGATCCCGGATGTATTTCTCGATCTTCTCGAGCAGCTGGATCGTGCCGAGAAAATTGATGCAGGCCTGGTCAAACCGCAGCCTTGATCGGCCTGTGAAGGCCACTTTGGGCGCCTCGGCCGTATAAACCGCAGGATTCACAAACACAAAAAAACGGGCCGAGGCCCGTTTTTCCGTTTGTATCGACTGTGATCAGCAGGCAGCTGTGTAGCGGCGGCCATAACGGTCACGGTAGTAGCAGCGGCCCGGCTCGTTGGCGCGACCAATCAGTGCGCCGGCAACGCCGCCGACTGCAGCGCCGACCGCTGCGCCGCGAACGTTTCCTGTGGCAACGCCACCGATGACCGCACCGGATGCAGCACCGATGCCGGCGCCACGCTCAGTTTCCGAGCAGGCGGCCAGAGGAAGGATCAGCGCGACTGCGAGCATTATCTTTTTCATTGGGGTTTTCCTCTTCAGAAGTCAGTTGTTGATGTAGGCATGCGGTGGATCAGATGCGGCCCATCAGGACAAGAATGAGCAGGATGACGACGACGAGGCCAAGGCCACCCGACGGTCCATAGCCCCAATTCCGGCTGTGTCCCCAGCTTGGCAGCGCGCCAATGAGAAGAAGTATCAAGACGACCAGCAGAATTGTACCGAGCATGGGTGTTTCCTTATTGTGTAGACGACCTATTGGTCTGACGTGTTGCCGGCAGTTAAACGTCCTCACTCCGAGTTTGTTCCACGCGAAAACTGCGACATATGCGAAAATTTGCACGCAGGCGTCTGGCTTCACGCGAAAGAATTCAAGGCTGTCCGGAACTTCCAAGCTGCATTGCCGTTTGCTTCACAAGGTAACCATTGTGCGAAGGAGCACGGCGATGGAGCATGTTGCAGCAATCATGATGTTGGTGGGGTGCGGTTCGGCAGGCACCGACTGTAGCGAAATTCCAGCCCCCGCCATTGCGTTCGAAACCGTCGCCGCCTGTCGGGCGGAGCTCCAGCCGGCTCTGGACGCGGCACGCCCGCGGTTCAAGGTTACCTATGGACTATGCGAGGCGGTCGATCCGGCTTTGCTGATGGCGGACGCAACGATTGTCTGGGAAGTCACGCCCGCCGGCGAACTAACCGTCTCGGTGACCGACGAGGATGCGGAAGCCCCCCTGCTGGTCGCTGAAAAAGGTGCCCGGCCGACTGTCTATAGCAACTGAGCCGCAGAATCCGGAAGCTCAAGACGCCGCCCGGAGCGGCCGCACCCGATGAGTTCTCCGTGCGTTGCGCGACCTAAACCGCTGCATGACAACCTCTTTTTGGAACAAATCAGCCTGATTTCCGTTGTCTTGCTTCGAAGGCAGCATCTGCATGTTGGCGGATTTCTGCCCATGGCTTTCGAAAGCATGCATTCTTGAAGGAGACCATCATGATCCGCACATTATTGGCAACGACCGCGCTTGCAGCCCTTCTGACGACGGGCGCCTCTGCGCAGCAAGCCGCCACTCCCGCAGATCAAGCTGCACCATCAGTCGCGCAAAAATCCGGAAATGTCGGATATTTTGCGGCGTCGCCGGAACAGATCCTTGCGTCGTCGGTCATCGGCAAGACCGTCTATACGGGCGCGGATGAAGAGGGCGAGGCCGTGGGTGATGTCAATGACGTGGTGATCAACGCCACCGGTGGCGCAGAGGCTCTGGTGATCGGAGTCGGCGGTTTCCTTGGCATCGGTGAAAAGGATGTTGCGGTCAATTTCGATCGCGTCTCGCTTTCTGACAGGGACGGGCAACGCATTATCGTGATTTCGGCGACGAAGGAAGAGTTGCAGGCGGCGCCGCAATTTGACCGCGCCCCGATCATGGATGGCGTGGCGGCCACCGTTCCGGAGGATACGTCTTCCGAAGACACTGTGGCCGCACCGGGGGCGACCTCAACGGAGATGAGCGCGACAGCGCCCGCGACAGCCGAACCGCAGACGGCCGAGACGACGATCCCGACAACGGGCACGACGCCGGAAATGACCGATCCGGAAGTGCCTGCCGATCAGGCCGCAACCACTCAAGCGACACAGTCGGAAGAACTGCAGCCGGTCGATCCGGCTTTGCTGAGTGCGGAAAAGCTGATCGGAACGTCAGTCAAGGTCGCTGACGATACGGAGATCGGCAAGATCGGCGACGTCATTCTCAGCAAGGACGGCAAGCTTGAAGCCTATGTCATCGATGTCGGTGGTTTTCTCGGTATGGGCGCCAAGCCGGTGGCCATGAACGCACAGAGCGTCCAGGTCATGGCCGATGCCGGCGGCGCGATGACGATCTATTCGCCCTTTACAAAAGAGCAACTCGAGCAGCAGCCGGCTTATGACAAGGACAGCTATGCAGCCGGCAGCACCGGCGTGATGCTCTCGGCGCCGTCAAACTGATGATTTAAGGCACTTTGAAACGACAGAAGCCGGCGCGTCGAGTGCCGGCTTTCTTGTGCGCTTTTTTCAGGCACAAGACATGAAAAAGGCCGCTCGAAGCGGCCCGACAACAGGGTGATGCGCGATGTCCGGTTTGTGTCAGTCGTCCCGGCCGCTGTCGGATTTTTCCACGGATTGCAGATCCTCGAGCAGTTTCGCAAAATCGCCATCCGTCTTGGGTGTCGATCCGCTAAAGTAGAGGCCGCGCAAGGTCTCGCCGAAGTGCAGATTCTTATCGCGTTGCCCGGCCGGCGTCCGAAGAACCTCGGAGGCGGACTTCCAGATATTCGACGGTGATACAGTCATTTTACTATCTCGCATTTGCAACTTGCCCTCACAACGCGTCGTCGATGTTGATAGTTCCACAACAGTGGTAACCACCGCGTTTCAGAATGGGGCAAATTTCCTGTTGTTGGTTAATCATTCCTTTCATTCCACGCCCGGCGCATTCCCCGCTACAATGTGCCCAGGTTTCTCACGCGGAAACGGCTGGTGGGTGCCGCCACGCGGAAGCGGGAACAATGTGTGGAAAGGCGCGTTAATCAGCATGTTCAAAATGAGTGAAGGAGAATGAAATGCTGTATTATGCTCTCGTCTTTCTCGTCGTTGCCATCATCGCCGGTGTACTCGGCTTCGGTGGCATTGCCGGTGCATCCGCTGGCATCGCGCAGATCCTGTTCTTCCTGTTCCTGGCTTTCCTGGTGATCTCGCTGATCGCGGGTCTGTTCCGCAGCCGGGTGTAACAGTCAGGCATTGCTGATCAGGGATTGACAGTCAGGGGCGGCATTCGTGCCGTCCTTTTGCGTCCGGCCCTCTTTTTCGGACCACCGTTCTTCCGCTTGCCCGTGGCTGCTGGCTTGGCTATTCATGTTCGCAGGCGCAATATCGGAACGGAACCATGAAATCACTGGAGCTCATCGTCGAGCGCATTATTCTGTCGAGCCGCTGGCTCTTGGTGATTTTCTATCTTGGGCTTGTGGCGGCGTTGGCGCTCTACGGGTTTTCCTTTGTCTACAAGCTCATCAAGGTTGCAGGCATGGTCTTCGTCTATGACGATGCCCAGATGATCCTCGCCATGCTTGGCCTGATCGATGCAGCTCTGGTGGCAAGTCTGATCGTCATGGTGATGATTTCCGGCTACGAAAACTTCGTCAGTCGCTTCGACGAGGGTGATGGCGAAGTGTCCTTCCTCGGAAAGCTGGATTCGGGTAGCCTGAAGATCAAGGTCGCATCGTCGATCGTCGCAATCTCGTCCATTCATCTGCTGCAGATCTTCCTGAACACCAAGCAGTATACCAGCGACCAGTTGATGTGGGCGACGATCATGCATATCGCCTTTGTCGTTTCCGCCCTGATGCTGGGGTATCTGGAGCAGATCATGAACAGCCTGAAGAAATGACATGGCTTGCGGCCAGCGGTGCGCCATGCACTGTTGTGACGACGAATGCAAAGCGGAGACAGTAGAATGAAGACGGATGTTGTGGTTCTGGGTGCCGGTATCGTCGGCCTTTCGACGGCGATCCATCTGGCCCGTCGCGGCAAATCCGTGGTGTTGCTCGACCGCCGCGGCGCCGGCGAGGAAACCTCCTTCGGCAATGCCGGTCTGATCCAGCGCGAGGGTGTCTTTCCCTATGGTTTCCCGCATGATTTCGGGGCGCTGTTTCGCTATGCGCTGAACAATACGATCGATGCGCACTATCATGTTCGCGCGCTTCCCGGCCTCGTGCCGTTTCTCATTCGCTACTGGTGGAACTCGGGCTTCACCCAGCATCAGAACATCGCCTCCATGTATGCGCCGCTGATCGAGAATTCGATCGCCGAGCACGCAGACCTGATCGAGGCGTCGGGTGCCGGCGACCTGATCCGCAAGGATGGCTGGATGAAGGTTTTCCGTTCCGACAAGGAGCGTGATGCGGCCTATAAGGATGCCGAAAAACTGTCCTCCACCTTCGGTGTCAACCACCAGAAGCTTTCCAGCGCCGAGATGAAAGTGCTGGAGCCGTCGATCAAGGTTGATCTTTCCGGCGGCCTGCGCTGGACAGACCCGTGGTCGATCCGCGATCCGCACAGTCTCAACAAGACCTATCTCATCTATTTCCAGTCGCTTGGCGGGCGTCTCGTGTCCGGCGATGCCGCCACGCTGGAGCATATCCTCGAAGGGGCCGGCTGGCGCGTCGCGACACCGGAAGGTCCGCTCGAGGCCAAGGAGGTCGTCGTGGCACTCGGCCCATGGGCCGATACGGTGACGCGCAAGCTCGGCTATCGTTTCCCGCTCGCCGTCAAGCGCGGTTACCACATGCACTATGGCATGGAGGAGGGCGCGACGCTGAACAACTGGGTGCTGGATGCCGAGAAGGGCTATTTTCTGGCGCCGATGCTGCGCGGCGTGCGCCTGACCACCGGCGCCGAATTCGCCAACCGGGATGCGCCCAAGACACCGGTTCAGTTGACGCGCGCCGAACGTGTGGCGCGCGAGTTCTTTCCGCTGGCCGAACGCCGCGACGACGAACCCTGGATGGGCGCGCGTCCCTGCACGCCGGACATGATGCCGATCATCGGCAAGGCGCCGCGCCACGAAGGTCTGTGGTTCGCCTTTGGCCACGCCCATCACGGCATGACGCTCGGACCTGTCACCGGCCGCGCACTCGCCGAGAAGATGACCGGCGAAAAAACGGTGATCGACATCAAGCCGTTCCGACCGGACCGGTTTGTCGCCTGATTAGCCGCGACGACCGATGAGCGCCGTGCGCTCGATGCCGCGACCGGCGGAGGCTGCAAGGATGGCGAGAAGTGCGCCATCCGGGCGGCGCACATGCACCTTGAGCGCTGTATAGTCGGCGTCACGGCCAATCCTGTCGGCGATCCGCTGCCCATAATAGAGGGCCGAGCCCTCGTCGAAATGATCGACACCTTCGTCATCGACCATCTGCTCGTCGCCAAAGAACAAATCGAAGAAATAATGTTGCACCTGCCGCCCCGTCGCCCAGCGTCGCCGGAGATATCCGGCTTTTTTGACGCCCGTGCAGAAAACACCATCGCAGCGGAATGCAGGCTGAACCGGGCGTTCAGGCTGCATTCACCGAGGCGCGCGGGTGGCGGCCGTATCGACCAACATGGCATCGTCGCGCGAAAGCGTCCGGACTGTGGCAACAGCCGTCGCATCTCGGCCGTTTTTTCCTGAAAAGGAGGGAACCAGGGCGCAGGCTGCGCGTTTAGAGCCAGGCTGAAAGGCGAGGGTTCGGTCTGCTGTGCCATGCGCGCAGCGAAAACACTGCCGATCGGGGCGAAGGCAGGGGGAGTATGATCATGCAGAAACACGTCGTTGATTATGGAGGCGAAGCGGTGGGAGCCGTCGTGCCGGAAAACGGCAGACTGCGCTTCATTGCGGTGAAATACAGTGTCTGGAGCCTGGACGGAACCGTGTATCCGTCGCTGAGTGCCGCCCGCATCGCCGTCGGCGAGATCATGGCGCAGGGGCAACAGCGGGCATCGGCCATGCCGCTTGCAAGCTTCTGGGTCCCCCAGCCCGGCGATGCCGGCGAAAGCCACTTTCTCTGGAATGCCTCCTCTGCCATTCGTGAGGCGGCAGGCGATCAACCGACAGCGGCGTAGCCCGCATTTCGGAACGTCAGGGGTCGCTGTAGGCCGTCGGCCTGACCTGAAGTTGGCCGGCCTGCGGCGGCGAGCGAAACAACAGTGTGCCGGATACGCTGGAATGCGCCGGCACATAATCGAACGTCACTTCGGACGTTTCGAGAACGCTGTCGCCATCCCGTATCTCACCCCGAACGACCACGCTCGACGCCGTTCGCTTTCCGGTATTCCCGACGAGAAACATCACCCGGTATCCGGCATCGCCCTTGTCCTGGTGAACGATGCGGGTTGAAAGCTCCGCCTGCCCCTCTCGGCCGGTGAGGGCCTCGTAGCCGATCCAGCCGATCATCGCGGCGACAAGCAGCGCGCAAGATCCGCCGAGCAGCCATTCGATCCAGTGGGCTTTTCGGTCGAGGGTTTGTCTTGTCCTTGAAGCGCTGTCTTTCGCGTCCATAAATGGCTCCTATAGGATTAGCCGGGCAGCCGCCGCCCCGATTGCACCGGGAAAGGCAAGGACGATCATCGCCATCATCGTGGGTGTGAGCCCCATGCCGTCCAGCCGCCCGAACGTCCAGAGTGCATAAAGGCTGATGGCAAGGGCAATGACATAGCCGGGCAGGGTGAACCGGACGAGCGCATGCCAGGCGGGTGTATCCTTTGAAAGCGCATGGCTGCCCTTGAAGGACAGGGCATAGACGAAGCCGTGCATCAGCCCGATCGACAGGAAGATCGTGGCAAGCGCATGCCATGGCGTCATCTTGTAGGAGATCAGGATCATCTCCTCGGTCGGGGCCATGTTGAGGTTGAGGAACAGCGCGCCAACCGCCATCAAAAACAGCTCGCTGCCATAGCCCTTATCCAGGGAGCCCTTGTCCCCGGCCGCGTCGTTGCCGTCGTCCGTTTCGTCATCGTCTGCATCATCATCGTCTGCATCATCATCGCCACTGTTGCCAAGCTGGCTGCGCCCCAGCATGGCGCCGATGCTCGCCGGGACCGCCTGAAGGGCGATCTTGCCGAGGATCTCGCTGCTCGACATATCGGGCGTCAGGACGCGAAACAGCGCCAGAAGAATGGCACTTGAGGCAATGCCGATCCCATAGGCGATCATGCTGTCGCGCAGGTCGTCCCGCCAGCCGAAGGTCTCTTCAAAACCGATGCGATGCGCGATGCCGACAAGCAGCGGAAGCGTCACGATCAACAGGAGCAGCAGTCTCCCACGGTCGATGATGAAGCCGAGTTCCCACATTTCCACGGTCATCTGCATGGGCAGGGCAAAGAGCAGGGCTCCGCCGACACCACGACCGATGCCGACGATGAATTTCGCGGGTCCGCCTTGCTTCCGGCTTGTCCCAGAACCCAGGCCTGCAGTCTGGCGTCCCGCATCGGCGGCTGGCCGCATTGCTTCTTTCCCTTGCCCTGCGGACGACACCTTCGGTCCGCCGCCGTTTGCCCTTAGCGCTCTTCCGTCACTCGTCCCAGTCGGCCGGAATATTGCCGTCTGCCGCAGTCAGGGTCAGCTGGTTGCGGATGCCGACCACGCCCGGAACCGCATAAACCACCTGTTCGACGACACGGCGGTGGGCTGCTGTTTCGACGAAGCCGGTCAGCAGCACGATGCCCTTTGTGACCTTGATATCCATGCCTGCGGTCTCGACCTCATTGCTGTCGAGCTTTTCAGCAACGGCTTCCTCAATGCTGTCATCGTCAATGTCGGCGTCCGTTCGCTCGCCCAGAGGGTCGGTGCCGCTGGCCGTGTGAATGGCCGCGTCACTGCTGCTTTCAAAGCCGGGATTGCCGCTTTCATCAAAACTTGTAGCCGGCGCGCCATAGGACTGGTTTTGCACGGTCGTGTCCGACCCGCTGACACCATCGGCATAGGGCCAGCCCTCGTTCAGATCGCGCTCCTCATAATCACGGTAGTCTTCCTCGCGGCTTGTCGGCTTTGCGCTTTTGTCCTGCATGACGAAATCCTCATGATTGTTTGCGTCAGGCAGAAACGGTTGGCAGCGCTTTTGGTTCAAACAAATCTTTGCTGCTTGGTGCCCGGGGCGTTTGTTTCCGGGCGATACAGACAAACACGAAAAATGGCGGAGCAACCGGTGTTGCTCCGCCATATCGAAAAATTAAGCCAGAACGGGTTTACGGCGTTGTACTGGTGCCGGTGTTCGGCGTTGCGCCGTCCGTCTGCGGTGTCGTCTCGCCGGTAGCCGGCGCCTGCTGCGTCGTGTCCGGGACGACAGGGGTGGCATCAGGCGTGGCTTCCGGTGCCGGTGTCACAGCTGTATCCGGGGTTGCCGTACCGTCGGCCGGTGGCGTCGTGGTCTGCTCTGTGGTCGCCGGCTGGGTGGCGGTGTCCGTGTCCGTGGTGCCGGATGGCATCCAGACAAGCAGCGCCAGCACAAGGCCGGCCAGCAGGATGATCAGGACAGGCCAGCTGCCGAAGCTGCGGCGATTGTCGACATTCGTTGTCTGTCCGCCGATTGGCTGCTGGGCGGTCAGCGGATCGACGCGCTGCGTGCTTGTCGGTTCGACGGGTCTGGCAGCGGGATCTACGGGGCGACGTCCATTGGGATCAAGATGTTGGTTCATGGCTTTCACATCCTTTAAGAGTGTTTGATGTGCCCGCACGTTTTGAAGGCAACTGCCGAATAAACGCCCATATGCGACAAAGGTTCCAAGCCGTGCGGGAGCAGCGGATCCAGTGATCTCGGGAAAGACGATCGCAGGCCGGATCAACCGGTCGGCAGCTCTGCGATCTCGCCGAATTGTATCAGCAGGCGCGGGCTGCTCATGTCTCCGGTCTCCTCGTCTACCTGGACAGCATAGGCGGCAACGCCCGGAAAGCGCGGCGCCATTGCCGTTGCGATCTTCTCGGCGCTGGCAGCGCTGCTGGCCTGTCGCATCTCGCCCGGTGCCACGCCGCCGCGAACCTTGCGATAGGGCAGGACGATGAATTTTTCCGCGGCCATGATTGTCTCTTTTCGTTGATTGTCGGCCACCGGTGAGGCGGCGCCAGCCGGTTCACGACAGTGATTCGTTTGCGCTGGAGCGAGCCGTGCTGCCAAATATACCATGGTTTATAGGCGTCCCTCGTCGCAGCCGCCAGTCCCGCGTTATAATGCGTTTGTAAAAGCCAAGGAAAATCATGGATTTCCCGTTTTGGTAGAAAAGAATGCCGCGGTGGAGAATTAATGCTTCGTCGGAACGGGAACCAAGGCGTAAGATTCTCGTTGTGGTGAAATGTGATGTGCAAGGGAGAAGCAGATGACAGACACTGAGGAAGACCTTATCAGACAGCGTGCCTATGAAATCTGGGAGTCGGAAGGCTTTCCGGAAGGACGGGAGTATTTTCACTGGGAGCAGGCGGTTCGCGAAATCGGCGAGAAGTCTGCTTCAGCCGGGGAGGTAAGCAAGCCGGCACCGGCATCGTTCAGCATCGTCAAGAACGAGGCCCCATTGGAGGAAATGCCAGTGGAGATGGTGGCGAAAAAGCGCGGCAAGTCTGCGTCCTGAATTCACGCTCAGGTTGAAACGGACCGCGCCGGCTGTGCCGGCGCTCAACGTCTGTCCCGAAATCGAATCCGAAGAATTTTTATAACACCGCAGGTCTTTTTCTGCGGACAAAGGCGTCTGTTTATCACATCATGGATTCGGCATCGCAGCATGGCTTTTTGTGCAGCGCGGAGTGATTCAGGCGGGAACAAGGAAACTGGGCTTCGTGAAAATACTCTCGGTAACCTCCGAAATATTTCCTTTGATCAAAACAGGCGGCCTTGCAGATGTGACAGGCTCCCTGCCCAAGGCCTTGAAGTCCTATGGCGCCCTCATCCGCACGCTGGTGCCAGGTTATCCGTTGCTTCTCTCGGCTGTTCAGGAGAAGCAGCAGGTCTATTATTTTCCGGATCTTTTCGGTGCACCGGCACAATTGCTCGAAGCCAGGCATGAAGGCCTCGATCTTCTGATCCTTGTCGCGCCCTCCCTCTACGATCGTCCGGGCGGTCCCTATGTCGATCAGGAGGGCAAGGATTTCAGCGACAACTGGAAACGGTTCGCGGTCCTGTCCTATGTCGCCTCGGCCATCACCGGTGGCCTGCTTCCGGGCTGGCGTCCGGATCTGGTGCATACGCATGACTGGCAGACGGCGCTGACATCCGTCTACATGCGTCATTCGAGCAATGCGCGGCACGTGCCAAGCGTACTCACCATCCACAATCTCGCCTTCCAGGGACAATTCCCAACCTCGGTGGTCTCGCAGATCGGCCTGCCGCCGGAAACGCTGTCCACCGATTGTCTCGAATATTTCGGTTATGTCAGCTATCTCAAGGGTGGCATCCAGACGGCAACGGCGATCACGACGGTCAGTCCAACCTATGCCCGCGAAATCGTTTCCACGGACCTCGGCATGGGTCTCGACGGCGCGCTGAGCGCCCGCCCTGGCGTTCTGACCGGCATTGTCAACGGCATCGACATGGATGTCTGGAACCCGGCCACCGACCCCTATCTCCCGGAAACCTATGATTATCGGCGCATGCGGCAGCGAACCATCAACCGCGCCCACCTGCTCGATGCGTTTCGTCTCGACCATGCGGCCGGGCCAATCTTTGCTATGGTCAGCCGGCTCACATGGCAAAAGGG
Source organism: Pararhizobium antarcticum (assembly GCF_001885585.1). GTDB lineage: Bacteria > Pseudomonadota > Alphaproteobacteria > Rhizobiales > Rhizobiaceae > Pararhizobium > Pararhizobium antarcticum. The sequence goes on from NZ_LSRP01000073.1 coordinate 65,144, forward strand.
CGGCGATATGATGGCCGAGGTCGCCGAGGAAATCGCCATGGTCGGTGGCAAGCTGATCGTGCTGGGGAAGGGCGACGAGGATATCGAACTGTCGCTTCTTGCGACCGCCGGTCGCCATCCCGGACGCATCGGTGTGCGGATCGGCTATGACGAGGCCACGGCCCATCTCATTCACGGTGGTGCCGACGTGATCATCCAGCCGTCGCGCTTCGAGCCCTGCGGCCTGACGCAGCTTTACGCCCTGCGCTATGGCTGCGTGCCGGTCGTCTCGCGCACCGGTGGTCTCTCAGAAACGATCATCGATGCCAATGATGCGGCGATGTCCGCCCGTGTCGCAACCGGTTTCCAGTTTCATCCGGCCACAGCGGACAACCTGCGCCTTGCCGTTCGCCGGGCGCTGGCTGCCTATAGCGATCCGAAGAAGTGGGCACGACTGCAGAACCAGGGCATGAAGGCCAATTTTTCATGGGAGCGGAGCGCCGAGCAATATGCGGCGCTCTATTCCAAGCTCCTGCCGCGTTTTGCCTATGCGCCCGCAGAGCGCGCCAACGCCGCCGAGTGACCTTTCACCCGGCCGGCGTTTTGAGGCTTGGCCATACGTCGTGGCCCTTCAAACGCGGTGGACGCTTCAAACCCGGTGAAAAAGGGTCATGCTGCGGGCTTCCAGTTCAAAGGCTTTGCCGGCGGCAAGGTTGATCGTATCGGCCGATGGATCGGAGGTCGTGAAGGCCAGCCCCCAGGCACCTTCCTGGGGCGCCGGCACGGTGAAGGAGACCCCGGCATCCGTCGGGTTGAACAGGATGAGCACGTCGGACCAGACAGTCTCATCCTGACGCAGGTCTTCGCGCAGGAGATGCAGCCCCAGAACGGCATCCGTGCCCGCACCCCAGTCATCGCCGAGATGGGGCGTGCCGTCGGCGCTGACCCAGTTGATCACGGTTCCGTCACGCCAGCTCTCCCGCCGCAGCAGCGGCTGTTCGTGGCGCAGCGCGATCAGCCGGCGGGTGAAGTCCTGGAGTTGCGCGCCGCTATCGGGCGTGCCTTCCCAATGCACCCAGCTGATTTCGCTGTCCTGGCAGTAGCCATTGTTGTTTCCCATCTGGCTGCGGCCGAATTCGTCGCCGGCCAGAAGCATCGGCGTGCCGTGCGAGAGGAACAGTGTGGCGAGCATATTGCGCTTCTGACGGTCACGAACGGCGTTGATGCCGGCGTCGTCGGTCGGGCCTTCCGCGCCGTAATTGTCGCTGCGGTTGTCGCTGTGGCCGTCGCGATTGTCCTCGCCATTGTCGTCATTGTGCTTGTCGTTGTAGGAAACGAGATCGTTCAGCGTGAAGCCGTCATGGGCGGAGATGAAGTTGACCGTCGACCAAGGGCGGCGGCCGCGGTGATCGTAAATGTCGCCGGAACCGAGCAGCCGGGCGGCAAGATCGGGCTCTACGCCCGGCGTGTTCTTCCAGTAGTCCCGAACCTTGTCGCGGTACTTGTCGTTCCATTCGGCCCAGCCCGGGGGGAAACCGCCAACCTGGTAGCCGCCCGGGCCGATATCCCAGGGCTCGCCGACCAGCTTGACCTTCGACAGCAGCGGATCCTGGCCGACAGCGTCGAAGAAACCGCTGCGCTGGTCGAAACCTTCCGGCTCGCGGCCCAGGATCGTGCCGAGATCGAAACGGAAGCCGTCGATATGCATGTGCTCGACCCAGTAGCGCAGCGAATCCGTGACCATCTGCAGCACGCGCGGATGCGAGGTGTTGACGGTGTTTCCCGTGCCGGTGTCGTTGATGTAGTAGCGATGATTGTCGGGCATGGTGCGATAGTAGGAGAGGTTGTCGATGCCTTTGAACGACAGGGTCGGCCCCATCTCGTTGCCTTCGGCGGTGTGGTTGTAGACAACGTCGAGGATGACCTCGATGCCGGCATCGTGGAAGGCGCGCACCATGTCGCGGAATCCGGCGATGCCGCGCGGGCCGTAATAGCGCTGGGCAGGGGCGAAGAAACCGAGCGTGTTGTAGCCCCAGAAGTTGCGAAGGCCTTTCTTCAGCAGGAAATCGTCGTCCGGAAATTCATGGATCGGCATGAGTTCGACCGATGTGATGCCGAGGTTCTTGATATAGTCGACGATCGCCGCATGCCCCATGCCCTCGAACGTGCCGCGATGGTCCTCTGGGATGGCGGGATGCAACTGGGTGAAGCCCTTGACGTGGGTCTCGTAGAAAATCGTGTTGGACCACGGCACGTTCGGGGCCGTGTCGCGTCCCCAGTCATACGCCTTCGGGTCGATGACCCGGCATTTGGGCATGCCTGCGGCGCTGTCCTGGTCGTTGAAGGACAGGTCCTTGTCCTCGCTGTCGGCATTGTAGCCGAAATGCGCCGGCGACCAGTCGAGCGATCCGACCAGCTCACGGGCATAGGGGTCGACAAGCAATTTGTTGGCATTGAACCGATGGCCGTTTTCCGGATCAAACGGACCATGCACACGATAGCCGTAGAGGGCGCCGGGTTTCAGGCCGGGCACGTAGCCATGCCAGATCTCGTTAGTGAATTCCGGCAGTTCGATGCGCGCGGTCTCGATGGTGCCGCTGTCGTCGAAAAGGCAAAGTTCGACACGCTCGGCATGGGCCGAAAACAGGGAAAAATTGGTTCCGTCAGCATCCGGCGTGGCGCCAAGGCTCTGCCAATGGCCGGATTCCACACGGTATTGATTGACTTTGACGTCCATGGTCGAAACCCCTGTTGCCCCATAATGAACTGCTAAATTGTGCAGCGCGCCATTTTGTTCCCTTGGCGATCGAATTTATTTGTCACGGACGTCAGGAACAGACTGGCCTCGCTGTCGTTCCAAAACCCAGAAGACATATTGCAGGCGGGATGTTCTGGCGGGGAATTGCCCTTCAAGCCGGGCGCACAGGAAACGGCATATGCCAAGGTACTATTTCATGGTGGCACAGGCGGGTTGCATCGCCCCGTTCGAGGGTCCGGTCGATGCTGGTTTTGAATTCGCCGATGTCGTGGCCGCGAAGCGCGAGGCATCGACGGCGCTCATCGAGATGGCCAGCGACGGACTGCCGGACCCGGAAAACTCCGACCTTGTCATAGAAGTTCTCGACGAGCGCTACCAGACGGTGTTCGTGGCGAGGCTTATCTTCGAAATCGAGGACCATGAGTGATAGGCGCAGCCAGAGACGTGCAGGCGGGCGGTGCCCGGCTGGCATCCTCCTCCATTGTCGGTTTCTTCTGCTTCAGTGGTAGTAGTAGCAGTGGCAATCCGCCCTGTCGGCGTCTGCGGCTTTCCACACGCGAACTGCGAGGTTCCGGGAGCTGCCGGTCTCCTCCAGCCGCATCCCGAGCAGCGTCGTGGCCGCGAATTTCGGACTGACCGCGTCGATCTCGATTGACGACCCAACCTGATGGACGCCAAGCTTCGGGCTCCAGGTGAAAATCTGAACGCTGTAGTGCATCGCAGTTCCTCCGTGTTGACAGGCTTTCAGAAGAAAGTTCATACCATGAATTCAGGCGCCGAGAAACGCGGTTATCGGGGATGCGAACGGCAATCTTTTACGGGTCGGATTTCTTTCTCAGAGGCCCTTGTCGGAGGTTCTGCGCGCCCTAGTATTGTGCGATGGGAAAGTGGTGGGGGCGTTCTTTTCCGAGCCGTCCATGTGTCCAGGTTCTATAACCGTGTCGCTCCTGCCATGTCTCAGCCTGCGCCTACACATCGTCGTGCTCACTCATCCATATCCAGGTCTCCATGCACACCTTCTCCTCGCCATTCTCCTTCCTGTCGTCGGATGGGCCGATGGCGTCCCTGATCCGGCATTTCAATTGGGAAAAGACGCCGCTCGGCGATGTTGCCGGCTGGCCGGCGCCACTCAAGATCATCGTCGCCACGGTGCTGCGCGCCAATGTCCCGATCGTCCTGCTCTGGGGGCAGGAGGGCGTGATGATCTACAATGATGCCTATGCCGCTTTCGCCGGCCGCCGTCACCCGGGCCTGCTCGGCAGCAATGTTCGCCAAGGCTGGCCGGAAGTGGCGGCGTTCAACGACAATATTGTCAATGTCGTTCTGGCCGGCGGAACGCTTGCCTACCGCGACCAGCATCTCGTGCTGGAGCGCAAGGGCATTCCGGAGGATGTCTGGCTCAATCTCGACTACAGCCCGATCCTCGACGAGCACGGCGCGCCGGCTGGCGTCCTGTCGATCGTCAAGGAAACCACCGAACGTGTCCGCGTCGAACAACGCCTGCGGATCGCGCAGGAGGCCGGGCGCATCGGGACATTCGAGTGGTATCCGGAGACCGGGCGGCTCGACGTCTCCGACGAATACAGGCGGATCTGGGGGCTGGACCCGGATGTCCAGGTCACCGACAAGCTGCTTGTCGGCCTCCTGCATCCTGATGACCGGGCGGTCACGGGGCCTGCGAAGCTGGCCGAAGCCAATCCGCTGGAATACGCCGAATATCGACGGATCGATCCCCAGACCGGCAGCGTGCGCTGGATCGCGCGACGCGGCGAGGTGGTTTCAAGCGCCGAAAGCGGACAGCGCCGGTTTATCGGCATCGCCTTCGACATCACCGCACGCAAGGTGTCCGAGGCCGCCATTCAGGAGAGCGAGGCCCGCTGGCGGGGCCTGTTCGAGCAGATGCAGGAGGGGTTTTTCATTGGCGAGATCCTGCGCAATGCGGCGGGTATCGTCTATGACTTCACCTTCGTCGAGATCAATCCCGCCTTCGAGGGGCAGACAGGTCTTGCTGCGGCAACGGCCATCGGCCGCAGGTGCCGCGACGTCATCCCGGGTGTGCCAGACGACCTGATCGCCACCTATGCTGGTGTCGTCGAGACCGGCGAAGCGCGGCAGTTCGAGGTGCATGTCCCCACCCTGGCGGATCGCTGGTTTGAGGCCCGTGCGCGCAAGGTCGGTCCGGACACGTTCGCCGTTCTGTTCGTGGATATATCGGCCCGGAAAGTCACCGAAAAGGCCATCCTCGAAAGCGAGGGGCGGTTCCGCTCGCTGGCACAATCCATGCCCAACCATGTCTGGACGGCAGGCCCCGACGGCACGCTCGACTGGTTCAATGATCGCGTCTACGCCTATAGCGGTGCCTCGCCCGGAATGCTGGACGGCACCGGATGGGTCGCCATGCTGCATCCGGATGACGTCGAATCAACGGCCAGTTCCTGGGCCGAAGCCTGCCGGATCGGCGCGCCCTATGAGGTCGAGTTCCGGCTGCGCCGCCATGATGGCGTCTATCGCTGGTACATCGCCCGCGCCGTACCCATTCGTTGCGCTTCCGGGGTGCTCGAACGATGGATTGGCACCAATACGGACATCGAGGACCAGAAGGCTGCGGAAGCGGCGCTCGCCGATCTTGCGGTAACGCTTGAGGAGCGCGTCGAGGCGCGCACCACCGAACTCCTGCGGACGCAGGATGCCTTGCGCCAGAGCCAGAAGATGGAATCGATCGGCAATTTGACCGGCGGCGTCGCCCATGATTTCAACAATCTGCTGCAGGTGATCAGCGGCAACATGCAGCTGCTCGCCGGTGATCTCGAAGGCAATGCTCGCGCCGAGCAGCGCCTGCAGAATGCCATGGCCGGCGTTGCCCGCGGCTCCAAGCTCGCTTCACAGCTGCTTGCCTTCGGTCGTCGCCAGCCGCTGGCGCCGAAAGTGGTCAATATCGGCCGGCTGGTGCGCAACATGGACGACATCCTGCGTCGGGCGCTTGGCGAGGCCATTGAGGTCGAGACCATCGTCGCGGGTGGTCTGTGGAATACCTTCATCGATCCCAGCAATGTCGAAAATGCCATCCTCAACCTTGCAATCAACGCCCGTGACGCGATGGAAGGCAGCGGTCGCCTGACGATCGAAGCCGGAAACGCCTTTCTCGACGACAAATATGCTGCAAACTACAGTGACGTGACGCCGGGGCAATATGTCATCCTGGCGGTCACCGACACCGGCGCCGGCATGTCGCGCGAGGTTCTGGACCAGGTGTTCGAACCCTTCTTTACGACAAAGCCGGAGGGCAAGGGCACCGGGCTCGGGCTTTCCATGGTCTACGGCTTCGTCAAGCAGTCCGGCGGCCACATCAACATCTATAGCGAGCCGGGGCAGGGCACGACGATCAAGCTCTATCTGCCGCGCTCGATGCAATCGGAGGACCGGCTGGTCGATATCGATTGCGGCCCGATCACCGGCGGCAGCGAAACCATCCTGATCGCCGAGGACGACGAGGCCGTGCGCGAAACCGTTGTCGCTTTGTTGAGCGATCTTGGTTACAGCGTTTTGAAATCCAAGGATGCCCAAAGTGCGCTGACCGTGATCGAAAGCGGCATGGCGATCGATCTCCTGTTCACCGACGTGGTCATGCCCGGCCCGATGAAAAGCCCGGAACTGGCGCGCAAGGCCCGCGAACGCCTGCCCGGCATCAGCGTGCTGTTCACATCGGGCTATACCGAAAACTCGATCGTGCATTCCGGCCGTCTCGACGAAGGGGTCGAACTGCTCAGCAAGCCCTACACCCGCGAGGCGCTGGCGCGAAAAATCCGCTATGTCCTGGCAAAGAATGCTGCGGCAGGCGACGTTCCGACCGAAGACAGGGGCGAAGACGACGGCACCGCACCGGTGACGACAACGCAGCAGACGGCGCCAGCGTCTGCCGAAGCTGCCGCGGACAAACCGACCGTCGGCAAGGCACGGACGATTCTCGTCTGCGAGGACGACTGGCTGATCCGGGTGAGCACCGTCGAAATTCTCGAGGATCTCGGCCACACGGTGCTTGAGGCTGCGGATGCGAAGTCGGCCCTTGCCCTTCTGGCCGAGCGCAGCATCGACATCCTCGTGACCGATGTCGGCCTTCCCGATATGTCGGGCATCATGCTGGTCGAACGCGCCCGGGCTATCTTCCCGTCCCTGCCGGTCATCTATGCCACCGGCCACAGCAATCACGAGGGCATCCAGCCGGGGCCGGATGTGCATGTCGTGATCAAGCCCTATTCCGGCGATACGTTGGCCGCAGCGATTGCTGCCGTGTCCGACGGTCCACTGCGGTCGTAAGACAAGATTTATGGGCGCTGCTCCGGGCGAGCGGCATTGAGAAGGGCATGACCATGGAGATCAAGAAAAGCGGTTCGCAGCCATCGGCCCCGGGGCCGGCGGACTGGTTTTCCGGGACTGTGCGCATCGATCCGCTATTTCCGCTGCGCGAACCCGCCCGTGCGGCCGGCAACGCCGTCACCTTCGAGCCCGGTGCACGCACCGCCTGGCATACCCATCCGCTGGGCCAGGTGCTGATCGTCACGGCCGGCTGCGGCCGGGTCCAGCGTCACGGGGGGCCGGTCGAGGAGATCCGCCCCGGAGATGTCGTCTGGTTCGAGCCGGGCGAAAAACACTGGCACGGCGCGGCACCCTCGACGGCCATGACCCACATCGCCATTCAGGAGACGCTGGATGGCAAGGCCGTCGACTGGATGGAGAAGGTCACGGACGCGGAATACGGCGCCTGAGCGCCGACGGGCACGAAATTTTGTCCTTCCGGCCCGATCCGGATGATCATGGTCGGCGCGTTTAGGTTTTGTGAAGGACTGGCAGCGATGTTGGAACCATCCCATATGATTCGACAGGTGGGTTGGAGAACAGATGACACTCGTACAATTTCCGGCAGATCGGCGCGTGGCCGACGTAAAGCGTTGCGCGGACGCGCTCCAGGCCATCCATGGTGAAGCAGCCAATCGTTTCTGGCGCACCGAGATGGTGGCATTCAGGGGCGCCCTCATGGCAAACGGCGTCAGCGACGCTGAAATCGCTTTCCAGGCCCGCCTGTTCATGCAGGCCGTGCAGATCCAGTTGCAGGATGCCTATGCCGAACAGGCACAGGGCGCGCTCGCCTGATACGCTGCTGCGATCCGAGGCCGGGCAGGTGCGGCCGAGAAGGCGTGATCTGTCAGGAATGCAACGCTGTCCCTCGCTGTGGTCACTTGTCGTTTGCAGCGCAAGCCACTAGATATTGAATATCGCTCGAACGCAGGGACTTCATATTGAACGAGATTCTGGGTAGTGGAACTGGACCCGTCTTCGTCGGCGCCGGACTCACCTTGGTCGGCGTTATCGCCGGATGGCTGATGTCGACTGCGTCGTCGCGCTCGGCGGCACGGCAGACCTTGAGCGCGCGCTCCGTTCTCGAAGCGCGGCAACTGGCTGTGCGCACTGTGGTGGCGCTTGACGATTTTGTTGGCGCCTGTCACGCAGCCGTCAGCGATACCCCGGAATTCAACCCGGCCGATCCGTCCGAATTCATCTTCCATATCGATGATCCCCGTCTCAATCTGCCGCGCGATGTCGACTGGAGCGTGCTGCAGCCCGATCTGGCCGAGCAGCTCCTGTGGATGCCGAACCGGGTCCGCAATGTCCTTGACGGTCTCGATTCGCTGGAAGTGGCCCCGCCCGCCTTCAACGAGCTGTTCGAGCGTCGCGAAGAGGATTTTTCACGGCTGGGCATCCGTGCGCTCGACCTGATCGAATCGCTGTCTCTCGAATACAAGCTGCAGATCCCCGAGCGTCCAACCTATTACGACCCGCGCGCCGAGTTCCTGCGCCGCATCAACCGCATCCTGCAGGCCCGCAGCCGAAGGCACGAAGGCGAAGCCAGGCAAAAGGGCGAGGGCTCCAACATCACCACCCTCTTCCCCAAGCCCCGCCGCGACACCACCCCCTCGATCCTCGACGGCGACCCCAAGAGCTGATCGCGGCTGGATGACGGCGATGACACGTTTTTGTTCCGGTCATCGCTGGCCCCCGCGCATGCCGGAATTCGCCGAAGAATGTGCGGTGTATTGAACGTAGCTTTTTAGCGACGGACCATCATCGGAACGCAGGAGGGTCGCCCCTCAAGGCAGGTCGATTTGAACAGTGATGTTCTCCCCGAGCCGACACGATCAGCAAACCGGCCAGGCTGAAACTGCCGCATCCCACGCTAAATCCCCGATGGAAAAGTCCCTGTTTTCATTTCGACGAAAGAAGCGGCGCAGCTTGCTTCAGATGCTGGTTGTCTTGTTCAGCAAAGCTGCTCTCTCGACCAGATCGACAAAAACCAAACGCGCGGCGCGCGCGGCCTGCGTCTAGTTCATTCTTTCCTCATCTATCCAGCCGATCCCCGTCGCCCCGTTGCGTTCCATGGCGCGTGGGCCAGTCCAGTGAGCAGGTAAACGTGGTAAATCAGGGGAGTGGCTGCAACACGAACACGACAGGGGGCGGTATGACTAAGCCGCCGCGCTTGCCGTCTATGGTTTTGAATTTGTTATTTAAACCGGCTGGCTGCGGCGCCTGTATTCTCACTGCCATTTTCAATGGTTGAGGTGAAGCGCCGAATTCGTTGTGTTTTTTCCGACCGCTATCGACCGTGAATGCCACCTTTGAGGCCTGGGTTTGGGCATCAGTCAACGGGAGGGGCAGGCGGCAATGATTTCCGCTTTCTGTCACCACGTTTACGGTACCGCAGCGATAGGGCGCGCGGCAGCTTTTTACCTTCATATCGGTCATAAAGGTCACCGTCGCGCGGGCCTGAAACCAGTCACTGCCTCATTGCGTGCGGTCGATCTGCTGCGTTGCAGAAGGTGAGACGGCCAGTCTCGCTTGATCCGCACTTTTGCAAAGCACGGCTTATCCCAGACGTGCGCAGATTTCTGATGCACGCTTCTATTGACTATATTTGGCTTTGGTGATTGTCTTGAGGAAGGTTCCGAGCACCTGCCGCCTGCAGACGCAAGTCACGGTAAAGCCCGGCATATGACAATTTTTCTCACCCTCGAAGCATTTCGTCGGTGGCAATGCAGGCACCCATCACAGTCGAAATGCCTCTTTGGAGGAGTGAGTGATGTCTTTGCGACAATCGCCCGAGAACCGTTTTCTGACTGCCTCGCCAGGCAGAATTTTTGCCGCCACCGCGTTTCCTATTGTCGCCATCATGGTGATGAACGGGATGCTGGGTATCATCGACGCCGTCTTTCTCGGGCATTTCGTCGGTGCGCAGGCTATGGCGGCAGTCGGCATGGCCTTTCCAGTCCTGATGCTGTCGATCGCGCTTTCCACCCTTGTCAGTGGCGGAATGTCGAGCCTGCTGGCTCGCCAGCTTGGCGCCGACGACCGTAACGCTGCCAACGCGACATTCGCTGGTGCTCATGGACTCGCGTTGTTGATCGCGTCAATGCTGATCGTTGTCTTCTGTGCAGGCGGGTGGAGTTTCGCCCTACGCATTGCGGGTTCCAATGGTCCGGTTGCCGAAATGGTCTGGGTTTTCCTGGCAATCACCGTATTCGGAACGCCGATACAATTTCTGCTGGGTGTCCATGCCGATGCCTGGAGGAACGAAGGTCAGGCGGGATTGATGGCGCTCCTGTCGCTTGTGGTCACGCTCATCAACATTCTGATGAACTACGTTCTGGTCGTGGTGCTGGAGCTCGGTGTTGCGGGTTCAGCCGCAGGTACGGTTCTGGCGCAGGCGCTTGGTCTGATGCTTCTGGCTGGGCTGCGCCGCTTCATAGGCGGAATGATGCCGCTCAGCAGTCTCCGGCAGAACCGCTGGACCGGCAGTTGGAGGCCTATTCTTGCACTGGGCGCACCCGTCAGTCTGGGTTTTATCGGAATGGCGCTTTCAGCCGCCAGCGTGGTTCTCGCCCTCCGTCTTGCAGGCAGTGCCGACTATGCCAGGACCATTGCCGCCTACGGAATCGTGACACGCATCTTCGGCTTTGCCTTTCTGCCAATCATGGCGATCGCGATGGCGATGCAGAGCATCGTCGGCAACAATGTCGGAGCGCGTCTTTACGCCCGCTCGGATGCGGTCCTTCGGCTCGCCGCAGCAAGCGCATTGCTCTACTGTCTTGCCGTCGAGGTTTTGCTGTTCAGTGCGGGCACGGTCGTCGGAGCAGCCTTTGTCGCCGATCCGGATGTCATTGGCGAGGTCGGTCGAATGCTTCGGCCGATGGCTGCGATCTATCTTTTGTCTGGGCCAGTTCTTGTGCTGGGGCTTTATTTCCAGGCCATCGGTCAACCGGCCCGCGCGGCTCTTCTGACCATGGTCAAGCCTTTTGTACTCTTGCCTGTCCTCGTCGCAGCAACGGCTGCCATGCTGGGCGCGGATGCGATCTGGTTCGCCTATCCGTTGGCCGATGGTGTGGCCGCAATCATTGCAACTCTTGTGCTTGCTGCCGCGATTAAGGCGCGAGGAAACGCCGGTATCGGGCTGAGGTCCGTGGAGAACCTGTCATGACAGTCAGGACTATCGCAGAAGCCAAGGCGCACGCAAAATCTCTGAGGAACGCACTTGCCAGTGACGGAACGGTGTTAGGCCATGCCCAGGCGCTGGAGATTGTCGCCCGGCAGAACGGTGCGCGCGATTGGAACACTTTGTCCGCCCGACTGGTCAAGGCCGCTCCCTCTCCGTTCCATTTGCATCAAAGAGTGCAGGGGCGGTATCTCGGGCAACCCTTCAAGGGCGAAATCAACGCAATATCGTCCTCGGGCCCGCACTATTCGGTCTCCGTCCGTTTCGATGAGCCGGTGGACACCGTTATCTTCGACAGCTTTTCCAACATGCGCCGAGTAGCAAGAGGTGTGGTCGACATCCACGGAATGTCTGTACGCAAGACATCAAATGGGACACCGCATCTGATGCTAAGCGCGTTGTGAGTCTCAGGAATTGAAATGTCGCCTCCGATTTTTGCGGGGGCTAGTGATCGGTTGAGCGAACTGCGGCCGAGGATCGGCGGCTTCGGGCGAACACCGGACATTGCGACTGCCTAAATGAAGAGCGCTCCGGCGGCTACGACAAGTCGTGAAGGTCTTTGCACAAGACCTGCCCGAGGTGCCACTCACTAAATCTTACTTCCAAGCCTTCCCGTTCGGGAGTGCAACACATGGGGCCGACAAGATAACGATCCATCTTTGGGAATGGGCAGAGGCGGACCAGTGGCCAAGTCTTGCCATCGTTCGATACCTGTATCCTTAAAACGCCGCTCTGGACGGTCACCCTTATCCAGAAATCCGATGGATTGCCGTCATATCGCCCCGTAGCCCAGTCAGAGGCTTCATCCGTCAGCACACTGCCCAGCAAGCCATATCCGTCCGAGAACTCGATGCCGGTCTTGACCCATCGTCTTTCGTCGATCCTGACCATGAGGCCAGCCTGATCGTAGAGATGTTTGAAATGTGACTGGACGCGAACCTGGGCGGTGAAATCGCCATCGGTTTGGAATGCATAGAAGTGCCCGTTGTCACGGACAAAGCCATAGTGGGTCTCTCGCCAGAAATCGGTGTCGGCGTCAGTCGTTACGAGAAGTTCGATCTCCGACGCTTCTGCTTTTGTGGGCTTATTGAGCCACGTTCCATTTCTGAGACTCTGCAACAGCGGCTCCTATGACAACCGGCGGACCTACCTGTCCGCATCTTCGTGAATTGTTCCTAGAGAGCCCATTTTTTGTCTACAGACAAGGACCGACATGCGCCTTCACTTCGCGCAAACACCGACATTGCGGCTGGAAATTACCCTTATAACTTGGAGAACCGGGCTCGAATCGCGAATGCGAGAATTCGCAACGATTTCTCCGATGTGGGTGACCGCAATGGCCCAAACTCAGACCTAAGCGGAAGGAACTGCGACGTCAGCTTTGCCTGCAGGGCGTCGTCAAGCCGACGGTCCGCTCCCGGCCCCAACGTGGACTTGACCGGCCTCAAACCCGTAAAGACCGGGGACCGCCGAGCGGCCCGGATATCGCTTAATTCAGAACGACAGTCCGAACAGGCGAATGAGTGAAGCTTTTCAAATGCTGCATGCCTCCTTGGACGAAGACCAACATGAAGAGAATTTCCCCCGATAATTGATGCATCGCATTCCGTTCGTTCACCTGACGTGGGAGGTGCGAATTGAAAGGTCCGGTTAAGAGCCGGACTTTCTGAGTTCCAATTGGTCAGCACCGGACCAAGGTCCCTGTTGCGCTCTATAAGGTCTTAGGGCCGTTCACAGCGCATGCCGCCTGGGCGCATCATGTCGCTGTGACATGCCAAAGGGCTTTCTTCGGTATCAGTCCAAACCCAGTTTGAGGAGCAATACAATGTCGATGACCCAATATATCCTGCGCTCGGCGATCGTGCTGGCCATCCTGTCTCCCGCTATTCCTGCCAATGCTGCCTTGAGCGGCAAACTCGATATCCCCGCAAGTTCTACCCGCCTCGAGCATCGCAACGTCCTTTTTGTGAAGAGGGGCGCCGATGACAAGCCAGGCCATATCCGCCGCGGCCGCGGCCGTGACGACGGCCCGAACCATACATTCCTGCTGAAGCTGGAAGGAACGCAGATCGCGCGCCGCAGCGCAGACGATAAGCCAGGTCATGTCCGTCACGGTCGGGGCACTGATGACAAGCCGGGCCATGTCAGGCGCGGTCGCGGCACCGACGACCAGCCCGGCCACAACCGCCGTGGCCGCGGATCGGACGACGCAACCGGCGACGATCATGGCGGTCGCCGCAGCTAAACCGAATGATCTATGCAGACACGGATTCGAACATTGTTTAATCCACCGGCGCAGCCCTTTAGGATGCGCCGGTGATCCGGTTGGAACGATATCCAATGGCACGGAGTGGACATCTTGACGCAAAATTCCAGATTTTATGGTGCCGCCTTTCGCACCGCTCTGCTGTTCGTCGGCTTGGCCCTGCTTCTGGCGACCCCGCACCACGCATGGGCCAAGGACGGCAGTTCCGGCGGGCGAGGCTCCGATCATTCAGGCTCGGATGGCTCAGGCGATTCAGGTTCCGCTGGGCATGGCTCCGACAATGATGATGGGTCCGATAATTCCGGCGCCTCCTCACACAGCGGAAAGGGCAGTAGCGGTGACGATACCCGTGATGCCAAGCGCGGAAACGACGATTCCGGTCACGGCGGGAAGCGAAGGGAAGGTGAGGAACGCCGGCATACATATGATGGTGGATGGCGGGCTCAGATCCGCAATGGCCGCTACCAGGTGTTCGACCCGGCGGGCCGGGTGGTGATCAACCGCAAGGCGAGGATGTCCGACTACACGAAGTTCTAGCGATCTCCCCGACAAGGAGCGGTCATGACGGGTGACTTGCGTCCCGAAGCAGCATGGCGGCCTCTGTCCGATTGCGCACGTTGAGCTTCTGCAGGATCCTGGTCATATGGTGCTTGATCGTCTTTTCCTGCAGATCGAGCCGCCGGGCGACTTCCTTGTTGCTATTGCCAGCAGCCACCAGCTTGAGAATTTCCTCTTCGCGACGCGTCAGGCTCGCCAGTATGTCCTGTGTGCTGTCGCTTTTCTCCCTTCCAGCAATGACCGGCGCCACCGTGCGCAGCTCAGCCAAGATCCGTGCCGCTAGTGCCGGCGAGACATAGCTTTCCCCCATGATTGCGCCCCGAACCACTTCGATCAGTGTCGCGGCGGGAACGCCTTTCAGGACATAGCCGATCGCGCCGGACCTGAGCGCCATCAACACGTCTTCGTCCGCCTCGGACGCCGTCAGTACGACAATTCGCACGTCGGGCGACTGTTCGAGTATAAGGCGTAGGGCGTGCACCCCCCCACCGGGCATGGAAAGATCAAGCAATATGACCTCGGGCTTTAGCTCCCGGTCAAGCCGGATCGCCTCCTCGGAGGACGCCCCTTCACCGCAGACGTTCATGTCTGGTTGTTCCGAAAGACTTCTCGAAACGCCTTCCCGAAACATCGGATGGTCATCGATAACCAGGATACGGATGGCTCTTTCAGTCATGGCATGGTCTTCCCTGGCAGGCGCATAGTCAGGCGCGTGCCGTTTTGCGAAACGAGGTTGAGCGTACCGCCAAGACCGGCAATCCGTTCCTCCAGTCCCAGAAGGCCGAGGCCTTCACCGGCGGTGTGGCGATCGAAGCCGGGCCCTTTGTCGCTGACTGCGATCTCGATCCCGCCCTCAACCGCTGCAGCCGTCACCTGCTGGCCGATACCCCCTGCATGGCGGGCGGCATTGTTGAGCGTCTCCTGGACGAAGCGATAGGCGCAAATCTTTTCGGCTTTCGACAGATCCGGAAGCACTGGATTGCAGAGCAAGGCGACGCGTGTTCCGGTCCGACTTTCATGTGCGGCAACGACGCGCTTCAAAACGCTCTCGATACCAAGCCCATACAGTTCCGGTAATGTCAGACCGCGGCAGATGTTGCGGATGTCGCGCATCGCATCATCGAGTGCCGTCCTGACCCTCTCTCTATCATCACCTGTCGATCCAGGGGGAAAGATCGATCCGAGCCGCAACGACGCGAAGGCCAGCAGTTGCGCCGGTCCGTCGTGAAGTTCCGCTGAGATACGTCGCAAGTAGCGTTCGTTGAGGTCCGCTGTGCGGTGGGTAGCCTGGTCTGCTCGGCGGCGCAGCGCCTCGTTTTGCGCCAGCAACGCGGACAGCGTCTCCACCTTCTCGTCAAGCGCCGCGCGCTGGCGGATGATGAGACGGCTGCCGCGCGCGACGACGCCGAACAGTAGGGCGAGCATGCCCACCGTCACCACGCCGACGATGAGCCAGCTTTGTAGCCGTGAACTTGTCAGCTCAGAGCGCAGATCTGCGCCAATCTCGTAGAATTCGGCAATACCGATGATGTCACCCGACCAGGGCTCTCGGATCGGGCTGTAGATTTCCAGCAGAGGTATGCCGCTCTGCCGCTCCAATTCGTTTTCGGGGCCTTCGAGCTGATCGAATTCGGCGTGGATTTGTCCGGCCTTGGCCGCTATCAGTCCGTCCGTCATCTCAAAGCGCTTGCCGATCGCCCCATCCTCGTTGCTGAAGACGACCGTGCCATCGGGCTTCCATATCTTGAAGGCAAACAGTTTTTCACTGAGAACACCCTGCGAGAGGGTTTCTGTAAGCGCAAGGCGCGCTCCTTCGCCTAAATTATTGGAATTTGCCAGTTCCTGCGTTAGCGGTGCGATTATGCTATCGACATAAAGCGCAGTTGCCGCCGCTGCATTGTGGATCACGGAATCCTCGATGCGTCCGCTCACCCAGATGCCGATCGCCGACATTCCAAACAGAAGTACACCGGCAGCCGCGAGTACAAACTGCCCGGCAAGGCTTATGCCTACGGCCAGTGCCCGCGCCTCCGACGTATCTACTTTGCAAATCATCCCCGTTCATAGCGCGTTTTACCAACCCAAAGAAGTCAGACCCTTGGCAGCCGGACAGGGACCAAAGTCCGGTGAACGCCCCCGGCAAGCTGTGCAAATGGGGTCGTCGGAGGCTTGGTCCCCGTGGTGCAGTTATCAGGGATTTAGATCGAGGGCTCACATATCAGCGTAAGAGCTGTTTGCTCTACCAGCGGACTGTCTGCCGATGGCCCGAACGTGGACTTGACCGCCACTTAACCCGGAATTACCCGGAGCCATCGAGCGCCCGGATATCGGCGAATTCAGAACTTCAGTCCGAATAGGCGAAAGAGTGAAGAGGCCGTTGTGGGCGTGTGACACTCGAAATTGCCTTACTGAGTGGTTCGTGGAGTTGGGCGGCAACGTCTGCAATGGGCCCAAAGTGCCGCCGGCCGCAGTGTAGGTCCCGGTCTGCTTTGACGCCGGTCCATTTGCAAAACTGCATGGCAGTTTACGGCCGCAAAGTGAGCTTGATCGCTGTTCAACTCATAAATATCCAAGGTTTAACCCAGCACATTCCAGGCCATTCGAGAGAGGCTGTTCATTCTAAGAGTCCGTCCGAACACTTTCTCATTTTGAACATAGCCTTCGCAGCATGAGGCGGATGGAGGCTAATTTGAGGAAGGCAAGCGCATTTCTTGACAGGTTTTCGAGGTCCTTGGCCAGTCTACGGCATCGTCCGAGCCATGCGAAGGTTCGCTCGACAACCCATCGGCGTGGCAACAACTCGAAGCCTTTGGCCGCATCGGATCGCTTGACGATTTCAGTTGCCAGACCTGGTCTGGCCTTCTTCTGACCCTTTGCGAAGA
>NZ_LSRP01000074.1 GCF_001885585.1 Pararhizobium antarcticum
TGATTATCTTTATCATATTTATTTCGAAACATCTCCCCCGCTGAGATTTCGATCGTGCGGCAGCGACAGCTCCGCTTCCAGCAGCACATTCGATCGGGGGACGCCGGAAACGGCCGACTTGCCTTGATGACCCCTGCCCCGGATACTGATGGCGATGCCTGGGCAGGCGGGCGACGCGGTCACGGGTTGCGGTTTGCGGGTTAGACAGAGGCAGGCGATGCAAGGTCTGGCTCGGACCAAAGACGAACCCGGCTCGAAAGCCCATAGTAATCTACTAAATTACTAGTTTTTCCGCCATTTTTGATGAAGTGAGAGACATTTGCTCTGATCCCGCAGCAATTGAAATCCGTTTTTCTGTCTTTTGTCACACTGGGCTGCGATATTCCGCGACAACCAGACAGGATTCCGCAATGACGTCCCTATCTCTTGAAAGCACTGTCGAAACGCTGAACCAGCAACTCGCCGGCCTCGACCTGACCGGTCGGCTGGCGCTTGTCGCTGATCTCGAGGGCAAGGCGGTGTTCACCACCAGCCTCGGCATCGAGGACCAGGTGATCACGGCAGCGATCGGCAAAGGCCCGTTCGGCATCGAGGTCTCGACGCTCGAAACCGGCCGGCTGTTTAACGAAACCGTGGCGCTGATCGACAGGACCGAGGAAACCTACGGCATCCTCATCAAGCGCTTCTATCCCGAGCAGACCGACATCGACGCCTATGCCGCCACCTACGGCCTGAACGGCTTTTACGACAGCGTCGAAGCCCGGCATGCCTGTTGTGGCTTTCGCAAGCTGAAGCCGCTTGCGAAAGCACTCGAAGGCGCAACCTACTGGATCACCGGTCTTCGCCGTGGACAGTCGGGCGCGCGCGCTGAGACGCCGTTTGCGGAATTCGATGCCGACCGCAACCTGATCAAGATCAATCCGCTGGCCGACTGGAGCATCGAGACGATCCAGGCGCATGTCGCCTCGGAAGCGATCCCGGTCAATCCACTGCACCAGCGCGGCTATCCCTCGATCGGCTGCGAACCCTGCACCCGCGCCATCAAGCCCGGCGAACCGGAACGCGCCGGCCGCTGGTGGTGGGAAAACGACGAAAAACGCGAATGCGGCCTGCACGTCCCCGAAGCCGCTTCGTCCACCCTTCCGCAATCCACCACCCTGGCCAGCGATCTGGCCACCCCCCTGGCAAGCAGCATCGCGCGATAACCGCGCAGCGCCGCCCCTGACACTGATTTTCCCGGAGCACTGAAATGTCCCCCATCCATCCGGAAACGGAACTGCACAATCCGCAGAGCACGAAAATTCCGCTCGACCCGCATCTAAAGGCGCTGGAAAACGAAGCGATCCACATTTTCCGCGAAGTCGCAGCCGAGTTCGACAATCCGGTCATGCTCTATTCGATCGGCAAGGATTCGTCCGTCCTCCTGCATCTGGCGCGCAAGGCCTTCTATCCGGGCCGCGTGCCGTTTCCGCTTTTGCACGTCAATACGGGCTGGAAATTCCCGGAGATGATCGACTTTCGCGATGCGCTGATGAAGGAATATGATCTCGACCTGATCGAGCATAAAAATCCACGCGGTGCGGCCGAAACCATCACGCCGTTCACGCATGGCTCGGCGCTTTACACCGACATCATGAAGACCGAGGCGCTGCGCCAGGCCCTGGATGCAGGCGGCTATGATGCCGCCTTCGGCGGCGCGCGCCGCGACGAGGAAGCCAGCCGCGCCAAGGAGCGCATCTATTCGTTCCGCACGCCCGACCACAAATGGGACCCGCGCAACCAGCGCCCGGAACTCTGGAACGTGTATAACGGCATGATTAGAAAGGGGGAGAGCGTGCGCGCCTTCCCGCTGTCGAACTGGACCGAAGTCGATATCTGGCGCTACATCCAGGCGGAAGATATCCCGCTGGTGCCACTCTATTACGCCAAGCCGCGCAAGTTCGTCGATCGCGACGGCATGCTGGTCTGGGCCGAGGATCCGCGCTTCGAACCGCTGCCCGGCGAACAGGTGCAGGAAGGCATGCTGCGCTTCCGCACGCTCGGCTGCTGGCCGCTGACCGGCGGTATCCGCTCCACAGCCACGACGCTCGACGAGGTGATCGCCGAGCTTGAAATCGCCACCGTCTCCGAACGCCAGGGCCGCGCTATCGACCGCGACCAGTCCGGATCGATGGAAAAGAAAAAACGCGAAGGATATTTCTGATGACCGTTTCCGCAGTTGCCGCCGCGCCAGCCCCTCTCTCGGCCGCCCACGCCGCAGCGCCGCATGCAGAGCCCGTTCATGCCGGACGCGATACGCGTCCGCTGCGCCTGATCACCTGCGGCAGCGTCGATGACGGCAAGTCGACGCTGATCGGCCGCCTGCTCTGGGACACCAAGGCCGTCAAGGAAGACCAGGCAGCGACGCTTCACCGCGACAGTGGCAAGCAGAACGATCTCGGCCTGCCCGATTTCGCGCTTCTGCTCGATGGTCTGCAGGCCGAACGCGAACAGGGCATCACCATCGATGTCGCCTATCGCTATTTCGCCACAGACAAGCGCTCCTTCATCGTTGCCGACACGCCCGGCCATGAGCAGTACACCCGCAACATGGCAACCGGCGCATCGACCGCCGATCTCGCCATCCTGCTGGTCGACGCACGCGTCGGCATGCTCGAACAGACCCGCCGCCACGCCACGATCGCCTCGCTGATGGGGATCAAGCAGTTCGTTCTGGCCGTCAACAAGATCGACCTGACCGGCTATGACCGTGCCCGCTTCGACCAGATCAGCCATGAATTCCGCGAACTGGCGCTGTCGCTCGGCGTGCGCCAGATCACCGCAATCCCGGTGTCGGCGCTGAAGGGCGAAAACGTCGTCTATGACGGCAAGGCCTCGATGCCCTGGTATGACGGCCAGACGCTGGTCGAAGTGCTGGAACTGGCCACAGTGCGCTCGTCGCAGACCGTCGGCTTCCGCCTGCCGGTGCAGCGCGTCTCGCGTCCGGGCGAAAGTTTCCGCGGCTATCAGGGCACGGTTGCCGGCGGCTCGGTCAAGCCAGGCGACAGCGTCATCATCCTGCCGTCCGGCATGGTCGCCAATGTCACCAAGATCGTCACCTTCGATCTGGTGCGCAACGCAGCCGTTGCCGGCGACGCCATCACGCTGGTGCTTGATCGCCAGGTGGACGTGTCGCGCGGCGACATGATCGTTTCGATCGACAGCCAGCCGCAGACCGGCCTTGCCTTCGACGCGCATCTCGTGGCGCTGCAGTCCGACGGCATCCAGCCTTCCAAGCGCTACTGGCTGAAGAGCGGCTCGCGCCGCCAGCGCGTCACCGTCGAGCCGGCAAGCCAGCTGGATCTCAAGAGCGGCAAGTGGAACCCGGCGCAGTCGCTGCCGATGAATGCCATCGGCAAGGTGCATCTGGCCTTCGACGAACAGGCGATCTTTGACAGCTACGAGCAGAACCGCACGACGGGCGCCTTCATCCTGATCGACCCAGACACGAACAACACGGTGGCCGGCGGCATGATCACCGGCCGGCGCTCGTCGCTATCGGGCATCCACACCGAAGACAGCCGCGTCATCCTCTCGCTGCCGGCCGATCTTGCCGACCAGCTTCTGGCCAGCGAACTCTTCGCCAGCCGCCGCGAGGAGATCGAACTGCGCCGCGTCAACGCCGGCCGCGCCGCCGAAATTTTTGATGGCATCGACGGCTGATCCGGGAAAATCCGGACTTGAAAAAGTCGAACGGGAAAAGGGGTCGCTTGCGGCCCCTTTTTGTTGCGTATGGGGCAATAAGGGCTAGATTGCGCGGAGTTTGAGCCTTGCCGGAGTATCGAATGCCGCTGATCACGATCGAGAAAGCCGAGAAATTCTATGATGGCTGGAGCAAATGTTACCTCCTGCATCTTCTCGACCGGCAGGGCCGGCGGCGAACCTACCAGATCGAAGATCACGGAGCGGTTGCCAGTGTCCTGCCCTACGACCCGGAACGCAAGGTCGCGATCCTAGTCTATCAGGTCCGTCCACCACTGATCTTCGCCGGAGAGACAGAGCGGCTGTATGAGGCTCCGGCCGGTGTAATCGAAACGGAAGGTGCCGAGGAATGCGCACGTCGCGAAGCACTCGAGGAAGCCGGCGTTGCCGTTACCACGCTTGAATATCTCGGAAGTTTTTGGGCTGCCCCTGGTATTTCGACGGAGCGCTCCAGCATTTACCTTGCACCCTACAGCATAGCCGATCGCGTCACCGAAGGCGGCGGACTGGCAGCCGAGCACGAAGACATAGAAGTGCACGAATTGCCGCTTTCACAACTCGCCGAGATGGCTGACAGTTTCCAGATCAGCTGCATGAAAACCTTCGTCGCAATTCAAGCCCTGCGGCAGCGGCGGCCGGAGTTGTTCTGAGGCGGAAAACGGGCGATCATCAGCCGACGTGTAGCGCATGGAATGTTTGTGACATTCCCACTTGTCCTTCATCTCCGCAGAGAGTGAAGCCGATGGATCACCTCGCTTGAAAAGCGGTAGCGAATGGCCTTCGCTGGCACGCCACCGACAATTGCGTAAGCCGGAACATTCTTCGTAACCACGGAGCCGGCAGCGATGATAGCCCCATCGCCGGCGGTGGTTCCAGACAGGACAATCGCATTTGTGCCGATCCACACGTCATTGTCGATGCGGGCTTTTGGTTTACCGCTGTTCGGCGGAAACCGCTGTTTTTTCTGCTCTTCCGGCGAAATCCAGGCATCTGCTCGCCGCTGAAATGGGTGTGGCGATAGCCAATCGGTTGGGTGCTGCCCGTCGCCAATACAAACTCCAGGAACGATGGATCAATAGCGCCCAATGCTTTCTGTCCGGTCTGCGACCCGGCAAACAAAACGCACATAGCTGTAAGCAGCGATAGAACCTTTGAAAAAGAGGCGGCCAGCAACCCTGACCGGTGCCTCCAAGATCACTAACGACGTCTTGTCCACGGAGGTTTGCGGATTAATGACGATTTGCCTTGTGGCTGCAGACACGATCGTCGGCGTGTCGAATTTCATCAGGACAACTTTTGTTCGAAGGCTGATTTTCCACTACCTCAACTGATCGCGAAGATCGAGCCCAGCATACAACGATCTTACATCATCAAAGACCGGCCGATCACGTCTCCGCTGCCTCGGCAATCGCCTTCAGCACGGCCAGATCGCGGGTCTTGAGATCCTCTGCATCAAGGTCATGTTTGCCGCGAAACCAGTCCATGGCGATGGCAAGCGCCTCGGCGAAGGGCGATGGATAGCCACCGAGACCCAGCACCCATTCGCGCACCGTCTCGCGCTCCATCCGGCCGGCGGCGTAGCGGCCATGGATGCTCTGCACCGAGGCGATCAGGTCGTCGATCTTTTTCATGCGATGTTCCCATGGTGCTGCAGCTTAGTCCTGGACATGGATCTCGGCCTCCGCTGCAGCCGCAAGGAAGGCCTTGCGTGCGTCTTCGGACGGTTTCTTGCCTTCGGCCACGGCCGCGCAGAGATCCAGCGCCCGGGTCAGCAGCGGGGCATCGTCGAGCGGCCAGTCCTCGATCATCGCCCAGGATGCCTCGACGGTGTTGGTGATCGTCGTATATTTTCCCGGTCCTTCGAGGGCGAGCGTGACGCTCTTGCTCCAGGGTTTGTCCATGATCTTCGGCCTTTTCGTTCAGACTTGTCCGGTTCAGACTGGAACCGTTAGAGGGATGCCTGTTCAGCCGTGGCGTGGCGACATGCGCGTTGTCTTAGCCGCAAATGCTGCCCGATTGCCAGCGGCAACATCCCGGCTTTTGCCGCACGCTCGCATTTATCGGAAATTTTCATTCAGAAGCCGCGCCAGTCTCAGGCCAGCCTGTTTCAGGCGCAACCGGACGACAGGCCAGTTGTCCAGGGCGTAGGTTGCCGGCAACTGAACCGTGCCATCGACACGCCAACCGCGCAACGGCGGGAAGACCTGATCGCGCGCAATGTTCCGGCCTTCCAGCGCCCAGTCGACGGGCGTGCCTCGAGTGCTCACCTTGAGTCGACGATCGGCGTCGATCAGGCCGGCCAGCGTATGGGCATTCATGTCCTGCGCCCGGATAATGCCGACATCCCAGACCCAGTGCAGCTTGCGCTTCCTGGCCTCGGAGACGACGCGTTCCTCACCCGTATCGGCGCTGGCATGCAGCGGCTGATGCAGGTCGCCGATGAAATGCACCAGATATTTCAGCGCCGCCATGCGCGCCGCAGTCGGCGCTTCGGGGTCCGCCAGCGTTACAGTTGATGCCTCTATCGCGGCCAGCACACAGCGGTCCTTCGGGCATGCCATCGCTGGATCATAGGGTTTGTGGTCAAGCGGGATGCGCACGGTATGCAGCGGCTGGACCGGTATCTTCAGGCTGCGGACGTCGTCGGCCCACATGGCGACATCGGCCATCGACGCCTTTCCCTCGCTATCCAGCAGGATCGACACAGCCTCCCGTGCCACCGGCGTCAGATGCCGCTCGGCAATCAATGCGACGACACGATGCCCGGTCGTGCCCCAGGCAAAGGCGCTATCGATGCCGGTGCATGTCCAGAGCGAAAGACACGCGACGACGATAAGGATGAGGCGTCTGAACTGCAAATGAACTTCCTTTTTCAACGCATCGGTAGGCGCGAATGGCTGCTTTGTCGAGCGCTTCGCGGGCAATTTGGAGCCAACGGCCCGTCTTTTCGGGCTTGCCGAGCGCCCCTCAACCGGCAAGCCGCAGCCTTGTCGCGCGTTCCACCCTTGTCTCGCCTGTGCCGTTCGATTATCGGTAGGCCTTGCGTGGCAGCCATCTTGAGATCGGATGCACCATTGCAGCGTTACCGGCACTGGACACGGGTTACAGGCACGGGGAAACCAAGATGAATCCAGCAAATCCGCTCCAGGTTTTCAAGGCGCTTTATCTCTATGCGCGGCTTGCCTTCGTGCGCCCTACACTGCTTTCGCGGCCAAGGGCCCATGTCATGGGTCTGCGGCCCTGGAAGGACCACGTCGGCTACTGGCTTTCCGGCGAAGATGTCGTGCGGCGGGAAAGATGGTTTTTCCTCTGGCAGTTCTTCACCCTGGTCGCGCCGCAGGCGCTCGCCGCGCGGCCGTCGAAAATCTATGTCTGGGGCTATAAATATCCGCGCCTGATCGAGCCGTTCTGCCGGTTCTGGAACATCCCGATCGTGCGGATCGAAGACGGGTTCCTGCGCTCGGTGGCGCTCGGCGCGACAAAGGCGCCGCCGCTGTCGCTCTGCTTCGACACGTCGTCGATGTATTTTGACGCGACCATGGCCTCGGACATGGAAAAGATCATCGAGAACCATGATTTCAGTGCCGATCCGGCGCTTCTTGCGCGGGGCAAGGCCGGCATGGACAGGCTCATTCTGTCCCGCCTGTCGAAGTACAATATGGGCGGCACTGTCGACATTGCCGCGATCTACGGCCCGAAACACCGCAAGCGCGTGCTTGTCGTCGGGCAGGTCGAGGGTGATGCCTCGATCATCAAGGGGTGCAGCCGGCGGATCGACAACAACGACCTGGTGGCGATCGCCGCCAAGGAGAACCCCGATGCGCAGATCATCTACAAGCCGCATCCGGAAGTGCTGCACCGCACCCGTCGCGGCCAGTCCGACCCGGACAAGGTGCGCGCCATCGCCATGGTTCTCGACCGCGACCTGTCGCTGTCCGACGCCTTCGAGACGGTCGATCATGTCTACACGATCACATCGCTGGCCGGCTTCGAGGCTCTGATCCGGGGCATCCGGGTCACCTGCCTGGGCATGCCCTTCTATGCCGGCTGGGGCGCCACCGATGACCGCCAGCCCTGCCCGCGCCGCACCGCCAGACGAAGCGTCGTCGAGATCTTCACGGCCGCCTATATCCTCTATCCGAAATACTTCGACCCGGCGCGCCGGGCGCAGATCAGCTTCGAGGAGGCGCTCGATCTGCTCGCCAGCATGAAAGATAAGGCTGGGGCTCACGGGAAACAGAAACACGGGACCACACGGGTCTGAAAACGGTCCAGCCGTATCCGCCACGCAATGTTTTCGGCGCAGTGTTAAAGCCTGCAAAAAGCAGCCACACGGGGATGGATCTAAGAAAATTTTCGGGGATCAAGCTGGTCGGAGTGAGAGGATTCGAACCTCCGACCCCGTCGTCCCGAACGACGTGCGCTACCAGGCTGCGCTACACTCCGTGACCAGCGGCGCCTCTATAGAACAGCATTTTCCTTTCCACAAGCGGCAAACGACAAAAACCGGACGGCTGTCTTGAAAACTTGCCGCAGCGCCTGGATCCGCTTGCGGAAACCCCTGTTTTCGCGGGTGAAATCGCTTTCGCAGGGTAAACCGACGCTTCGCCGAGGCCGGCCGCTGCAAGACCCGGCACAGGCGAGGATGTCTGGCGGGGACTGGCTCGGATCTGTACACCCGGCGCGTCAAGCGGGGCAACGTTGGTGGCGTGAAGGTTGCAGTGCATGCCCCCTGCCGGGGTCTTTCGGCAACGCTTGCCAAATTATCGCGCTATAAGTCAGACAGCCGATTTTCTTTCGCCGCATTTAGCGCTAGACGCAGGACCGGAAGCCCTGAAAACGTGCGCGTTGCGCGTTTTTGCGCCGGCGCTGTTTTAGAACGAAAACCCTTGGGGATGACGACATGAATTTCCGCCTGATGACCGTAGCCGGCCTTGCGCTGGCACTTGCCGGATGCACCACCGTGGGACCGGCGACAAACGCCGTCGAAGCCCGCTGGAACGGCCAGCCGGCCGGCATCTTTTTCGCCAAGTTCGGCCCGCCGATATCGGATGTCGAAAGCGGCAGCTCCACGGTCTACGCCTGGAAGGGCGGCTACAAGACGCGCCGCACACCGGCCGAATATGCCAAGACATCGGACGGCAAGCGCGGCAAGAAGATCGCCAATGCCCGCACGGAATATCTGAGCTGCTCGGTCCAGCTGACGGTTTCGGCCGACTATGTGATCCGCTCGATCCGCGTGGCCGGCAGCAATTCCGACTGGTGCACGCAATTCCTGACATCAGACAAGGCAAAGTAGGACCGGGTTTCGGCCGCGCGAGAACACCTGCAACCCAGCAGGGAAACCGGCTGCGGACAAACTGACCATCGGCGACGGCCGGTGGTTCTGCCCGCCGCAAATCACGTCAGAGTTTGCGGATCACGGCCCCTCGCCCGGCATTCCATCCGTCTGCGGCCAGCGCTGCAGCGCCTCGCGACCGGCATCCGTCAGTCCGTAGACGCCCCTTTCGTGCCGCTCAAACCAGCCATAGACATTCGACAGCAGCAGCTTGCCGGCGTCCGGCATGGTGGTTTTGACATCGCGCACCCGCAGCGGACCACAGGCGAGCGCTGCCGCACAGCCCAGCGCCTGCTGGCGATAGGCCGTCATCAGCGGCACGCGCGTGCTGCCGCCAAGGGCAGGGTCACCGCGCCTTTTCTGGTGTTCGCGCAGGATCCGCGAGCGTCGTTTCGGATTGGTCCGCGGCATCGGCGTCACGGAGCCGACAAGAATGCTCACCTCGCCGCGATCGGAAATGCCGAGCATGCCGATGCCGAGCCGCCGGCAAAGGTCGCGGTAGCGTTTGTCGGCTTCCCGTCCCCTGCCCTTGGCCGAGACTTTCGCGGCGATCCAGACTTCATCGGCAAGGGCGGCCCTGTCGACGGCCTGCAGGATGAGCTCCAGGTTGAAGCTCAGTTTCAGTTCGCAGATCACGACCACCGGCGGATCGCCGTCACTGAGGCCGACAAGATCGCAGCCGCCGACTTCGCCTTTGACGACATAGCCTGCCGTCTCGAGAAAGGATTTTACGGGCAGATAAAGGGATGTTTCCATGAGATTGCGCATCAAGCCTGAGAATCATTTCGCAACCATACAGGCATGGCGCCCGGCGATCACCGCCTGTCGTGACCGGAAAGCCGGCAGTTGTTTCGATCAGGAGGGACGCTGGCGGGGGACGGGCACGTCAACGGCATTGTCATCGGGCCAGGTCCGGATGGCGTGGACCGCTTCGGGCAGCGTATCGCGCAGGTAGGTTTCATGGCCCGGCAGGCCCATCGGGTAAAGCGCGTCGCGGCTCGCCTCATAGGCGGCGCTCTGGTCCGTGCAGAGGCGGACGCGCATGTCCTGCGGTGCCACATCCGGGCGATTTTGCACAGCGTCCACAGGACCTGCTGCAGGCAGCCTGCCGTCGAAGGCCTGGGTCAGATATTGCGCGGCGCGTTCATTGCGTTCGCGCTCCGTGGTGGCGCCGAGAAGCACGACCATCACACGTTTGCCATTGCGCGTGGCAAGGCCGACATAATTGCGCCCGGAGGCACAGAGGAAACCGGTCTTCATGCCGATCGTTCCGCTGAAACGGGTGAGCAACGCATTGTTGGACTTGATCGGCTTGCCGTCGATGGTGACGGCGGATGCCTGGAAGAAGCGGCGATACTCCGGGAACAGGCGGTCCACTTCAAGCCCGAGGATGGCGAGGTCGCGCGCGGTCGAGACAGTGGTCTTGTCGAACAGGCCGTTCGGACTGGAAAAATGCGTGGCCGTCATGCCGAGACGCGCTGCCGCCGTGTTCATGCGCTGAACGAAGCTCGCTTCATCGGAGGCCACCGCTTCGGCAAGCGCCACCGCCACGTCATTGGCCGAGGCGGTGAGCGCGGCAAACAGCGCATCTTCAAGGGTCATGGTCCGCCCGAAGGTGAGCCCTGATTCCAGGAAAGCCTGTTTCGTCGCGTTGCGCGTCATCATGACCGGCGTATTCAGGGTGACGTCACCGGAGCGCAGCGCTTCGAACACCACGAGCGCCGTCATCAGCTTTGTCGTCGAGGCCGGATACCAGGGCACGCCAGCCTCTTCCTGATAGAGCACCTGGCGACTTGCGGCATCGACAACGAGAACAGGCGTCGCATTGGCAGGCACACTGAAAAGAAGGGATGCCAGGAACAGCCCCAGCCCGACTGATGGCGTCAGTCCGGGTGATCCCGGTCTTTGTGATCCCGGTCCCGCTAATCCCGGTCCTGCTAATCCCGGTCTTTGGGATCGTCCGGCCAATTTGGCTCTGGTCATAAGCCAGTCTCCTGGAAAATTGTCCTCATGGCATGCAGCGCCGTGCGGTACAAGCAGATGCGACGCTTTCGCCCGGCAGCGCCAGCCGTTTGATCACCCGTCGCCGCAGAGGCAAACTATTTCTGCATGGATCGCATGGCAAGGCCAGTCTCAAGCCAGGTATCTAGGACAGGCGCGACAAACGTCC
The DNA here is from genome assembly GCF_001885585.1 of Pararhizobium antarcticum. Taxonomy (GTDB): domain Bacteria; phylum Pseudomonadota; class Alphaproteobacteria; order Rhizobiales; family Rhizobiaceae; genus Pararhizobium; species Pararhizobium antarcticum. The sequence goes on from NZ_LSRP01000074.1 coordinate 11,250, forward strand.
ATGGCGGCCGGGGGATCGCATGCGGGCGTTAGCGCGCGCTCAAACATCCGGCCTGCAGGATGGATTTGGGCGCGCCGGGCAAAGTGCGATCGGGGACCGCATTGCTCCCGGTCGAAAGACCCGGTATCAGTCGGAAAGACCGGATTGATCGAATGGTTTCCATGCCCGTCCGGCACAGCGTGAAAAGATCGACCGAGGACCTATGGCCCGCAAGAACAGAGACGACGCGTCTTCATGGGATACGGAAACGGACCCTGAGCCCGTGCTGTGCCCGGTCTGCGCACGCGTGATCCCGGATGATCAACAGGACGCCCATCATCTGGTGCCGAAGAGCAAGGGGGGCAAGAAAACCGTTTGCCTGCACCGGATCTGCCACGACCAGATCCATGCGACATTTACGGATGCCCAACTCGCCAAGAAATTCTCGACGATCGAGGCCATTCTCGAGGACCCTGCCATGCAGACATTCGTGGCCTGGGTCAAAGGCAAACATCCCGGCTTTTCCGACTCGGCCAAGCCCTCACGGGATGCGTCCGGTTCCGGCCGGGGGCGCAAACGGTAACCGTGCAAAACCTCCGCAGGAGGCCGAAATCTACCACGTCTACCTCTCTTGCTGCCGCAACAGACCTCAGGCCGTGAACTTGACGGTCACACCACGCTGCCGAAAATAGGCCTGCATGAGCTTCCGGCCGGACCGGTTGCTGTGCACCAGCCTCGCCGGATCGAATACGGCCTCTTTCAAACCTGCCCGCGCCAAAGCCGCCTTGAGCGTCGCGATATGCGTGTCGATGTCGGCATTGTCAGCGTGAATCGAATCATAAATCCGGTTTGTTGCATCTTCTACGGTCGGGTCGCTCACTCTTGCACTCCTGAAGTTATTGGACGGGCGCTTGCCAGATTTTTCGGCTTGACCCTATCGGGGTGAAAAATGCGCAAGTCAAGGGGATGGAGGATCGCAACGTTGCACCACTTCTCCTACAAAGACCAAGGCCCATCCCTTCCATCGTGAAAGCGAAAGAGCTGGAAATTTGGATTCCTGGCTTGAAAATGCGTGCGTGGCTGGGGCGCCTGGATTCGAACCAGGGGTGCCGGTACCAAAAACCAGTGCCTTACCGCTTGGCTACGCCCCAACGCTTGGCGCGCTGCAGAGCACCGGGCCAAATCAAGAGCGGTTTAGCAAAGCTCGCCGCGAGCGACAACGGTTAAGTTGGTCCTTGCGCGAATTTCCTCAGATGTTTTGTAGACCGGGCAAACAGGGGGTGCCGGTCGCCATATTAGCATCGCCCTGCGGGCAGGTTTCCACGGGCAATTGTTTTCGCGAAGCACCGGGGCAACCGTCTGCGCGACAAACCAGCGGTTTTTTTAGACGCGGATATTGATACAGTCGCGGCCGGGCACATGTTCGAAGGATTGTTGCCAAGGAGAGTCTCTCATGAAGATGTTCGTCGTCGCTGCCGCCTGCCTTTCGCTCTTCGCCCTGTCCGGTTGCGGCAATACCGCGAGAGGTTTGAAGCAGGACGGCGTCCAGAGCAGCAACGCCCTCGACAATGCCTCACGCCGGATCGCCAACGCGAACACAAACTGAGAGGAGCGGCTTGATGAAGCCGCTCGCCGCGAGGCTTTGCGCTCTTCGCCCACGGTGTTGAAAGAACGCGGGGCCGATCGTGGAGCCCCATTCCGGTCGGCAGCTTTCTGCGTTACGGTCGCTTCGGAAACCGGAGAGCCCCATGAGCCAGTATCGCGCCCGCCCGCCTGCCAAACCAACCGTTCTCCTGGACGATGCCGTGGTGCGCATTACCCGCTGGGATTTCGAGCCCGGCGCTGACACTGGCCATCACGTGCATGGCATGGGCTATGTCGTCGTGCCGATGACGGATTGCCAGTTCCTGCTGGAGGAGCCCGATGGCGAGCGGCGGGTCGATATGGCAGCGGGCGCAGCCTATCGGCGCGAGGCCGGCGTCGAGCACAATGTCGTCAATGCCGGCCCGGAATTCATGTCCTTCATTGAAGTCGAGTACAAGTGAAGGGACGCCGCAAACGCATGGACGGTCCGGATTTCGACGTGGATTTCAAGCCGGCACACGGGCAGGCGGTGGCTGTCGCGCCCAATGTTCAGCGCATCACCGTCAACAATCCCGGCCCCTTCACCTTCCACGGCACCAACAGCTACATCGTCGGCGATCGCTCCGTCTGCGTGATCGATCCGGGGCCTGAAGACGAGGCGCATTTCCAGGCGCTGATGGCAGCCCTTGCCGGCCGCACGGTCACCCATATCGCCGTCAGCCACACGCATCGCGACCACTCGCCGCTTTCGCGCCGGCTGAAGGCGGCAACGGGCGCGCTGGTGGTGGCCGAAGGGGCGCACCGGGCGTCGCGGCCGCTGCATGCGGGCGAGATCAACCCCTTTGCCGAAAGCGCCGACATGGATTTTGTGCCCGACCGGAGGCTGTCAGACGGTGAAACGATCGAGGGCGACGGCTGGGCGCTAACGGCCCTGATGACGCCCGGCCACACCGCCAACCATGCGGCCTTTGCGCTGGAGGGCACCGGCACGGTATTTTCCGCCGATCACGTGATGGCCTGGGCAACCAGCATTGTTGCGCCGCCGGATGGGGCGATGGCCGATTACATGGCTTCGCTGGAGGCACTTTTGTCGCGCGACGACCGGCTCTATCTGCCCGGCCATGGCGGGCCGGTAAAGGAACCCGCCGCCTTCCTGCGCGGACTGCGCACCCATCGCCGCATGCGCGAGCGTGCGGTGCTGGAGCGGGTGCGGGCCGGCGATACGGCAATCCCGGACATGGTCCGGACCATCTATGCCTCGACGGATATCCGCCTGCATGGCGCAGCCGCCCTTTCGGTTCTGGCGCATCTCGAAGACCTCGTCGAGCGCGGGCAGGTGGAAACCGACGGACCGCCAGCGCTGATGGGGCAATACCGGATGGCACCGGGCGGCGCCACATGACGGGCCTGCGCGGCGCCTACAGCTACCGCGACGACCCCGCCGTTCCGCCCTTCGACGACAGCCACGCCATTCTCGTCTTCGACGGCGAATGCCTCGTCTGCTCGGGCTGGGTGAATGTCGTGCTGCGCCATGATCGTGCCGGGCGCTTCCGGTTTCTGACCGCGCAGTCACCGCTTGGCGAAGCCCTCTATCGCCATTACGGGCTGGAGACGCGAAACTATGAGACCAACATCCTGATCGAGCACGGCTGCGCCTTCTTCAAGTCGGAGGGGGCGATCCGCATGGCGGCAGGGCTCGGTTATCCCTTCAAACTGTCCCCTGCCCTGCGCATCCTGCCGCGACGGCTCCGCGATGCGCTCTATGACCTTGTGGCGCGCAACCGCTACCGCATCGCAGGGCGACGCGACCGCTGCTACGTGCCGACCGCCGAGCACACAAGCCGGTTTCTGGGATGAACGAAGACCGCCTTCATATCCATGCGTCAATATCTGGGTGGTGGCCGTTCACGCATCCAGATGCGGTTGTCTCCGCGGCTGCAAGGATCGCGCCTGCCGACACTTCGGTACTGAAAGGTCAACAACAGCATCACGTCCATCATCAGAATGAGGAGCGACTTCATGGTGATCATATCCTTCGGTGCGGTCTTTCGTAAGAACAGTTGGCACCTCTTGCCGCCTTCGCACAAACGAGCTTATCGTCGTCTCGTCATAAGTTGAGGTTATCCATGAAACGCGGACGTTTGCCTTTGACGGCGCTGCGCAGCTTCGAGTCCGCCGGTCGCCTGTTGAGCTTCACCCTGGCCGCAGAAGAACTGTTCGTGTCGCAAGCGGCAATCAGCCGACAGGTGCGCGACCTCGAAAGGCTGCTCGGAAAACCGCTCTTCAACCGCCACGCCCGCCGCGTCACCCTCACAGCCCATGGTATTGACCTGCTGGAGACGCTGACGCAGGCCTTCGACCGGATCGACACCCGTCTGGACGAAATCCGTGGCAGGGAGATTGAACCCCTGCTGACCGTCAACGCCGAACCCGGCTTTGCCGCCTGTTGGCTCGTTCCGCATCTGGCCGAGTTCAGAAAGCTGCACGCGGGTATCGACGTCTCTGTCGAATCCGACGCCCGGTTGATCGAGTTCCGGACGCAGGACGCGGAATTGGCAATACGCTACAGCCTCAACGCCACATCCTGGCCGCGCACCCAGGCGAAATGCCTCCTTGCGACCAAGATCGCGCCGGTTCTGGCGCCCATGCTCGAAACGGCAGCGGCGATTACCTCGCCGCGCGATCTTGTATCGCAAACGCTGTTGCATGAAGACGATCGTGATTGCTGGGAACGCTGGTTTGGAGCAGCAGGCCTGGCGGTCGAGGCCGGCATGGGACGCGGGCCAATATTCGCAGATGGTGGCCTTGTCCTGCAGGCGGCGCTGCGGGGACATGGCGTCATGCTTGCCGATCCGCTCCTTGCGCATGAAGAAATCCAAGCGGGACGCTTGAAACAGGCGCCCGGTCCGGCGATCGACAATGGCGCCTATTGGCTCGTTGCCCGCGATTTTGACCAGCTTTCAGCCGCCGCACGTGCCTTTGTCGTCTGGATCCAGGCGCGTCTCGCGCAACCGCATGCGTAACTTGGCGGGTCTCAAAAGGCAGACGCACGGGGGCGAGAGACTGTCTGCGTCCTGACGAGCGATTGCGCCCTATCCTCCGGCAATGCCCAGAAGTTCGGCGTCCAGGCTTTTCAGAAAACTGTCGGCGTAGGCGGCACCCTGGCCGAGATCATGGGGGCCGTAGCGGGAGGCGACGCGCAGGTCGACAAGCGTGGTTTCCGCCTCTTCCCGCAGCCGGATCAGCACATCGAAGCGCAGGCCGATGATCAGCGTGCGCCACTCACCCTGCAGCAGAACATCGCTTTGACGCCGGCCCGGCGGCCTGTCGCCCGGCACGATCATATCCGGTCGCGACAGGGGAATGGGGACGCTGTCCGGTTCGCTGTCGACGGGTCCGGTTTCCGGCTTGACGACCATGTCCTCGAGGTCCGCTCTGGTGTTTTCGACCCCTTCTTCGGCGGCGATCGCCACACCGGTCTTATCGATGACATTGCGCACGCCCTGATAGACGCGGTCGAGCGCGCCGTCATAGCGCCGCCCCGTGAGGCCCGGATAGGCGGCCCGCTGCGCGGCGCGATCTTCGACTGTCACCTCTGCTGCACGCCGCAGCCAGCCCTGCGCGGCATCCGGCGGGATGATCCAGGAGGGGGGCGCCTGCGTGTCGGTGGTGACGTCATAGATGGCGGGACGGGAAAAATAGGCGGCGAGTTCGACGCCGGCAAAACCGAGCGGCCCGGCCGCATAGACCAGCGCCATGAAGGCGGCGATGCCGCCGACGGCCGCAACCTGCCAGAGCCGGACGAAACCGATAATGGCAAGCGCGACGGCCAAGAGCGCCAGACCGGCGGATACCGCGCACAGCGCCAGAAAATGCGGCGTCGTCAACGGACCGAAGCGGTGGGCGAGCAGGGCCACGGCCAAAAAGCCGAAGGAGAAACGGGCAAGGTGCCTTGCCCAGACGGCCGTCTGCGAGATCGGGCGCTCGTACTTGATCATCATGAACCGGAATCAGTCCCTTCTCACGCGCTGGCTGTCTTGTGTTTAAAGCGGAAAACAGAGCGAGGGAACAGGCAAACGCATGCGACGCCCGATCCTCGGACGCTGCGCGACGCCGCAAATTCGCCATTCTCGTTCAGCAAGTGTGACAAACGGGGGTTATCACCCATGCTGTCGGCCAACCGGCGCATGTCTTGTCAGGATCGCGGAGCGCATGTCGGAGACGACGTGCAGCGCGCAAGGAGTTCGATCATGCTGTCATTCGACGCGACCACCCCCTCTGGCACCCCTTCAGCCACTCAGGCAGGCACTCAGGCAGGCACCGCGCAGCCCGCCATCACGACGGCCGAACCCGGCCTGCCGATGGAACTCATCGAACTCGAACTGTCGCTGGACGGCTTCACGGCCGGCGCTGCGGGCTTTTCGGCGCATATGCGCGCTGCCGTTGCGGGCATTGGCGGGGCATTCCTGTTCGAACTGCCGGCATCCGGCCTGATCGCCAATTGCGACCGGATCGCCGTGTTGCGCCTGCGCGAGGGCGGCGGCAGCGCGATGACGACGATCTTTGCCTGCCTCGAACGCGATGGCGCAACCATCCGCATCGAACGGCCCAGTGAGGCCACGGCCGGCCTTGCAAATTTCGCCGATGCCTTCGTGGATGTGCTGGAACGGATCTGACGGGCTGGGATGGTCGTGGGTCGGTACCCGGTTTATCTGACCTGCCATCCAACATTCATAGGTCGCTGAAACGGCTCGAACATTTAAAATGCTTTCGGGAGACCGGCCTGTTTGAGTGTTTCATTGGCGGTGTGCCGCGACTTCATGCCGTGATCGACAGTGAAGTGACGCTTTGCGATCGGGCTGAACCAGATCTCGTGATCGCCTTTTCCGGATCTGACATAGTAGCAGCCCGCCTTCGTCAACAACTCCTTGAGTTCCCTCAGATAGCTTGCCATCGATGATCAGAAATGCGGATTGGGGACACGGGCGAGATGTTCCGACATGATGTGAACCGGAATCTCCTTCAGGTCGGATGAAATCTCGTTCAGTTCGAGCAGATCGGCGATGGCAGCCAAGATCTTCGGCTCAAGTTGCTCCATCGTAGCCGCTTCAAGCGCCAATCCGCCGATATCCGAACTTGATGCGACCCAGACATTGGCCTCGTCATCCCAGGCGGCGCGAACTGTTATGGATCCGTGTTTCATAGGACCTTCCCAATGATTGTCGAAAAAACGTAAAATATGGCGTTGTTCGAGTCAATTTTCAGTATCACCCCTCATCCCCCACCATTGATCGCCGCCTGTGCGGCCGCCAGCCGTGCGATCGGGACGCGGAAGGGCGAGCAGGAGACATAGTCGAGCCCGGTCTGCTCGCAAAAGCGGATCGAGGCGGGATCGCCGCCATGTTCGCCGCAGATCCCGAGCTTCAGGCCGTTCTTGGTGCGACGGCCGCGTTCTGCAGCAATCTGGATCAACTCTCCGACACCATCGAAATCGAGCGAGACGAAGGGGTCCTGCTCGACGATGCCCTTCTGGATATAGGTATTGAGGAACTGCGCCGCGTCATCGCGCGAGATGCCGAAAGTCGTCTGTGTCAGGTCATTGGTGCCGAAGGAGAAAAAATCGGCGCTTTCGGCAATCACATGGGCGCGAAGGGCTGCGCGCGGCAGTTCGATCATCGTGCCTACCAGATATTCGATCTCGATGCCGGCTTCGCCGATCACCTCTTTCGCAACGGCGTCGATGCAGGCCTTGACGTAATCCAGTTCGGATTTCAGCCCGACCAGCGGCACCATGATCTCGGGCACGACCGGCGCACCGGTTTCGCGCGCCGCCTCGACGGCCGCTTCGAAGATGGCGCGGGCCTGCATCTCGCAGATTTCCGGGTAGGAAATCGCCAGCCGGCAGCCGCGATGGCCCAGCATCGGATTGAACTCGTGCAGCGCATCGACACGCTGGCGCAAGTCCGCCGGGTTCATGCCGAGAACGCCGGCGACATCGGCAATCTCCTCGTCGGTCTTCGGCAGGAATTCATGCAGCGGCGGATCGAGCAGCCGGATGGTCACGGGAAGCCCGTGCATGATCGAGAACAACTCGGCGAAATCGGACCGCTGCATCGGCAGGAGCTTGTCGAGCGCAATGCGGCGACCGGCTTCGTCCGCGGCCAGGATCATTTCGCGCATGACGTTGATGCGCTCGCCCTCGAAGAACATGTGCTCGGTGCGGCAAAGCCCGATGCCTTCGGCGCCGAAGGAACGGGCAGCGCGCGCGTCGGCCGGGGTTTCGGCATTGGTGCGCACCGTCATGCGCCGGCTCTTGTCGGCCCATTCCATGATCCTGCCGAAATCGCCGGACAGTTCCGGCTGCAGCATCGGGATCTCGCCCTTCAGCACCTGGCCGGAGGAGCCATCGATGGTGATCACGTCGCCCTTCTTCAGGGTCATGCCGGCGGCGATCAGCAGTTCGTTGCGCAGGTCGACGCGGATATTGCCGGCACCGGAAACGCAGGGGATGCCCATGCCGCGGGCCACGACCGCCGCATGGCTGGTCATGCCACCACGCGAGGTCAAAATGCCTTCGGCCGCATGCATGCCGTGAATGTCCTCCGGGCTGGTCTCGACCCGCACCAGGATGACCTTGCGGCCTTCCTTCTCGGCCAGGACGGCCTCCTCCGAGGTGAAGACGATCTCGCCGGTGGCAGCGCCCGGCGACGCCGGCAGGCCGGAGCCGATGATGTCGCGCCGGGCCCGCGGGTCGATCGTTGGATGCAGCAACTGGTCGAGCGAGGCCGGATCGATGCGGGTGACGGCCTGGTGGCGGGTGATCAGCCCGGCTTCGGCCATGTCGACGGCGATCTTCAGCGCCGCCTTTGCGGTGCGCTTGCCGGACCGCGTCTGCAGCATCCAGAGCGTACCGCGCTCGATGGTGAATTCGAGATCCTGCATGTCCTTGTAGTGCCGCTCCAGCGTCTCGCAGATCGTGCAGAACTGCTCGAAGGCCTCCGGCATCAGCTTTTCCAGCGACGGCTTGTCGGAGCCGGAGGCAAGCCTCGATGCCTCGGTGATGTTCTGCGGCGTGCGGATGCCGGCCACGACATCTTCGCCTTGCGCGTTGACGAGGAATTCGCCGTAGAGTTCGTTTTCACCGGTCGAGGGATTGCGGGTGAAGGCGACGCCGGTGGCCGATGAATTGCCGAGATTGCCGAAGACCATGGCCTGGACGTTGACCGCAGTGCCCCATTCGGCCGGAATATTGTGCAGGTGGCGATAGGTGATGGCACGGGCATTCATCCAGCTGGCAAAAACGGCGCCGATCGCCCCCCAGAGCTGGACTTCCGGATCCTGCGGAAAGCTCTCGCCGAGTTCCTCTTCGATGGCGCGCTTGTAGAGCGAAATGACGTGCTGCCATTCGACGGCGGAGAGTTCGGTATCCTGCCCGTGCCCCAGACGGCCCTTCTCGTCCTCGAGGATTTCCTCGAAAATCTCATGGTCCAGCCCCATGACGACATCGCCATACATCTGGATGAAGCGGCGATAGCTGTCCCAGGCAAAACGTGCGTCGCCGGCATCATGGCCGAGCGCCTGCACGGAGTGGTCGTTGAGACCGAGATTGAGCACTGTGTCCATCATGCCGGGCATCGAGGCGCGCGCGCCGGAGCGGACAGAGAGCAGAAGCGGACGCTGGTTGTCGCCGAAAACGCGGCCGGTGATTTCCTCGATGCGGGTGATGCCAGCGCGGACCTGCGCCTTCAGGTCGTCGGGGATGCTGCGGCCATGGCTGTAATAACCGGCGCAGGCTTCCGTGATGATTGTCAGGCCGGGCGGCACCGGCAGGCCGAGATTGCACATCTCCGCAAGGTTCGCGCCCTTGCCTCCCAGAAGATCGCGATCAACCGCTGCACCCTCGGCTTTTCCGCCGCCGAAGGTATAAACCCACTTGGTCATGCCTCGTCTCCACCCCTTCAGTTCATCGTCGACGCTACAGTATACCGTGCCGGTTGAAAATGCACCGGGTTTATGCTGCATCGCACCAGAATGAGCTGTTATTGCTGCGCTGCGCAATAAATCCCGGTGTCGGCGTGCGCAACAGGTCTGGCCCGCTCTCGCCGGGGGGGGATGGTGAGATGCGGTCTGCAAACGGGCGGTAAAATGTTCCCTCAGACTTGGGAACGGCTGTGGCGCCAGGTGTTCTTGCCTTCGGCCTTGGCCTGATACAGAGCCGTATCGGCTGCGCTCATCAGCCCGTCAGGGTCAGAGCCGTTCGCCGGCGAGACGGCAATGCCGATGCTGGCACTGATATCGATCCTGTCATCGGCGATGCTGAAGGGCTGGCTGAGCGCCTGGATGCAGCGCTTCGCCACCGCCTCCGCATTGGCTGCAGACGCATGCTGGAGGATGGCGAATTCGTCTCCGCCCAAGCGGGCCACCAGATCCCCCTCACCTAGAACACCGGTCAGCCGCTCTGCAACCTGCTTCAGCACGCTGTCGCCGGTGGCATGGCCAAATGTATCGTTGACGGGCTTGAAACCATCGAGATCAAGGTAGTGCACCGCCACCTCCTCGCCGCTCAGCATGGCCGCAACGAGCGCAGCTTCCAGCGCCTGGCGAAACCGCATGCGGTTGGGAAGTCCGGTCAGCGCATCGTGATGGGCCAGATGCGTCGCATGGGCTTCCGCCTGAACCCGATCGCTGACATCGGCGATCGTCAGCAGCAGGTGCCGATTGGCGCCCTCGTTGAGGAAGCGGACATAGATGAGCACGTGGCGCTCCTCGCCAGCGGCCGTGCGATGTCGCCAGACTGTGCGCGATTCACTGTCGCCATCGATATCGACAATCGCCTTGCCAAAACGCGCGCCCTCGTCGGCGACATGCAGGTCGGTCACGGCTTTGCCCAGAAGTTCGTCACGACTGAAGCCATAAAGCGCGATGGCCGCCTGGTTGAGGTCAATGATATCCAGCGTGTCCAGGGCGCAGAGCATCATCGGCATGGGATTGGCATCGAAAAGCTGGCGCATGGAGTCTTCGCGACGCTTCAGGTCGGTGATATCGATGCGCATACCGATCGCGCCGCCATCAGGGGTGCGGCGGTCGTCATGGCGCAGCCAGCGCCCATCGCGCAACATCTGCTCCTCTTGCGACACCGGCAATGCATGCTTGGCCATGCGTTGCTCGAGCCAATGATCGCCATCCTCAACCTTTTCCGGCATTTCACCACTGTCGAGACTGATGCGCAGAATGTCCCGGAAGGATATTCCAGGGCGCAGATGCGCGGCGATTTCCGGATAGAGATCGGCATACCTGGCATTCCAGAGCACGTATTTGTCTTCGGCGTCGAAGACGCAGACCGCCAGCGGCAGCATGTCGATGATGAAGCCGAGGCGCCGATGGGCGGCTTCGGCTTCGGCCAGAACCTGCTCTCTCTGGCGCTCGAGTTCCAGTCGCATATGGTCGAGCGCCTGTTCGTCGATCAGGTCTCGGATCACGACACCGGTCAGGCTTGCCCCCTCACGGTCCCAGCGCACAATGGACAGTTCGACCGGGATGGCGCTGCCGTCGTGGCGCAACAGCACCGTCTCGCGCCGGTACGATTGGGCCTGCGTCGCAGACAGGGCATGCCATTGCGGCAGCAGTCGCGACACCGGCGTGCGCGTCAGCGGCCCCGGACCGGCAATGGCCAGCACGGCCTCATTGGCAAAAAGGATGACACCACCGGCATTGACGCACAGCGACGCGGACGGAACCGCTCCGAGAAACACCTGTGCATCTGCGCTTGTGAAATCCGTCAATTCGCATCTCCGGCACCGCACGCCCACGACGTGATCGGCGCAGACTGCAACAAGAACAACAAGATTGCGTTACCGGTGTGGCGCGCACCGTATGCCGCTGACCGCCGGCCAGGGGGCGTGTCCAGCGCGTGGGAGGACCCTGCGCCATCGACCGGCCGCGACGCCGCCGCCAGAAATTATAGAGGCATGTAAATCAGGGGTGCCAGATAGCGACCGTCAAGCCTCAAACCGCCTCTCGCAGCCGCTCTGCGGTCTGCAGGTCGACAGAGACCAGCTGGCTGACACCCTGTTCGCCCATGGTGACGCCGAACAGGCGGTTCATGCGGGCCATGGTGATCGGGTTATGGGTGATGATCACGAAACGGGTTTCGGTCGAAGCCGCCATCTCGTCCATCAGGTTGCAATAGCGCTCGACATTGTGGTCGTCGAGCGGTGCATCGACTTCGTCGAGCACGCAGATCGGCGCCGGATTGGTGAGGAAGACCGCAAAGATCAGCGCCATCGCCGTCAACGCCTGTTCGCCCCCGGACAGAAGCGTCATCGTCTGCGGCTTCTTGCCGGGCGGGCGGGCGAGGATTTCGAGGCCGGCATCGAGCGGGTCCTCGCTTTCGATCAGCTGCAGTTCGGCCGTGCCACCGCCGAACAGATGGGTGAACAGCCGCTGGAACTGGACATTGACGATGTCGAAGGCGGCCAGCAGCCGTTCGCGACCCTCGCGGTTGAGGCTCTGGATCGCGGCGCGCAGCTTGCGGATGGCGTCGATCACGTCCTCGCGCTCCTTGATCAGCGCCGCAAGCTTGTCCGACAGTTCCTTCTGCTCCTCCTCGGCGCGCAGGTTGACGGCGCCCAGCCGCTCGCGCTCGATCTTCAACCGCTCAAGCTCGCGTTCGATGGCGCGTATGTCAGGAAGGTCCTGATCGACGGCAAGGCCGGTCAGCCGCATCACCTCGTGCGGGGCGCAGTTCAGCGTCTGGCGGATCGCCGCCTCGATCTCGACGCGTTTTTCGCGCGCTGACACAAGACGTTCTTCAGCGCGACCACGCTTTTCACGGACCTCTGCCAGTTGCGACAGGGCCGTTGCGGCGTTCCTGTCAGCATCGCGCTGGCGATTTTCCGCCTCGGCCAGCCGGTCGGCGGCGGCACGGCGGGCAGTTTCCATCAGGGTCAGCTCCGTCATCAGAGCGCGGCGCTTTTCGTCGAATTCGTCCGGCGCATCCATCAGCGCCTCCACCTCGTCGCGCGCCTCGGCTTCGCGGTCGCGCAGCGTGGCGATGTGCTCGCCGGCGCTTTCGGCGCGGGTATTCCAGGTCTGGCGCTCTGCGGCAATTGCCGTCAGCCGGCGTTGCCGCGCCTCGTTTTCGCGGGCAAGGCCGTCATGGGCGGCGCGCGCTTCGGCGACGGCGGCGCGGTCCTGCGCCACCTCCAGCAGGACATGCCGGAGGCGCGTTTCGAGATCGGCGAGATCGGGCGCGTCATCGAGCGCTTCGCGGGCGCCCTCCATCTGCTCGGCAAGCTCTTCAAGCTGCAGTTCGAGCTGGCTGCGGGTTTCGGCCAGCACCGCGCGGCGGCGCACCAGATCACCGGAGGCGCGCTCTGCGGCCGCCAGCGCATCGCGGGCGTCCGTGACCTTGCGTACCATCATCCGCTGCGCGTCGCGCGCCTGGCGCAGACGCTCATCCTCGACCCGGATACCGGCTGCAGCCTTGGCAAGGGCGGTCTCGCACTGTTCCAGCTGGCGTTGCGCATCCTCGGCCTGCAGATCGAGCTCGGCCAGCCGGTTTCTCTGCGCAAGACGAAGCGCCGCCGCACTCGGGGCATCCGCACCGGTGACATGGCCGTCCCAGCGCCAGATGGCGCCGTCGCGCGTTACCAGGCGCTGGCCGGCCTGCAGCTGCGGCATCAAGGCCTCGGCTTCGGCATTGTCGGCAACGATGCCGACCTGATTGAGGGCACGCGCGAGTTCAGCCGGCGCGCGGACATGAGCGGCAAGCGCCGTTGTGCCGGCCGGCAGGGCAGCGTCCTTTGTCGGGCCCGGCATGCGCCAATAGGCGGGCGCTGTTGGATCGAGCGGCGAATCGAGATCGTCGCCCAGCGCCGCCCCCAGCGCCGTCTCAAAACCGCGATCGACCTTGATGTCGTCGACCACCGGTGGCGAGACGCCGGCCACCGTGGCTGCGTCCAGCATGCGCCGGATGGTGCGGGCTTCGGTTTCTATCCCGTTCAGCTCAGCCCGGGCGGCCTCAACCGGCGGGCGGGCGGACGCTTCCATCCGGCGTGCCGCAGCAAGCGCCTCCTCGACCAAAACGATAGCGGTATCCGCATCCTCCTGCGCAGCCTCGGCAGCCTCGACCTGTTCGCGCTTTTCCTCCGGATCCGGCAGCACGGCGATCTGGCGATCGAGGTTTTCGAGGTCGCGGCTCTGGTCTCCCAGCTGGCGGGCAAGACGCCCCTGCCGTTCGAGGAGATCGCGGATGGTCTTTTCCAGCTGGTTGCGACCGGCCTGCGCCTCGGCGCGTTCTGCCGTCAAAAGGCTCGACTGGCGCTCGCTTTCGACGAGTTTCTCGCTGACGTCGCCGAGCCGCTCCTGCGCTTCGACAGCCCGGTCGTCTGCCTCGGCCAGGGTCTCCAGAAGCGCTGCCTCCTCCTCTTCGAGGCGGGCGAGAATCCCGGCATTGTCGGCGATCATGCGTTCTTCGCGCAGGATGTCCTCGCCCAGCTGCGACAGGCGGCGCTGCAGCTCGTCGCGACGGCGCAGCGTGCGCCCGGCATCCTCTTCCAGCTGTGCCTTGGCGATCTGCATGCGCTGCAGGGCGGCGGCGACCCTTGCCTCCTCTTCGCGCAATTCCGGCAGCTTGAGGCTGGCAATGGCCTGCGCCTTCGCCGCTTCCATCTGATCCTGCGCTTTTTCGGCGACCAGCGAGGTGATCTGGTTCAGCTGGCTGTCGGCCTCGCCTTCGGCCTCTTTGGCCTGGACCCAGCGGATGTGCAGCAGCATTGCCTCGTGGCGGCGGATATCGGCCGAGAGCATCTTGAAACGGTTGGCCTGGCGGGCCTGGCGCTTCAGGCTCTCGATCTGACTCTCGAGCTGCGAGGTAACGTCGTCCAGCCGTTCGAGATTGGTCTCGGCGCCCTTCAAACGCAACTCGGCCTCGTGACGACGCGAATGCAGCCCGGATATTCCGGCGGCCTCTTCCAGCAATTGCCGCCTGGCTTGCGGTTTGGCCGCGATCAGCTCGCCGATCCGCCCCTGCCCGACCATGGAAGGCGAACGGGCGCCGGTCGAGGCATCGGCAAACAAGAGCTGCACATCCTTGGCGCGGGCTTCCTTGCCGTTGATGCGGTAGACCGAGCCGTTTTCCCGCTCGATCCGCCGCGTCACCTGGATCTCGTCGCTATCGTTGAAGGCGGCCGGTGCGGTGCGATCGCTGTTGTCGAGATAGAGCCCGACTTCGGCTGTGTTGCGCGCCGGACGGTTTCCGGATCCGGAAAAGATCACATCGTCCATGCCGGACGCGCGCATGTTCTTGTAGGAATTCTCGCCCATCACCCAGCGCAGCGCTTCGACGAGGTTCGACTTTCCGCAGCCGTTCGGCCCGACGACGCCTGTCAGTCCGCGCTCGATGACGAATTCGGTGGGCTCAACGAAGGACTTGAAGCCGAGCAGGCGAAGGCGGTTGAATTTCATGTTGGCCGGTCCCTCTTCTCTCCAACCGGGAGGAAGTGGTCCGCTGGGTCGGATGAGGAGGTGGTTCCGCGCACCTTGCTCGCCCTCATCGCCGCGCTCCGCCCCGTCCGCCTCCCCGTCGGGGTGAAGACGGAAAAACAAACGGGCGCACAGAGGCGCCCGTCGATTGTCCGGAAGGGACGCGAAGGATCAGAGCATTGTGTCGATAAGGGCCGACATGGTGTCAACCGACATGTCTCCAGAATATTTCTTGCCATTGACGAAGAAGGTCGGGGTCGAGGCGACACCGTAATCCTTGGCGCCCTTCTGCATCGTGGCATTCACATCATCCAGAAGCTTCTGGTTCGTCAAGCAGGTCTCGAAGCTCTCCTGTGTAAAACCGGCGAGTTTGGACATCTGCAGCAGCGCTTCGCGGCCGTTCGGCGCCGCGGCCCACTGTTCCTGCTGCTTCATCATCATCGAGACCATCGGGAAATACTGGCCTTCCGGGGCGCAGCGCGCCAGCATGAAGGCGGCGGCGGCACGCGGATCGAAGGGGAATTCGCGGACGACGAAGCGAACCTTGCCGCTATCGACATATTTCGTCTTGATCGCATCGAAGGTGTTGTTGTGGAAGGCCGCGCAATGCGGGCAGGTCATCGACATGTATTCGACGATCGTTACGGGCGCATTGGCCTCGCCGATGGCCATTTCCGGCAGCGGTCCCGGCGCCATCAGCTTTTCGACATCGACATCGCCTTCGGAGACCGGAAGCTCGACCTTGGCTGCCGGTGCGGCGGCCTGCGCCATCTGCGTCTCGCCGGTCTGTGCCGTTGCCGGTGTTGTCGTTGTTGTTGCGGCGGACGACACGGTCGACGACGTGGTGATGCCGTCAACCGGCTTCATCTCGGTCTTGGTCGCGGTGTCGATTGTCTGCGTGGCAGGCGTCGTGGAGGCTGCGTCCTTGTTGTCGTCGCTACAGGCGGCCAGCGTCACGGCGAGCGCGGCCAGCGCAACACCGCCCAGAAGGCGCTTGCCCGAAAAATTCTTGAAGAGGTTTGATGGGGAAGAGGACATGGTATCACCTGGGTCAAGGGCTGAAATGAGTATTGCTTTGCAGTTTCGATAACTTGCCTTACCGGCTGTCACAAGCGTTAGTCGGGTCAAACAGGTCAAACAATTGTGACCGCTTGATGATCGCGGTCATTTTTTGCGCCTCGACATCACCGCCGTGCCAAGCCGCGTCAGGGCCGCTTTCAACGCCTCGCTCTCGATATCGCCGATCATGGCATCGAGGCGACGGGCCGGTTCCCCGGTCAGGGGCCTTGGCTTGCGGTTGGCCTTGGGCGGGGCGGAGACAGGCTTCTGCACGATGCGGATCTGGTTGATCGCCGCAAAACCGAAAAAGCCGTTGATCCGCTGGATCAGTTCGCCCTGCGCATGGGTCAGGAAAAGCGCCCGCGCGCCCTCGCAGGCGATCGTCAGGACGCCCGGCAGGTAGCCGCCGTCCTGCCCGCTTTCGGACGCCCGCCGCTGCCAGGCGATCTTTTCGGGGCGGGTGCAGTCGGCAAATTCCTCGCCGGCGATTTCATCCCACGCGCCGAGCAACAAAGTGTTGATGCCGGCACGCTTGGCGAGAACCGGATCGATCAGGCGGTTGGCGACTTCGCTGATCTGGACGACGCCCCTGCGCGTATAGGGTTGCTTCAAGTGAAAGACTTCCGGTTCCGGTTTCGGCGCTGACGGCCGGCTCCGCGCCCCAAAGACTGGTTTTTGCCTTGAAGGGAAGCGAACACTTCGCCAAGTATAGGATAAAAACCAACCCTCCGGCAAATGATGACCATGACTTCGACAGCGGCGGATGCCGCCGCCCTGCTGATTGCCTGGTACGATCGCCATCATCGCGATCTGCCGTGGCGAATATCGCCCGCCATGGCGGCGCGTGGCGTTCGGCCCGACCCCTATCATATATGGCTGTCTGAAGTGATGCTGCAGCAGACCACCGTGCAGGCGGTGAAGGCCTATTTCGAGAAGTTCCGCGGGCTCTGGCCGACGGTCGGCGCGCTGGCCACAGCCGACACCGAAGAGGTGATGAAGGCCTGGGCCGGGCTTGGCTACTACGCCCGGGCGCGCAACCTGAAAAAATGCGCGGAAGCCGTTGCCCGCGATCATCAAGGGGTGTTTCCCGATACGGAAGACGGCTTGAAGGCGCTGCCCGGCATCGGCGACTATACGGCGGCGGCTGTCGCTGCCATCGCATTCAACCGCCAGAGCGCCGTACTCGACGGCAATGTCGAGCGGGTGATCTCGCGGTTGAATGCGATCGAAACGCCCCTGCCCGGCGCCAAGCCGCAGATGCGGGCGCTGGTTGCCGCCATGACGCCGAAGGATCGGCCCGGCGATTTCGCCCAGGGCATGATGGATCTTGGCGCGACGATCTGCACGCCGAAACGGCCGGCCTGTTCGCTCTGTCCGCTGAACGGCCAATGCCTCGCGCTGAACACCGCCGATCCCGAAACCTTCCCGCGCAAGGCCGCAAAAAAGGACAAGCCCTTGCGTCTCGGGGCGGCCTTCGTGGCCGTGGATACGGACGGCGCCGTGTACCTGCGCAAGCGCGCCGAAACCGGGCTTCTCGGCGGCATGACGGAGGTGCCGGGCACAGTGTGGACGTCACGGATCGACGGCGACACGTCGATCGAGGCAAGTCCGTTTGCTGCGGATTGGCAACCCTGCGGGGCAATCACCCATGTGTTCACGCATTTTGAGTTGCGCCTGTCCGTCTATAGCGCGATTATCGCGCGTGCGTCGCCCATTCGCAATACGGGCGAAAACGGCTGGTGGGAGCCCGCTGAAACCCTGGCCGGACAGGCGCTGCCGACGGTCATGAAAAAGGCAATCGCACAGGCGATCCCGCAGGCTTTCGGGCTGCCGGAAGCGCCAAAAAAACAGATGAGGAAGACCAGGGCATGAACAGCAGCAACATTCGGCATATCGTCTTCGACATCGGCAGGGTGCTGATTCATTACGATCCCAACCTGCCCTTCACCCGGCTGATTCCTGATGATGCGGAGCGCGACTGGTTTTTCGCGAATGTATGCACCCATGACTGGAACATCGAGCAGGACCGCGGCCGCAGCTGGAACGATGCGGAGGCGCTTCTGATTGCCGAGCACCCGGAACGCGAAGAGCAGATCCGCGGCTTCCGGAAATACTGGCACGAAATGGTGCCACATGCCTATGTCGAGAGCGTCTCGATCATGGAGGGCCTGATCGCCAAGGGCCGCGACGTGACCATGCTGACCAATTTCGCCGCCGACACGTTTCGCCACGCAAAGACGCTGTTTCCGTTTCTGACCCTGCCGCGCGGCGTTACGGTTTCCGGCGAAGTCGGCCTGATCAAGCCAGACCCGCAGATCTACAAGCTCCACACACAGACCTTCGATCTCGAGCCCGGTGCGACGCTGTTCATCGACGACAGCATGGCCAATGTCGAGGGCGCCCGCGCCGCCGGATGGCAGGCGGTGCATTTCACCGATGCGCAGACCCTGCAGGCGGACCTTGCCCGCCATGGCATCGCGAACTGAACCATGCCGGAGACTGACTTGATACAATACGACCCTGGGGAGCGGCTGATCCGCTTTCACGCAGCCATCAACGCACTCGACTTCGAGACGATCGACGCCTTCTTTGCGGATGAGGCCAGCTATTCCTCCGGAAAGATCGGCGCGATCGAGGGAAAGACGGCCATCATGGCCGGTTTCCGGCGCTATTTCGAGGAATATCCCGACCAGGTGGCCCGCAACAGCCTTGTGGAAACGGTTTCGCCCAATGTGGCCCGCTCGGTCTGGCACCTGAAGGCGACCAGCGCCACCACCGGCGAACCACTGGTGCGCGACGGCGAGGAAACCGTCACCTTCGATGCCGAAGGCCGGATCCTGAAGGTCGATGTTACCGACTATGAAAGCGCCTGAAACATATCACGAAAACGCCGCAATTGGTTCAGCCATCATTCACCTTGATGTAGGCATTCTCGGCCTGACAGTTCAACACCACATCGAAAGGCCGCGTCCATGGCAATCCTCCGGGGCACCAACTACAGCGACAAGATCTACCAGGACGGTTATACGGCCGTGGACATCTACGCTTATGCCGGCAACGACAAGATTTACCTGAACAATATCGGCGTCAACGGCGGCAACAACTATGTCAGCGCCGGCTCTGGCAACGACACGGTCTACAATTATTTCGAAGGTGGCAACGAGATCCGGCTCGGCACCGGCAACGACCTCTATTTCGCGGCGATCAAGGCCGGCGATTCCAGCGACTATGACGAAGTCTTCGGTGGCGACGGATCGGACGTTTTCGATGTCGACAGCTTTGCCAGCGACTATTTCGGCGAGGCCGGCAACGACACCTTCTATTCCGTCGGCTACAAGAACTACTTCAATGGCGGCTCCGGCATCGACACGATCAGCTACGAAAACCGCGATGATTCCTCGCTTGAGGGTCGCGGCGTAACGATCGATCTGGGCGGCAAGTTTGCCAGCACCGGCAGCGGCCGGTCGGAAGTCCTGGTCAGCATCGAGAACGCCATCGGCACGGATTCGGCCAGCGACAAGATCACCGGTTCGAGCACAAACAACGTGCTGAAGGGCCTGGGCGGCAATGACGACCTCTACGGTCTCGGCGGCAACGACCTGCTCGACGGCGGCAGGGGTGCGGACGACCTGTTCGGCGGCTCGGGCAATGACGTTCTGCGGGGCGGCACCGGCTTTGACTACCTGACCGGTGGCAGCGGCGCCGACACATTCGATTTCAACAGCTACAAGGAATCGGTGCCCGGCAGCAGCCGCGACGTGATCACCGACTTCAGCCGCGCCGCCTTCGATCTCATCGACATCTCCGGCGTCGATGCCGACTGGACCGCGAGCGGCAACCAGCGCTTCGACTATATCGGCAATCGTGGCTTCAGCGGCGAAGCAGGTGAACTCAACTTCCGCAACGGCATCGTCTCCGGTGACATGGATGGCGACGGATTTGCCGACTTCCAGATCAAGGTCAACAACGTCTCCAGCCTGCGCGCCGACGATTTCATTCTCTAAGATCTCGCGAACAGCGGAACCAACCCGAAGCCCGGCGCCCCTAGCGTCGGGCTTTTGTCGATTGTGGCCCGTTGAGTGTCCGCCAGCCGAGGTGGCAGTGCCGCACGGCGCTTGAAACCGGCGCCGAAACGTAGACGCCCGGGGCTTTTGCAAACCCCGGGCGCTCATGTCCCTGTCCGGACTGAAGGTACGAAAACGGACAAGGATTATTTCCTGGCCGAGAGACGGTCTGCAGCAGCGCTTGCGTGGTTGATCACGGCTGCCCGACCTGTACTGATCTTAGGATGAGGATGGTTAAGAGGGTCTAAAAGACCACAGCGCCCATGGCGATTTCAGCGGTGGCGCAGAGCAAAATTTTTGAGCGACTATCGCCTGGCGGTTTCACCTAAAATGGCAAGCGGCGCGCATCGACACCGCCCCGCGATGATGCCCCCGCGCAGCCGGAAAGTGCCGTGCAGCGCCATCGACGCGCACAGCGATGCTTTCGGGATCCTGACCGTTGCGTCTGATCCCCGCCGCAACGGGCAGACCTGTCGATTATTTCGGCATCGTCGCGGATGCCTCGATCAGCGAAGCGGCAATCGCCCGCGCCAGCAGCATGCCGTTTTCCCGGATCGCCTTGTGGTCGAAACTGCGGGCGGATTTGGCGAGGTCCATGCCCTCGCGGCCGAGAATTTCCTGTGCCCGGTAGATCGCCCAGGTGTTGATGTCGTCGCGCTGGTTCATGGCGCCGTCCCCTTTTGCTAAATCATTTAGCGGTTGTGCTTCAGCTCCGGACGAAACTTCGGCTTACTCGGGACCATCGCGCGAATCGAAAGAGCAGGCCTCAACATCGCGCATCTGCGGCAATTATAAAGTCTAATTTATCAACCACGAATAGTTGTTGTTTTTTGCTGGAAGTATGACGAAACCACCCGCGCGGCGATCGCGCGGGTGGTTTCAGAGCAGGAAACAGATCGTGCTGTCAGTTGAGCTTGGCCATGCCACTGCGGATGACGGCGCGCAGATCGTCGATCGGGCGCAGCATCTTGCCGTCGTCATAGTGCCAGAATGTCCAGCCGTTGCAGGCATCGAGGCCCTGCACCTTGGCGCCGAGACGATGGATCGAGCCGGCCTCGCCACCGCTTGCGACCGTGCCGTCGGCACGGACGATGGCGCTGTATCGGCGCTTTGCATCGGTCAGAACCGCACCGGGCTTGATCATGCCGCTTTCGACCAGCGTGTTGAAGGCAACGCGCGGTTCGGCCCTCTTGCCGCTCAGAACCGAGAGCGTCGCCTTGCCAAGCGGCTCGACGGCGGCAATGCGCTCGTGGGCGGCATCGATATAGACCTGCTCGCGCTCGATCCCGACGAAATTGCGACCGAGACGCTTGGCGACGGCGCCGGTCGTGCCGGAGCCGAAGAACGGATCGAGGATGACGTCGCCCGGCTTGCTGGAGGCCATCATGATGCGGGCGAGAAGTGCTTCCGGCTTTTGCGTCGGATGCACCTTCTTGCCGTCGTCGCCCTTCAGGCGCTCGCCGCCCGAGCAGATCGGGAACAGCCAGTCGGAGCGCATCTGGACGTCGTCGTTCGACGCTTTCAGCGCATCATAGTTGAAGGTGTAACCCTTGCCCTTGGCGCTCGGCGAGGCCCAGATCAGTGTTTCGTGGGCGTTCTGGAAGCGGCGGCCCTTGAAATTCGGCATCGGGTTGGTCTTGCGCCAGATGATGTCGTTGAGGATCCAGAAATTCAGGTCCTGCAGCGTCGCGCCGACGCGGAAGATGTTGTGGTAGGAGCCGATGACCCAGAGCGTGCCCGTCGGCTTCAGCACCCGGCGCACGGCCAGGAGCCAGGCGCGGGTGAAGGCATCATAGGCCTCGAAGGAGACGAACTGGTCCCACTCGTCATCGACCGCATCGACCAGCGACTGGTCGGGACGGGTCAGCGCGCCGCCGAGCTGCAGGTTGTAGGGCGGGTCGGCAAAGACGACATCGACGGAATTATCGGGAAGGGCTTCGAGGGCTGCGACGCAATCGCCCTTGATGATGGTGTTGAGCCAGCCGGAAGGACGGGCGGCACGAGAGATTTCGACCGTTGAGAGAACTGATGACATGGGCAACTCGCAATCACGCTTACTCGGAACTGATTTCAGCGCTTATGGTTACCGAACTTGGTTACCAAACCCTGAAAGCACCGCCGAAAAATCGAAATATTCTCGTGTCTGCGTGGTTTGCGGCGAATAGAACGGACTTTTGCGCCGTTAACCCGACTGTGTTTGCCGTAGCAATTGCGGCGCCCCCCGGCGTGTGCAAAATTGTCGTCGCTGCGGTTTGATCGGGAGACTCTCATGCGACTATCAAGCATTGTTGCCCTTTGCCTTGCCATCCTTGTTCCAACCACCCTCCAGGCTGCGGAGCGCACCATCGTCGTGCTCGACGCCTCCGGCTCGATGTGGGGCCAGATCGACGGGCGCTCGAAGATCGAGATTGCCCGCGAGACACTGGGGACAGTGCTGCAATCCGTGCCGAAGGAAACCGAGCTCGGACTGATGGTCTACGGCCATCGCGACAAGGGCTCCTGCTCGGATATCGAGCTTGTCGTGCCGGCTGCAGCCGGCAGCGAAAAAGAGATCGCCGATTTCGTCAACACGATCACGCCGCGGGGCAAGACGCCGCTGACGCAGGCCGTGCGCGAGGCGGCGGAGGCGCTGAAATATACCGAGGAGAAGGCCACCGTGGTGCTGGTGACCGACGGGCTGGAGACCTGCGAGGCCGATCCCTGCGCGCTGGCACGGGAGCTCGAGAGCAAGGGCGTCGACTTTACCACGCATGTCGTCGGTTTCGGGCTGACGGCAGAGGAAGGCAAGCAGGTTGCCTGCCTGGCCGAAGGCACTGGCGGCCAGTATTTCCAGGCGTCGGATGCCGGCCAGCTGGTTGCAGCGCTTGCGGCAACCGTTGCTGCGCCGCCGGTCGTCAAGCCGCAGACAGAGATGGTCGAGACCGTCGAGCCGGTCCAGCTCGAGTATAACGCCCTTTTCGACAGCACGCTGTCGGAAGGCGGGCCGTCGCTCGGCGACATCAACGACGTGCAGTGGAAGATCTTCAAGGCCGGTGCCAGCGGCGAGCCGGAAGGTGACTATATCGCACTCGAATACAAGGGCGCCTATTCGGCAAGCTATCCGGCGGGACAATACGTCGCCGAGGCAATCCTGAACGGTTCGATCGAACGCCGGGCGCCTTTCGAGATCAAGGATGGCGAGGCTGCCAAGCCGCTCGTCAACTTCGATGCAGGCTATGTCATCATCACGCCCAAGCGCACCCCGCAGGACACGGCCGCCGATGACAATGCCGCCGTCCTGATCGGTTTCGGCGACTATTCCACGACCTTTTACGGAACGGCAAAATTCTATGCGTCGGCCGGCAGCGTCAGCCTGAAAGGAACCATCGGTCCGGCGACAACAGAGGATGCCGTCACCGTCAAGGCTGGCGAAACCGTCGAACACGACCTGGTCATCGGATCCGGCGTCATCGACAACAAGGCGATCTATTCCGACGGCGGACTGGCGGTGGAATCCTCCTCGGTCTTCTTCGAAATCGTCTCCGCAACCAAGAACATCAACGGCGAGCGCCAGCGTTTTGGCAGCACCTATGGCACGGGCACGAAGCTGGACACGCCGACCGGCGACTTCATCCTGGTCGCCAAGCTCGGCGAGGTGCAGGGCGAGACGCCGTTCTCGATCAAGGCCGGCGAACGTAAGGACGTGACCGTCAACCTGAATGGCGGCGTGCTGGCGATCACCGCGCCCGGCGCCGACAAGATCGAGATCCTTTCCGCGAAGAAGGACATCCAGGGCAACCAGGCCGTCATCGTCACCGTCTATGCCGTCGACTACACCGAGACCCTGCCGCCGGGCGATTATATCGTGCGCGCCAGCTACAAGAGCGATCTCGCGCCCAAGGAAATGCCGGCAGCCGTCAAGGCGGCGGAACGCACGGAAGTGGCGGTGCAGTAGGGGTTCTCATCTGCGGGAGACAAACGTCGTCTCCCGCAGATGACCCGGGCCTGCTCCGCAATGACGCTCGATGCCGAACCCTTGTCACTGCGCGTCTGCGTCCCTTGCATCATGGAATTGCCGGCTGTCCTGCGGGGCTTCGTCGCGCTCCGTCAGGCCATAGTCGCGGATGACGCCGGCAATGCGCAGGCGGTAATCGGCAAAGGTGCCGTCGCGGCCGGCAAGCTGTGCGGCCCGATGTTCGGGACCGTTGCGCCATGTGGCGATTGCCGCCTCGTCGCGCCAGAACGACAGGGACAGGATCTTGCCCGGCAATTTCAGGCTTTCGAAACGCTCGATCGACAGGAAGCCGTCGATCCGCTCGAGGTGCGCGTGCAACTGGGCCGCCAGCTGCAGATAGGTGTTGCGCCGGCCATAGACCGGCGTGACTTCGAAGATCACGGCGATCATCGCGACCCTCCCTTTGCCTGCGGCGCCGAGACGTTTTTCAGGAAAATCCGGTCTTCCTTGAGGATGAACCGCTTCTCCCGTGCAAAGCGGAAGTTTTCCGCGCCGAGCGGATCGGCCTTCAGCCGCGCCCGGTAGACCTCGTAGGCTGCCAGGTTTTCGATGTTGTAGAGGCCGTAAGCCGTGGTCGACGAGCCCTCGTGCGGGGCAAAATAGCCGATCAGATCGGCACCGTTGCGCGGAATGGCCTCGCCCCAGTTGCGGGCATAGGTGGCGAAGTCCTCCTGCGCGAACGGGTCGATTTCATAGCGGATGAAGCAGGTGATCATCGGGGTCTCCTTGGTTTCGATGATTGCTTTTGCCATCTTGAATGCGCTCCATGCTTCGGTTAGCATCGAAGTATGAAAGAAGGACCTGACATTGCCCAGATCGGGGCCCTGATCGGCGACCCCGCCCGCGCTAACATGCTGACCGCCCTGATGAGCGGCAAGGCATTGACGGCGACCGAACTTGCGGGGACGGCGGGCGTGACGCTGCAGACCGCAAGCTCGCATCTCTCGAAACTCGAGGCCGGCGGGCTGATCGGCCAGCGCAAGCAGGGTCGGCACCGCTATTTCGCGCTGTCGGATGACGATGTCGGGCTCCTGCTGGAAAGCCTGATGGGCTTTGCCGCAAGCCGCGGCTTTACCCGCCACCGGACAGGGCCGAAGGATCCGGCGCTGCGCAAGGCGCGGGTCTGCTACAATCACCTGGCCGGCGATTACGGCGTGCGCATGCTCGACAGCTTCGTGGCCGAGGAAGTGATCGCGGGGACCGGCGACGACCTCATGCTGACTGCTGCCGCCCATCAGCGGATGGCTGCGCTCGGCATCGACCTTGCCGCCCTCGCCAGACAGCGCCGGCCGGTCTGCCGCACCTGCCTCGACTGGAGCGAACGGCGCTCGCATCTTGCCGGTTCGCTCGGCGAGGCGCTGTTGTCGATGTTCCTCGAAAAGGGCTGGGCCCGGCGGCTTCCCGACAGCCGTGCCGTGCATTTCACGGCCGGCGGCGAGACGGCGTTTTCAGCCCTGTTCGGTCCGCCCGCCTGACGTCACCAGAACCTCCGGAAAACCCTGTTGCGCGATATCGCTGCAGAGCGGCGACCATTCGCAGCCCGCGCAGCCGGTGCGGATCTCGCCGGTCTGAAACGCCTGTCGCATGCGCTCGAGAAAATCGGCATCGGGAAGGATCACGCTGCCGTCGACAACCGGCCGGTTCAACAGCAGCGAAACCGCCCTCGCCGCCTTTTCATCGCGCTCCGTCACGCTGTCGCGCAGACAGTGAGTGTCGGCGAGACCGGCGAGCGGCGCGCAGATATCGTCCGGTCCGCTGACCAGGTGCATCGGTTCCCCGGCCGAAAGCCGCGCGGCGATGCGTCGGTAGTTTTGCGTGAACTCCGGCGTATACCCCTTGCCGATGAAGGTCAGCATGCAGAGAAGATGATGGGCGCGCAGGCGAACGGTCACGATCGGATAATCCTCTTGAGGCTGTTCGCCGGAGACCAAGCAAAGGCAAAGCCGCTCTCCTTTTGCCGGGTGCCGGCGCGGAAGTCGAGCGCCCATCGCTCCGCAGCGCATGGCAGCCACCCGGTGTTGGCGGTTGAGGTTTCAGCCGTCATCGTGTACATCGCGGCCATCCTCGAACAACAATCGTCCCAAAGGAATCCACAGGCATGACCAGCATCGACCTCATTCTCTTCGACTGCGACGGCGTTCTGGTCGATTCCGAAATCATCGCCGCCGAAGTTCAGGCGGACCTGCTGACGGAATCCGGTTATCCGATCAGCAGCGAGGAGATGGGTGAACGCTTTGCCGGCCTGACATGGCACCACACGCTGCTGGCGATCGAAAAGGAAGCGGACATTCCGCTTTCGGCCGCGCTGCTGACCAAGGTCGACACCATTCTCGACCAGCGTCTGGCAAACGACCTGAAGATCGTCGAGGGCGTGCAGCCGATGCTGGCGCAGATCAAGCTGCCGCACGGCATCTGCTCCAACTCCACCTCGGAACGGCTGTCGATGATGCTCGGCAAGGTCGGCATCAAGACGCATTTCGGCGCGCATATCTATTCCGCCCGCGATCTCGGGCCTGACCGCGTCAAGCCGAAGCCGGACATCTTCCTGCATGGCGCCAAGCAGTTCGGCGTCGATCCCTCGCGCGTTCTGGTGATCGAGGATTCAGTCCACGGCATCCATGCCGCCCGCGCGGCCGGCATGCGCGTCGTCGGCTTTACCGGCGGCGCCCACAGCTATCCGTCCCATGCCGACAAACTGACCGAAGCCGGCGCCGAGACGGTGATTTCGCGGATGAGCGCGTTTCCCGGCGTCATCGCCGCACTTTCGCAATGGTCGGAAGAACTGACGGCCTGAAGGTCGTTGTGCGCGTGAAGGACGTTCACTGGCCGTTCGATCGGTGAACGTCGACACGCCGCAGTCCGCAACGCGAAAGGATCCGGGGTAGCGCAGGCGCGCTCCCTACAGATATCCCAGACGGCGCAGAAGCACCCTGACGATCTGCCAGACGCGAACGGTCGTGCGCGTCGCCAGCGACGGAAATCTTGTTTCGGAAAGGCAGGGCAGAGCATAGGCCTCTATGTCTGCAAGGGTTTCAGCGATCGCCGCGTCGAGGTTTTCCGGATCATCCGGACGATAATCGTACCAATGGTCCTGCCGTTCGGGGCGCAGCATGCCGATGCGCATTCGCCAACGGCAGGCGCTGGCCTCGACCCAGGCGTCAGGCGCACCAAGGTCCGGGGTCACGCCGATATTGACGGTGTAGCGCGCCCGAAGCGCGGTATTGTTGCGCGACCGCTGCAGGGAGATCACCTGGATTTCACAGCCGCGGCGCCGGTTAAAGCTCTGCCCGCGCCGCGCAAACCCGTCGGCTTTCAGCTTGGCGGCGATCTGCCTGCCGACGGCCTGTTCGAAAGCGCCCATGGCTGCGGCTCCGCATCCCGACCCGGACCGTCCGGTCCTTCAGTCTCCGGTTACTTCTTCTTTGACGGCGGGCCTTCGTCGAAGCCGATATAGAGCTTGGCGAAATCGCCCGAGCCGCCCGGCAGCACCGCACTCTTGCTAAACACGAATTGCGCCGTGCCCTCTGCGGGAATATCGACCGGAAACTGCGTCAGTTCCGAATAGAGCGTTTTTTCGCCATCGCTGGCAGCGACGCGGATCGGCAGGTTGACCGTGCCCGAGCCGCCCGCCGGCCCGGAAATCACCCGGCCCTGCACGGCGATGTTGACGGTCAGCGTCGTCTCGCTCTGCACGCACTGTCGCGTCGTATCGGCAAGCGAGGCCTGGTAGATGATCTGCGTCGGATCATCCTTGGCGCCCTTCGCATAGGTGCGATAGGTGGAAGTGCCCTCGCGCAGGAAGATCTGCGGGCAGGTGCCCTGGATCACCGCGGGCGTCGGTGCCACCGCGTTGGCGCCGGCATCGATGGCGCCGCCCGTATCCGTTTTGTTGCAGCCCGCGACGAGCGCAAGAAGTGAAATTCCGAGAAGACGGCTGGAAACTTTACCAAACACGTGACGTGACCCTCTGCTTTCGCCCTTGACTGCACCTGGCCTACCCTCAGCCGCAAACTGCGACTTTTTTCCGCCCGATGCGCCGGTGCCTTTTGTCTTTCAAGACCCTTGGCGATGGTCTATAGCAGCGGCGCATTGAAAAATCGATTGGAGTCTGTGCGGCGGCGACCAAAATTTCAGCATTGTCCGATGCACACGGCGGCAGGCCCCTGCCGGAGCCCGTGCCACGGCGACAGGCAGGGAATTTTTCGGCTTTGCCAAGGACTGACGCAAAAAGAACCATGTTCGCAAACAGGCTGGACTAGGGTCTGGCCGACATCAGGGTCGCGAAGGCGGCAACGAACGCATGACGAAGGATGCTTAACGTGAAGTATGTCTCGACGCGGGGCCAGGCCCCCTCTATCGGCTTCTGCGATGCGCTTCTGGCCGGTCTCGGCCGCGATGGCGGGCTTTATGTGCCGGAGACATGGCCGACGCTCTCGAAGAAAGACATCCGTGGCCTGCGCGGAAAATCCTACCAGGACATCGCGTTCACGGTGCTTTCGCCCTTTGTCGGCGACGAGATCCCGGCATCGACGTTTCGGGCGATGATCGACGAGGCTTATGCCACCTTCCGCCATCCGGCCATCGCACCCTTGGTGCAGAGCGGCCCGAACGCCTTCATCATGGAGTTGTTCCACGGCTCGACGCTCGCCTTCAAGGACGTCGCCATGCAGCTTCTGGCGCGCCTCATGGACCATGTGCTGGCCGAGCGCGGCGAACGGGCAACCATCGTCGGCGCCACGTCTGGCGACACGGGCGGCGCCGCGATCGACGCCTTTGCCGGGCGCGACCGCACCGACATCTTCATCTTCTTTCCGCATGGCAAGGTCTCGCCGGTGCAGCAGCACCAGATGACCACGTCGACGGCAAGCAATGTGCATGCCGTGGCGTTGAACGGCAATTTCGACGACTGCCAGAACCTCGTCAAGGCCATGTTCAACGACGTGCCGTTCCGCGACAGCGTGGCGCTTTCCGGCGTCAACTCGATCAACTGGGCGCGGATCATGGCCCAGATCGTCTATTATTTCACGACGGCCCTGGCGCTGGGTGCGCCCGACCGCAAGGTCTCGTTTACAGTGCCCACCGGCAATTTCGGCGATATTTTCGCCGGTTACGTCGCCAAGAAAATGGGCCTGCCGATCGACCGGCTGGTGGTCGCCACCAATGAGAACGACATTCTGGCGCGTGCGTTGAAGACCGGGCGCTATGAAATGCGCGGCGTCAAGGCAACGACCTCGCCATCGATGGACATCCAGATCTCGTCGAATTTCGAGCGCTTGCTGTTCGAGGCCAATGGCCGCGATGCCTCCAAGGTGCGCGCTGCCATGGAGAGCCTGAAGCAGTCGGGCGCATTCGAACTGGGCGAAACCGCGCTGAAGGCGATCCGCCGCGAGTTCCGGGCCGGCCGTGCTTCCGAGAAGGACGTCGCGGCGACGATCCGCAGGACGCTCGACGAGACCGGCTATCTGCTCGACCCGCACACGGCAATTGGCGTGTTTGTTGCCGCGAAACACGAAAAGCCGACATCACCCATGGTGACGCTGGCCACGGCCCACCCGGCAAAATTCCCGGCTGCGGTAAAATCAGCCAGTGGTATTGACCCGGCGCTTCCAACGTGGCTTGCTGATCTTATGGATAGGGAGGAGCGGTTCGACATTCTGGAACCCGAGCTTGAAGCCGTTGAAACCTTTATCAACGCACATGCGCGCATCCGGAAATAAGACCGCAGAAAGACGGATGATGAAAGTTGAATGCACCCGGCTCGCGTCGGGGTTGACGGTGGTTACCGAAACGATGCCGCATCTCGAGAGTGTCGCTCTCGGCGTGTGGATCAAGTCCGGTTCCCGCAACGAAACGGCGAACGAGCACGGCATCGCCCACCTTCTGGAGCATATGGCATTCAAGGGCACGGCACGCCGCAGTGCCCGCGACATTGCCGAGCAGATCGAGAATGTCGGCGGCGAGGTCAATGCCGCGACATCGACGGAAACGACGTCGTACTACGCGCGGATCCTTGAAGGCGACGTGCCGCTTGCCGTCGACATCCTGGCCGACATCCTGACGGAATCCTCCTTCGACGAGGAAGAACTGCAGCGCGAGAAACACGTCATCCTGCAGGAAATCGGCGCCGCAAACGACACGCCTGACGACGTTGTGTTCGACCGCTTTGCCGAAACCGCCTTTGCCGACCAGACGATCGGCCGACCGACCCTCGGCACGCCGGAGACGGTGCTTTCCTTCACGCCAGACCAGATTCGCGGCTATCTCGGGCGCAACTACACCACCGACCGCATGTTCGTCGTCGGCGCCGGCGCACTCGATCATGACAGCTTCGTGCGACAGGTCGAAGACAGATTTTCCAGCCTGCCGCAGACACCGGCGGCAGCGCCGGTCTCCGAGACCGCCCATTACACGGGCGGCGACGTTCGCGAGGGGCGCGACCTGATGGACGCGCAGGTCCTGCTCGGCTTCGAGGGCAAGGCCTATCACGCCCGCGACTTCTACTGCTCGCAGATCCTTGCCAATATTCTCGGTGGCGGCATGTCGTCCCGGCTGTTCCAGGAAGTGCGCGAGCATCGCGGCCTCTGCTATTCCGTCTATGCGTTCCACTGGGGTTTTTCCGACACCGGGATTTTTGGCGTTCATGCCGCGACCGGCGGCGAGAACCTGCCGGAACTGATGCCTGTGATCATCGACGAACTGCGCAAATCGTCTGAAAAGATCGAGCAGCAGGAAATCGACCGGGCCCGCGCCCAGATCCGCGCCCAGTTGCTGATGGGTCAGGAAAGCCCGGCGGCACGGGCCGGACAGATCGCCCGGCAGATGATGCTCTACGGTCGCCCCATCCCCAACGAGGAACTGATGGAGCGCCTGTCCGGCATTACCGTCGAACGCCTGACCGATCTGGCCGGACGCCTGTTCTTCGACACGGTGCCGACGCTTTCGGCCATCGGCCCGGTCGATAAACTGGCCCCGATGGGCGATATTCTGTCGTCGCTTTCCAGCAAGGTCATCCAGCCGCGCGCAGCCAATGGCTGAGCCGGCGCCTGCTTTGATCGCGCCGGCCTGACAAAAGCCGGCGCGCATCGAAGATCCCGGCTCGCGGGCAAGCGCTGGCCGTCATCCGCCTATCCCTAAATTCAGCGGTTCGGAGGCTTTCATGGCAAGGTCGGTGTTTCGGTTCCTGTCTCGGCAGCCGGACCCCGTTGAAATTGCCAATGCCACCCATATGCTGCGCCTGCCCCGCCTGGCGGACTATCGGCAATGGCTTGCCTTGCGCAGCGAAAGCCGCACCTTCCTCGAACCCTGGGAGCCGACCTGGCAGAGCGGCGACATGAGCGAAAGCGCGTTTCGCGCCCGCGTCATCCGCAACGAGCAGGAATTTGCCTCGGGCCAGGCCGTGCCGCTGTTTTTGTTTTCGCGCGCCGATGCGGCGCTTCTGGGCGGCATCACCATCGGCTATGTCCGCCGCGGCGCTGCCCAATGCTGCATGATCGGCTACTGGATGGGCGAGCGTTATGCCGGAAAGGGACACATGGCGCAGGGTGTGCAGCTGGTCGTACCCTATATCTTTTCAAGCCTTCAGTTGCACCGTATCGAAGCAGCCTGTATTCCCGAGAACCAAAGAAGCATAAGGCTCCTTGAAAAGGCCGGTTTTCAGCGGGAAGGCTACCTGCGGGAATACCTTAAAATCAACGGGCAATGGCGCGATCACCTGATGTTCTCCCTGCTTTCGGGAGACGTGGCGCCAAACAGGAATTTGAGTATCTGATGTCTTTCACCCGCGGGTCGTTTCACTCGTCAGCCACAGGGCTCATCGTCCTGTTGCTTGTCTTGACGGCTGCCTTCTGGTCCCTTGGCGCCGGTCGTGTTCTGGCCACAGAGCCGGTCAGGATTTCACGCGAGGACACCGCCCTCGACCTGACCGCGACCACCGAGATCTATACCGGCCGCGGCGAGGCCTTCCAGGTCTCGACGGCGCCGGGCACGGACGGCATCGTGCGGCGCATCGAGGTCCGCTCCAGCGCCGAAAACCACCAGGGCGACTGGGCTGTGTTTGCGCTTGCCAATGTTTCGGAAGAGCAGCTCGAGCGCGTCATCGTCGCTCCGCATTTCCGTCTGGTGAATTCCAAGCTGTTCTGGCCGGACCTTGGCTCGCAGCGCATCCTGTCGATCACGCCGTCCGAAGGGTTCGCGCTCGACCGCCAGCCGAGCGAGGAGGCCGACGTCTTCCGCATCACGCTCAACCCCGGCTCCGTCATCACCTTCGTTGCCGAGCTGGCGACGCCCGAACTGCCGCAGATCTATCTCTGGGAGCCGGACGCCTACAAGGACACGGTCAATGCGTTCACGCTCTATCGTGGCATCGTGCTTGGAATTGCCGGCCTGCTTGCCGTGTTCCTGACCATCCTCTTCGTCGTCAAGGGCACCTCGATGCTGCCGGCGACGGCAGCGCTTGCCTGGGCCGTGCTTGCCTATATCTGCGTCGATTTCGGCTTTCTGTCGAAGCTGATCGCGATCACCGCCGGCGACGAGCGCATATGGCGCGCGGGAACCGAGGTGTTTCTGGCGGCCGGCCTCGTCATCTTCCTGTTCACCTATCTCAACCTCAACCGCTGGCACCAGCATTTGTCCTATGCGACGCTCGCCTGGATTCTTGGGCTCGGGCTCCTGTTCGGCGTGGCGATCTACGATCCGGCGATCGCCGCCGGCATTGCGCGCCTGTCCTTTGCGCTGACCGGCACGGCCGGCATCGTGCTCATCGCCTATCTCGGCTTCAACCGCTATGACCGCGCCATCCTGCTCGTGCCTGCCTGGCTGCTCATTCTCGTCTGGCTGTTCGGCGCCTGGCTGACGGTCACCGGCCAACTCGCCAACGACATCGTCCAGCCGGCGCTGGGTGGCGGCCTCGTGTTGATCGTGCTTCTGATCGGCTTCACGGTGATGCAGCACGCGTTTTCCGGCGGCGCCTATAGCCAGGGCCTGTTTTCCGATCTCGAGCGCCAGTCGCTGGCGCTGACCGGCTCCGGCGATACCGTCTGGGACTGGGACGTGGCGCGCGACCGGGTGGTGACCATTCCCGACATCTCGGCCCAGCTTGGCCTGTCGCCGGGCACCATGCACGGCGCTGCGCGCAACTGGTTGCCGCGCCTGCATCCGGATGACCGCGACCGGTTTCGCGCAACGCTTGACGTCTTGCTCGAACATCGCCGCGGGCGGCTCAACCATGAATTCCGGGTTCGCGCCGAAGACGGGCATTATCACTGGCTGGCCATTCGCGCCCGCCCGGTGCTTGGCTCGAACGGCGAAATCATCCGCTGCGTCGGAACGATCGTCGACATCACCGAACAGAAGAATTCCATCGACCGGCTGCTGCACGATGCGCTGCACGACAATCTGACCGGCCTGCCGAACCGGCAGATCTTCCTCGACAGGCTGCAATCCATCCTGTCGCTGGCCCCGGGCTCCAACTCCGTGCGCCCGACCGTCATCGCCATCGATATCGACCGCTACAGGCAGGTGAACGAAAAATTCGGCATCGCTGCCGGCGACAACATCCTGATCGCGCTGACGCGTCGCCTGCGCCGGCTGATGAAGCCGCAGGATACGCTCGCGCGCCTTGGGGGCGACCATTTCGGGCTGGTGCTGATGTCAGAGCGGGATCCCGCCAAGGTCGCCGACTTTGCCGATGCCGTATCCAAGGCGATCATGGTGCCGCTGAATTTCGGCAAGAACGAAATCAACCTGACGGCCTCGATCGGCCTCGTCTCCTGGGTCGACCAGCAGGAGAATGCCATCGGCCTGCTCGGCGATGCCGAGCTTGCCATGTTCCGCGCCAAGAAGGCCGGCGGCAACCGCGTCGAGCCCTTCCGCCCGGCCTTCCGCGCCTCGGGCACCGATCGCCTGCAACTGGAAAGCGATCTGCGCCGGGCGATCGAGCGCAAGGAACTGTCGCTCGTCTATCAGCCGATCGTGCGGCTGAACGATGCCGAGATCGCCGGTTTCGAAGCGCTGATGCGCTGGGACCATCCAAAGCGCGGCAATATCTCGCCGACCGAGTTTATCCCGATCGCCGAAAGCTCCGAACTGATCAACCAGTTGGGCATGTTCGCCTTTGAAAAGGCCACCAGCGACCTGACGGAATGGCAGATCCAGACCGGCGCGCTGCCGATCTTCGTTTCGGTCAACCTGTCGAGTGCGCAACTGCTCAACAACGAACTCTACGACGACATCCGCGCGGTGCTGACCAAGAGCCGCTGCGACCCGCAGAAGATCCGGATCGAGATCACCGAATCCGTGGTCATGGAGAACCCGGAACAGGCCCGCCTGGTCCTGGAAAAGCTCAAGGCAGCCGGGCTGAAGCTGGCGCTTGACGATTTCGGCACCGGATACTCGTCGCTCGCCTACCTGACGCGCTTCCCCTTCGATACGATCAAGATCGACAAGGCACTGGTCAAGGACCCCAGCGACAAACGCTCGATCCTGTTGCGCTCGGTCATCACCATGGCCCGCGACCTCGACATGGAGGTGGTGGCGGAAGGCATCGAATCGGAAGAGGACGCCATCCAGCTTGCCCAGATGGGCTGCGATTTCGGCCAGAGCTTCCTCTTCGGCCCACCGATCGGCACCGAATCGATCCAGCGCCTGCTGAAGGAACGGTTTCCGTTGATGAAAAGGGCGTGAGGGTAGGCAGTAGGCAGTAGGCAGTAGGCAGTAGGCAGTAGGCAGTAGGCAGTAGGCAGTAGGCAGTAGGCAGTAGGCAGTAGGCAGTAGGCAGTAGGCAGTAGGCAGTAGGCAGTAGGCAGTAGGCAGTAGGAAATGCTTTTTTTCGAAACCTCTGTCTATCTATAATTCCAGATTGTATTTCCTATTTCCTAATTCCTAATTCCTAATTCCTAATTCCTAATTCCTAATTCCTACTGCCCATTGACCAGTTGCAGCACCAAGCGGTTGACATTGCCGCCCTCGCTGAGTTCGATCTGGTCGAAATCGCGGCTCTTTTGGCGCTGGGCCATGGACAGGGCGCCAAGACGTTTTGTCATCTCGGTCCGGATGGCCTGGCATTTCGGATCGCCGGGAACGGTCAGCCCCACCGTTGCCGCCTCGATCTCGCGCACCATGTCCTCGATGATATCGCCATGCACGCGCTCATGGGCGCGCACGCCTTCGATGAAGGTCTCCCAGTTGGCTTTGACGGTTTTCGGAAGTTTGCCTGCCACTTGCGGCAGGTGATAGGTGACGATCAGCTTCGGGCGTGCCGAGACCAGCACGCAGGCATCGCCCTGGCGCTCGTATTTCCGTGTCCAGGTGAGCTTGAAATTGGTGTAGGCGATGACGCGGGCAAGGCCACCGATCTCAGGGCCGTTCTCGCC
The DNA here is from genome assembly GCF_001885585.1 of Pararhizobium antarcticum. Lineage (GTDB taxonomy): Bacteria > Pseudomonadota > Alphaproteobacteria > Rhizobiales > Rhizobiaceae > Pararhizobium > Pararhizobium antarcticum. Next base: position 46,784 of record NZ_LSRP01000074.1, read on the forward strand.
GATCGACTGGTAGAGTTCGGCGCCCGAGTTGCCGCGCACGGCATAGGTCTTGACGACCTCGGTGCGCTGCCATTCGGCCTGCGCCGGATGAGCCAGGAACGCCAGGCAGGCGAAAGCCGGCCATAGGAGTTTTGCTGATGTCACGCCTCACCCTTCAAACGACGACTGCCACCGGACAGCTTTAACCAGTCCGGTGGCAGTGTTCAATCCGTGCGTTTCAAGCGCCGGTCAATTGCCGCCGGCGCGGCGGATCAACCGGTTGATGAAGCCGAGTTTTTGCACCACCGGCGGCGAGAGGATGAAGGGATAACTGTCGGGCTGGCCCATGCTGCGCTGGATGCTGTTGATGGCAACGCTGAGCGGGATCCAGGCATCGGCCAGAATCTGCGTATCCCAGACCCGGTACGGATCGAAATCGACCCCCGCCGCCATCGATGTGTGGCGCCACGGCGCCGTCGACAGACCAAAGGCACGCGCCGTTTCAAGCACGTCGACGATATGGAAATAATGGGCCCAGCATTCGGCAAAATCCTCGGACGGATGGCAGCTGGCATAGGTGGAAATGAACCGGCTCTGCCAGTCGGCCGGCGGGCCCTGCTCGTAATTGCGCTTCAGCGCCGCCTCGTAGTCTTCCCGCTCGTCGCCAAAGAAGGATCGTGCCTCGAACAGGGTCGCTTCGTCGCGGCAGAGCTGGTCGAAATAGAAATGGCCGATCTCATGGCGGAAGTGGCCCAGCAAGGTCCGGTATGGCTCGCCCATGGAAACGCGCACGCTTTCGCGCGTCGCATCGTTCGCTTCAGCGGCACGCAGACTGATGAGCCCGTCCTCATGTCCGGTCATCGCCGGAACGATCACGCCGTCCGGCTTGACTTCATCGGCGAGGAAATCGAACACCAGGCCGCCCTGCGGATCGACGTCGCGACCGGGGCGCGGCAGGTTCCAGCGGATCAGCGAATAGAACAGGTATCGCTGCGCCCGTCCGATATTCTGCCAGCGCGACAAACCCTCAGGATTGTCCGTCACCGGTACGATCCGGTTATAGCGGCAGGCCTGGCAATGGATGTTTTCATCGTCTTCGGTGATCAGCCAGTTGCAGATGTCCTGCGCCGCATTGGCGCAGAACCTCAGCTTGCCGAGCGTCCAGGACGAGGTTTGCCAGTGCATGTCACCCGCCGGCGTCAGTGCATGGACGGCCGCCGTCGCAGGCAGGAAACCCAGTTGGGACCCACAGCTGATGCACACCCGGTTGTCGAAATGGACGGACTGGCCGCAATTTTCGCATTGATAGAGTTTCATGAAAGGCCGCCGTTGGTGAAAATCGAAGGGGGGATCAAGCTATGGTCACAGCGAAACCGTGTTGTGTTCATAACAGATTGCGCTGTGTTGATAACGGAGAAATGCCCGCCGGTGCGAAGCACACAGCGGGCATCGGCGCGAACCTCTACTCCGTTGAACCCGTCGGAGCCGAAGTGCTGCGCACTGCGTGGCCCCAAGGAAAGTCAATTCCTCGGGACAATCGCAAAATTAGATGCTGTCGACGGCACCCTTGACGGTGTCCTTGGCCTTGCCTGTCGCGGACTGAACCTTGCCCTTGACTTCCTGGCCCTTGCCTTCGGCGCGCAGCTTGTCATTGCCGGTCATTTCGCCTGCAGTCTGCTTGACCTTGCCAGTAGCCTGGTTTGCGGCGCCCGAAATCTTGTCCGATGTGCTACCCATGTTCAAACTCCTTGAGAGGTTTGGACCCGATCTGATATCGTCGCGTCCTTGCCACCTGAAAACGGCCGCAGGCGGAAAAGGTTCCGGAGAGAAACAGGAATTTGCCGATCGTCGGATCCGGAGAAACGCTCAGGCGTGCCCGGCATCCATCGACAGCATGGCCGGGCTGACCCCCATCAGCGACAATGCGCGATCATATTTGTCGCCGAGCCCGCGATCGAAGATCAGGTCCTCGGAGGCCGGGCAGTTCAGCCAGCCATTGCTGGCAATCTCGTTTTCCAGCTGGCCTGCGCTCCAGCCGGCATAACCCAGCATCATCATCGCCTTGCTCGGGCCATCGCCGCGCGAAATCGCCCGGATGATATCCAGCGTGGCCGTCAGGCAGATATCGTCGCTGACCGGAATGCTCGATTCGGAGAGGTAGTCATCCGAATGCAGCACGAAGCCACGCCCGGTCTCGACCGGGCCGCCGGTCTGGATCTGGAAATCGCGGGTTGGCGAGGGAAGCCGGATCGCCTGCTCCTTGTCGATGATGCGCAGATGCAGGAGCACGTCGGGAAAGGTGAGCGGCTGCGCACGGTTGAGCACGAAGCCCATCGCGCCATCGCTGGAATGGGCGCAGACATAGATCACGGTGCGGGAAAAATTGCTGTCGAACATGCCCGGCATGGCGATCAGGAACTGACCGTCAAGCAATCCGCGCTCACGTTTCTTCTGGAACGTCGCCATGGTCACCATGGGCATAGCCTACCAATTCACGGCCAAATGAAAAGCGCCCCGGTCGATCTTTTCGGATTTTTTCGCACGTGCGTTGCCATCGCCGATCACGCGCCATCAAGCGGATATGATCAACACCAGGATGCGGCACTCTGGCGGGCCGGCACCAAACAGGCTAGATCTCGCTTCATGACCGACCGTCGCAACGATCCTTTTTTCCACGCCGCTGCTTTTGTTTTGCTTGCGGCCACGGCCAGCTGGTTTTCGCCTCTCTCGATGGCGCAGGCCGCCAGCAGTGACTGGGCCCAGTCGGAAGGCGGCGATGTCCGGATCATCGCCGCGCCGCCCACTGCCGACGGCACGATCCCGGCGATCCTCGAGATCCGGCTGAAACCCGGCTGGAAGACCTACTGGCTGGAGCCCGGGGCAAGCGGCATCCCGCCGCAGGTGACGATCGATCCGACCAGCGGCATCAGCTTTTCCGGCCTGCGCTTTCCGGCACCGAAAACCTTCGATGACGGGGTCGTGCGTTATGTCGGCTACGATCGGTCCGTCGCCCTGCCGATGCAGTTGCGCCAGACGGTTGCCGGCAGCGTCGTCGACCTCAAGGCGTCGGTGTTTCTCGGCATCTGCATGGACATCTGCATTCCGGTCCAGGCCGAATTGTCGCTGGCGCTGCCCAGCGGCACGGTGGCCAATCCGCTGGAGCAGGCGCGCATCGACGATGCGACGGCGGCCTTGCCGGAGCCACCGACTGCGGACCTGAAGGTGACGGCGACAACGATCGACCCGGCGACGCATTCGCTCCGGATCGCGTTCGTCGTGCCCGATGACGACAGGGCGGCGCCCGAAATCTTCCTGGCCGGCCCGAGCGGATTTTCCTTCGGCAAGCCGAGCATCAACGCTGCTGCGGATGGCGGCTTTGTCGCCGACATACCCTACCGCGCGCCGGCAAAGGGCGGCGAGCTGAAGGGCAGGACCGCGCTTTTCGTGCTGCGCTCGGGTCGCCGAAGCATGGAAACGTCGCTTGCCTTTGAGTGAGGCGAATCTATATTCCAGACCGACGTCCACAGGACGGAATTTCCGAAGGGAAGACCGCGCCCGTTCCGCCGTTTCGCAAACCCCTTTCACGATCCCCTTTCAGGAGAGCCATCATGACCATTGCTGTCGGAGACAAACTGCCGTCCGCCACCTTCAAGGAAAAGACCGCCGACGGCCCGGTGGAACTCACCACCGAACAGCTGTTTGCCGGCAAGAAGGTCGTTCTCTTTGCCGTGCCCGGCGCGTTTACGCCGACCTGCTCGCTGAACCACCTGCCCGGCTATCTGGAAAATCGCGACGCCATCCTGTCGCGCGGCGTCGATGACATCGCCGTCGTCTCCGTCAACGACCTGCACGTGATGGGCGCCTGGGCGACCGCGTCCGGCGGCATGGGCAAGATCCACTTCCTCTCCGACTGGGACGCGGATTTCACCAAGAAGCTCGGCCTCGACATTGATCTGTCAGCCGGCACGCTCGGCCTGCGCTCGAAGCGCTATTCGATGCTGGTCGACGACGGCGTCGTCAAGTCTCTGAACATCGAGGACAGCCCCGGCCAGGCCACCGTTTCGGCTGCAGCCGCGATGCTCGACCAGCTCTGAGCTGCTTTTAACGACATCCTGTGACGACCTTGCCCGCAAATCATTTTGCGGGCATTTTCCTGTCGGAGGAACCTCGTGGACGATCGCAATCATGTCTGGAGAAGTCGGGGCACGGGCAAGATTGCGCCGGCGCTGATCGATGCCATAAGCGCTCTCGCACGCATCGCCCATCGACAGCAACTGGACGGGGAGCGGTTGCGCGCCGTGCTTGTGCGCGTGGACGCAGAGCCAGCCGGCCATGCGACGGGACTCGCCCGCGTCATCGGCAGAGCTCTCAACACGGTGCGATGGTCGCCGATACCCAAGCCAACCGGTCTCGTCGAGCAACTGAAAACCGCATGGCGGGCGCGTGAGCCAACACTGCCAACGCCGGAAGATCTTGCCTGGTTTTCCCTGTGCGATCCCGATGGATTTGTGCGAGAACGGGCGCTGGAAGGCATCAACATGCCGCCGCCAAGCGCCATCCGACTGGCCCTGCTGATGATCCGGCTGAACGACTGGGTGCCGCAGGTGCGGGCCGCGGCACAACGTTGCCTGGATCGCGTCGGAGCGGGGATCGCGCCAGAGGTATTCGTGGATACGCTCCCCTATTGCCTGCAGGCCCTGCCGCTCGCGAGCCGCATGGGCGATGGCGGCGCGGCCTTGATCGCGCTCGTCAGCCGCCCGGATATCCACGACCTGATTGCCGACCGACTGATGAACGGTGAAGGCGGGGCAATCGTCCGGATCTTCCGCGACCTGATGTCGACGGATCTGTTTGATGCGCAATTGCCGGCACTTGCCGCCAGTGCCCGCAACACGGCCATCCGTGCCCGGGCATTGCGCATCCTTCTGGCTGGCGCCGTCGAGGACATACCGGTCCTTCGCGAGTTCTGGATCAGCAGAACGCTCGGGATCAAGCGCCCGGTGGCGGGCACAGCAACAAGGCCGATCGACCAAGCCGCGGCGGCCGAGGCATTGATCTCGCGCGCGGCGCGCGACCGTACCGTTGCCGTGCGCAAGGCTGCTGCACAGGGTCTGGTGCGCCACCGCAACGATGTCGATGATCTCGATGCGCTGGTCGCTCTTTTCGACACGGAAAAGAATCCAGCCATTCTCGATCGCATCGCCTTCGTGAAGAAATCCCGACCGGCCTGAGCCCTGTTCCCCGCGAAACAGCGCCGTCCTCCGTCGCATGGCATTCTCGGGTCACTGGATGAGACAACCTCATCCGCAACCCGGATCAAAGGATTGACTCCATGCGCAAGTTCATCATCTCCGCCATCGTCGCAGCAGTCGCCGCCGTCTCTTTCGCCGCTCCTTCGCAGGCCGGCGGTTATGGCCACAAGAGCTATGGCTATTCCAAAAGCTACGGCCACAAGAGCTATGGCCACAAGCCGAGCTACGGCCATAAGCAGTACGGCTACAAGAGCCATTACAAGCCCTACGGCCACAAGAAGCACTACAAGGCCAAGGTCATCATCAACTACGGTTATGGCTACGGCTACTGAGCCGCATCATCACGACGAACTGACCTCCCTGAAACCCGGTCGTCCCTGCGACCGGGTTTTTTCGTGTGTCTTGCGGATATCTCTCAGGCTTTCACGGCGACCGTCAACGAGAGAGGCGCACGGCCAGCTCCCCCAAACGCAAGAGCATGCAACGTTCAACAGGGGCGGTCAGGGGAATGCTGCGCGCCACCTCGTCGACGCCTCGTCGGCGTCTCGGTGCCTAGAAGCGCACCTTCGCCATGGTCGCGCGATGATCGGACGGCCAGGGCGTGACGACGATATCGGCTTGCGGCGCTTTTTCGCCGACGATACCGGCGCTAAGCACTTCAAGCGCGGCGGCGCGGCCGAACGTGAAGTCGATCCGGTCGTGGTGGTCGTCGGTCGCGTCCGCAGCCGAGGTCGGCGTCCAGGTGAAGCCCGGCTTGGCGACCTCATCCGGAAAGGCCTTGCGGAACAGGTCGGTGAAACCGGCGGCTTCGATCCGGCGTGTGGTCGGATAGGCGACCTTGAGCGGCTGGTGGCCGGCCTTCACCGCAGCCTGCGTCCAGTCGCGGTGGGAGGGCTCGTTGAAATCGCCGAACAGGAACACCGCCTCCGCGCCGTCGGCCTCCTTCAGGTCCGACATCAACAGATCGAGCGCCGGGCCGCGTGCGGCTTGCGCGGCGGCAACGGCCTCGGCCTCGGTCTTGAGGTAAGGTGCGGTGCCATATTCGATGTTCAGCAACTGGTAGGGCTGGTAGGGAAAGTCCGTGAGGTGGATGTTGTAGGCCATGACCTTGCGGCCCTTGACGTCGATCGTCACGCCCAGATCGTTTGCGGTTGCCTTGCCGATCGGAAAACGGCTGATCACCGCATTGGCCCAGAGCGCCGGGCTTTCCCGGGTCTGGTCGTAATGGAAATAGCCAAGCGCCGCAGCAATCTTCGCAGCCACGCTCTCGCCTGCCGCCTTGCAGTCTTCCGCGGTGCAGGGATCGGGTTCGAGGCGGGTTTCCTGGATGCCGATGATATCGGCGCCGGCCGCCTTGATCGCGGCCACGGTTTCATCGACCGGCTTGCTTTCATTGCCGCCGCCACCCCAGACATTGTAGCTCATGACGGTGAGTTCGACGGGCTCGGCCAAGGCCGGCTGCGCGACAAGTAGAAGCAGCAGGGCGGAACGACGCAACAGGCGGGAAAGAGCAGTCCTCATGGCAGAGTGTCTCCGTTTGACCATTGAAGACATTGCTAAACTTCACGCATGACCAGCGCAAGACAGAGGTACGAGGTCGAGCCTTTCCGAACGCTCGCCCGCGTTTGCCATCGATCACCCGAAGCTGGCCATGTGACGGCCAGGAGCCTTTTCGGACAACGGAAGCCTGTTCCCCGCGAAACAGCGCCGTCCTCCGTCGCATGGCATTCTCGGGTCACTGGATGAGACAACCTCATCCGCAACCCGGATCAAAGGATTGACCCCATGCGCAAGTTCATCATCTCCGCCCTCGTCGCCGCTGTCGCTGCGGTTTCCTTCGCCGCCCCGTCGCAGGCCGGTGGCTATGGCTACCAGAGCCACGGCTATTCCAAGAGCTACGGCCACAAGTCCTACGGCTACAAGAAGAGCTACGGTCACAAGCAGTACGGCTACAAAAGCCACAGCTACAAGCCTTACGGCTACAAGAAACACTACAAGGCCAAGGTTGTCATCAACTACGGCTACTGAACCGCCCCCAAAACGAAATGACCTCCCGAAGCCCGGTCGTCCCTGCGACCGGGTTTTTGCATCAAGCCCCCGTCATCTGCCGCAACGGACGCTTACCGACAGCGTGCGAGTTGCGGAATTAGGACCCACCACCCCAACATCTCGTTTTTAAGGCTTCGGTTTTCGACCATTTTCTTCGGTGGGAACGAGTTGTATGTACTCTCGCTGAGACATCCGCCGACGGACATCGGCAATATAGGTCGCGTCGATAGCATATACATTCTTCCGAGCTTGACCTACCACAGCGTCATTAGTCAGCCGAATAATCTTTCCCACGGGCTGGGAGCAGAAAGCTTCGGCAAAATCCTTCTGCATAAAGCCGACGAACAAGTGCCGCGGACCGATGGGCAGCCCGAAATGCCCATCCGGTCTCATCAATCCGTTGGTCATAGCCAGCGGGCGATCAGAGGTGATAAGTGGCCGGATTTTTGTACCCGTTCCCATGACACGCCAGATCGCACCCATGAGAAGGCGGAGCAGCTTTTCCCGCTGCATCATGTCCGTAGCAAGCATCACGGCAATTCGTTCCGGTACTTTTTTGTTTCCATCAAGATACTCTTGAAGTGTTTCTGGCCAGCCGGACTGCCGTGCTTCGGCATACCTTGCTAGCAAATCCGCATCCGGGTTGAACCAAAATTCCGAAATGCGGCGCTTGAATTCAGCGATCTGCTCTGGTGTTCTCATCATCAGGGAAAGCAGAAAACGAGCCCAAGCAACACGTAGCTCATCCTGCGGTATGACACCTTCGAGGAGAAGGTCACGAGCGTTTGCCGCAGATGCGTCCACCACTCCCATAAATACTTTTTCGACGTTGTGTTTTGTCTCTTCGGTAGCGTCAGGGATGACATATAGGTCTTCCTCGTAGCCCGTTGACTTGGTCCCCCTCCGCCGCGACCGGATTTGATTCGTTGGTGGGACACGCCCAAACTCTTCCAGCTTATGGTCGGAACCCAGCCAAGGTCGAAGGTAGAACTGTGGGATGAAGTGATGTTTCAACTCTCAACCGGCCCAACGTGAACAGGGGGCATATTTCCTATCCCCCTATTCACGTTTCCTATTGCCCCCACAAATCCAAAAGAGAAACTTACCTGATTGTGCCTTTTCTATCCAGTCAGAGACTAGGATATCGCGCTTTAACCAGATATTCCCGTCGCTAAGCGAATATTCCGAACCTCAGCCCAGCCATCCCCCCCTCACCGCCCCTTCTTGAACGGCTCCATGCCCTTGCGAGCCAGTTCGTCGGCACGTTCGTTTTCGGGGTGGCCGGCGTGGCCCTTGACCCAGTGCCAGGTGACCTTGTGGCGCTGGTTGGCAGCGTCGAGCGCCTGCCAGAGTTCGCCGTTCTTGACGGGTTTCCTGTCGGCGGTCTTCCAGCCGTTTTTCTTCCAGCCGAAGATCCACTTGCCGATGCCGTCCATGACATATTTGGAATCGGTGTAGAGATCGACCTCGCATTGGGCCTTCAGGCTATCGAGCGCAGTGATCGCGGCAAGCAGCTCCATGCGGTTGTTGGTGGTGTCGGCTTCGCCGCCGCAGAGGTCCTTTTCGACCTCGCCATACCGCAGCACGGCGCCCCAGCCGCCCGGCCCCGGGTTGCCGGAGCAGGCGCCATCGGTAAAAATATCGACATGTTTCATGGGGAGAGACTTTCACGCACGAGACCGTATTCGGCGGCTGAGGCGACCGAGCGGTGGAATTGCAGTTTCTTCAGATATTCGAGCGGGTCCTTCTTCACGACCAGCGCGCCGGCCGGCGTCATCAGCCAGTCATAGAGCCTTGTGAGGAAGAAACGCATGGCCGAGCCGCGCGCCAGAAGCGGCAGTGCCGCCACTTCGTCATCGCTGAGCTGCCGCACGCTTTCATAACCTGCCAGCAGCGCCATGCCCTTGGTGATGTTGAAGGCGCCGTCCTTTTCGAAGCACCAGGCGTTCAGGCAGATGGAAACGTCATAGGCGAAGAAATCATTGCAGGCGAAATAGAAATCGATCAGGCCGGAAAGATCGTCGCCGAGGAAGAACACATTGTCGGGAAACAGATCGGCATGGATGACGCCCGAGGGCAGCGTCTTCGGCCAGCGGGCCTCGAGATGATCGAGTTCTGCGCCGATCTCGTCGGCCAGACCTGGCTGCACCTCATCGGCGCGGGCCACCGAATTGTTCCAGATCGGTCGCCAGCCGGAGACCGACAGCGCATTGCGGCGGGTCAGATCAAAACCGTCGCCGGCAACATGCATGGCGGCCAGCGCCCTGCCGACTTCGCGGCAATGATTTGCATCGGGCTTGCGCAGCCAGACGCCGGTGAGGAACGAAATCACGGCCGCCGGCCGGCCCGACAATTCGCCGAGCAGCGCGCCATCGAGACGCGGGATCGGCAGCGGGCAGGACAGGCCGTTGCCGGCCAGATGGTGCATCAGCCCGAGGAAAAACGGCAGGTCGCTCTGGTCGACGCGCTTTTCGTACAGCGTCAGGATGTAGGCGCCCTTGGTGGTCTGCAGCAGGAAATTGGTATTCTCGACGCCCTCGGCAATGCCCTTGTAGGAGGTCAGTTCGCCAACGTCATACTGCGTCAGGAAGCCGCTGAGATCGTCTTCGGAGATGTCGGTGTAAACGGCCATGTGTCAGCAAAATCCTATGAACATAACGTCGGTCTATCAGGCGGTTTTGGCAAACACGCGATCCCGGCACAAGGGTGGCCTATCTCTTCTCCCCAGCGGGGAGAAGGTGGCGCGTCGCGCCGGATGAGGGGGAGCCTCGACGCTCGAATGCGCCGTCCCCCCTCATCGCCTCGCTTTGCTCGGCCCTTCTCCCCGCGGGGGAGAAGGGGAAGAGGCGCCCCTGCTTATTCTCCATTCACGAAGGCCATGTCCTGCGCTGTCAGCGGCACATGGCGAAGCTCGCGGTTGACGAGGAAATTCTCGGTTTCCTCGACGGTATCGGCGAGTTCGACACGCGCCTCATAGCGCAGACGGAACGCCTCGATGATCTCGTCGACGATGACTTCGGGCGCCGAGGCGCCGGCCGACAATCCCACGATAGCGATATCGCCAAAATCATCCCAGTCGATTTCCGCCGCGCGCTGCACCAGCACCGATTTTTTTGCCCCTGCCCGGAGCGCGACTTCGACCAGACGCTTGGAATTTGAAGAATTGGGCGCGCCGACGATGATGAAGTGGTCGCAGCCAGGGGCTGCCTGCTTCACGGCTTCCTGCCGGTTCGTCGTCGCATAGCAGATCGAATCAGCGGCCGGTGCTGTCAGGTTCGGGAAGCGTTCGTGCAGCCGCCTGATGACGCCGGCGGTATCATCGACCGACAGCGTCGTCTGCGTCACGAAGCCAAGATTGTCGGGATCCGGCGGCATATAGGCATCGGCATCCTCGATCGTCTCGATCAGCGAAACCGCGCCATCGGGCAATTGTCCCATGGTGCCAATCACTTCGGGGTGCCCGGCATGGCCGATCAGAACAACATGGCGACCGAGCTTCTGGTGGCGCATGGCCTGCTTGTGGACCTTGGAGACCAGCGGGCATGTCGCATCGAGATAGAAGAGATTGCGGCTCTGCGCATCCGCCGGAACCGATTTCGGTACGCCATGGGCGGAAAACACCACCGGCTGCTTGCGGTGCTCCGGCGGGATTTCGTCCAGTTCCTCGACGAAGATCGCACCCTTGGCCTCGAGCCCTTCGACGACGAAGCGATTGTGGACGATCTCGTGGCGGACATAGACGGGCGCCCCGAATTCCTTCAGCGCGAGCACGACGATCTGGATCGCCCGGTCGACGCCGGCACAAAAACCGCGCGGGCCGCAGAGCCTGAGCGTGATCGGGGTCTTTGCCGGAAGGGATGAAGCCATGAATCAGGACGCCAGGAACAGGAAAAGGAGGGCGGCGATGGCCGGTCCACCCTGCACCAGAAGAATGCGCGGCTTGACGGTCAACGCGCCATATATAGCCGCTATGACCACGCACACAAGAAAGAACAGCTTCAGCTGGACGGCAAATTCCGGCTGCGGGTGCGTGAGCGACCAGACCAGCCCGGCGGCGAGAAAGCCGTTATAGAGCCCCTGATTGGCGGCCAGCACCCGGGTCGTTTCCGCCTTTTCCGGCGTCATGCGAAACACCTTGCGCCCCTGCGGCTTTGTCCACAGGAACATCTCGAGTACCAGGAAGCCGAGATGGGCAAGCGCAGTCAAAGCGACGAGAAGATTTGCGATCAGTGCCATGGTATCCCCCGGAGCATCGGCGCCTGAAATCGCCGATCAAGACCAGCGCCGTGTGCGTTTATCTTGCATGAACCAGAGCCTCTGACTACTGGCCTTGCGTCTTCCGCCGGAAGACAAACACGCCGCTGATGACCACGAGCGCACCCGCCAGCCCGTACCAGGTGACGGCATATTGCAGATGGTTGTTGGGCAGTTCAAACTGGGTGACGCCACCGACCGGGAGCGTGCCGGGGATTTGCGTTGCGTCGGCATCGATGAAGAACGGCCGCACCTTGCCGGCCGGCAGGCCGTCGGTCTGCGCCATCACATCGAGATCCTTCCAGTAGAAGATGTTCTTCTTCAGATCGTTTTCGGGGACCACCCAGGAGGGTTTTTCGGCCAGACGGGCGCGGGCAAGGCCGTTGACCGTTTGCGCGCCGGTCAATTGCCCGGCTTTTCGCGTTTCCGGCTCCTTGGCATCAAACGGCACAAAACCGCGATTGATGAAGACGAAGCTGCCATCCGACAGTTCGAGCGGCGTGTAGATGTAATAGCCGGTGCGACCCTGATGGGTCGCGAAGAAATGCCGTTCGCGGTTGTTGAGATAACGCCCGCTGACAGTGACCGTCCGGTATTCGATATCGCCACCCTCGGCCACGAGGGCCTCGATCGCCGCCAGATCCACCGGGGGCTTTGACCGGCGCTCGGCGATCGCGGTCAGCAGGCCTTCTTTCCACGCAAGCCTTTGCATCTGCCAGGTGCCGAGCGAAATCAGGGCGGCAAGGGTTGCGAGCACGACGACGATGCCGCACAGCCTCGCCAGCCTGCCGCGGGTGGAAGCCTGCCGTTCCTCAGCCACGGTCGATTTCACCCGACCGCGCATTGTTGCGGAATTGCAGATTGATCAGCACGCCTTTCAGCATGCGCATGATCCCCAGCGTCAGAATGGTCGCCAGCGGAATCCACAGGATGAAATGCACCCACAGCGGCGGATTGACATTGACCTCCATCCACAGGGCCGAGCCGACAACCAGAAAACCGACGATCAGGATGACGAACACCACCGGTCCGTCGCCGCTGTCGGCAAAGCCGTAGTCAAGCGCGCAATTGCTGCAGGCCGGTTTCACCTTGATGAAGCCGTCGAACAGGTTTCCCTGGCCGCAGCGCGGGCAGCGCCCCTTGAGGCCGCTCGACACCGGGTCAACCGGCGGATAATGGGCGCTGTCTTCAGTCATGGTTTTATCTCGATTGCTGTTCCATCCGGGACCCTATCCCAGATTTCATCCATCTGCGTATTGGTAACCGCGATGCAGCCATTGGTCCAATCGAACGACTGCGTCAAATAGGCCAGCCAGCCAAAATAGTTGCGTTGCCCATGGATCATGATCATGCCGCCGGGATCGATGCCGGCCTTTTTGGCCGAGACGACATCCTGCGGTCCGGGATAGGAGATGTGAAGCGATCGATAATAGGCGCTCCTGTCGTTGCGCCAGTCCAGCACATAGAGACCTTCCGGCGTCTTCTCGTCGCCCTCCTGCCGCTTGTGGCCGACAGGATCCCCGCCGAGCACGACCGGATATTCGGCCAAAAGCCGATCCTTCTGCCAGAGCTGGAGAAGGCGGCGCTCCTTATACACCATGACCCGGTCTGCCAGCGTCTCACTCGCCATCGCCATATCGGGTAACAAGAGGCAGGGGCAAACCACCAGCACGCGGAGGAAGAAGCGACACAGGTTCATCGGCGATCATCCCGTGTTCAAACGAGAACGAGGTGGCTGCATGACTGCAACCACCTCGTTCTTCATTGTATCGGCAGGCAAGACGCTGCCCATTTCTGATGCGATTACATATGGGCGATCGGGGCGCCCCAGCTTCCCCAGATGTAGATGGAGAAGAACAGGAAGAGCCAGACGACGTCGACGAAATGCCAGTACCAGGCGGCAGCCTCGAAGCCGAAATGCTGCTTCGGAGTGAAATCACCCTTCAGCGCGCGGATCAGGCAGATCGCCAGGAAAATCGTGCCGACCAGGACGTGGAAGCCATGGAAGCCGGTCGCCAGGAAGAAGGTGGCGCCGTAGATCGAATCCTTGAAGGCGAACGGCGCATGCGCATATTCGTAGGCCTGCACGAAGGAAAAGAGAACGCCCAACACGACGGTCAGCGTCAGGCCGTTGATCAGCCCCTTGCGGTCGCCGTGCAGCAGCGCATGATGCGCCCAGGTGACGCAGGTGCCCGACAGCAGCAGGATGACCGTGTTGTAAAGCGGCAGGTGCCAGGGATCGAGAACCTCGATGCCCTTTGGCGGCCAGGTACCACCGGTAAAGGCGGCCCGTGCGGTCTGGATCGGCTCGGCGGCATACAGGCTTGCATCGAAGAAGGCCCAGAACCAGGCCACGAAGAACATCACTTCCGAAGCGATGAACATGATCATGCCGTAGCGCAGGTGCAGGGAAACGACGCGGGTATGGTGGCCCTCATGCGCTTCCTTGATCGTATCAGCCCACCAGCCATACATCGTGTAGAGCACCAGTGCGAGACCGATGTAGAAGAGCCACGGGCTCGCAAGCTCGAGGCCGAACATCTTGAACGAACCGCCGGAGACGTAGCGCATATAGGCGACACCGCCAAACGCCATGATGAACGCGCCGATCGAGGCAAGCAAAGGCCATGGGCTTGGGTCGATGATATGGTAGTCGTGGTTTTTCTGGTGCGCCTCGGCCATCTTGGTCAATCCCCGGATATGTCTGCTCTTGTCGTCATTTCCGGCATAGCCGAAAACAGTGATGATTCAAAGTCTCTTGTCTGTCTCGTCCGCCGTCGTCTTCAGCGAGACCAAAGGCTTGGATGGTTCGCGGGCGTAGAAGGTGTAGGACAGCGTCAGCGTCTGGATGTTTTTGGTCTCGACGGTGTTGACGATCTCGGGATCGACGAAGAACACCACCGGCATCTCCATCTGCTCGCCCGGCTGCAAGGTGGTTTCCGTAAAGCAGAAGCACTCTACCTTGTTGAAATAGGCTGCGGCGGCCATCGGCGTGACGTTGAACACCGCCTGCCCCGTGGTCGGCTTGCTCGACAGGTTCTTGGCCGTGAAATCGACCTGAACCGTCTCGCCGATCTTGATCTCGATCTCGCGCTTTACCGGCTTGAAGTCCCAAGGGAGATCGGAGCCGGTATTGGAATCGAAGGTCACCCTGATGGTTTTGTCGAGAATGATCTCCGACGCCTGCTCGACACGTTTTGTCGTGCCATTATAGCCGGTCACCCTGCAGAACATGTCGTAGAGCGGCACGGCAGCATAGGCCATGCCGGTCATGGCGACGACAAAGGTCAGACAGGCAGCGACGATCGCGCCATTCGACCTGTCCTTGCCGTGCTCTGTCGATTTTGCCACGTGTCCAGCCTCCGCTCTCAGTTGACCATGCCGCCGCTAAACTTCACCAGCGTCACGACGTAGAATCCGACGACAAGCGCGAACAGCACGACCCCAAGCGCAATGTTGCGGCCGCGACGCGATTTCTTCTGTGCTTCGTTGAGTGTGATCATATCCATCAGGCAGCGCCTCCGGTGGTGAGCCACAGCGTGGCAATCAGGTGGTCGATCATCAGGGCCGAGAAGATCGCAAACAGGTAGAGAATGGAAAAGGCAAACAGCTTCTTGGCCGGCGCCATCTTCTCGTCGCCATCAGGCATGCGCCAGACGCCAATCGAATACCAGATGAAGCCAAGACCGAGCAGTGCGGCAAAAGCGCCATAGACCACGCTCGAAAAGCCGAGCGTCGTGGGCACGACACCGATGATCGCGGTCAGAACCGCATAGATGACAATCTGGTTCTTGGTCGTCGCCTCGCCGCTGACATTCGGCAGCATCGGCACACCGACCGCGCCATAGTCGCGCATCTTGAACAAAGCCAGCGCCCAGAAATGCGCCGGCGTCCACAGGAAGGTGATGAGGAACAGCACGATGCTTTCGATGGCGACGCCGTTTGTCACGCAGGCCCAGCCGATCATTGGCGGAAAGGCACCGGCTGCACCGCCGATGACGATGTTCTGCGGCGTCGAACGCTTCAGCCACATCGTATAGACAACGGCATAGAAGAAGATGGTGAAGGCCAGCAACCCGGCCGAAAGCCAGTTGACGACGATGCCGAGGATACAGACGGAGAAGGCCGACAGCGTCAGACCGAAGGCCAGCGCCTCTTCGGCGCGGATCTTGCCGGCCGGGATTGGTCGCGACGCAGTGCGGGTCATCACCGCATCGATATCCGCATCATACCACATGTTCAGCGCGCCGGACGCACCCGCGCCGACGGCAATACAGAGGATCGCGATAAAACCGATGAAAGGATGGATATGGCCGGGCGCCATCACCATTCCGGCGAGCCCCGTGAAGACCACGAGCGACATGACACGCGGCTTCAACAGCGCAAAGAAATCGCGCGCCGAGGCCTCCGAGAGACGCACGGCAGCCTCCGGGCCATTTGCTTCGTGATGGTCAATGACCGACATGTTGCGTCCTTGCTTGTCTGGCCCGGCTTTCTGGTAGTCGAGAGCCTGGGCCTTCGTCGCCGGCCCTCTGATCGGGCCTTGAATTTTCAGGGCATTGCCATGGCACGCTGCAAAACCGTCTTCCGGTTTTGCAGAAGCCGCCGTTTCCGGCGGCTTCCAAAGCTGGCAGGCGCTTACTTGATGCGCGGCAGCTGTTCCCACTGGTGGAATGGCGGCGGCGATGGCAGCGTCCATTCCAGAGTGTTTGCACCTTCACCCCAGGGATTGTCACCTGCGACGCGCTTCTTGGAGAAGGCTTCGAAGACGCCATAGAGGAAGATCAGCACGGCCACGGCCGAGAGATAGGAGCCGTAGGACGACACTGCATTCCAGCCGGCATAGGCATCCGGATAGTCGATGTAGCGGCGCGGCATGCCGGCGAGGCCGAGGAAATGCTGCGGGAAGAACACCAGGTTGACGCCGACAAACATGACCCAGAAGTGCAGCTTGCCGATGAATTCCGAATACATGTAGCCGGTCATCTTCGGGAACCAGTAGTACCAGGCCGCGAAGATCGCGAAGACGGCACCGAGCGACAGAACGTAGTGGAAGTGGGCAACCACGTAATAGGTGTCGTGCAGCGAGCGGTCGAGGCCGGCATTGGCGAGCTGGACGCCCGTGACGCCGCCGACGGTGAACAGGAAGATGAAGCCGATCGCCCAGACCATCGGCGTCGCAAAGCGGATCGAACCGCCCCACATCGTCGCAATCCAGGAGAAGATCTTCACGCCTGTCGGAACCGCAATAACCATCGTCGCGAAGACGAAATAGCGCTGCGTGTCGAGCGACATGCCGACGGTGTACATGTGGTGCGCCCAGACGATGAAGCCGACGGCGCCGATCGCGACCATGGCATAGGCCATGCCGAGATAGCCGAAGATCGGCTTCTTCGAGAAGGTCGAGACGATGTGGCTGACGATACCGAAGCCGGGCAGGATCAGAATGTAGACTTCCGGGTGACCGAAGAACCAGAACAGGTGCTGGAACAGGATCGGATCGCCGCCGCCTTCAGGCGCAAAGAACGCCGTGCCGAAGTTGCGGTCGGTGAGAAGCATGGTGATGCCACCCGCCAGAACCGGCAGCGAGAGCAAGAGCAGGAAGGCGGTGATCAGCACCGACCAGGCAAACAGCGGCATCTTGTGCAGCGTCATGCCCGGAGCGCGCATGTTGAGGATCGTCGTGATGAAGTTGATCGCGCCGAGGATCGAGGAAGCGCCGGCGATATGCAGGCCGAGAATGACAAGATCCATCGCTGGTCCGGGCTGCCCGGACGTCGAGAACGGCGGATAGATCGTCCAGCCGCCCCCTGCCCCGAAGCCACCGGCCGGGCCTTCGACGAACATCGACAGAAGCACGAGCAGGAAGGCGGGGATGATCAGCCAGAAGGAAATGTTGTTCATGCGCGGGAAGGCCATGTCCGGAGCACCGATCATGATCGGAACCATCCAGTTGGCAAAACCGCCGATCAGCGCCGGCATGACCATGAAGAAGATCATGATCAGCGCATGCGCAGTCGTGAACACGTTGTACATGTGCTTGCCGCCATCAATGGCAGCATCGCCCTCGAAGCCGTAGACCATGGAGGCCAGACCGTGGAAGATCTGGATGCCCGGTTCCTGCAGCTCCATGCGCATGATCACCGACAGCGTACCGCCGATGATACCGGCAAAGATCGCGAAGATCAGGTAGAGCGTGCCGATGTCCTTGTGGTTGGTGGACAGGAACCAGCGCTGAAAGAACGTCAGCGGCTTGTGGGCGTGGTCGTCATGGCCGTACGCGTGGTCTTGCGCAGGATCATGAAGATGATCGGTATGAGCGGGTGTTCCGGCCATGATAGTGCTCCCCTTCGAATTCTGTAGGGCGAATTACTGTGCGGCGTTTTCAGCGACGTCGACGGACTTTGCCGCAGCGTCGATGGAAGCCATGAGCGCCTTGTTGGCGTCGCCGACATTGGTGGCGGCGGCAGCGAGCCAAGTCGCATACTTGTCTTCACTGACAACGCGGATGGCGATCGGCATATAGGCATGGTCCTTGCCGCAGAGCTCGGAACACTGGCCGTAATAGAGACCTTCGCGGTCAGCCTTGAACCATGTTTCGTTCAGGCGGCCGGGAACGGCGTCGATCTTCACACCGAAAGCCGGCATGGCGAAGGCGTGGATCACGTCGGCGGCGGTCACGAGAAGACGGACCGTCTTGCCGACAGGGACAACGACGTCGTTGTCGACAGCCAGCAGGCGCGGATAGGCTTCGACGTCGGACTTGCCGATGCTGGCGCGATCTTCGTCCTTGAGCAGCAGGCTGTCGAATGACAGCGGCGTTTCGCCGACTTCGTATTCATAGGACCAGTACCACTGGTTGCCCGTTGCCTTGACCGTCAGATCCGGGTTCTGCGGCGGCGTCAGCTGCGCCGTCAGAAGCTGGAAGGATGGAATGGCGAGGAAAAGCAGGATGATGACCGGACCAAGCGTCCAGGCGATCTCGATGCCGGTGTGGTGGCTTGTCTTGGAAGCGACCGGATTCTTGCTCTCCCGAAACTTGACGACAACAAGCACGAGCAGGAGGAGAACGAACAAGGTGATCGGTATGATGAACCAGAGGGTATACTGCTCGAACCATGTAATTTCTTCCATGATGCCGGTCGCGGCATTCTGGAAGGTCATCTGCCAGTCGACAGGCTTGTCGGCCCAGGCGTTCGAAGCAAAGAGCAGACAGGCCATCGTCGCCAGAACTGCATAAGCCTTGTTTTTCACAATCGTGTCTCCCACATGCGCTTGATCGGGATCAAACCAAAACGCAGAATCCCTGCAATACTGTCGCGCTTCAAACCACAGTTTGAAGGTCGCCGCAACATCTGTCCACGGCACTCCGTGCGGCATTTTTGCGCAAACTGCGTATTCCCCGGTCAGCTGCGTTATCGATCGCTGTTTTTGTAACACAAAAAGGCACCCAAGGGCCAATCGCATTCATGGTTTGTCCGCCGCTATTCTCCAACGATACCGCCCGCCATTCTCCTGGAATGATGCCGAAGCAGAGGCGCACATCGTGACGAAACCGTTTCGCCTGTAAATGCAAGGCCTGCGCAATCGAAGCCCTTATATATGGGCTTGATCCATCCGCGTGTCGGCGCGAAGTGGGAGCCGGCATGCACAAAACGGCAGCGAAGGCTTCTGTCGCGGCCCAATTTCGGCCATACCCGGCTGAAAGGAGACTCAGGGCTTTTCATTTCCGCCCGTGCGCTTCAAGAATAGCCGCACTGATTCTTACGTTTTGAGGTTTTCATGGGCCTGTCCCTCGTTTCCCGTCTGCCGGTCCTGGCCCTGTTGTTGATCGCAGCATTGAGCTTTTCGGCTGCAGCACTGCCGCAATCGGCCTTCGCCCAGCAGCAGCCCGGCACGCCGGGTACCGTCAAGTCGAACCATGGCGCGTGGTCGATCGTCTGCGACCAGCCAGCCGGTGCTGCCGCCGAACAATGCGCGCTGATGCAGAATGTCATCGCCGAGGATCGTCCGGAGGTGGGCTTGTCCGTCGTCGTACTCAAGACAGCCGACCGCAAGGCGAAGATCCTGCGTGTGCTTGCGCCGCTCGGTGTGCTCCTGCCCAACGGGCTCGGGCTGAATGTGGACGGGAAGGATATCGGCCGCGCCTATTTCGTCCGCTGCTTCTCCGATGGCTGCTATGCCGAAGTCGTGCTCGAAGAGGAACTTCTGAAAACCTTCCGCAGCGGCGCGACGGCAACCTTCATCGTCTTCCAGTCCCCGGAAGAAGGCATCGGCATTCCGGTCGACCTCAAAGGGTTCGGCGAGGGTTACGACGCGCTGCCGTAAACCTTTCGTTTTATCGGGGACTGCACACTCCATCCGCCGTTTGTTTGGCCCCGTCATGGCTGCATTCGCCGTCTTTGATGCGACCAACGCACACCGCCCGCCCAGAGGATGGCTCTCCTGGCGCTGGATTTCCGCGACCGGGAGCCGCAATCGCAAGTTGACGGTGACGTTACACTCCCAGGTGCCTATTTTCATGATAGGAAACCACCTAATTACAGGACCAGTCCAAATTTGGGCCATCGATGCTCTGGACATTTTGAAGAAATTAACCGACATATGACCGCGATTGACCGATTTGGCACATATTAGGTTCGTAAACAGATTGTTCTAAAATTAAGCACTGCGTGCAAATTCCTTTTGAAGTGTCACTTTGCGTAAATCCCAATAACCTCAGTGAAGAATTCAAATACAACTTATTGTAATTGTTCATTAAATAAAATCGGACTCGCCCGCAGCCCTACAGGGGCTTTGCGAAGGGCGCTGCCGTAAAACCAATATGGAGATCAAAATGGCACTGGTTGTTGAATTTGGTAATGGCGGCGCGTCGACATTGTCCTCGCTCGTCGATGCAACACAAGCTGCGCTGGCGGCGCAGGTCGGAGCATTGCAGGACGGTGATGTCAGCGAAGCGAGCGATACCATCGGTTCCTCGATCCTGACCCAGAGCGTTGCCGTTGGCGCCGTTGGCTCTGCCGGCTCCGGGACCGGCGGTACGGTTAAGATCGAGTTCGATCCGTCGGCCAATGCCTATGACTTCGACGTCACCTCCGCCTGGAACAGCGTCAAGAACGTCAAGGCCGTTTCGGATGACTCGGAAAACGTCACCTTCAGCAATTTCGTGCATGTCGATGTCATCCTCGGGGGCGTAGAAGCATCGACCGTGAATATCATGGATGCCAAGCGCGGCAATGTGGTGACCGGCCAGGGCAATGACACCGTTAATCTGACGACCCTGACAAATGATGCCGGCTGGAGCAACGCGTTCACCATCAACACCAACGGCGGCGACGACAATATCGTGATCGGCGCAGGCAACACCGGTGTCGCCGGTGCGGGGGTCACGAACGGTTCGCTGACCACCTTCACCATCAATTCCGGCACGGGCGTAGACACGATCGACCTCTCCGCCATCTCCGCAAAGGCATCCTTTGTGACCGGTGGCAAGGGTGCCGATCTCATGATGGCAAGCGGTGGCGTCGACACCTTCGTCTTCGCCGTTGGCGACACCGGCACCAAGCTTTCGACGGCCGACGTCATCACCGGTTTTGGTGTTAACGACAAGCTCGACCTCTATGGCGTCGCAGCCAACTGGACCGCGGTCGATCAGGGTGGTGGCGAATTCATCGTCACCAACCTCCTGGACAACGCCAAGATCATCGTCGAGGGCGATCTGTCCGGTTCGTGGTTCATCTGAATAGGTTGAGCGCCGAACTTGCTCTATCCTAAAGGGGGAGGCTGGAGATCCAGCCTCCCCCTTTTCGTTAACAGATGCGCATCCGCGTTTTCGCCCGGCCATTTTGCGTCTTGCCGACGTTTTCGCCCGACACCCCTGCGGCCAAGGGGTGCTCCGCATCCGGCTCGGCGTCGAACAGAACAAAAAGCCGCCTTGGTAATGCTTGCCCCCTCCCCGCCAAATCACTACATAGGCCGGAACCGCGAGCTGCAGGAGCCACTTTCATGAACACCGATCTGATCAAACTCTTCGACAGTGATGAAGACGCGGTGCGGCGGGTTCTGGCGGAAACGCTTCAGGGGGCCGATGACGGCGAACTGTTCATCGAGCATGGCCAGTCGGAATCGCTTGCCTTCGACAATGGCCGCCTGAAGGGCGGAAGCTTCAACACGGACCAGGGCTTTGGCCTGCGCGCGGTTGCCGGCGAAGCGGTCGGCTATGCCCATGCGGGCGAGCTGTCGCTGTCGGCGCTGAAGCGCGCATCCGATGCCGTCGGTGCCGTCACGCGCGGTTATTCCGGCTCCTATGCCGCAGCCCCCCAGGGCACCAACAAGCGCCTTTATGGCGATGAGAACCCGATCGGTGAGCCGAGTTTCGAGGCCAAGGTCGCGCTGCTTTCCGACATCGACGCCTATCTGCGCGCCAAGGACCCGAAAGTGCGGCAGGTCTCCGCCTCGATCGCCGCCAGTTGGCAGGTGGTCGATATCCTGCGCGCCGACGGCCACCGCATGCATGACGTGCGGCCGATGACGCGGCTCAATATTTCCGTTGTCGTCGGCGATGGCGACCGGCAGGAATCCGGCTCCTACGGCGTCGGCGGACGGCGCGGTTTTGGCGATTTCATTGCCGTCGACAACTGGCGCCACGGTTCCGACGAGGCGCTGCGCCAGGCGCTGGTCAACCTCGAGGCCATCGACGCTCCGGCCGGAACGATGGACGTCGTGCTCTCCTCCGGCTGGCCCGGCGTGATGCTGCACGAGGCGGTCGGCCATGGACTGGAAGGCGATTTCAACCGCAAGAAGACCTCGGCCTTTGCCGGCCTGCTCGGCAGCCAGGTGGCCGCCAAGGGCGTAACCGTCGTGGACGACGGGACGATCGAGCAGCGGCGCGGCTCCCTGACCATCGACGACGAGGGCACGCCGTCGGCCTATAACGTGCTGATCGACGACGGCAAGCTGGTTGGCTACATGCAGGACCGGCAGAACGCCCGACTGATGGGCATGACGCCGACCGGCAACGGCCGGCGCGAATCCTACGCGCATGTGCCGATGCCGCGCATGACCAACACCTACATGCTCTCCGGCGACAAGACGCCGGAGGAGATCATCGCTTCCGTGAAGAAGGGCATCTATGCCGTCTCCTTCGGCGGCGGACAGGTCGACATCACGTCGGGCAAGTTCGTCTTCGGCTGCACCGAGGCCTACCTGATCGAGGACGGCAAGATCGGCGCACCCGTCAAGGGCGCCATGCTGATCGGCAATGGCCCGGAGGCCATGCAGCGCATCTCGATGATCGGCAACGACATGAAGCTCGATACCGGCATGGGCAATTGCGGCAAGGGCGGCCAGTGGGTGCCCGTCGGCGTCGGCCAGCCGCACCTGCGCATGAACGACATGACCGTCGGCGGCACGCGGGCCTGAAGATTTCAGGCTGCCTGTGAGCTATGCAACGCTGCCGTCAAACCGGCGGCGCTGCGCTATCGCCTGCTCCTGACCCGAGGATCGAGACCTTACAGACCGATCTGGGCCCGCTTGAAGCCTTAAATGCCTGTCTGCCCCAGCAAGGCAGAACAGTGACGGCGTCGCACACTTCGCGACGATAGCCGTGACACTTTCTGCGTTCATTCCCACCCCGTTGGAACCAAATCTCTCCCTCCGAGTTATGCGTCCAAGCTGCCACACTTGTTCGAATTGGCAGCGTTTATCATAAAGGAGAGACATCATGGGACGTGGAATTCTGCTCTGGCTTATCGGGGTGCCGATCCCCATCATCATTCTTCTCGCTCTCTTTTTCCGATAGGGGAAGCGCATGACAATGCCAGTTTCCTCCGGGGCGGTTTCTTCGGGACATGGTTCGCCTCTGTCGTCACACGTTGAATCCTCACGGTCCGCCGTCAGCTGGGGCGCGATCATCGCCGGTGCGGTTGCGGCTGCGGCAATCACCCTGCTTCTGACGCTACTCGGCTCGGGCCTTGGCCTGACCATGGTATCGCCCTGGGCGTCCGAAGGCGTGTCGGCCACCACATTCGCAGTCTCGACGGCGATCTGGATCGTCATCGTACAGTGGCTCTCGTCTGGCATGGGCGGTTATATCACCGGCCGGCTGCGGACCCGCTGGACCGGAACGCAGACAGACGAGGTTTTCTTCCGCGATACGGCGCATGGCATCCTGGCATGGGCCCTGTCGACGCTGATCATTGCGGGCACGCTGACCTCTGCCGTGACGTCGACGATCAACAGCGGCGTTCAGGCTGCCTCGACCGTGACTTCCGGTGCGGCAGTGGCCACAGCGTCCGCGGCCGCCAATGTTGACAGCGGCCCGACAGCCTATTTCGTCGATTCGCTGCTGCGTCCGGCCGATCCGGGTGCAACGACGGCTGAAACCAATGCGCAGGATGCAGCACAGGTGTCGCGTATCCTGATCAATGGTGCCACCGCCGGTGAAATCCCGGCCGACGACCGTGCCTATCTCGGCCGTCTCGTTGCTGTCCGCACCGGGCTTTCCGAAGCCGATGCCAATGCCCGTGTCGACACGGTGCTGAAGAGCATCGAGGACGCCAAGGTTGCAGCACAGGAAGCAGCCGACACCGCCCGCAAGGCCGGTGCGACGTTTGCCCTGCTGACGGCGCTGTCTCTTCTGGTCGGTGCCTTCATCGCCGGCGTCAGTGCGGCCCTCGGCGGCCGTGAGCGCGACGTGATCGATGAAAGCTTCATCAAGGGCTAATTAGACCGCCCACACGATCAAAAACTTTGGAAAACGGCGGTTCGCGACAGCGGGCCGCCGTTTTCCGTTCAACAAGGTTTAACGCCCTGACGTCTAAAGTCGGCTGAGCAGCCTTGCCAACGGCGGGCAACAGCGTCGGGATTTCTAAATGGTTGCCAGGATCGTCAAGCGCGTCGTCATCACCAGCGGTCTGGTTGCTGCAGGGCTTCTTGGCGCAGCGGGCGTCATGCGGTCGGCGCGCGGTCGCGGCGCCATCTTCACGCTGCACCATGTCCGACCAAAACAGGCACGCCTGTTCGATCCGAATGCCCATCTCGAGATCACGCCGGATTTTCTCGAGGCCACCATCCTGCGCCTGAAGCGCGAGAACTACCGCTTCATCGCGCTGGATGCACTCCCCGGCCATCTTGCGTCCCGCGATCCGCAGCCCGTTGCAGTCTTCACCCTGGACGATGGCTACCGCAACAATCTGGAATTTGCCGCCCCGGTCTTTGCCCGCCAAGCCGTACCCTTCACCGTCTTCGTGACCGGCGGCTTCATCGATCGCACGCACACGCTGTGGTGGGAGACGCTGGCAGACCTGATCGAGAGCAGGCAACACCTCAATTTCGATTTTGGCACCGGCGAAACGACGCTGCCCCTGTCGAACCAGTCGGAAAAACAGGCGGCCTTCGACCGCATCGCCGCCTTCATCCATGAGGGCAGCGAAGCGCTTGCCGTGGCGCAAGTGAACCGCCTGGCGGAAGGCCAGGGCATCGACCCGCTCGGCATCACGGAGAGGCTGACTCTGGGGGAGGCGGGCCTTCGAACACTGGTGGAAAACCCGCTGGCAAGCCTTGGCGCGCATACGATCAGCCACCGGGCACTGGCGCGACTGACTGAGGAGGAAGCACGCCATGAGATCGCCGCTTCCGTTGCGCGGGTCGAACGGATCATCGGCCAGCGGCCGCGCACACTGGCCTATCCCTACGGAGAGCGTTTCGCGGTTTCGGCGCGCGAAACCCGGCTTGCAGAAGCGCTTGGGCTTGCCGTCGCGGTGACGACACAGCCGGGAACGCTCGCCTCCGATGCGCCGCAGACCGCCCTGCCCCGCATCTCGCTCAACGGCTTCTACCAGAAACCGGCCTATGTCAGCGCGCTCGCTTCCGGTATCGCCTTCCGCATGATGCGGCGCGGCTGAACCGCGCCGTCATCGCCATGGCGCTACGGATACATGCGCAGTTTTTCCCAGTTGACATCGCCGTCCCTGCGCCGGAATTCGATGCGGTCGTGCAGCCGGAACGCGCCATCCTTCCAGAACTCGATCGACGTCGGCCTTATGCGGAAACCCGACCAGTGATCGGGGCGCGGAATCTCGCCGACGGCATAGCGCAGGCCGAATTCCGCAACCGCTTTTTCCAGTGCAAAACGGCTCTCCAGCGGGCGTGACTGTTTCGAAGCCCAGGCGCCGATGCGGCTGCCGCGCGGGCGGGTCTTGTAGTACTCGTCGGCTTCCTCGTTGCTGACGATCTCCACTGGGCCGCGCAGGCGCACCTGCCGCCGCAGCGATTTCCAGTGGAAACAGAGGGCCGCCTTCATGCTGCCGAGGAGCTCCTGCCCCTTCTGGCTTTCGAAATTCGTGTAGAAGACAAAGCCGCGTTCATCAAAGTCCTTGAGCAGCACCATGCGGACATTCGGCAGGCCATCGGCATCCACCGTTGCCAGTGCCACGCCGTTGGGATCGTTGATCTCGCTGGCCTTGGCCTCGTCCATCCATGTGCCAAAAAGCGAAAATGGTTCGCTTTGCTCTGTGAAGTCACCAGTTGTTAACCCAGTCTCGCTCATATTGTCTTCCAATGCCGTGACGTGTTGTGCGGCCTGCAATCCGGATCTCCGGATTGTTCGCCCAGTGTGAACAGTGAGGCCCCGCAGATCGCGCCTTGACCGGGCCCTTGCGACCTTTTCTCCGAGTCTTACAGGTATGCCGTGCAAGACATAGCAAAGTGTAGTGATCACACAAAGGGGCTATCCCGTCGCAGGGCAAGCCTCGCTACGCTGTGCCTGATCACGCTCTGTCTCTCGGGCTGCATGAGCGCCGGGCTTGATCTCGCCGACACGGCCAGTGTCGATACCTCGCTTTCGACAGGCTCGGTGCCCCAGTCCGTCAATCGCGACAGCCTGTCCGACGAAGTCACGGTGCGCAATGCGGTGTCATCGGCCGACGTTGAAACAACCGGCGGCAATCCGATCCCCTGGGCCAACTCGAATTCGGGTAGCGCAGGCGTCATCAGCAGCATCGAGGAAGACCGCTCGAACGGCCAGGTCTGCCGGCGGTTCACCACGACACGCCACTCCTACCAGGGCATAGCCAAGTTCGATGGCAACACCTGCCTGCTCGGCAATGGCGAATGGTATCTGACGCGCTTTGGCAAACGCAGCTGAAACCTGACGTTAACCACAGTTTCGCAAACATCCCCCAGATTGCCGTTCAAAGCCTGTTCCAGCCCGCCTAAGCGCTTGCGGCTAACTGATATTTAGCAACTCCTTTGCATCATCGCCTCTCGAGAAACGGAACGCCGATCAGGCCTTGCGTCCTCTTTTCAACAGGCTGGAAGGGTCGCTGGATGCGGCTTTCGGGAGCTCAGAGCCGATGACAACGATGCGCGACCCCTATTCTATTCTTGGCGTCCGGCGGAATGCCGGCCCGGACGAGATCAAGGCCGCCTGGCGCGCCATGGCCAAGGCCGTGCATCCCGACCAGAACCGCGACGACCCGATGGCAACGGCGCGTTTCGCCGAGGCCGGTCGCGCCTATGAAGTGCTGAAAAACCCCAAGCTCAGAAGCCGCTATGACGACGCGCGCCGCGAGGCCGAGCTGCGCCGCATGGAGGAATTGCACCGCAAGCCGCGCGAACCCGAGCAGCCGATCGGCGACGTCGATCCGGAAACGGCGGAGGAAATGGTTTCTCGTATTTTCGGAAGCGAACCGCGCGCCCGAAAGCCAGAACCGGCGGCAACTGCCAGCGCGCCAGTGCGCCCGAAGACACCGACGAAGCCGGACGCCAAGCCGGAGCCGAAAGCCGAGGCTAAGCCCGACATCGCCGCAGACGCCAGGCCCGAGACCAAGCTGGAGACAAAAGTCGACATCGTCGAGAAACCGGCGCCCTTCGCCATTTTCCCACGGTCTGCGGCGCCGGCAGCCGAACTCGTCTCGGCGATCGTGCGACGCATCCGCGGCGCGGCCAGCAAGGCCGTCGAAAAGGTCCCGGACATCGCCTGCGAAGTGACCGTTTCGGTCGAGGACCTTTTCAACCGCACCAAGGCGACGGCGACATTGCCGGATGGCCAGACACTGAAGGTCGCCCTGCCCGGCGGCACCACCGATGGCAGCCTCCTGCGCATGAAAGAACTGGGCTACCGCCTCAACGGCATGCTGCGCGGCGATATCGTCGTGACCGTGCGGGTCCGCCAGGACGGGGCTATGCGCACCGAGGGCCTCGACCTGCGCACGACGCTGCCGATCGACATCCAGAATGCCGTGCTCGGTTGGGAAACAAAGGTCATGACCCTGACCGGTCCCGTCGATGTTACCGTGCCGGCCTGGTCCGGGTCCGACAGGGTCATCCGGCTTGCCGGGCACGGCCTTGCCGATGCCGACGGCAAGCGCGCCGACCTTCTCGTCGAACTTCGGCTGATGCTCTGGGAGAACCCGGACGAGAAGATCACCGACCTGATGCGCAGCCGCCAGCAGGGCCTGTTCCTGTAACGGATTCTTGACGGTCTGACCCATTATTACGGGGACTAACAGTTCCTGATCCGCGCCGTGCTTGAACCACCGGGGTGGCTATGCCATAGGCAATGCTCCAAAAGACGGGCCGCCGTGATTTGACAGTCACAATGGCGCTCGCAGCAGGTTCAACACATGCGGACTTTCCGATCGGCCCTGGCTGACGAAAAGCACAGGCAATAGCGGGGGCATACCATGTCGCAAACATCCGGATTGATGAAGGGTAAGCGCGGCCTCATCATGGGCGTCGCAAACAACCGTTCCATCGCCTGGGGCATCGCCAAGGCGATCCATGCGCAAGGCGGCGAGATC
This sequence comes from Pararhizobium antarcticum, assembly GCF_001885585.1. Lineage (GTDB taxonomy): Bacteria > Pseudomonadota > Alphaproteobacteria > Rhizobiales > Rhizobiaceae > Pararhizobium > Pararhizobium antarcticum. The sequence continues at coordinate 75,120 of NZ_LSRP01000074.1, forward strand.
GCCTTCACCTATCAGGGCGAGGCGCTGAAAAAGCGTGTCGAGCCTCTCGTCGCGGAAGTCGGCGGCCTTCTTGCCGGCCATTGCGACGTCAGCGATGAAGCAACCATCGATGCCGTGTTCGACGGACTGGAAAAAACCTGGGGCAAGATCGATTTCATCGTTCACGCCATCGGCTTTTCCGACAAGGACGAACTGACCGGCCGCTATGTCGACACATCCGCCGACAATTTCGCCAAGACCATGCAGATTTCCGTCTATTCCTTCACATCGGTTGCACGGCGTGCCGAAAAGCTGATGACGGATGGCGGTTCAATGCTGACGCTGACCTATTACGGCGCCGAAAAGGTCATGCCGAACTACAATGTCATGGGCGTTGCAAAGGCAGCACTCGAGGCGAGCGTGAAATATCTGGCGGTCGATCTCGGCCCGAAGAACATCCGCGTCAATGCGATCTCGGCCGGCCCGATCAAGACGCTGGCCGCCTCCGGCATCGGCGACTTCCGCTATATTCTGAAGTGGAACGAGTACAACGCACCGCTGCGCCGCACCGTGACGATCGAAGAGGTCGGCGATGTCGGCATGTACATGCTGTCCGACCTGTCGCGCTCGGTAACCGGCGAAATCCACCACGCCGACAGCGGCTATCATGTCATCGGCATGAAGGCCGTCGACGCGCCGGATATTTCCGTCGTCAAGGACTGACGGACTTACAGGGGTTTCCCGTGCTCATCTATGTGATCCGCCACGGCCAGACCGACTGGAATGCCGAACTCCGCCTGCAGGGGCAAAAGGACATTCCGCTCAACGACACCGGCCGCCAGCAGGCGACCGGAAACGGCCAGGCGCTGGCCGCCCGTCTCGGCGCAAAGGCCAGGCACTTCGATTTCGTCTCGAGCCCGCTTCACCGGACACGCGAAACCATGGAGCGCATGCGTCTCGCCATGGCGCTCGAACCCTCCGCCTACCGAACCGACGAACGCCTGATGGAAGTCTCTTTCGGCGACTGGGAAGGCCACACCATGGCCGAGCTGGAACAGCAGGTGCCGGAGCGTGTGGCGGAGCGCGAGGTCTCTAAATGGGATTTTATCCCGCCGGGCGAAACCGCGGAAAGCTACGAGATCCTGTCCTGGCGCGTCTCGGCATGGCTGAAAGATGTGACGACACCGACGGTCTGCGTTGCCCATGGCGGGGTCATCCGGGTGCTGTTCAGGATTTGCGGTGTGATGACGCAGGATGAGGCGTCGGTCGGCCCCATTCCGCAGGACCGGATCCTCAAGCTGGAAAATGGCATGATCGACTGGCTATAGGGTCGGCAGGGCCTGTGTGGGCCGCTGCCAGTCTGCAGGGGTGGATTACTGCACGATCTCGAGATCGTTGATGACGCGCTTGCCGTCGACTTCCGTATAGAAGACCAGGACCTTGACGCCTTCCTTGAGGCCATCGAAGTTGAATTCTTCCGGTGCCTGATAGTTCTTGCCATCATCCAGGGAGAGGCTCAGGCTCTCGGTATCGACGCCTGTGATAACGGCCTCGACATCGGCGCTCTCGGCAAACGCACTCAGCGGTGAGAACAACCCGGCAGCGGCCAAAAGTGCCACAACGACGAAACGCATCTGTCCTGCCCTCTTCAACGACTCGATCAATTTTGTTGTTCCGATCATTTGATCCCCGATTGTGGCAAAAATTGCCCGTGCCTGCGTGATTTCCGGATCTTGAGAAAACACAGCCTGTGGCTGCGCCGTCTCAAGGCCTAACAACCGCCCCTGCGGAAATGACGAATTTCATAACAGGAACAGGCTCTAAAGCCAATATTAAGACTCCGGTCCTACTGTGGCCGCGGGGGCTTTGGGGTGCATGAACATTGAGTATGATCGTCACAATCCGTCGCCACGCCAGCACCATTGCCCGTCTGGCAAAACCGTCTCTCGTGCCAGCCTTCATCGCAGCGGCAGTCGTGTTTACCGGTGGTTATTTCTTCGAGCAGCAGAACCGCGAGAATTTCGGCAGCGATCTTGAGATCAGCGTCCAGAACGAACTCAATCTGATTTCAACCCGCCTGCAGGGCGAGATCAACACCACCATCGCCGCACTGCGCGGTCTTGCAAACAGCGTGTCCGTTGCCCCCGACATGAGTGTCGAAAATTTCGACCGCCTGGCAGCCAAGATGCTGCTGCAGAATCCGCAGATGGTGCGTGTCAGCGCGGCACCCGATGCTGTCGTGAAAATGACCTACCCGCGGCAGGGCAACGAACGCCTGATCGGCACCGATTTCAAGCGGTTCGGCTCGTCGCGGCTGGCGACGGACCGGGCACAATCGAAGGCCAAGCCAATTATCGCCGGTCCCGTCCGGCTTCCCAGCGGCAAGACCGGCTTTAACCTGTTTTTTCCGGTGTTCTCCAAGGTCGGCGGCCATACCGGCTTCTGGGGCTTTATCGAAGCGATCGTCGACGAGAAGAAACTCTATGCGAATGCCAGCCTGATAGAGAAGACCGAGAATGAAGGTGGCGTGTCGTCAGACCATCGCCACATCGATCTGCACCTGGCGATCCGGGATATTTCTGTCGCCAACAGCATTCAGGATCCTTTCTTCGGGGACTTTGAAATCTTCAAGGAAGAGCCGGTGATCCGCAGACTGGCCCTTCCCGGCGGCGTCTGGGAACTGGCGGCGATCCCGGCCAAGGGCTGGGCACAGGAGCCGGGCAACAGCAACGGCCTGCGCATCACCATTCTGGTTGCCGCCGCCGTGGTGATCATCCCGATCTTCCTCACCGGCGGCCTCGTCAGTGAACGCCAGCGCAACCGTGCCAAGATCCGGGCCCGCGAAAACGAATTGCTGACCGTGTCGCACCGGCTCAACCTTGCGCTCGAATCCTCCAAGATCGGCATCTGGGAAATCGACCTTGAAACACAGTCCCGCACCTGGGACGAACGCATGTCCCATCTGCACGGCATGTCGGCGCAGGCGAGCCAGCCGACCTATGAAACATGGCGCAGGACCGTCCATCCCGATGACATCAGGTCGGCCTCGCTTTCCCTGTTCAAGACGCTGGATGAGGGCCTTGAATACCGTTCGCAATACCGCGTCGCCCTGCCTGACGGGACCTTCCGGCACATCCGCAATGTCGGTTCCACCCATGAAGGGCCGGACGGCAAGGCCAAGATCACGGGTATCAGCTGGGATGTCACCGATGACGTGCTGATGACCGAGGAGCTGCGCGCCGCCAAGGCCCTGGCCGACCTCAAGAATGACGAACTGGCGCAGGCGAAGGATCGCATCGAGCACAACGCCCTGCATGATCCGCTGACGGGCCTGGGCAACCGGCGCATGCTCGACAAGGAGCTGAAGGGGCTGTCCGGCGACGCCGGCCTCGTCGACATCGCCATCCTGCACATCGATCTCGACCGCTTCAAGCAGATCAATGACACTCTTGGCCACGCTGCCGGCGACGCGATGCTGGTCCACGCATCGGAAATCCTGCGCTCCAACATCCGCGACAACGACATAGTCGCGCGCATCGGCGGCGATGAATTCGTCATTGTCGTCAGCAATCCACCGGGCAATGTCTTCCTGTCGCAACTGTGCGAGCGGATCATCAGCCAGATGCGCCAGCCCGTCGATTACAACGGTTTTCCCTGCCGGTTCGGCGTCAGCATCGGCATCGCCGTTGCCCGCGAAAAGGCCGTCGACGAGCACAAGCTCCTGGTCAATGCCGACATCGCGCTGTACCGCGCGAAAGAGAATGGCCGCAACCGCCACGAATTCTTCACCGAGGTTCTGCAGGCGGAGATCATCAAGACCAAGCGGATCGCCGACGAGATCCTCGAGGGTATCGAAAAAAACGAGTTTGTCGCCTGGTACCAGCCGCAGCTGGAAGCCGGCACCCTGAAGCTCGCCGGCGTCGAGGCGCTGATCCGCTGGAACCACCCCCGCGAGGGGCTTTTGACGCCTGACAAGTTCCTGAAGATCGCCGAGGAAATGAACGCCATGGCGACGCTCGACCGCATCGTGCTCGACCGGGCGCTGATCGACGGCATGCGCTGGGCCGCCGAAGGCATCATCGTGCCGAAGATCTCGGTCAATGTCTCGGCCAAGCGCCTGCGTGACGAAACGCTGGTCAATTCGCTGAAGGGACTGAGCCTGCGTCCCGGACAGATTTCCTTCGAACTGGTGGAATCGATCTTCCTCGACGAAAGCGACGATATCGTCCTTGCCAATATCGAAGGCATCAAGAAACTCGGTATCGACATCGAAATCGACGATTTCGGCACGGGCCACACCTCCATCGTCAGCCTTTTGAAGATCAAGCCGAAACGCCTGAAGATCGACCGGCAGCTCGTGGCACCGATTCTGCGCGCCCGCAGCGAACAGGCCCTGATCCGCTCGATCATCGAGATCGGCCGTTCGCTCGGCATCGAGACGGTGGCCGAAGGCGTCGAGACCATGGAACATGCCGAGATGCTCGGCCTGTTCGGCTGCGACCTCTTGCAGGGCTACGCATTTGCCAAGCCGCTGAGCGCCGACGACTTCGCACATTTCGCCCGCAACCAGCTCCTGCAACTGGCATCCTGAGCAGCAGGCTGCCTCTGACACAGACCGTTTAACGCGGTGTGGCAACGAAACCGATTTTACTTTTACCGCGCGCACTCGGGAGCGGTTCGTCTTCAAACGGCCGTTTGCGCCAACAGAATGGCTTCCGTTCGGAGACGAAACGCTCTAGTAGTCACGACCGAAGGCGATGGCCGCTTGCCGCCATCTGCCCGCAGCGTTTCAACAGTCGGTCCTGCTCGCCATGTCGCACAACACCTTCGGTCACCTCTTCCGCGTCACCACCTGGGGCGAAAGCCACGGGATCGCGCTTGGCTGCGTCGTCGATGGCTGCCCCCCCGGCATTCGCTTCACGCTCGCCGAGCTTCAGTCCTGGCTCGACAAGCGCAAGCCCGGCCAGTCGCGTTTCGTGACGCAGCGGCGGGAAGATGATCTGGTTCGCATCCTCTCGGGCGTCATGCTCGATGACGACGGCGAGACGATGATTTCGACGGGAACGCCGATCTCGATGATGATCGAGAACACCGACCAGCGCTCCAAGGACTATTCGGAGATTTCCAAGCGCTACCGTCCCGGCCATGCCGACTATACCTATGACGTCAAATACGGCATTCGCGACTATCGCGGCGGCGGGCGATCGTCGGCTCGCGAGACTGCGGCCCGGGTCGCTGCCGGCGGTCTGGCGCGCAAGGTGGTGCCCGGTCTTCTGGTCCGCGGCGCGCTGGTGCAGATCGGCAAGCACAAGGTCAACCGCGACAACTGGGACTGGAACGAGGTCGGCAACAATCCGTTCTTCTGCCCTGACCCGAAAATGGTGCCCATCTGGGAAGACTATCTCGACGGCATCCGCAAGGCGGGCTCGTCCATCGGTGCCGTCGTCGAAGTGGTTGCCGACGGCGTGCCGGCCGGCATCGGCGCGCCGATCTATGCCAAGCTCGACCAGGACATCGCCTCCAACCTGATGTCGATCAATGCCGTCAAAGGCGTCGAGATCGGCAACGGCTTTGAAGCTGCGGAAATCACCGGCGAGGAAAATGCCGACGAGATGCGCGTCAGCGCGTCCGGCGATCCGATCTTTCTGTCCAACAATGCCGGCGGCATTCTGGGCGGCATCGCTACCGGCCAGCCGGTCGTGGCGCGCTTTGCCATCAAGCCGACCTCCTCGATCCTCACCGAGCGCCGCTCGATCGACAGCGACGGACAGGAGGTCGACGTGCGCACCAAGGGCCGCCACGATCCCTGTGTCGGCATCCGCGCCGTGCCGATCGGCGAAGCCATGCTGGCCTGCACCATTGCCGACCATTATCTGCGCGACCGCGGCCAGACAGGTCGCCTGAAATGACCGGTCGTCTGAAATAACAGAGGAAACAGCCTTATGTTCGACCAGAAGCGCGTTGCCGATGCCATCAGGGCTTTCGAAGCCGGCGAAATCGTCGTTGTCACCGATGATGACGGCCGCGAGAACGAAGGCGACCTGATCGTCGCAGCCGTGCATTGCACCCCGGAAAAAATGGCCTTCATCGTGCGCCACACGTCCGGGATCGTCTGCACGCCGATGCCGAGGGAAGAGGCAAAACGCCTCAACCTCAATGCCATGGTCGCGGACAATGATTCCGCCCACACCACCGCCTTTACCGTCACCGTCGATTTCAAGCATGGAACCACAACGGGGATTTCTGCCGAAGACCGGACGCTGACGGTGCGCAACCTTGCCAATCCGAATGTCGGCGCTTCCGACTTCACCCGCCCCGGGCATATCTTTCCGCTGATTGCCCGCGAAGGCGGCGTGCTGATGCGTTCGGGCCACACCGAAGCCGCCGTCGATCTCTGCCGGCTCGCCAGCCTGCCGCCGATCGGCGTGATCTGCGAACTGGTCAACGACGACGGCACCGTGATGCGCGGGCCGCAGGTGGCCGGTTTTGCCGAGACGCACGGCCTGAGGCAGGTTTCCGTTGCCGATCTCATCGCCTACCGGCAGCGCAAGGACAAATTGATCGAGCTGGAAAACAGCTTCGACATCGAAACACCCTATGGCAAGGCCAAGGGCCATGCCTATTCGCTGCCCTGGGATCCGATGCAGCATCTGGCCGTCGTCTTCGGCGATATCCGAGACGGGGTCGATATTCCGGTGCGGCTGCATCTGGAAAATGTCGGTGCCGACGTGTTCGGCAAGGACTGCCAGGTCGACCAGATCATGAAACGCATTTCCGATCAGGGCCGCGGCGTGATCGTCTACCTGCGCGAGGGCTCGGTCGGCGTTGGCGTTTCCACGACGGCCCGCCCCGCCAAACACGAGCGCGAAGGCCATGGCGAAGCGCAGGCGCGCGAAAGCGAATGGCTGGAAATCGGTCTCGGCGCCCAGATCCTGAAAGACCTCGGCATCGCCTCGATCAAGCTCATCGCCTCGCGCGAGCGCCACTATGTCGGGCTGGAGGGCTTCGGCATCGCAATCACCTCGACGGATATCCTGTAGGCTGCGCGCAGACTACAGGCGCCTGTCTCTAACTGTTTCAATTTGTTGATATTTCCATATCCGCCTTGGCATGACTGACCGGCAACACATGCCACGCCCGCCCCATCAGAGCGCTGCCGAAAATACGGTGAATGGCGGCGACATGGCCATACACGCCACGTGCATCGATAGGCGAACAATCGTCGTCAACCCCTTCATACATTCACACTTTCTAAACTGAAACCTGCTATTTTTCGGGTATCCGATGGGCATGGTTATGCCATTGCCGACATGACGAAGGCTTCGGAGCACATGCTCAGCTGATTGGAAGTCCGCTTTCGAGAAAATCCGCGCCGATTTTCACCATCGATCAGGCGGCCGGATTGTCTGTTTGGCATTGTGCCGAACCCGAAGCGTCCGGATACCCGTTGACGCCTAATATCCCGGCAATCAGATGGGAAGGCTCATGAGCATTTTTTCACTAACATCCGATTCCAGCGCTATTCAGGCCGCCCTGAACAAGTCGCAGGCAATCATCGAATTTGACATGAAGGGCAAGATCCTGACGGCGAACGCGAATTTCTGTCGCGCCATGGGATACGAGCTCTCTGAAATCCAGGGGCAGCATCACAGCCTGTTCATCGATCCAGCGGATGCCGCGAGCCCGGATTATCGCGCCTTCTGGGAAAGACTGAATAAGGGCGAGCTCGACCAGCGGCAATACAGGCGCATCGGCAAGGGCGGCAGGGAGATCTGGATCGAGGCCTCCTACAATCCTATCTTCAGAGGGTCGAAACCCTACAAGGTCGTCAAGTTTGCGACGGACGTAACAGCGAGCAAGCTGAAGGCGGCCGAGGATGCTGGCAAGCTGAGCGCCCTGTCGCGGGCACAGGCGATGATCGAATTTACGCCAAAGGGCGAAATTCTGACCGCAAACGAGAATTTCCTGTCCGCGCTTGGCTACCAGCTTGCGGAGATCCAGGGCAAACATCATTCGATATTCTGCGATCCGGCATTCGTCCGAACCGAAGACTATCGGTCCTTCTGGCAGAAGCTTTCGCAAGGCGAGTTCATTGCCGACGAATTCCTGCGGATCGGCAAGGGCGGCAAGCGGGTCTTCATCCAGGCATCGTACAATCCGATCTTCGACATGAACGGAAACGTCATCAAGGTCGTCAAGTTCGCGACCGACGTCACCGAACGGGTGCGGGCCGTGGAGGAGCTGGCAACGTCGCTTCAGGGTCTGTCTGACGGCGATCTGCAACACCGCATCGAGCGGCCGTTCATTCCCGCGCTGGAAAAGATCCGGCAGGATTTCAATTCGGCGGTCGGCAAGCTTCAGTCGGCCATGACCACCGTTGCCACCAATGCACAGGCGATTACCGCAGGATCGAAGGAGATCCGCACCGCCTCCGATGAACTGGCCCGGCGCACCGAGCAGCAGGCCGCCTCGATCGAGGAGACCGCTGCGGCACTCGAACAGATCACCACGACCGTCTCCGATTCCAGCCGACGCGCCGAAGAAGCAGGCAATCTCGTCCGCAAGACGCGGCAGAACGCCGAACAGTCCGGTGTGATCGTCCAGTCTGCCGTATCAGCCATGGGGCAGATCGAAAATTCGTCGCGCGAGATTTCCAATATCATCAGCGTCATCGACGAAATCGCCTTCCAGACCAACCTGCTGGCGCTGAATGCCGGTGTCGAGGCGGCACGGGCGGGCGATGCGGGCAAGGGCTTTGCCGTCGTTGCCCAGGAAGTGCGCGAACTGGCACAGCGCTCCGCCAAGGCGGCAAAAGAGATCAAGGCGCTGATCAACACCTCGAGCGAACAGGTGAAAAGCGGCGTCGCGCTGGAAGAAATCGTTGGCCAGGTGCTGGAGATCAACACCAATGTCGCCGCCATCGTCGAAGGCGCAAAGGAACAGGCCGTCGGCCTGAAGGAGATCAACAAGGCGGTCAACACCATGGACCAGGGCACGCAGCAGAATGCGGCCATGGTCGAGGAATCGACCGCCGCCAGCCATGGGCTGGCCCGCGAAGCGGAATCGCTCTTCGAGTTGATCGGACAATTCAAGGTCGGCAACCATTCGCCCTCGCCACGGATCGCCGAAGCACGACATGATTCAAGACCTGTCGCATCCCCGGCCCGCAAGATGGCCAGCCAGGTCAGCCGTGCCTTTTCTGGAAATGCCGCGACGGCACCGTCGCAGGATACATGGGAGGAGTTCTGATGAGCCTTGCCGACACACAGCCGCGTTTTGAGAATACATCGTTCGAGATCATTGCGTTCCGCCTGCATGATCAGGAATTCTGCGTCCGGACGACAACCATCCGCGAAATTCGCGGATGGGGACCTGCAACGCCAATCCCGCACGCACCGCATGATGTCCTGGGCGTGATGAACCTGCGCGGCTCCGTCATCCCGATCATCGATCTCGCCACCAAACTCGGCATGCCGCGCACGCAGGCCAACGAGCGCAGCGCCATCGTGGTGGCCGAAGTCCACTCCATGGTGATCGGCCTTCTGGTCGACAGCGTGTCGGACATTCTGACGGTGCGCGGCGAACAGATCCAGCCGGTTCCGGAGGTGACGTCGGCGTATGAAAAGAGCATTGCCGACGGCATCATCACCCATGATCACGGGATGATCTGCTTTCTCAATCTGAGCCGGATGTTCCAGGCGCGGGAAATCGAGGATATGGCGGCCTGACCGGTCGCCGGGTATTTGAACGCCTAGGGCTTTAATCGACGCCCCTTGTCCCTGCCCTGTCCTGCCTGTCCTGTCCCTGCCCTGCCCCAAAGCCCGCGCCAGCCATGGCCGGACCATTGCCATGCCTGTCTCGCAAGGACACGCGTGGAGGCGGTGAATAGATCCCGCGTCTCGCGCGTCCCCTGTGGACAAATGCCGGCGCTTTCCTATCATGCCGGCATGCGGCATCGGATTTCGGCACGACGACAACGGTCGAACCGGCATTCGGATGGCACTCCGGGGAGGGAAATGGCGCATGTGGGATTTCGAAATCTGCAGGACCATCGGCATACTCCTGCGCACAATGCCCTTCATCCTGATGCGCATGGCGATCTATTTCGGCATCACCATCGCCTTCATCCTGTCGACCGGGACCGGCGCGGGCATCGGATACGGGCTCGGCGCCTGGAGCAATGATGCGGAATCCTTCACCGTCTGGGGTGGCATTTTCGGCTTCGGCCTCGTTGCCGGTGCGATCTACTGGGTGCGGGAATGGCTGCTCTACATGGTCAAGGCCGCCCATATCGCCGTCATGGTCAAGCTGATCGATGGCCAGCCGATGCCTGATGGCAAAAGCCAGATCACCCATGGGCGCGAGACCGTGGCCGCGCGGTTCGGCGAAACGAACGTGCTGTTTGCGCTCGACCAGTTGATCAAGGGCGTGATCTCGGTGGCGACCGGGCTGATCGGCGGCATTGCGGCCTTCCTGCCGATCCCGGGACTGGATACCCTTGCGCGATTTGCAAACACGGTGATCCGCATTTCGTTGACCTATGTCGACGAGATCATCCTCGGCTACAATATCCGCATCGACAGCCGCAACCCCTGGGAAAGCTCGCGGCAGGGCCTTGTCCTCTACGCCCAGAACGGCAAGACGATGATCCGCAACGCCGTCTGGCTGTCGATCTTCCTCTATCTGCTCGCCATCATCGTCTTCGTGCTGGCGCTCGCCCCGGCTGCGGCCATTCTCTACGTCTTCCCCGGCGAATGGGCCGGCTATGCCTTCGTGCTCGCCATCGTCTTTGCCTGGTCATTCAAGGCCGCCGTGCTTGAACCCTTCGCGATTGCCGCGCTGATGAGCGTCTATTTCAAGGTGATCGAGGGACAGGTGCCCAATGCGGAGTGGGATGCGAAACTGTCTTCCGCCTCCGAGAAGTTTCGCGAGATCAAGGACAAGGCCTTCGGCGGCACCCCTGCTGCGGCCTAGTCCCTCCTTCGCCAGCCTGCCGTGCCGGCGCGGATGTCCAGATACCAGGACCCGTCTTTTCCGTTTTTGACCGAAAGGGCGATAGACAAAGGCGCAGCGTCGTACTACCAATGATTAATCGTTTAATCATTGGTGTCGGATTTCATGGCCTTTGTCCGCTCGGGATCGAACCTCAGCCAGATCGCCGCCCTGCTCGGCGTCTCCGCAGCGACGGTGTCAAACGCGCTGTCCGGCAAGGGTCGCGTCTCCGCAGAGCTTGTCGACAAGATCCGCGCGACGGCGGCGGAGATCGGGTATGTGCCGAGCCTCACGGGACGGGCATTGCGGACCGGCCGCACCGGCGTGCTTGGACTGGTCCTGCCCGATATAGCCAATCCCCTGTTTCCGCAGATCGCCCAGGCCATTGAATTTGCCGCCAGCAGCGCCGGATATGGCGTGCTGATCGCCGATTCGCGCGGCAGCGTTGCCATGCAGACGGACGCGATCAGCAGGTTGGTCGAGCGCGACGTCGACGGCATCGTCATCGTTCCGCGCCGCGGCACGCGGATCACCGACATCGGCTGCCCGGTCGCCGTCATCGACAGCCCGTCGACGCCGGGCAATACGGTTTCGGCCGATCACTGGCAGGGCGGACAGGCCGTCGTCGAGCACCTGGCCGGGCTTGGGCATCGCAGGTTCCTGCTGATCGGCAACAACGCCGCCTCCAACGTCCAGAACGATCGCATCGGCGGCATGAAATCCCGGCTTCCGCAGGGTGGCCATGCCGAGGTGATGTGGATCGAAAGACATGAGGCGCAGTTCGGCAAGGGCGGCCTGCTCGGGCTTGCCGAAAGGGTGGCGGATGGCTTTACCGCCTTCTGCGCCGTTTCCGACCTGCAGGCGCTGCGAGCGCTCACCGAACTGCAGCGCGCCGGCATCGCCGTGCCGGAGGCCGCCAGTGTCACCGGCTTTGACGATCTCGTCTGGTCGTCGGTGATTACGCCGGGCCTGACGACGCTGCGCATGGACATGGCGACGATCGCCGACATCGCCATCAAGGCGCTGGTGCGTGTCATCGAAACCGATGCAGCCGGAACGGCGGTGGCAGCCGACCGCCCAAGCGTGCCGATGACACTGGTGATCCGCCAGACCACTGCCCGGATGGCGGCCTCGGCCGGCACCGTTTCCAATTCGGAACCAGAAACACCGCCTGAAGGAGAACGCAGATGACCAAGATGCTCTTGATTTCCACCACGGCCCTGATGCTGACAGCGGGCTTTGCCCAGGCGCAGGACAAGACCCTGACCATTTCCGTCTATGCCTTTGCGCAGGACGACTTCAAGGCGATCGTCTACGATCCCTTCGAAGCGCTCTGCGGCTGCACGCTGGTCGTCGAGACCGGCAACAGCGTCGAACGGCTGGCAAAGATCGAGGCCAACAAGGCAAGCCCTGTTATCGACATGGCGGTTGTCTCGATGGCCGATGCGCTGTCGGCTGCGCGCAGCGGCCTGATTGAAAAGATCGACACGAGCAAGCTGACAAGCTTCGACAAGCTCTACGACATTGCCAAGGATCCGAACGGCGACGGCATGAGCGTCGGCTATACCTTCTATGCGACCTCGATCGTCTACCGCACCGACAAGATGACGATCGACAGCTGGGCCGACCTGCTGAAGCCGGAATATGCCGGTCACGTCGCCTTCCCGAACGTCACCACCAACCAGGGGCCGCCGGCGCTCTACATGCTCGGCCAGGCGCTGGGCAAGGATACGCCGGATCTCAAGGGCGCGATCGAGGCGGTCGGTGCCGCCAAGGACGATATCGTCACATTCTACGTCAAGTCCTCGCAACTCGTGCAGCTGATGCAGCAGGAGGAAATCTGGGCCGCACCGATCGGCCGCTTCTCCTGGGCGCCATTCACCAAGCTCGACCTGCCGCTCGGCTGGGCGACGCCGAAGGAAGGCCAGACCGGCGGCATGAACGTCATGGTTCTGACCAAGGGCTCGAAAAACCACGACCTGGCGCTGCAGTTCATGGATTTCTGGCTGTCGACCGAAATCCAGACCAAACTCGCCGAAAAGCTGATCGACAGCCCCGCCAACAAGGATGTGCAGGTGTCCGATGCGGTCGCTGCCGACATCACCTATGGCGAGGACACAGCCAGGAGCCTGAAGCTTATTCCCTCCGCCATAGCGCTCGACAACCGCGATGGCTGGCTGTCGGAGTGGAACGCCCGGGTCGGCCAGTAACACGAATGCCTCCCAAGGCAAGGGACGCGGCGCAGAGCCGAATGGCGACCGCCGCGTCCCGACTGATCCTTGAGAATCACGGAGACGACGTTTTATGTTCCAGAACCGGACAGAAGCACTGGCGCTTGCCTTGCCGGCCGCGATCTTTGCGGCGCTGGTCTTTCTCGTGCCGGTCATCCTGCTGCTTTCCGAGGGGTTTCGGGTCGCCGACAGCTGGACGTTTTCCGCCTATGCCGACTTCTTCGCGCAGCCGCTCAACCGCACGGTCTTCCTGCGCACGCTGAAACTGGGCGCACTGGTGACACTGGTGGCTGCCATCATCGGCTATGCCGCCGCCTATGCCATCGTCAGCCTGCCGGCGGGAACCAAGGGGCGGATGATCGGTCTCGTCGTGCTGCCGCTGATGATTTCGCCGGTCGCCCGCACCTATGCCTGGATCGTCATCCTCGGCCGCACCGGCATCGTCAACCACGCGTTGATGGCGGTCGGCCTCAGCGACGCGCCGATCCGCATCCTGTTCAGCGAGACAGCCGTGTTCATCGGCCTGTTGCAGCTGTTCCTGCCGCTGATGATCATCTCGCTGGTCAGCGCGCTTGAAAACCTGCCGAAGGATGTGGTGCCGGCCGCCCGCGTGCTCGGTGCCAACTGGCTGCAGGTGTTCTGGAAAATCATCCTGCCGCTCACCCGCGAGGGCCTGGTCGTCGGTGGCACGCTGGTCTTCACCGGCTCGATGACCGCCTATATCACGCCGGCCATTCTCGGCGGCTCGAAGGTGCTGATGCTGGAAACGCTGATGTACCAGCAGGTGACCGTCGCCAACAATTTCGTTGCCGCCAGCGTCATCGCCTTCATCCTTGTTGTCATGAGCTTTGCCGCCAACATCCTCTTGAAACGCATCGCAACGGCGAGGAACCGGTCATGACCCGGAGACTGTTTGCACCGCTGACCCTGCTTCTGGTGCTGGTCTTCCTGATCGGCCCGTTTTTGATCATCGTCGCCGCCTCGTTTTCGGCGGGCGACACGCTGGCTTTTCCGCCGCAGGGCCTCTCGTTCAAGTGGATCCTCAAGGTCTTCACGGTCGAGAGTTTTCGCGACAGCTTCGTGATGTCGATGTTTCTGGCCATCGGCGGCACGTTTGCAGCACTAATCATGGGCATTCCGGCATCCTATGCGATGTCGCGATACAGGCTGCCGTTTTCGGAGACGGTGCGCACCGTGGTTTCGGCGCCGATCATCGTGCCCGGCATCATCGTCGGGCTGGCGCTTTTGCGCTATTTCGTCGTGCCGATCGGGGTGCCGATCACGCTGGCCCTATTTCTCGCCCATACGGCGCTGGTGCTGCCCTATGCCGTGCGCGTCGTGTCCGCCAGCCTCAACAATCTGCGCCCGGACATCGAGGAAGCCGCCGTGCTGCTGGGTTCCTCGCGGCTCGGGGCCTTTTTCCGGGTGGTTCTGCCCAATATCCGCGGCGGCATCCTGTCGGCTTTCATCCTCGGCTTCGTCACCAGCTTCAACCAGGTGCCGGTGTCGCTGTTTCTCTCCGGCCCCGGCGTGCGTACGCTGCCGATCGACATGCTCGGCTATATGGAGATCGTCTTCGACCCGTCGATCGCCGCCCTCTCCTCGCTTCTCGCCTTCCTGTCCATCGGCATCGTCTTTGCCGCCGAACGTTTCCTGGGGTTCTCCCGTTATGTCTGATCGTTTCCTCGCCCTCGACAAACTTTCGCTCGCCTATGGCAACACGGTTGCCGTTCGGGATCTCGACCTTGAGATCCGCAAGGGCGAGCTTCTGGCGCTGCTTGGCCCGTCCGGCTGCGGCAAGACCACGACCATGCGCTCGATCGCCGGCCTGATGACCCCGGTAGGGGGGCGCATCCATCTCGATGGCACCGACATTACCCGCATGCCGGCCAACAAACGCGCTGTCGGGCTGGTGTTCCAGTCCTACGCGCTGTTTCCGCATCTGAGCGTGTTCGAAAACGTTGCCTTTGGCCTGAAGCTGAAGGGAATGCGCGGCACGGAGCTGGAAACCAGGGTCACAAACGGCCTGAAATCCGTCGGGCTGTCCTCTTTTGCCAACCGCAAGACGCCGGAGCTGTCCGGTGGCCAGCAGCAGCGCGTGGCGCTGGCCCGCTCGATGGTCATGGAACCGAAAGTGCTTTTGCTCGACGAACCGCTTTCCAATCTCGATGCCCGGCTGCGGCTGGAAATGCGCACCGAACTGCAGCGCGTTCAGAAGGAAAGCGGCGTGACGATGATCTTCGTCACCCATGACCAGGTCGAGGCGCTGGCGCTGGCCGACCGGATCGTGGTGATGAAGAACGGCGCCATCGAACAGATCGGCACGCCCGAGGCGATCTACAATCACCCGGTCTCCGCTTTTGTTGCCGATTTCGTCGGCTTTGAAAACATCTTTGCCGTGCGCCATGGCAGGCTGGTGACGGCGGCCGGAGGTGTCATGCTGTCGGGCGCGCTTCCCGATGTGGCCGGGCTTGCCTGGCGGCCACGCTCCGTGTCGCTCGGCTCAGGTCCGCTGTCCGGCACGGTGCGCGGTGTCTCCTTTGCAGGCGGCACGCGCGAATATGTGCTGGAAACACCGCTCGGCACGATCAAGGCGGAGGTCGATGCCGCCCTGCCTGCCCATGGACTTGGACAAACCGTCGCCTTCGACCTGCCGGTGGCCGGTGCCGCTTCCCTCAGACGGTTCGGGTGATCATCATGGGTGTCTGGATCGATACCGACATGGGCTTTGACGACATCGCCGCCATTCTGGTCGTGCGCCATGCGGAGCTTGAAATCGATGGCGTTTCACTTGTCTTCGGCAACACGCCGATCGACCAGGTCCGCCGCAATGCAGCGGGTGCGACGAAAGCCTTCGGCTGGACCTTTCCGATCCATGCCGGCCGGGCGCGACCGGTGATGGGGGCGCTCGAAACGGCGCAGGCGATCCTCGGCGAAACCGGCATCCCGACGGCAAGCCGCACGCTTCCCGAGGCGGACGAACATTTCAAGGACGATGCGTTCACAGCCCTTTGCCGCTGGCTGGAGACGAGCCCTTCGCCGCGTCGAATCCTGGCGCTCGGCCCGCTGAGCAATATCGCGGCGCTTGCGCTTGCCCGTCCGGATCTGGCGGACAGGATCGATGACCTGACCTGGATGGGCGGCGGGCTGACGCGCGGCAACCACACGGCGTCTGCGGAATTTAATGCTCTTGCCGATCCGGAAGCCGTCGCCATCATTCTCGCCCACGGCCTGAAGCTGCGTATGGTCGATCTCGATTTCTGCCGGACGATCCTGGCGATGCCCGAGGATGCCGCCCCGATCCGGGCAGCGGGCGGAGACAATGCCGAACTGCGGGCCGATATGATGGCCGGCTACATTGCCATCGGCACCAGTCGCGGCCGGCCGGCCATGGCGGTCTACGATCCCTCGGCGGCGGTCGCCTTCGTCCGACCCGATCTCGTCCGCTTCCAGCCCGCCCGCATCGACATGGAATGCGCGGGATCGCTGACGCGCGGCCGCACCATTGTCGAAACGCGGCCGACGCAAGGTGCTTTCAACGCCAGCTTCGCGGCCGATGGTGATACTTCAGCGATCAAGCGCGTGATCTTCGAGGCGCTGGCATGGGAAGCGCGAAAATGAACGGCGCAGACATGCCAGACCTGGATGATCCCGACCTGCGCAGCCGCGCAGTTTCTGCCGCCGGCGGCAAGGCCCCCTTCGACACATTGATCGTCAACGGCACGCTGGTCGACATGGTGACAGGCGAGCTTCGGGCTGCCGATATCGGGCTGGTCGGCCCGCTGATTGCCAGCGTGCATGCGGCCGGCACACGGCGCGACGCGGCTAAGATCATTGATGCTGACGGCGGCTTTGTCTCACCGGGGCTGATCGACACCCATATGCACATCGAAAGCTCGATGGTGACGCCGGCGAACTACGCCTGCGCCGTCTTGCCGCGCGGTGTCACCACCGTGGTCTGGGATCCGCACGAATTCGGCAATGTGCATGGTCTGGCCGGTGTTCGTTATGCCGCCGACGCTGCGCGCGGCCTGCCCTTGCGCATGATCCTGCTGGCGCCATCCTGCGTGCCCTCGGCGCCCGGACTGGAGCTTTCAGGTGCCGATTTCGACGCTGGCGTGATCGCCGGGCTTCTGTCCTGGCCGGAGATCGGCGGCATTGCCGAGGTCATGAACATGCGCGGCGTCATCGACCGCGACCCGCGCATGGCTGCCATCCTGCAGGCCGGCCTTGTCTCCGGAAAACCCGTCTGCGGCCATGCGCGCGGGCTTGAGGATGGCGAGCTTGCCGCCTTCATGGCGGCCGGCGTCTCCTCCGATCACGAACTCATCTCCGGCGACGACCTGATTGCCAAGCTGCGCGCCGGCCTGACCATCGAGCTGCGCGGCTCGCATGACCATCTCCTGCCGGATTTCGTCGCGGCCCTGAAGGGTCTTGGCCACCTGCCGCAGACCGTGACGCTGTGCACCGACGATATCTTTCCCGACGATCTCGCTCATGGTGGCGGTCTCGACGACGTGGTCCGCCGGCTGGTGCGTTATGGCTTGCCGCCGCAATGGGCGCTGCGGGCCGCGACGCTGAATGCCGCGCAGCGCCTGCGCCGCAGCGATCTCGGCCTGATTGCTGCGGGTCGCCGCGCCGATATCGTCGTCTTCGAGGACCTGATAGCGTTTCGGACCCGTCTGGTGATTGCCAATGGCGAAACCGTCGCCCGTGATGGGCGGATGCTGCAGGCCCTGCCGACGATCGACGCCACGCCGCTGCTCGGCTCGATGAAGATCGCACCGCTGTCGGCCGATGATTTTCGGATCGCCTCGGCAGCACAAAGCATTCGCATCGCGACGATCGACCAGCCGCGCTTTACGCGATGGGGGCAGATGGATGCGGATGTGCGCGATGGCTTCGTGGTGCCGCCGGAGGGCACGACGATGATTGCCGTTGCCCACCGTCATGGTCGGGCCGACAGCCGGCCACGCCTTGGCTTTTTGACGGGTTGGGGCGCGTGGCGGGGCGCTTTCGCGACCACGGTCTCCCATGACAGCCACAACCTGACGATCTTCGGCAGCGAGCCCGAAGACATGGCGGTCGCGGCCAATGCCGTGATTGCCGCTGGCGGCGGCATGGCCGTTGCTTCAAGCGGCAAGATCGATGCGTTGCTGCCGCTGCCGCTGTCGGGCCTTGTTTCCGGGGAACCGCTTGACGTGGTTGCCCGCAATTTTGCCGCGCTGCGCAGCGCCACCGGCAGGATCGTCGACTGGCATCCGCCCTATCTGATCTTCAAGGCCTGTTTCGGGGCGACACTGGCCTGCAATGCCGGGCCGCACCAGACCGATCGCGGCCTAGCGGATGCTGTGACGGGGCGCCTGCTGGAAAGCCCCGTGCTCGCCGCGATCTGATCCGTTTTTCGAAGCGTTATTCGCCCGCTATGAGTTGCCGGCACCGCCGGCGAGCGCGTCCGCGACGGCAAGTTCCGCCATGGCCAGAACGGCCACACGGGTTTTTGCTGCTGCGACAAAGCGTCCATTGTGGCAGAAGCTTGCGCCGTCCACACCGGACGCGGTCTCGAGATCTGCGCCGGTCAGTCCGGCCCATGCGGCCGGCAGGTCGGCCCGCACCTCGAACCCCTCGTCGGCGCGGCGGATCGTTGTCAGACACCAGTCTTTTTCACGGGGATGGACGACGAACAGCAGGTGATCGGCGCCGGCCTTGACGACAGCGGCCCGGAAGGGCATGCCGAGCGGCAGCTCCAGAATGCGCCCCTCGCCTGCCGTCTCGATCGCCTTATGGACGAGGCCCTCAGCCCGCAGTTTGGCAGCACTCTGGGCGAGCTTCGCCTCGACGAAACTGCGCGCGATGGCGAGCGCCATGTGAAAGGCGCTGTTTTCGGCTTCCGGATCGGTGGCATCGAAAACCGGCTTCAGAGTTTCCAGGAGCACCGGCAGCGTCAGGCCGGCGAGCGGGCCGGCAATGGCTGGATTGAGCGCGCCATTGTCCATCAGATCGATCGGCAGCACGAAGCCAGCATCGAACGACGCATGCACGGCGTCAATATGCGCCTCCGGCAGACCGGTCGCTGCAAGATAGGCGCGGCCATAATGGTTCCAGATCAGTCCGAACGAGCTATAGGGCTGGCCATCGGCGCGCAGCGGCGCACCGCGCTGGTGGTGATCGAAGATCTGCCGGTCCGCATCATAGGCGCCGCCGACATCATAGATGATGCGGTCTGCAGCAGGGGTGATCCACTCCGGCGCGCGGCTGCGCATGATCCGGGCCTGTGGAAACAGCCGGGTGAGGATTACGCTCGACAGCAGTTCGTCGGCATGGAACCCGCCGGAATGGGTCACGAGAAAATCTGGGGTCATGCCGGGATGTGCCTTTGTGTTCGCGGGCGCCGCTTTTTACAATGTCCCCTCAGATAGTCTTTGCCGACGCACATCTCAACCCGCGACCGCCGCATTTCCCAACGCGGCAAGGGCTGCGCGCTGTCACACGCGCCAGGCTCTATCCGATTGCAACGATCTCGATGTCGTGGCCGCCGGTTTCGACTTCATCGCCGACGGTTTTGCCGAGGAGCGCGCGGGCGACCGGGGACATGTGGGAAATCGAGCCGGCCTTCGGATCCGCCTCGTCCTCGCCGACGATGCGATAGGTCTGGACGCGGCCGTCGTCGCGGCTGAAGGTCACCGTGCTGCCGAAGGCGACAATGTCGGTCGATGCCGGATCGGCCATCAGCTGGGCGGTGTGAACCCGTGCTGCAAAATAGCGCACGTCCCGCAGCGGGCCGGCAACCTGTCGTCGCCGCTCGTTGACATCCTCGATCGTGCTCGACGCGTCATAGAGCGTTTTGGCCTCGCCCAGCTGCTGCTGAAGCGCCTTCAACCCGGCCTCGGTGACAAGGTTCGGGTGCGGTGAGACGGGACGGTCAGGCAGCATGGTTTCCGCAGCCGTTTCCGAACTTTCTTCCTTGGTGAAGGCGACACTCACTTCAAAACTCCATTCCGGCGCGCCGAAAGCGGCGCATTACAAAGGGCCATTGCCCATCCGCCCCTATATAGGGCGGCATCCGCCACAATGCTTGCGAAAGCCTGATCATTCCGGCTGCAGCTCCTGCTCGACCAATGCCGTCCAGAAGGCGATGCCGGGGCCGAGTGCTGCGTCGTTGAAGTCATAGGCCGTATTGTGATGCAGCGCGCCGTCGATGGCCGGGCCATTGCCGAGCCAGACATAGCAGCCGGGTGCCTTGTCCGCGAAAAAGGAAAAGTCGTCGCCGGCTGTCGACGGCGGGAACTTCGTGCGGACGCGTCCGCCAAAGACCGTCGAGGCAGCCTTGCACGCCCTTGCAGTCGCGTCCGGATCATTGATGACGGGCGGAATCCGGCGCTCGAAGGCATAGTCGGCCTGGATGCCGAACATGGCGGCAGTGCCCTTGGCCAGACGGCCGATTTCGGTTTCGAGCTGGTCGCGCACCTCCGGTGCATAGGCGCGGGCCGTGCCGCCGATCTCGACCTTATCCGGAATGACGTTGAGCGCCTCGCGGTTGCCGGCCTGGACCGAGCAGGCGCTGACGACAGCGGGCTGCAGCGGGTCGACGACGCGGCCGACGATCGTCTGCAGCGATGCCAGAAACGTGCCGGCGGCAGTGATCGGGTCGCGGCCGAGATGCGGCTTGGCGCCATGCGTGCCAGTGCCGCGAAAGGTGACGCGCCAGCTGTCGGACGAGGCCAGCTGCGGCCCCTCGACCACGGCGATTTCGTCGGGATCAAGGCCCGGCATGTTGTGCAGGCCATAGACGGCATCGCAGGGGAAACGATCGAACAGGCCGTCCTCGACCATGCGCCGCGCGCCGCCACGCCCCTCCTCCGCCGGCTGGAAGATGAAATGCACCGTGCCGGAAAAATTCCGCGTCTGCGCCAGATAGCGGGCGGCGCCCAGCAACAGCACCGTGTGGCCGTCATGGCCGCAGGCGTGCATCCGGCCATCAACCGTGGACTTATGGGGGCGATCGGCTGTTTCCGGCATTGCGAGCGCATCCATATCGGCGCGAAGGCCGATGGTCCGCGGCCCCTTGCCGACCGTGAGCGTGCCGACCACGCCGGTGCCGCCAAGGCCGCGATGCACTGTTATGCCTGCATCTTCGAGGATATCGGCGACGATGCCGCCGGTGCGGACCTCTTCGAAGCCAAGCTCGGGATGGGCGTGCAGGTCACGGCGCAGCGCGGTCAGGAACGGCAGGTCGGCGGACAAAAGGTCAGGCAGGTTCATCGGTCGGGCAATTCCTTGAAGGGCTGTCACTCTTGGAGGCTGGAACGGGCGCCTTGCCCGTATACCCGGACACTGAGCGCATGCTTCGACTTGACGCCCTGCCGGTATAGTGGAAAACCAGCCGGAATCGAAGGCCGATCCTGCTGTTATCGCATGGATATTCGTGGCCTTCGCTGAAAAGGGGAAATACCATGCAGCCGCATGACTTCTGGCAGGAACTGCATCCGCCCGCGACCGTCGATCCGCTGGCCGAGCATCGGGATTTCTATCCCGCAACGCTTGGCGACGGGCGGCACTTGCGCCTGCCGATCCGGCCGCTTGCGGATGGCCATCATGCGCTGGCATCGCTGATCATCAACCAGGCGAGCTTTGCCGTACAGGATGCGCTGTCGGAGCAACTCGCGGACAGGCTCACCGCGTTTCGGCCGGACGTGATCGTCGGGCTTCCGACGCTGGGGCTGACGCTTGCCAGCGGCGTTGCCCGCGCGCTCGGCCACAGCCGCTACGTACCGCTCGGCACGTCGAAGAAGTTCTGGTACGACGCGGACCTTTCGGTGCCGATGTCGTCGATCACCACGCCGGACCAGGTCAAGCGGCTCTATATCGATCCGCGCATGCTGCCGCTCTTGCAGGGCCGCCGCGTGGTTCTGGTCGACGACGTGATTTCGAGTGGCAGCTCGATCGTCGCCGGGCTTTCGCTTCTGGCGATCGCCGGCATCGAGCCTGTCGGCATCGGCGCCGCCATGCTGCAATCGGACCGCTGGCGGGCGCGGCTTGCAGAGCGGGGCGCGCATTGGCCGGACCGCACCCTTGGCGCATTTTCAACGCCGCTATTGTCGAAAACAGCAAAGGGCGGCTGGTCTGCCTGAACAGACTCAAGCCGCCCCCTTTTATCGAAACGTGGCGTTATTCGGCCGGTTGAAGGCCTGCCAGCGGCACCTCGTCCTCGCGCGTGCCGCCCAGGGCTGCTGCCAGCTGCACCGTGTCGAGTTCGTTTTCCCAGCGGGCGACGACGATGGTTGCAACCGCATTGCCGACGAGATTGGTCAGCGCCCGGCATTCCGACATGAAGCGATCAATGCCGAGGATCAGCGCCATGCCGGCGACCGGCACGGCCGGCACGACCGAAAGCGTGGCGGCCAGCGTGATGAAGCCAGCGCCGGTGATACCGGCAGCGCCCTTGGAGCTGAGCATGGCCACCAGCAGCAGCAGGATCTGATCGCCCCAGGACAGCTCGATGCCGGTTGCCTGGGCGATGAACAGGGCCGCCAGCGTCATGTAGATATTGGTGCCGTCGAGATTGAAGGAATAGCCGGTCGGTATGACCAGACCGACAACCGAGCGCTTGCAGCCGGCCTTTTCCATCTTGTCCATCAGGCCCGGCAAGGCCGCTTCCGACGACGACGTGCCGAGCACCAGAAGCAGTTCCTCCTTGATGTAGCGCAGGAGGGCGACGATCGAGAAGCCGTTGTAACGGGCAACCGCGCCGAGCACGACGAAGACGAACAGAAGCGCCGTCACGTAGAAGGTGCCGATCAGCATGGCAAGGTTGGCGATCGAGCCGACGCCGTATTTGCCGATGGTGAAGGCCATGGCGCCGAAGGCACCGATCGGGGCGGCCTTCATCAGAATGGCGACCAGCTTGAACACCGGCGCCGTCAGCGCGTTGAGGAAGTTGACGACGGGCTCGCCCTTCTCGCCGACCATGGCCAGCGACAGGCCAAACAGGACGGAGAAGAACAGCACCTGCAGGATGTCGCCATCGGCGAAGGCGCCGACGATCGTTGTCGGGATGATATGGGTGAGGAAGCCGACAATGCTCTGCTCATGGGCCTTTTCGGTATAGGTCGCGACCGCCGAAGGATCGAGCGAGGCCGGATCGATGTTCATGCCGGCGCCGGGCTGCACTACATTGGCGACGATCAGACCGATGATCAGCGCAAGCGTCGAGAAGGTCAGGAAGTACAGCATGGCCTTGCCAGCGACGCGGCCGACCTTCTGCAGGTCGCTCATGCCGGCGATGCCGGTGGCGACCGTGAGAAAGATGACCGGCGCGATGATCATCTTCACCAGCTTGATGAAGGCATCGCCGAGCGGCTTCAGCTGCGTGCCGAATTCCGGATAGAAATGGCCAAGCAGAATGCCGGCGGCGATCGCGACCAGAACCTGCACATAGAGATGGCGGTAGAAGGGTGTCTTTTCTGCCGGCTTTGCGGCCGCATCGAATGCTGCAATCATGATGTCCTCCATGAGACCCGTCCGGAACGAATTCCGGCCTCCCGGGCCATTTGCTTCAAATCCAACGACGAAGCCGTTGTTGGCAAAACCATTCGCAAGCGCCGTGCCAGTTTCTGCAGATCCTCTAAGCATCTGAAAATAAATGCTTTAACCAGACATCGAAATCTCCGATGAGCTCATTCGTGCGGAAATCCGCACACGACTATTTACAGTCCGTGCAGAAATATGCACAAATCTCCCATGTTTTTTTCCCTCCCCGCCCGGCTCTCGCCACCCGATCCCTTGCGCACAGGCATTCGCCGTTCGTGGATCATCTTCGGCCTTGTCTGCCTGGTGGCCGTCGTCGCGAGCCTTGCGGTCAGCGGCGAGATCGGAAAGCGCCGCGCCGAGACATCGGTGGCGCAGCAGGCGCGGATCGATGCAAGCCTGAATGCCGCTTTGTTGCGGACGGTGCTCGAAAAATACCGGGCCCTGCCCTTCGTCCTGTCCAGGGACAAGGACCTTGCGGCGACCCTTGCCGGCGGCAGCGCAGGCGAGCGCGATCAGCTCAACCGCAAGCTCGAAACGCTGTCGGCGGGAACGCAGGAGTCCGTCATCTATGTCATCGGGCCGGATGGCATCGCGATGTCGGCCAGCAACTGGCGCGAACCGACGAGCTTCGTCGGCAATGACTATCGCTTCCGGGCCTATTTCCAGGGCGCCCTGAACGACGGCCGGGCAGAGCATTTCGCGTTGGGCAGCGTCAGCAAGAAACCCGGGCTCTACATCTCGCAGCGCATCGACGGGGAACGCGAGGGTAAAAAAACGCCGCTCGGCGTCGTCGTCGTCAAGGTCGAGTTCGATGCCGTCGAGGCCGACTGGGCCGCATCCGGCACGCCAAGCTATGTGATCGACGATCGCGGCATCGTGCTGATCACCAGCATTCCCTCCTGGCGCTTTATGACCATCGGCAAGATCCCCAACACGCGTCTCGTGGCGATCCGCGAAAGCCTGCAGTTCGGCGATGCGCCGCTGCAGCCGCTGCCATTCGACACGGATGGGTCTCTAGACGAGCGGGCCGAGCGCGTGCGCATCGTCATGCCCGGCGATACCGGCAAAGCCGAGCGCGTGCGCATCGTTATGCCCGGCGATACTGGAAAGACCCGCTTTCTCGAGGTCGGCCTGCCCGTGGCGGAAACGCCCTGGCAGTTGCAGCACCTGGCGCCGCTCGGACCGACCATCGACGCCGGCATGCGCGAGGCGCGCCTGTTGGCGATGCTGGCCCTTCTGCCTGTTGTGGCGGGGGCTGCCCTGCTTTTGCGCCGGCGCCATGCCACCGCGCTGCGCCTCGACAGGGAAGAACGGACGCGGGCTGAACTCGAACGTCGCGTCGAAGAACGGACGATCGATCTCAGCCGGGCGCGCGACCGGCTGCAAGCGGAAATCAACGACCATCGCAGCACCGAAAGCCGCCTGCAGGCGGTGCAGCAGGATCTCGTCCAGGCCAACCGCCTGTCAATCCTTGGTCAGGTCGCGGCTGGCGTCGCGCATGAGATCAACCAGCCGGTGGCGACGATCCGCGCCTTTGCCGACAATGCACGGACCTTTATCGATCGCGGCCAGTTGACACCGGCCGTGGACAATCTCGAAAGCATAGCAGCGCTGACCGAGCGGATCGGTACGATCACCGACGATCTCAAGACCTTTGCCCGCAAGGGACGCATCGCCGCTGCGCCGACCGACATCGGCAACATCATCGATGGCGCCCTGATGCTGCTGCGCAGCCGCTTTGCCGGGCGCATGGACAGGCTCGACATCGCGCGGCCCTCGCCCGATTTGAAAGTGATGGGCAACCGCATTCGCCTGGAGCAGGTGCTGATCAATCTCGTCCAGAACGCGCTGGAAGCGGTGGCGCCCAAGGCAGCCGACGGGCGGGTCGCCATCACCGTCGACGAGGACGGGGACAGCGTGACCGTGACGGTATCCGACAATGGCCCCGGCATCGCGGCCACCATCCGCGACAACCTGTTCACGCCGTTCAACACCTCCAAGGAAAGCGGGCTGGGGCTCGGGCTGGTGATCGCCAAGGACATTGTCGAGGACTATGGCGGCCGGATCGACGTTTCGAGCGACAGCGACGGCAGCCGCTTTGCCATTCATCTGAAGAGGGCCTGATACCATGGACACGCCAATTCCCGTTGCGCTGATCGACGATGACCGGGACCTGCGCCGCGCCACCATGCAGACGCTGGAACTCGCCGGGTTCTCGGTTTCGTCCTTTGCCAGCGCCAAGGCAGCCTTAGAGATGCTGTCGCCGGATTTCGAGGGGCCCGTCGTCAGCGATATCCGCATGCCTGAAATCGACGGGCTGCAGCTCTTTGCCAGACTGAAGGCCATGGATGCGGATCTGCCTGTAATCCTGATGACCGGACATGGCGATATTCCGATGGCCGTGCAGGCGCTGCAGGCCGGGGCCTATGATTTCATCGCCAAGCCGTTTCCGGCCGAACGGCTGGTGCAGAGCGTGCGACGGGCGGCCGAGAAGCGGCGGCTCGTCCTGGAAAACCGGGCGCTGCGCCATGCGGCCGAGGCTGCGCAGGATGGCCTGCCGCTGATCGGCCAGACGCCGGCGATGGAAAACCTGCGCAGCATCCTGCGCCACATTGCCGATACCGATGTCGACGTGCTCGTGGCCGGCGAAACCGGCAGCGGCAAGGAGGTCGTTGCCCAGACGCTGCATCAGTGGAGCCGGCGCCGGCGCGGCCATTTCGTAGCCCTCAACTGCGGCGCGCTGCCCGAGACAGTGATCGAGAGCGAGCTTTTCGGCCATGAGGCCGGCGCCTTCACCGGTGCGCAGAAAAGGCGCATCGGCCGGATCGAGCATGCCAGCGGCGGCACGCTGTTTCTCGACGAGATCGAAAGCATGCCGGCCGCGACACAGGTGAAGATGCTACGCGTGCTGGAAATGCGCGAGATCTCGCCACTCGGCGTCAACGAGGTGCGGCCGGTCGACCTGCGTGTCGTCGCAGCCGCCAAGATCGATCTCGGCAATCCGGCCCTGCGCGGCGATTTCCGCGAGGATCTCTACTACCGGCTGAATGTCGTGACGATCTCCATCCCGCCGCTGCGCGAACGGCGCGAGGATATACCGTTGCTCTTCCTGCATTTCGCCGGCCGCGCCGCCGCCCGCTTCAACCGGGATATCCCGGACGTCTCCAATGCCGTGCGCCAGCATCTGATGACGCATGCCTGGCCGGGCAATGTCCGTGAACTCTCGCATTTCGCTGATCGCGTCGTGCTGGGGCTGGAGGGCGGCAAAGCTGCACCCGCCGCGCCCGAACCATCCGCAGGAACCCTGCCGGAACGGCTCGAACGCTACGAGGCCGACATGCTGCGCGAGGCCCTGTCGGCCCATGATGGCGACGTGCGCCGCACCCTCGAGGCGCTGGGCATTCCGCGCAAGACCTTCTATGACAAGCTGCAGCGCCACGGGATCAGCCGAAGCCTCTATGCGGCGGGCAAGTAAAAGCGGCATGCCGTCATCGGAGATCGGCTCCGGCTTTCCGCCGACATGCCAGCGACCATCATGGAGAGTAGATCTTGAAACTGTTTCATGGCCTCTGCGCCTTTCCACCGACGCCGACCGATACAGAAGGGCGGGTCGAGATCGAACCGCTGCACGGTCTCTTGGACCGAATCTACACGTCCGGCGCGGATTCGATCGGCCTCCTCGGCAGCACCGGCGGTTATGCCTATCTGTCGCGCGACGAACGCAGCCGCGCCGTTCAGGCCGCCGTCGATTGCGTTGCCGGCCGCAAGCCTGTCATCGTCGGCATCGGGGCTTTGAGGACCGACGCGGTTCAGGCGCTGGCACGGGATGCCGGCGCGGCCGGCGCAGACGGTCTGCTGCTTGCGCCCATGTCCTACACGCCGCTCACCGAGGAAGAGGTGTTCCAGCACTTTTGCGCCGTCGCTGGCGTCACCAGCCTGCCGATCTGCATCTACAACAATCCGGGCACAACGAAATTCACCTTCCGCCCGGCGTTGATCGCCCGTCTCGCGGCCATTCCCGGCATTGCTGCCGTGAAAATGCCCTTGCCGGCCGACGCGGATTTTTCCGGCGAACTGGCCCTGCTGCGCGCGCAAACCCGGCCGGATTTCAGCATCGGCTACAGCGGCGACTGGGGGGCCGCAGACGCCCTGTTGTCCGGCGCCGACGCCTGGTACAGCGTCGTGGCCGGTCTGCTTCCCACGCCTGCGCTGCAATTGACGCGCGCCGCACAGGCCGGCAATGCTGCGGAAACACAGCGCCTGAACGCGACCTTCGAGCCGCTCTGGTCCTTGTTCAGGGAATTCGGCAGCTTCCGGGTGATGTATGCGATCGCCGCCTGTCTCGATCTGTGTCGGTGCGCGCCGCCGCGTCCCGTATTGCCGCTGTCGTCCACGGATTACGGCCGGGTGGAAGAGGCATTGCAGCCGTTCCTGTAGAACATGCTACCCCTGCCAGCCGTCGAGAAAGCGAACGCTCTCGACGCCGGTGAATTTTGCCAGCCGCGCCAGCTCTGCCGCGAGCCGATCCAGGCGCCCGGTGGATGGCTTGACGCCGGGCTCCCACCAGAGGCGCTTGACATCCAGCGTGCCGGCCTTGCGATCGGCTTTCATGTCGATGCGGCCAACGAGGCGGTCGGCTTCAAGCAGCGGAAAGACGTAATAACCGTATTCGCGCTTGGCCTCTGGCACGAAGACCTCGATGCGATAGAAAAACCCGAACAGGCGTTCGGTGCGGTTCCGGTCCCGGATCAGGGGATCGAAGGGGCTGAGAACGCGGATCCGGGCGGGCGGATCGACCAGCGTGCCGAGCGTGTCCGGGAACCCCAGGAAGGCATAGGACGGGCGCGGCTTGCCGCCGTCGGCCGGCGCAATCAGCACCTCGCAGAGTTCGTCGCGATGGGCCACCACCCAGTCCTTGGCCTCTTCGGGCGACACAAGCGCAAAAAATGCCGCGATCTCGCCATGGGTGGCAAAACCGAGACGGGTCAACGCTGCGCGGCAGCACCAGTCGATGAAGGCGGCTTCGCTGACTTCCGGCGCATAGTGATGGGCGGGCAGAACGCGCTCGGCAAGGTCATAGACCTTCTGGAAATTGCGGCGGCCGGCGATGGCGAGCTTGCCGGTGTGCCAGTAGAATTCAAGCGCCGTCTTGTTGGGGTGCCAGTTCCACCAGCCGCCGGACTTGTGGTCGGCGACCTTGATATCGCGCGACATGGTGGGTCCGTTGTCCGTGATGCGCTGCAAGGTCTCCTCGAAGGCCGCGTCAAAACCCTCGCCGTGCCACTTGCGCCAGCGCTCCCGCAGAACCAGTTCGCGGCGGACAAAGCGATGTTTCCAATAGGCGAAAAAGGCGCTCGGGATGATCGAGGCATCATGCGTCCAGTGTTCGAAAAGCGCACCGTCCTTTTCCAGAAGCTCGCTCAGGTCCTCGCGGCGATAGGTCTGGTTGCGGGAAAACAGGATCTGGTGATGGGCTCGCTCGATCGTCTGGATGCTGTCGACCTGGACGAAACCAAGATCCTGGATGAGCGCCAGCAGGCCCTGCTTGCCAAGCGCACGGTTGGGCGCGGCCGCAAGCCCCTGGCGGTTGAGGAAGATCAGGCGCGCATCGCGGTTGGAGACGAGAATCGACATATGTGCAATCTACGCAGATGTTCACTTTTTGTTCAAGAGCAAGACATATCGGTTTACGGCAAGATGCATGGCCGATTTCCATTCGGTGAAAATTCGTCCTATAGAGCCCCGATATCGCGCGGGAGATCACGGTTGGACATATGCTTTGCCGATTCCACGGTCCGTTTCGGGGATCGCATCGCGCTCCATCCGCTGACGCTGACATTGCGCGAGCGGCGCATCGGCATCATCGGTCTCAACGGTTCCGGCAAGACAACCTTTGCCCGGCTGATCAACGGTCTCGTGAAGCCGACTTCCGGCTCGGTCACGGTCAACGGACTGGATACCGTCACGGACGACAAGGCGGTGCTCGGACAGGCCGGTTTCATCTTCCAGAACCCGCAGAACCAGCTCATCCTGCCGATCGTTTCCGAGGACATTGCACTCGGGCTCAAGGGACGCGGGCTTTCAAAGGCGGAGATCGAAGCGCGGACGCAAGCCGTTCTCCTGCGGTTCGGCATCGGCCATCTCGGGTCGCGGCGGGTGCATGAGTTGTCCGGCGGCGAGCTCCAGCTTGCCGCGCTGGCGTCCGTTCTTGTGACTGCACCGGATATCCTGATCATGGACGAGCCGACCAACCAGCTCGACATCCGCAACCGCGCTCTGGTTGGCAGAACCATTGACGGGCTGGACGAGCATGTCATCGTCATCAGCCACGATCTCGACCTGATCGCCGATTTCGACAGGGTGCTTTTGTTTCACGAGGGCCGGCTGTGCGGGGACGGGCCGCCGGCGAAGATGGTTGAACTTTATCGCGAGATCGCGGCATGAAGACACTTTACGTGGACGGCAACACCGCCCTGCACAGGCTGTCGCCGCGGGTGAAACTCGCCGGGCTGATGCTGGCCAGCATCCTTCTGTTCCTGACACGCTCGCCGCTTGCGCTCGGCACGGCGCTGGCGCTTGCGATTTATCTCTACGCCATGCTGCCGCTCGGGTTCAAAGTGTCGCTGCATCGACTACGTCCGGTGTTGTGGACGATCGCCGTGGTCGCGCTGTTCAGTTTTCTCGTCCAGTCCGCCGAAGAAGCCACCGTCGCGCTGCTGCGGCTGAGCGTGCTGATGCTTTTGGCCGCATCCGTGACCGCGACGACGACGGTCAGCGCCTTTATCGAGGTTGCGACGGAGGCCGCGCGGCCGCTGGAACGCATGGGTCTCGTCAACGCGGCCGATATCGGCCTTGCGATCGGGCTGGTGATCCGCTTCGTGCCGGATATCACGGGTCATTACCAGTCGGTCCGCGACGCCCATCTGGCGCGGGGCATCAAGCTACGGCCGTTGACGGTGGTGGTTCCGCTAATCATTCTGACCCTGAAGAGTGCCGATGAGGTGGCGGGCGCCATTGACGCGCGGGGCATAAGAAATCAAAAGGCATAGACCTGCAACGTAAGGAATCGCTTTTATGAGCACGAGAGACCTCGTTCTGACCGCCCTTTTCACCGCCATCATCGTCGCTCTCGGCCTCGTGCCTCCGGTCAGCGTGTCGCTGGTGCCCGTGCCGATCCATGCGCAATCGCTCGGCGTCATGCTGGCGGGGCTGATCCTCGGCGCCAAGCGCGGAACAGCCGCCGTTCTCCTGTTCCTGCTTCTGGCTGCGATCGGGCTGCCGGTTCTTGCAGGCGGACGGGGCGGGCTTGGCGTCTTCGTGGCTCCTCCGGCCGGCTATCTCGTCGGCTTCGCGTTTGCTGCATTCGTCGCGGGGTTCCTGTCGGAGCGCTTCGTTAACGCCCGCCAGTCGGGGTTTGCGCAGATCAGCGGCTTTTTTCTGGCCGCGGTCGTCGGCGGCATTCTGGTGGACCATCTCATGGGTGTGCTCTGGCTCGCCTACGGCCCGACAGGTCTCGGCCTCACCAAGGCAACGATCGGTACGCTGGCCTTCGTTCCGGGCGATATCCTCAAGGCGGGCATCGCCGCGCTCGCCGCCCGCGCGGTTCTGGCCGGCTATCCGTTGCTTCCTCACCGGGCTTGATGGTCGATGTTTGGCGGCCTTGCTTTCCGTCATCCCGGACTTGTTCCGGGATCCAGCGACCCGACGTCTGTCGGGTCAAAAGACTCTTTTCGCCCAAAGACTGGGGCGACTGGATTCCTGTGACGAGCACAGGAATGACGGAGATTGGAGAATGTCTCTTTTCCAATCACCAGACATTGCGGCGCACAGAATGCAGGTTTGTCGTCTTCCCCTGTTGAAAACAGCCGGCCGTTCTACCTATCCCATGGACCTTGAAACCCCCAGCGCCTAGGTTTCCCCCATGACAACCATCCTCTACGAAAACCCGATCTTCCTGGAACACAAGGTGCCGGACGGCCATCCGGAGCGGCCGGACCGGCTGAAGGCGCTCAATCTTGCGCTGGAGCACGAGAATTTCCAGCCCCTGACGCGCCTTCAAGCGCCGCAGGCGAACGAGGACTATGTGCTTCTGGCGCACCCCGAAGCGCACCTGCGCACCGTCATGTCGGTCATTCCGGAAGAGGGCATCAATTCTTTCGAGGCAGACACCCATGCAAGCCCCGCCAGCCTGCAGGCGGCACTGACCGGTATCGGCGGAGCGATCGCCGCCGTGGATGCGGTGTTTTCCGGCAAGGCCGACAACGCCTTCGTCGCGTCGCGCCCGCCTGGCCACCATGCCGAGAAGAACAAGGCCATGGGCTTCTGCTTCTTCAACAATGTGGCGATTGCCGCCCGCCACGCCCAGCAGAAACACGGCGCCGAGCGTGTCGCCATCGTCGACTGGGACGTGCATCACGGCAACGGCACGCAAGATATCTTCTGGGACGATCCGTCGGTGCTGTTCTGCTCGACGCACCAGATGCCGCTTTATCCCGGCACCGGGGCCAAGCACGAGACCGGCGCCGGGAACATCGTCAACGCGCCTTTGTCGGCCAATACCGGCAGCGACCATTTCCGCGAGGCGTTCAAATCGCGGGTGCTGAGTTCGCTCACGGACTTCAAGCCCGATTTCATTTTGATCTCGGCCGGCTTCGACGCCCACCACCGCGATCCGCTGGCACAGATCAATCTGGTGGCCGACGACTTCGACTGGGTCACGGCGCGGCTGATGGAACTGGCCGATCGCACGGCCGGAAACCGGGTCGTCAGCCTGCTCGAAGGCGGCTATGACCTCGAGGGACTGGCCGAATCGGCCGCCATCCACATCCTGCGCCTGATGAGAGGGTAATCATGACCACCGCACCGCAAATCGATGTTTCCACCCTCTCGTTCGAAAAGGCCGTCGAGGAACTTGAGGCGATCGTCTCGGCGCTCGAGCGCGGCGACGTGGCGCTCGACAAATCCATCGAGATCTACGAGCGCGGCGAAGCGCTGAAGAAACATTGCGAGGCCCTGCTGAACGCTGCCGAAAACCGCATCGAGAAGATCCGCCTCGACAGGGCCGGCAAACCTGCTGGAGTGGAACCGCTCGACGGGGCCTAAGGGGCGGTCCGGGAAAATCCCGGACCTCTGTTCGAATGCCTCCTTCACTTTGCATTTCAAAAGGCTAGTTCCCATCAGGTGAGCAGCCGTGCCGGTCATGATCGGCATGTGAAGGGAGATACAAATGGCAACGACGGAATCGGGCACAGCGGGAAAACAACCTGAGTTGAAACGGGTGATGGGCCCGGGGCTGTTGCTGCTGTTCATCATCGGCGACATTCTCGGCACCGGCATCTATGCCCTGACGGGACAGGTTGCTGCCGAAGTCGGCGGTGTCGTCTGGCTGCCCTTTCTGGTGGCCTTTGTCGTCGCCCTTCTGACGGCCTTCAGCTATCTCGAACTGGTGACGAAATACCCGCAGGCAGCCGGTGCAGCGCTCTATACGCACAAGGCCTTCGGCGTCCATTTCCTGACCTTCATCGTCGCCTTTGCCGTGATGTCGTCCGGCATCACATCGGCTGCGACCGCATCGCGGGCCTTTGCCGCAAATTTCTCTGCCGGCCTTGGAATGGACATGGGCGAAGCCGGTGTCATTGCGGTTGCGGTGCTTTTCATCGCGCTTGTTGCGGCGATCAACTTTCGCGGCGTCGGCGAGAGCGTTAAGCTCAATGTCGTGCTGACCGTGATCGAGTTGAGCGGGCTTTTGCTGATCATCGCCATCGGCTTCTGGGCGATCGGCCATGGCCAGGGCGATGTCTCGCGGATCTGGACCTTCGTGCCGCCGGAAGGCAGCAGCGGCGTCTTCTGGCCCGTCGTCGCGGCAACCACGCTCGCCTTTTTCGCCATGGTGGGCTTCGAGGACTCCGTCAACATGGCGGAGGAGTGCAAGAACCCCAGCAAGATCTTCCCGAAGGTGCTGCTGGGCGGTCTGCTGATCACCGGTGCGATCTACATGCTTGTCTCGATCTCGGCGATCACGCTGGTTTCGGCTGAAGATCTTGGCGAAGGCGAAACGCCGTTGCTGAAGGTGGTTCAGGCCGGGGCACCCGGCTTTCCGATCAGCATTTTCGGCCTGATCACCATGCTCGCCGTCGCCAATTCGGCACTCATCAACATGATGATGGCAAGCCGCCTGCTTTACGGCATGGGCCGCGAGGGCGTCATTCCGGCAGTGCTCGGGCGGGTCCACAAAAGCCGCCATTCGCCCTATATCGCGATCCTGTTCACGACGGCGCTGGCCATTGCGCTGATCACCCTTGCTGGCGGCGTGCCGGAACTCGGCGGCACAACGGCGCTTTTGCTGCTCTGCGTCTTTGCTGTGGTCAACATCGCCGTGCTGGTGCTGCGCAGGGACACGGTCGAGCACAAGCATTTTCGCACGCCAACGATCGTGCCGATCCTCGGTGCGATCACCTGCGCGTTCCTCGCCGGGCCCTGGACAGGGCGCGAGCCGGTGCAATATTTCATTGCCGCCTGCCTGATCGGGCTCGGCGTCGTTCTCTGGCTGGCGACGCTCGGCATCATGCGGCGAACGGAAAAGGCGGCGGGATAGACGCCGGGCGCGCAAATATGAGGCATCGGCAACATGCTTCGGCATGATTATGATCGGATCAGCCGCCCGATGATCTGGGAGACGATCAGTCAACGACTGCAACCATTGTTGACCGATATAGAGACGGCCATGGCTGCGAATGGAAAATAGGAGTTGTAACCCATGTCCTTCTTCCCCGGAAACGATCCGAGCGTCGGCGATGCACCGGCCTGCGATGCGATCGAGCATCTGATCATTCCGCGCACCAGCGACATCGGCAATCTTCAGGTGCGCCGGGCGCTGCCAACGGCCAAGCGCCGGCTGGTCGGGCCGTTCATCTTCTTCGATCGCATGGGCCCGGCCCTTCTTAAAGCGGGCGAAGCGCTGGACGTGCGACCGCATCCGCATATCGGGCTGTCCACAGTCACCTATCTCTTCGACGGCGAGATCAAGCATCGCGACAGTCTCGGCACGGAAATGGTTATCGCGCCGGGCGACCTCAACCTGATGACCGCCGGGCGCGGCATCGTGCATTCGGAACGCTCCCCGGAAAACCTGCGCGGAAAACCGCAATCGATTTCGGGCCTGCAGACCTGGCTTGCCCTGCCCGACCAGTATGAAGAGATCGCCCCAATTTTCGCGCATACAGAGAAACGCGATCTGCCGGCGTTTTCCGACAGGGGTCTGCAGGGCCGCATCGTCATCGGTTCCTTCGAGGGCATGGGATCGCCGGTCTCGGTGTTTTCCGATACCCTCTATGTCGATCTGACCATCGAAGCCGGCCGGAGCGCGCCGTTTGCTGCACAGTGGGAGGAACGTGCGCTCTATATTCTCGAGGGCGAGGCGATCATTGCCGGCGACCATTTCGCCAGCAACCAGCTTCTCGTCTTTCGCCCGGGCGACGAGATTACCGTCACCGCTGGTGCGCAGGGGTGTCACATCATGCTGTTCGGTGGCGCGGCCATGGGCTCGGCCCGGCATGTCTGGTGGAATTTCGTTTCTTCCTCCAAGGAGAGGATCGAGCAGGCCAAGGAAGAGTGGCGCAGCGGCCGCTTCGACATCGTGCCCGGAGACGAAGACGAGTTTATCCCTTTGCCCGAACGGTAATATTCGTTAAACTCCCTGTTTGTATCGCGACAAAAAACCGCTTTTGCAATCGATGGTGATTGTGTTTAAAGACGCTTTTTGCGGATATTCATCAGGAAACGCGTCTCATGAAAGGCGCGGGAATGAAGGCCTTTCAGCGTGACACAACTGCCAGTCAATCCGATGCCGGCGACCCCTCTGCTCGATCAGGTGCACATTCCTGATGATCTCAAGAAAATCGACGACAAGGATCTGCCGCAGCTGGCGACGGAACTGCGCGCCGAAATGGTCGATGCGGTGTCGCGCACCGGCGGGCATCTGGGCGCCGGGCTTGGCGTCGTCGAACTGACAATCGCCATCCACAAGGTGTTCAACACGCCGCATGACCGGCTGATCTTCGATGTCGGCCACCAGTGTTATCCACACAAGATCCTGACCGGTCGCCGCGACCGGATCCGCACGTTGCGCCAGGAAAACGGCCTGTCCGGATTTACCCGCCGCGCCGAGAGCGAATACGATCCCTTCGGTGCCGCCCATTCGTCGACATCGATTTCCGCTGGCCTCGGCATGGCGGTGGCAGCCGACCTGTCGGGTGAGCATCGCAACGTCATTGCCGTCATCGGCGACGGTGCGATGTCGGCCGGCATGGCCTATGAGGCGCTGAACAATGCCGGCGCGCTCGATGCACGGCTGATCGTCATCCTCAACGACAACGACATGTCGATCGCGCCGCCGACCGGTGCGATGAGCGCCTATCTGGCGCGGCTTGCCTCCGGCCGGACCTATATGGGCTTCCGCGATCTCGGCAAAAAGCTGACCGCCTATCTCGGCAAGACGGTGGACCGGGCGATCACCCGCGCCGTCGAACATGCGCGCGGCTACGTCACCGGCGGTACCCTGTTCGAAGAACTGGGTTTCTACCATATCGGCCCGATCGACGGGCATTCCTTCGAACACCTGCTGCCGGTCCTGCGCAATGTCCGCGACAATTCCAAGGGCCCGGTGCTGATCCATGTCGTGACGCAAAAGGGCAAGGGTTATCCACCGGCGGAAGCTGCGGCTGACAAGTATCACGGCGTCAATACGTTCGACGTGATCACCGGTGCGCAGGCCAAGGCCAAGCCGAACGCACCCGCCTATACTTCGGTTTTTGCCGAAGCGCTGACGCAGGAAGGCGGCTTCGACGACAAGATCGTCGCGGTCACCGCGGCCATGCCGTCCGGCACGGGGCTCGACAAGTTTGCGCTCGCCCACCCCTCGCGCTGCTTTGATGTCGGCATTGCCGAACAGCACGCGGTGACGTTTGCCGCCGGCCTCGCCTCCGAAGGCTACAAGCCCTTCTGTGCGCTTTACTCGACCTTCCTGCAGCGCGGCTACGACCAGGTGGTGCACGACGTGGCGATCCAGGGTCTGCCGGTGCGCTTTCCGATCGACCGCGCCGGCTTTGTCGGCGCCGACGGCCCGACCCATGCGGGCGCGTTCGATACGACCTATCTCGCCACCCTGCCCGGTTTCGTGGTCATGGCGGCTGCCGATGAGGCGGAACTGAAGCATATGGTGCGCACCGCCGCTGCCTATGACGACGGGCCTATCTCGTTTCGCTATCCGCGCGGCGAAGGTGTCGGCGTCGACATGCCCGAGCGTGGCCAGATCCTGGAAATCGGCAAGGGCCGGCTGGTGAAGCAGGGTTCCAAGGTGGCCCTGCTGTCCTTCGGCACGCGGCTTGCCGACTGCCTGCTCGCCGCCGAGGACCTCGATGCGGCAGGCCTGTCGACGACGGTTGCCGATGCGCGCTTTGCAAAGCCGCTCGACCACGCGCTAATCCTTCAGCTGGCGCGCCACCATGAGGTGCTGATCACGATCGAGGAAGGTGCCGTCGGTGGTTTCGGGAGCCATGTGATGCAGTTTCTCGCCCATGAGGGCCTGCTCGACAGCGGCCTCAAGGTTCGCCCGCTCGTGCTTCCGGATATGTGGATGGAACAGGCCAAGCCCGAGGTCATGTATGCCAAGGCCGGCCTCGACCGCGCCGGCATCGTCGCGACGGTGTTCAAGGCGCTCGGCCAGAAGCAGGTCGGCGTCGGAGTTGCCGGCTGAAGGCTGCACCGGCCCATCCCGCCCAAGGCGTCTAGCGCGTCGCGCCTTTGGCTTCGGCAGGGGCTGGGTGCGACCGTGACAGGGACGTGCAATTCTTGCGGGCTTCCAGATACTGGCCGACAACCAGTTGCAGCAGAACGCCCGCCGTCATCAGAAGGATCTGTTCGGGAAGCGTCAGCGAGCGCGGCAATCCCATGCTCACGGTCATCAGATCCGAAAGCAGGAGACCGGTGATGAAGACCGGCATGCTGTGGCGCCCGATCACGCAGATCGGCTGCAGGAAAGACCCGTCGGCCAGACGCCGGACCGCCTCGATGTTCCAGAGCACGTAGACGATGGCGATCGCATTGACGAGCCGCAGGATGCCGTCATTGGTCTTGCTGGTCATCGCGCGGTAAAGCCATTCCGACGGTGGCTCAATGAAATGAAAGTGGAACAGGATGTTGGCGGGAACTGCCAGAACACAGAAAGCCGCCGCGGCAATAAACAGGGCACGGTTGTAAGGCAGTGCCGGCCGGCCGGTCTTGAGGCGGACGCCGATGACCAGGCCGATCAGGAATATAAGCTGCCAGGACAGCGGGTCGAAGTACCAGTGTCCTTCCGGAAGCGCCGTGTTCACGAAATTGACATGGCCGAAACCGGCACCCAGCCAGACGAGCAACGACCCGCAAATGAGCAGTTTCGGCGCGCGGTCGTTCAGATAGAGGAACAGCGGCACGCAGGCGATGAGGATCACATACATCGGCAGAATGTCGAAATTTCCGGGCATATACCGCAGCAGAAAAATCGACGCGAGATTGCCCAGCGGATCGCTCCAGAAGCCCGTCAGACCGAGAATCGCACTCGCCTGCGCAAAGATCGGCAGATCCTTGGCCAGGCCGACGGAAAACAGGCCGACCAGTCCGACAAGCAAGGCCACATGAACCGCGTAGATCTTCCCCGCGCGCCGCAACGGCTTGGCCGCCAAAGACGGAAAATCAAGCGCGCCACCGCGTGGATAATAGGCCAGGGCTGCGGAAATGCCGGCCATCAGCACGAACAGTTCCGATGCGTCGGCGAAGCCGCGGGAATGCTGCAGCCCTTCCGAAAAGCTGAAACTCGAATGGCCGACGAAGATCAGGAGCAGCGACAGCCCCCGAATCAGATCAATTCTGTTTTCCCGCGCCTTGACCATGCCGATGCCAATTTCCTGCTGCTTCCTCCATGCCCGTTTTTCCGGCATTTATCGAGCGGTGTTTGATTTTCCGGTTAACGCAGGGTCGACAGGTACAGCACCCCGTCAATCCACCAGCGCCGGCAGGCATGGGCCTTTCCGCTTTCCGCAAAAACGCTGGCGACGCAAGCGGCAAAGCCAACGTTGCGCGGCGGCCTGCGGGTCTTTCGCAGCAAAGCCAGCGCGCTCCGCCAGAAAAGACAATCGCCCCCGGACATCGGGAGCGATGATGGCAGGAAACCTGTTGTCCAGGCTCAGGCCGCGCGGCGGTGACCGCTGGATTGCTGGGTGCCGCCAGTGAGCTGGAAGGCTGCGATCAGTTCGCGCAGACGGCTTGATTCCATCGCAAGCGTCGCACTTGCCGCATTGGTCTCCTCGACCATGGCGGCATTCTGCTGGGTCACCTGGTCCATCTGGTTGACGGCGGTATTGACCTCCGCCAGACCGACCGATTGCTCGCGCGACGACGTGGCAATCGCATCCATGTGCTGGTTGATGGTGATGACGTATTGCTCGATGGTTTTCAAAGCCTCGCCGGTCGCCCGCACCAGTCTGACCCCGCCTTCGACTTCGTTGCTGGAGTTGCGGATCAGGTCCTTGATCTCCTTGGCAGCCTTGGCCGATCGCTGCGCCAGTTCGCGGACTTCCTGTGCAACGACCGCAAAGCCCTTGCCCGCATCGCCGGCACGAGCCGCCTCGACACCCGCATTCAGGGCCAGCAGGTTCGTCTGGAAGGCGATTTCGTCGATGACGCCGATGATGCTGGAGATCTGGCTGGAGGATTGCTCGATCTTCTGCATGGCATCGACCGCGTTGGCGACAACGGTCCCGGATTCGGCGGCACTGGCATTGGCCTGGATCGCCACGTTGCGTGCCTCTTCGGCGCGCTTGGAGGAGTTGGAGACGTTGACCGTGATCTGGTCCAGCGCCGCTGCCGTTTCCTCAAGCGAGGCCGCCTGCTGTTCTGTGCGCTTCGACAGATCGTCGGAGCTGCTGCTGATCTCGCGGCTGCCATTGTCGATCGAGCCGGCCGAATGGGTGACGGCAAGCAGTGTCTGGCCGAGCTGGGCGACAGCCGTGTTGAGATCGTGACGCAGCGCCTCGAAATCCGGGGCGAAGGGTTCGTTCAGCTGGAACGACAGGTCACCGGCGGCAAGGCGCTTCAGCCCGGAAGCGAGGCCCGATGTCGCCTGCAGCAGGCGGGCCTGTGCGGCGGCTTCCGCCTCTTGCGCAACCCGGACTTTTTCCGCCTTGGCGAGGGCGCGCTGTTCCTTTCCGTCGGCCTCAAGCCGGCGGTTCTCGAGCGCCGACTGACGGAACACCTCAACGGCACCGGCCATTTCGCCGATCTCGTCACGACGGCCGGCATAGGGCACGGCCGTATCGGCGTCACCTTCAGCAAGACGGGTCATGGAGCCGGTGATGCCCTGGATAGGACGCGCAATGCCACGAACCGCAAAGGTGACTGCGATAATCAGCACCAGCGCCGCGATCCCGATGGAGATGAACACTTCCAGCAGGACAGAATTGTAAGCCTTGGTGCTGGCCATCTGCGCCGCGTCCGAGCCCGTGTTGTTGAGCGCGACCAGTTCCTCGATTGCAGCCGTGATCTTGGTGGCTTCGGCCCCCATCTCACCCTCAAAGAGAACCTTGGCAAATTCCTTGTCGTTGTCACCGGACAGCTCGAGCATTTCGACGCCAAGCTTGCGGTATGCGGCAAAACCTTCGCGAAGCGAAGCCATGAGCAACCGTTCGTTGTCGCTGGAAATCAAAGCTTCATAGACGCCAAGGACATTATCCGTGGCCGCGGACTGATCGGCGACGGCCGTGCCGGCCTTGGTCATCTGTTCCTTGTTGACGGCCAGAAGGTGCCTTGCATAGGCGAGACGCTCCGCGAGCAGCGCGGATTCCATCTTCCGGGCAGCCGAGACGCTGGGCAGCCAGTTGTCCGCAATTTCATTCGTGTTGGCGTTGAGCGTCCGCATGCCGCTGACGGAAAACCACTACAGGGCGGCGACAACGATCGCGATGATTGCAAACAGGCTGATCAGGGTTGTCTTGATGTTCGGACGGCGCATGCGGGACTCCGGCGTTTCAGAAGGAGCGGTGTGCTCCCGATCAATGGAACCGGACAAGTCATCATGTCAGACCGGGCAAATGTTCTCCGACGTCATGCCGGCGACTTTCTGCTACAATTGGCCGATTTTATTCACGCATCGTTAAAATTCACTGAAGCGTAAGCTCTCGATTGCCCGGCTGTGTTCCCTTCCCGGTCAATTCCCGGAAACTGGCCCTGCAAGCAACAGGATCAGGCAAAGCTTGCGCTGGCATGCAGAAGGGTGCCGATGCCGGCCAGCGATCGACGAATTTTTCACGTCCTCCTCAGTTTGCCGGCCAAAACATCGCAAAAGGCCGCATTATTCGGCTTGGGCGCGGCAAACATCTTGCCATGGCGGCCTCGAACAGCCATGACGGGCCATGTCCAACGAACCCAAAACCAGTATCCGCCTCGACCAGCTTCTCCTGAACCTTGGTCTCGTCGCCAGCCGCTCGCGCGCCCGCGACGCGATCCAGCGCGGCACCGTCAAGGTCAATGACCGCGTCGTCATCAAGCCATCCTCGACTTTTCCCGAGGATGTGACGATCACCATCGATGATCCGGTTCAGGCCTATGTCTCGCGCGCGGCGCTCAAGCTGAAGGCCGGGCTCGAGCATTTCGGCCTCTCCCCCGAGGGCCAGGAATGCCTCGACATCGGCGCCTCGACCGGCGGTTTCACCGAAATTCTGCTGCATGCCGGCGCCGAGCATGTGATCTCCATCGATGTCGGCCACGGCCAGTTTCATCCGCGCCTCGATGCCGACGATCGCGTCACCAATATCGAGGGACTGAATGCGCGGGCTTTGGACGAGGATCATCTCGACGGCCGCGCGATTACCTTCATCGTTTCCGACGTCTCCTTCATTTCGCTGAAGCTCGCTCTGCCACCGGCCTTGGACCTCGCGGAACCGGGCGCGCATTGCATCCTGCTGGTCAAGCCGCAATTCGAGGCCGGGCGCGAAGCGATCAGCAAGGCCGGATTGCTCAAGGATCCGTCGACGGCACCGGCGGTCGCTGCCGAACTGGAACGCTGGCTGTCCGAGGACATGGGCTGGGAAAGTCTCGGTCTCATCCCCTCGCCGATCGCCGGTGGTGACGGCAACGAGGAATATCTTCTGGCCGGACGCAAACCGCTGGACGATAACGCACGAGCCGATGAAACGCTGGACGACACCGAATGAGCATGGAAACGCTGACCATCGAGAAGATCGGCCTCTCCGGCGATGGCATTGCACGGGGTCCTTTCGGCCCTGTCTACGTGCCCTTCACGCTTCCCGGCGAGATCGCAGCCCTTGCGGTCAACAAGGACAAGGGCACGGTGATGTCGCTGAGCGGGCTGTCGCCCGATCGCGTCGCGCCGACATGCCGGCATTTCGGCCCTGAAGGCGAAAACGGCAGTTGTGGCGGCTGCAGCCTGCAGCATGCCAGCGACGACTTCTACCAGTCGTTCAA
The DNA here is from genome assembly GCF_001885585.1 of Pararhizobium antarcticum. Lineage (GTDB taxonomy): Bacteria > Pseudomonadota > Alphaproteobacteria > Rhizobiales > Rhizobiaceae > Pararhizobium > Pararhizobium antarcticum. Next base: position 117,368 of record NZ_LSRP01000074.1, read on the forward strand.
GCGCCAGATCGTGCTCGATGCCTTGAAATCCAAAGCGCTGGTCGCGGAGGTCGGACCGCTGGTGACAGCCCATCCGGGCGACCGCCGGCGCACGGTGTTTACCGCCCGGCGCACGGAAAAATCACTGCTTCTCGGCTACAACGAGCGCGAGAGCCACAATATCGTTTCCATTGTCGAATGTCCCATCGCAAGCCCGGGCATCGTCTCCAGGCTTGCGACCATCCGCACCATCGCAGCGGCAATGGCTGTCAATGCCGAGCCCTTCCGCATCACCGTTCTGGAAACGGCCGCCGGTCTCGATCTGGCCGTCGAGGGCATCAAGGCCCTGCCGGACCGGCAGCGGCGCATGGCTGTCGAAACCGTTCTCGGTGAAAAGGGCATTGCCCGTGTCGCGCTCAACGGCGAGATCGTCATCGAACCGCACAAGCCGGTCATCGACTTCGGCGGCATTTCCGTCTCGCCGCCTGCCGGCGGCTTTGCCCAGGCGAGCAAACCGGCCGAAGACGCCATGGCGGCGCTGGTCACCAGCCATATCGGCAAGGCCAAGCGCGTTGCCGACCTGTTTGCGGGGTCCGGCACCTTTGCGCTGAGGATCGCACGCACGGCGCGCGTCCATGCCGTCGAAGGTGAGGACAAGGCGTTGAAGGCGCTCGATTACGCGGCCCGCAACACGCAAGGCCTGAAGCCGGTGACGATCGAGAAGCGCGACCTGCTTCGCCGACCACTGATGACCGCGGAACTCAAGATCTACGACGCCGTCGTGTTCGACCCGCCGCGCGCCGGCGCGGAAGCCCAGACGAAGGAACTCGCCCGCTCTGGCGTGAAGAAGATCGTCGCCGTCTCCTGCAATCCGGTGACGCTGGTGCGGGACCTGCGCATCCTCGTCGATGCCGGCTACCGCATCACCTCGGTGACACCGATCGACCAGTTCCTCTGGTCGTCGCATGTGGAAGTGGTCGCGACGCTCGAGAAGTAGCGGAACCTGTCAAGCCTTGGCCCGGTGGTTCCATCCTTGCGTTTCGCGACGTTTTAAGCGACCGGATTTCGCCTTGCGTCGAGGACCTTTCGCAAGGTTTCGAGCAGCGGCAACGCTTGAGACAGTGTAGCCACTGGTATTTCAGCGCACAATGCGGCCAGTTCAGGCCCAAGAGCAGTGATCGCGCCGTCCCTGGCCAGACGTCCCGCAGGCATGAGAAACACCCGCTTGGAGCGGCCGTCATGGGTGTCGGGCTCGATCCGGACAAAACCCTTTCCCTCAAGGTGCCCAAGCGTATTGGTCATGGCCCCCTTGGTCACCTGCATCGCCTGCGCGATCGACAAAGGCGTGCGGCCATCGCCCAGGCGGACCAGATGATTGAGCACGGTAAACTGCGACAGGGTCATTCCGTCAGGCATCACCTTTTCAAAGGCATTGCCGGACAGTTGTGCGATGATACCGATCTCGTTCAGGATGCGAAACATTGTCTCGCCATGGTGCGGTCCTGCCGTCATGCACTCCTGATCCGGGTCTCGTAGGGCCAGCGGGGCGCGCCCTTGATATGGGGACCATAGCCGAGCCGAACCAGCATTTGAAGGATCTCGTCCGGCCCGACCTCAAGCGCCTGCCGCATTCCTGCAAAATGCGTCCGCATTTCGGGAAACTCCTGCAAAGCCTGGCTGAACGGATGCATCGACACGCCTGCGGCGGTCGCGGCCAGATTGAGCCTAACATAGTCGCGCCCGGCGGCGATCTGGTCAACGCGGGTGTTACCAGGCGTTTTCTGCCAGAGAAACGCCATGGCCGTATCGAAGGGTTCCTTCAGGATCGGCACCTGCTGCTGAAAGGCCGTCGAAGTCTGGTCGAGCATCTGCTCGCGCGACAGCATGCCTGATATCGCAAGCGTTTCCATCATGGCGCCGGACAGGTCGATACCATCAGGACTGGCCTCGATCTCGGCCCTGCCGATGCGGATGAGATCGATGCTTTCCTTCAACGTATGCGGTGTGGTGATCTCGGTATAATTCGCCTCCCAGGCAAGCGTCCGAAGCGCTGCGACACGGGCTTCCTCATTTGTAAAGGCGATCGATGACGTCCGCGCGGAAGAAGCGATCTGCGCCAGATCTTCTGTCGCAACCGGGCGGGACAGATCGTAGGCCTCCTTGTTGGAGCGTCGGGAAAGCACCTGCGTGAACAACGGGTCAGGTACCACGCCGGCATCTGCTGACAGGCGGATATGGGCCACCGGCCGCGCGTCGAGACGCGGATGCGGTTCGCCGTCCGGAAAGAGCTTGATATCGACGCCATGACCTTCAGCAACCGCGGCCTGCGCGAAAAGCTCGAGAAAACAGCCGAGTCCGATCGTAATCTGCCGATCGAACGGATCGGTGTGCGGCAGGCGTCGGTCTTCCTGACAGAAAAGCGTGACCTCGTTTTCGACCGAGAGATCCGCAAGCCAGGGCTGACGGTTGTGCGGGTTGGGAGCAAGCACGGCATAGGACAGGGCCTTGCGGCGTGGATCGGTTTCCATCCCGCCCGCCATCTCCCGCGCCACGTCCCAGGGTCGCCTGGCCGCGGCCGGATCACGCGTGTTTGCCCAGAGAATACCCCCACCTGCCGCAAGCACGACGCCGCCGCCAATGATGCCCATGAATGACCGTCTCGTTGCCATGCCAGCCTCCATTTGGTTTAATATTAAACTATATAGTTTAATATTAAACCAAATGGAGGCTGGCATGGCAACGAGACGGTCATTCATGGGCATCATTGGCGGCGGCGTCGTGCTTGCGGCAGGTGGGGGTATTCTCTGGGCAAACACGCGTGATCCGGCCGCGGCCAGGCGACCCTGGGACGTGGCGCGGGAGATGGCGGGCGGGATGGAAACCGATCCACGCCGCAAGGCCCTGTCCTATGCCGTGCTTGCTCCCAACCCGCACAACCGTCAGCCCTGGCTTGCGGATCTCTCGGTCGAAAACGAGGTCACGCTTTTCTGTCAGGAAGACCGACGCCTGCCGCACACCGATCCGTTCGATCGGCAGATTACGATCGGACTCGGCTGTTTTCTCGAGCTTTTCGCGCAGGCCGCGGTTGCTGAAGGTCATGGCGTCGATATCAAGCTCTTTCCGGACGGCGAACCGCATCCGCGTCTCGACGCGCGGCCGGTGGCCCATATCCGCCTGTCAGCAGATGCCGGCGTGGTACCTGACCCGTTGTTCACGCAGGTGCTTTCCCGACGCTCCAACAAGGAGGCCTACGATCTGTCCCGCCCGGTTGCGACAGAAGATCTGGCGCAGATCGCTTCTTCCGCGCGGACGTCATCGATCGCCTTTACAAATGAGGAAGCCCGTGTCGCAGCGCTTCGGACGCTTGCCTGGGAGGCGAATTATACCGAGATCACCACACCGCATACGTTGAAGGAAAGCATCGATCTCATCCGCATCGGCAGGGCCGAGATCGAGGCCAGTCCTGATGGTATCGACCTGTCCGGCGCCATGATGGAAACGCTTGCGATATCAGGCATGCTGTCGCGCGAGCAGATGCTCGACCAGACTTCGACGGCCTTTCAGCAGCAGGTGCCGATCCTGAAGGAACCCTTCGATACGGCCATGGCGTTTCTCTGGCAGAAAACGCCTGGTAACACCCGCGTTGACCAGATCGCCGCCGGGCGCGACTATGTTAGGCTCAATCTGGCCGCGACCGCCGCAGGCGTGTCGATGCATCCGTTCAGCCAGGCTTTGCAGGAGTTTCCCGAAATGCGGACGCATTTTGCAGGAATGCGGCAGGCGCTTGAGGTCGGGCCGGACGAGATCCTTCAAATGCTGGTTCGGCTCGGCTATGGTCCCCATATCAAGGGCGCGCCCCGCTGGCCCTACGAGACCCGGATCAGGAGTGCATGACGGCAGGACCGCACCATGGCGAGACAATGTTTCGCATCCTGAACGAGATCGGTATCATCGCACAACTGTCCGGCAATGCCTTTGAAAAGGTGATGCCTGACGGAATGACCCTGTCGCAGTTTACCGTGCTCAATCATCTGGTCCGCCTGGGCGATGGCCGCACGCCTTTGTCGATCGCGCAGGCGATGCAGGTGACCAAGGGGGCCATGACCAATACGCTTGGGCACCTTGAGGGAAAGGGTTTTGTCCGGATCGAGCCCGACACCCATGACGGCCGCTCCAAGCGGGTGTTTCTCATGCCTGCGGGACGTCTGGCCAGGGACGGCGCGATCACTGCTCTTGGGCCTGAACTGGCCGCATTGTGCGCTGAAATACCAGTGGCTACACTGTCTCAAGCGTTGCCGCTGCTCGAAACCTTGCGAAAGGTCCTCGACGCAAGGCGAAATCCGGTCGCTTAAAACGTCGCGAAACGCAAGGATGGAACCACCGGGCCAAGGCTTGACAGGTTCCGCTACTTCTCGAGCGTCGCGACCACTTCCACATGCGACGACCAGAGGAACTGGTCGATCGGTGTCACCGAGGTGATGCGGTAGCCGGCATCGACGAGGATGCGCAGGTCCCGCACCAGCGTCACCGGATTGCAGGAGACGGCGACGATCTTCTTCACGCCAGAGCGGGCGAGTTCCTTCGTCTGGGCTTCCGCGCCGGCGCGCGGCGGGTCGAACACGACGGCGTCGTAGATCTTGAGTTCCGCGGTCATCAGTGGTCGGCGAAGCAGGTCGCGCTTCTCGATCGTCACCGGCTTCAGGCCTTGCGTGTTGCGGGCCGCGTAATCGAGCGCCTTCAACGCCTTGTCCTCACCTTCGACGGCATGGACGCGCGCCGTGCGTGCGATCCTCAGCGCAAAGGTGCCGGACCCCGCAAACAGGTCGGCAACGCGCTTGGCCTTGCCGATATGGCTGGTGACCAGCGCCGCCATGGCGTCTTCGGCCGGTTTGCTCGCCTGGGCAAAGCCGCCGGCAGGCGGCGAGACGGAAATGCCGCCGAAGTCGATGACCGGCTTGTGCGGTTCGATGACGATCTCGCCGTTGAGCGCGACACGGGCAATGCCCTTTTCACCGAGAACGGTTTCGACAGCCATGCGCCGCTGCCGGTCCGGCAGGGCCTTGATGCCCTCGACGGCCAGATCGAGACCGGCGGCCGTTTCCAGAACGGTGATGCGGAAGGGCTCGGCATTGACAGCCATTGCCGCTGCGATGGTGCGGATGGTCGCAAGCCTGGAGACGATGCCCGGGCTTGCGATGGGACATTCGACAATGGAAACGATATTGTGGCTCTCGCGCTCGTTGTAGCCGAGAAGCAGTGATTTTTCCGTGCGCCGGGCGGTAAACACCGTGCGCCGGCGGTCGCCCGGATGGGCTGTCACCAGCGGTCCGACCTCCGCGACCAGCGCTTTGGATTTCAAGGCATCGAGCACGATCTGGCGCTTGAACGACTGGTAGAAGTCGTCGCTGGCATGCTGCAGGCTGCAGCCGCCACAACTGCCGTTTTCGCCTTCAGGGCCGAAATGCCGGCATGTCGGCGCGACGCGATCGGGCGACAGCCCGCTCAGCGACATCACCGTGCCCTTGTCCTTGTTGACCGCAAGGGCTGCGATCTCGCCGGGAAGCGTGAAGGGCACGTAGACAGGGCCGAAAGGACCCCGTGCAATGCCATCGCCGGAGAGGCCGATCTTCTCGATGGTCAGCGTTTCCATGCTCATTCGGTGTCGTCCAGCGTTTCATCGGCTCGTGCGTTATCGTCCAGCGGTTTGCGTCCGGCCAGAAGATATTCCTCGTTGCCGTCACCACCGGCGATCGGCGAGGGGATGAGACCGAGACTTTCCCAGCCCATGTCCTCGGACAGCCAGCGTTCCAGTTCGGCAGCGACCGCCGGTGCCGTCGACGGATCCTTGAGCAATCCGGCCTTGCTGATCGCTTCGCGCCCGGCCTCGAATTGCGGCTTGACCAGCAGGATGCAATGCGCGCCCGGTTCCGCGAGGTCCAAGGCCGGTGGCAGAGCGAGCTTCAGCGAAATGAAGGAGACGTCGGAAACGATGAAGGTAATCGCGCGGCCGTCGAGATGATCCTCGTCCAAAGCCCGCGCATTCAGTCCCTCGATATTGGTGACGCGATCGTCGGCATCGAGGCGCGGATGAAACTGGCCGTGGCCGACATCGATGGAGATCACATGCTCGGCGCCGGCATGCAGCAGAATTTCGGTGAAACCGCCGGTCGAGGCGCCGATGTCGAGGCATTCCTGGCCCTCGGGGGAGAGGCCGAAATGCTCGAGCCCGGCCTTCAGCTTGAGCGCCGCGCGCGAGACATAGGCCTGAACCGGATCATCGATGGTGATCGTCACATCCTCGGGAAAAGTCGAGGATGGCTTGATGACGACGCGGTCATTGACCTTGACGGTGCCGCGCTGGATCGCGTCGCGGGCGCGCGAGCGGCTGGCGACGAGACCAAGGTTCAGGAGAAGCTGGTCGAGGCGGATACTGGTTTTGGGTTCGTTGGACATGGCCCGTCATGGCTGTTCGAGGCCGCCATGGCAAGATGTTTGCCGCGCCCAAGCCGAATAATGCGGCCTTTTGCGATGTTTTGGCCGGCAAACTGAGGAGGACGTGAAAAATTCGTCGATCGCTGGCCGGCATCGGCACCCTTCTGCATGCCAGCGCAAGCTTTGCCTGATCCTGTTGCTTGCAGGGCCAGTTTCCGGGAATTGACCGGGAAGGGAACACAGCCGGGCAATCGAGAGCTTACGCTTCAGTGAATTTTAACGATGCGTGAATAAAATCGGCCAATTGTAGCAGAAAGTCGCCGGCATGACGTCGGAGAACATTTGCCCGGTCTGACATGATGACTTGTCCGGTTCCATTGATCGGGAGCACACCGCTCCTTCTGAAACGCCGGAGTCCCGCATGCGCCGTCCGAACATCAAGACAACCCTGATCAGCCTGTTTGCAATCATCGCGATCGTTGTCGCCGCCCTGTAGTGGTTTTCCGTCAGCGGCATGCGGACGCTCAACGCCAACACGAATGAAATTGCGGACAACTGGCTGCCCAGCGTCTCGGCTGCCCGGAAGATGGAATCCGCGCTGCTCGCGGAGCGTCTCGCCTATGCAAGGCACCTTCTGGCCGTCAACAAGGAACAGATGACCAAGGCCGGCACGGCCGTCGCCGATCAGTCCGCGGCCACGGATAATGTCCTTGGCGTCTATGAAGCTTTGATTTCCAGCGACAACGAACGGTTGCTCATGGCTTCGCTTCGCGAAGGTTTTGCCGCATACCGCAAGCTTGGCGTCGAAATGCTCGAGCTGTCCGGTGACAACGACAAGGAATTTGCCAAGGTTCTCTTTGAGGGTGAGATGGGGGCCGAAGCCACCAAGATCACGGCTGCAATCGAGGAACTGGTCGCGCTCAACAACACGGGCTCGGACGCGGCGCAGATGGCCAGCACCAAGGCTTACAATTCTGTCCTGCTGGAAGTGTTCATCTCCATCGGGATCGCGGCGCTGGTGCTGATTATCGCAGTCACCTTTGCGGTTCGTGGCATTGCGCGTCCTATCCAGGGCATCACCGGCTCCATGACCCGTCTTGCTGAAGGTGACGCCGATACGGCCGTGCCCTATGCCGGCCGTCGTGACGAGATCGGCGAAATGGCCGGTGCCGTTGAGGTGTTCCGTCAGTCGGCGCTCGAGAACCGCCGGCTTGAGGCCGACGGAAAGGAACAGCGCGCCCTCGCCAAGGCGGAAAAAGTCCGGGTTGCGCAAGAGGCGGAAGCCGCCGCACAGGCCCGCCTGCTGCAGGCGACATCGGGCCTCGCTTCCGGGCTGAAGCGCCTTGCCGCCGGTGACCTGTCGTTCCAGCTGAACGAACCCTTCGCCCCGGATTTCGAGGCGCTGCGTCACGATCTCAACACGGCTGTCGCCCAGCTCGGCCAGACACTGCTTGCCGTCACCCATTCGGCCGGCTCGATCGACAATGGCAGCCGCGAGATCAGCAGCAGCTCCGACGATCTGTCGAAGCGCACAGAACAGCAGGCGGCCTCGCTTGAGGAAACGGCAGCGGCGCTGGACCAGATCACGGTCAACGTCTCCAACTCCTCCAAGCGCGCCGAAGAGGCACGCAACGTGGCGATCCAGGCCAATGCCAGTGCCGCCGAATCCGGGACCGTTGTCGCCAACGCGGTCGATGCCATGCAGAAGATCGAGCAATCCTCCAGCCAGATCTCCAGCATCATCGGCGTCATCGACGAAATCGCCTTCCAGACGAACCTGCTGGCCCTGAATGCGGGTGTCGAGGCGGCTCGTGCCGGCGATGCGGGCAAGGGCTTTGCGGTCGTTGCACAGGAAGTCCGCGAACTGGCGCAGCGATCGGCCAAGGCTGCCAAGGAGATCAAGGACCTGATCCGCAACTCCAGCAACGAAGTCGAAGGCGGGGTCAGACTGGTGCGGGCGACCGGCGAGGCTTTGAAAACCATCGAGCAATACGTCATCACCATCAACCAGCACATGGATGCGATTGCCACGTCGTCGCGCGAGCAATCGGTCGGTCTGGCGGAGGTCAATACCGCCGTCAACCAGATGGACCAGGTGACCCAGCAGAATGCCGCCATGGTCGAGGAGACCAATGCGGCAAGTGCGACGCTTGCGATGGAATCAAGCCGTCTGCGCGAACTGATCGCAGCCTTCCAGCTCACTGGCGGCACCCAGCAATCCAGCGGTCACCGCCGCGCGGCCTGAGCCTGGACAACAGGTTTCCTGCCATCATCGCTCCCGATGTCCGGGGGCGATTGTCTTTTCTGGCGGAGCGCGCTGGCTTTGCTGCGAAAGACCCGCAGGCCGCCGCGCAACGTTGGCTTTGCCGCTTGCGTCGCCAGCGTTTTTGCGGAAAGCGGAAAGGCCCATGCCTGCCGGCGCTGGTGGATTGACGGGGTGCTGTACCTGTCGACCCTGCGTTAACCGGAAAATCAAACACCGCTCGATAAATGCCGGAAAAACGGGCATGGAGGAAGCAGCAGGAAATTGGCATCGGCATGGTCAAGGCGCGGGAAAACAGAATTGATCTGATTCGGGGGCTGTCGCTGCTCCTGATCTTCGTCGGCCATTCGAGTTTCAGCTTTTCGGAAGGGCTGCAGCATTCCCGCGGCTTCGCCGACGCATCGGAACTGTTCGTGCTGATGGCCGGCATTTCCGCAGCCCTGGCCTATTATCCACGCGGTGGCGCGCTTGATTTTCCGTCTTTGGCGGCCAAGCCGTTGCGGCGCGCGGGGAAGATCTACGCGGTTCATGTGGCCTTGCTTGTCGGACTGGTCGGCCTGTTTTCCGTCGGCCTGGCCAAGGATCTGCCGATCTTTGCGCAGGCGAGTGCGATTCTCGGTCTGACGGGCTTCTGGAGCGATCCGCTGGGCAATCTCGCGTCGATTTTTCTGCTGCGGTATATGCCCGGAAATTTCGACATTCTGCCGATGTATGTGATCCTCATCGCCTGCGTGCCGCTGTTCCTCTATCTGAACGACCGCGCGCCGAAACTGCTCATTTGCGGGTCGTTGCTCGTCTGGCTGGGTGCCGGTTTCGGCCATGTCAATTTCGTGAACACGGCGCTTCCGGAAGGACACTGGTACTTCGACCCGCTGTCCTGGCAGCTTATATTCCTGATCGGCCTGGTCATCGGCGTCCGCCTCAAGACCGGCCGGCCGGCACTGCCTTACAACCGTGCCCTGTTTATTGCCGCGGCGGCTTTCTGTGTTCTGGCAGTTCCCGCCAACATCCTGTTCCACTTTCATTTCATTGAGCCACCGTCGGAATGGCTTTACCGCGCGATGACCAGCAAGACCAATGACGGCATCCTGCGGCTCGTCAATGCGATCGCCATCGTCTACGTGCTCTGGAACATCGAGGCGGTCCGGCGTCTGGCCGACGGGTCTTTCCTGCAGCCGATCTGCGTGATCGGGCGCCACAGCATGCCGGTCTTCATCACCGGTCTCCTGCTTTCGGATCTGATGACCGTGAGCATGGGATTGCCGCGCTCGCTGACGCTTCCCGAACAGATCCTTCTGATGACGGCGGGCGTTCTGCTGCAACTGGTTGTCGGCCAGTATCTGGAAGCCCGCAAGAATTGCACGTCCCTGTCACGGTCGCACCCAGCCCCTGCCGAAGCCAAAGGCGCGACGCGCTAGACGCCTTGGGCGGGATGGGCCGGTGCAGCCTTCAGCCGGCAACTCCGACGCCGACCTGCTTCTGGCCGAGCGCCTTGAACACCGTCGCGACGATGCCGGCGCGGTCGAGGCCGGCCTTGGCATACATGACCTCGGGCTTGGCCTGTTCCATCCACATATCCGGAAGCACGAGCGGGCGAACCTTGAGGCCGCTGTCGAGCAGGCCCTCATGGGCGAGAAACTGCATCACATGGCTCCCGAAACCACCGACGGCACCTTCCTCGATCGTGATCAGCACCTCATGGTGGCGCGCCAGCTGAAGGATTAGCGCGTGGTCGAGCGGCTTTGCAAAGCGCGCATCGGCAACCGTCGTCGACAGGCCTGCCGCATCGAGGTCCTCGGCGGCGAGCAGGCAGTCGGCAAGCCGCGTGCCGAAGGACAGCAGGGCCACCTTGGAACCCTGCTTCACCAGCCGGCCCTTGCCGATTTCCAGGATCTGGCCACGCTCGGGCATGTCGACGCCGACACCTTCGCCGCGCGGATAGCGAAACGAGATAGGCCCGTCGTCATAGGCAGCGGCGGTGCGCACCATATGCTTCAGTTCCGCCTCATCGGCAGCCGCCATGACCACGAAACCGGGCAGGGTGGCGAGATAGGTCGTATCGAACGCGCCCGCATGGGTCGGGCCGTCGGCGCCGACAAAGCCGGCGCGGTCGATCGGAAAGCGCACCGGCAGACCCTGGATCGCCACGTCGTGCACCACCTGGTCGTAGCCGCGCTGCAGGAAGGTCGAGTAAAGCGCACAGAAGGGCTTGTAGCCTTCGGAGGCGAGGCCGGCGGCAAACGTCACCGCGTGCTGTTCGGCAATGCCGACATCAAAGCAGCGCGAGGGGTGGGCGAGCGCAAACTTGTCGAGCCCCGTGCCGGACGGCATGGCCGCGGTGACCGCGACGATCTTGTCGTCGAAGCCGCCTTCCTGCGTCAGCGCTTCGGCAAAAACCGAAGTATAGGCGGGTGCGTTCGGCTTGGCCTTGGCCTGCGCACCGGTGATCACGTCGAACGTATTGACGCCGTGATACTTGTCAGCCGCAGCTTCCGCCGGTGGATAACCCTTGCCCTTTTGCGTCACGACATGGATCAGCACCGGGCCCTTGGAATTGTCGCGGACATTGCGCAGGACCGGCAGCAGGTGTTCGAAGGAATGCCCGTCGATCGGGCCGATATGGTAGAAACCCAGTTCTTCGAACAGGGTACCGCCGGTGACGTAGCCGCGCGCATGTTCGACGGCGCGGGTGATCGCCCGGTCCACCGTCTTGCCGAGATAGGCGGTCAGCTTTTTGCCGAGATCGCGGAAGCCCATATAGGTCCGGCCGGAGGCAAGCCGCGCCAGATAGGCGCTCATCGCACCGGTCGGCGGCGCGATCGACATGTCGTTGTCGTTGAGGATGACGATCAGCCGTGCATCGAGCGCGCCGGCATTGTTCAGCGCCTCATAGGCCATGCCGGCCGACATCGCACCGTCGCCGATGACGGCAATGACGTTGCGATGCTCACCCGACAGGTCGGCTGCCACCGCCATGCCGAGGCCAGCGGAAATCGATGTCGACGAATGGGCGGCACCGAAGGGATCGTATTCGCTCTCGGCGCGGCGGGTAAATCCGGACAGGCCGTTTTCCTGGCGCAACGTGCGGATCCGGTCGCGGCGACCGGTCAGGATCTTGTGTGGATAACACTGGTGGCCGACATCGAAGATCAGCCGGTCATGCGGCGTGTTGAACACCTTGTGGATGGCGATTGTCAGTTCGACGACGCCAAGCCCGGCGCCCAGATGCCCGCCGGTGCGCGACACCGCATCGACCATTTCGGCGCGCAGTTCCGTCGCCAGCTGCGGCAGATCCTTGTCGTCGATTTTCTTGAGATCATCAGGAATGTGCACCTGATCGAGCAGAGGGGTCGCCGGCATCGGATTGACTGGCAGTTGTGTCACGCTGAAAGGCCTTCATTCCCGCGCCTTTCATGAGACGCGTTTCCTGATGAATATCCGCAAAAAGCGTCTTTAAACACAATCACCATCGATTGCAAAAGCGGTTTTTTGTCGCGATACAAACAGGGAGTTTAACGAATATTACCGTTCGGGCAAAGGGATAAACTCGTCTTCGTCTCCGGGCACGATGTCGAAGCGGCCGCTGCGCCACTCTTCCTTGGCCTGCTCGATCCTCTCCTTGGAGGAAGAAACGAAATTCCACCAGACATGCCGGGCCGAGCCCATGGCCGCGCCACCGAACAGCATGATGTGACACCCCTGCGCACCAGCGGTGACGGTAATCTCGTCGCCCGGGCGAAAGACGAGAAGCTGGTTGCTGGCGAAATGGTCGCCGGCAATGATCGCCTCGCCCTCGAGAATATAGAGCGCACGTTCCTCCCACTGTGCAGCAAACGGCGCGCTCCGGCCGGCTTCGATGGTCAGATCGACATAGAGGGTATCGGAAAACACCGAGACCGGCGATCCCATGCCCTCGAAGGAACCGATGACGATGCGGCCCTGCAGACCCCTGTCGGAAAACGCCGGCAGATCGCGTTTCTCTGTATGCGCGAAAATTGGGGCGATCTCTTCATACTGGTCGGGCAGGGCAAGCCAGGTCTGCAGGCCCGAAATCGATTGCGGTTTTCCGCGCAGGTTTTCCGGGGAGCGTTCCGAATGCACGATGCCGCGCCCGGCGGTCATCAGGTTGAGGTCGCCCGGCGCGATAACCATTTCCGTGCCGAGACTGTCGCGATGCTTGATCTCGCCGTCGAAGAGATAGGTGACTGTGGACAGCCCGATATGCGGATGCGGTCGCACGTCCAGCGCTTCGCCCGCTTTAAGAAGGGCCGGGCCCATGCGATCGAAGAAGATGAACGGCCCGACCAGCCGGCGCTTGGCCGTTGGCAGCGCCCGGCGCACCTGAAGATTGCCGATGTCGCTGGTGCGCGGAATGATCAGATGCTCGATCGCATCGCAGGCCGGTGCATCGCCGACGCTCGGATCGTTTCCGGGGAAGAAGGACATGGGTTACAACTCCTATTTTCCATTCGCAGCCATGGCCGTCTCTATATCGGTCAACAATGGTTGCAGTCGTTGACTGATCGTCTCCCAGATCATCGGGCGGCTGATCCGATCATAATCATGCCGAAGCATGTTGCCGATGCCTCATATTTGCGCGCCCGGCGTCTATCCCGCCGCCTTTTCCGTTCGCCGCATGATGCCGAGCGTCGCCAGCCAGAGAACGACGCCGAGCCCGATCAGGCAGGCGGCAATGAAATATTGCACCGGCTCGCGCCCTGTCCAGGGCCCGGCGAGGAACGCGCAGGTGATCGCACCGAGGATCGGCACGATCGTTGGCGTGCGAAAATGCTTGTGCTCGACCGTGTCCCTGCGCAGCACCAGCACGGCGATGTTGACCACAGCAAAGACGCAGAGCAGCAAAAGCGCCGTTGTGCCGCCGAGTTCCGGCACGCCGCCAGCAAGGGTGATCAGCGCAATGGCCAGCGCCGTCGTGAACAGGATCGCGATATAGGGCGAATGGCGGCTTTTGTGGACCCGCCCGAGCACTGCCGGAATGACGCCCTCGCGGCCCATGCCGTAAAGCAGGCGGCTTGCCATCATCATGTTGATGAGTGCCGAATTGGCGACGGCGAGCATGGTGATCAGGCCGAAAATGCTGATCGGAAAGCCGGGTGCCCCGGCCTGAACCACCTTCAGCAACGGCGTTTCGCCTTCGCCAAGATCTTCAGCCGAAACCAGCGTGATCGCCGAGATCGAGACAAGCATGTAGATCGCACCGGTGATCAGCAGACCGCCCAGCAGCACCTTCGGGAAGATCTTGCTGGGGTTCTTGCACTCCTCCGCCATGTTGACGGAGTCCTCGAAGCCCACCATGGCGAAAAAGGCGAGCGTGGTTGCCGCGACGACGGGCCAGAAGACGCCGCTGCTGCCTTCCGGCGGCACGAAGGTCCAGATCCGCGAGACATCGCCCTGGCCATGGCCGATCGCCCAGAAGCCGATGGCGATGATCAGCAAAAGCCCGCTCAACTCGATCACGGTCAGCACGACATTGAGCTTAACGCTCTCGCCGACGCCGCGAAAGTTGATCGCCGCAACAAGCGCGATGAAAAGCACCGCAACCGCAATGACACCGGCTTCGCCCATGTCCATTCCAAGGCCGGCAGAGAAATTTGCGGCAAAGGCCCGCGATGCGGTCGCAGCCGATGTGATGCCGGACGACATCACGGCAAAGGCGACGATGAAGGTCAGGAAATGGACGCCGAAGGCCTTGTGCGTATAGAGCGCTGCACCGGCTGCCTGCGGGTATTTCGTCACCAGTTCGAGATAGCTGAAGGCCGTCAGAAGGGCGACGACAAAGGCCACCAGAAAGGGCAGCCAGACGACACCGCCGACTTCGGCAGCAACCTGTCCCGTCAGGGCATAGATGCCGGTGCCGAGAATGTCGCCGATGATGAACAGCAGCAACAGCCCCGGGCCCATCACCCGTTTCAACTCAGGTTGTTTTCCCGCTGTGCCCGATTCCGTCGTTGCCATTTGTATCTCCCTTCACATGCCGATCATGACCGGCACGGCTGCTCACCTGATGGGAACTAGCCTTTTGAAATGCAAAGTGAAGGAGGCATTCGAACAGAGGTCCGGGATTTTCCCGGACCGCCCCTTAGGCCCCGTCGAGCGGTTCCACTCCAGCAGGTTTGCCGGCCCTGTCGAGGCGGATCTTCTCGATGCGGTTTTCGGCAGCGTTCAGCAGGGCCTCGCAATGTTTCTTCAGCGCTTCGCCGCGCTCGTAGATCTCGATGGATTTGTCGAGCGCCACGTCGCCGCGCTCGAGCGCCGAGACGATCGCCTCAAGTTCCTCGACGGCCTTTTCGAACGAGAGGGTGGAAACATCGATTTGCGGTGCGGTGGTCATGATTACCCTCTCATCAGGCGCAGGATGTGGATGGCGGCCGATTCGGCCAGTCCCTCGAGGTCATAGCCGCCTTCGAGCAGGCTGACGACCCGGTTTCCGGCCGTGCGATCGGCCAGTTCCATCAGCCGCGCCGTGACCCAGTCGAAGTCGTCGGCCACCAGATTGATCTGTGCCAGCGGATCGCGGTGGTGGGCGTCGAAGCCGGCCGAGATCAAAATGAAATCGGGCTTGAAGTCCGTGAGCGAACTCAGCACCCGCGATTTGAACGCCTCGCGGAAATGGTCGCTGCCGGTATTGGCCGACAAAGGCGCGTTGACGATGTTCCCGGCGCCGGTCTCGTGCTTGGCCCCGGTGCCGGGATAAAGCGGCATCTGGTGCGTCGAGCAGAACAGCACCGACGGATCGTCCCAGAAGATATCTTGCGTGCCGTTGCCGTGATGCACGTCCCAGTCGACGATGGCGACACGCTCGGCGCCGTGTTTCTGCTGGGCGTGGCGGGCGGCAATCGCCACATTGTTGAAGAAGCAGAAGCCCATGGCCTTGTTCTTCTCGGCATGGTGGCCAGGCGGGCGCGACGCGACGAAGGCGTTGTCGGCCTTGCCGGAAAACACCGCATCCACGGCGGCGATCGCTCCGCCGATACCGGTCAGTGCCGCCTGCAGGCTGGCGGGGCTTGCATGGGTGTCTGCCTCGAAAGAATTGATGCCCTCTTCCGGAATGACCGACATGACGGTGCGCAGGTGCGCTTCGGGGTGCGCCAGAAGCACATAGTCCTCGTTCGCCTGCGGCGCTTGAAGGCGCGTCAGGGGCTGGAAATTCTCGTGCTCCAGCGCAAGATTGAGCGCCTTCAGCCGGTCCGGCCGCTCCGGATGGCCGTCCGGCACCTTGTGTTCCAGGAAGATCGGGTTTTCGTAGAGGATGGTTGTCATGGGGGAAACCTAGGCGCTGGGGGTTTCAAGGTCCATGGGATAGGTAGAACGGCCGGCTGTTTTCAACAGGGGAAGACGACAAACCTGCATTCTGTGCGCCGCAATGTCTGGTGATTGGAAAAGAGACATTCTCCAATCTCCGTCATTCCTGTGCTCGTCACAGGAATCCAGTCGCCCCAGTCTTTGGGCGAAAAGAGTCTTTTGACCCGACAGACGTCGGGTCGCTGGATCCCGGAACAAGTCCGGGATGACGGAAAGCAAGGCCGCCAAACATCGACCATCAAGCCCGGTGAGGAAGCAACGGATAGCCGGCCAGAACCGCGCGGGCGGCGAGCGCGGCGATGCCCGCCTTGAGGATATCGCCCGGAACGAAGGCCAGCGTACCGATCGTTGCCTTGGTGAGGCCGAGACCTGTCGGGCCGTAGGCGAGCCAGAGCACACCCATGAGATGGTCCACCAGAATGCCGCCGACGACCGCGGCCAGAAAAAAGCCGCTGATCTGCGCAAACCCCGACTGGCGGGCGTTAACGAAGCGCTCCGACAGGAACCCCGCGACGAATGCAGCAAACGCGAAGCCGACGAGATAGCCGGCCGGAGGAGCCACGAAGACGCCAAGCCCGCCCCGTCCGCCTGCAAGAACCGGCAGCCCGATCGCAGCCAGAAGCAGGAACAGGAGAACGGCGGCTGTTCCGCGCTTGGCGCCGAGGATCAGCCCCGCCAGCATGACGCCGAGCGATTGCGCATGGATCGGCACGGGCACCAGCGACACGCTGACCGGAGGCACGAGGCCGAGAGCGACGATGATGGCGGTGAAAAGGGCGGTCAGAACGAGGTCTCTCGTGCTCATAAAAGCGATTCCTTACGTTGCAGGTCTATGCCTTTTGATTTCTTATGCCCCGCGCGTCAATGGCGCCCGCCACCTCATCGGCACTCTTCAGGGTCAGAATGATTAGCGGAACCACCACCGTCAACGGCCGTAGCTTGATGCCCCGCGCCAGATGGGCGTCGCGGACCGACTGGTAATGACCCGTGATATCCGGCACGAAGCGGATCACCAGCCCGATCGCAAGGCCGATATCGGCCGCGTTGACGAGACCCATGCGTTCCAGCGGCCGCGCGGCCTCCGTCGCAACCTCGATAAAGGCGCTGACCGTCGTCGTCGCGGTCACGGATGCGGCCAAAAGCATCAGCACGCTCAGCCGCAGCAGCGCGACGGTGGCTTCTTCGGCGGACTGGACGAGAAAACTGAACAGCGCGACCACGGCGATCGTCCACAACACCGGACGTAGTCGATGCAGCGACACTTTGAACCCGAGCGGCAGCATGGCGTAGAGATAAATCGCAAGCGCCAGCGCCGTGCCGAGCGCAAGCGGCGAGCGTGTCAGGAACAGAAGGATGCTGGCCAGCATCAGCCCGGCGAGTTTCACCCGCGGCGACAGCCTGTGCAGGGCGGTGTTGCCGTCCACGTAAAGTGTCTTCATGCCGCGATCTCGCGATAAAGTTCAACCATCTTCGCCGGCGGCCCGTCCCCGCACAGCCGGCCCTCGTGAAACAAAAGCACCCTGTCGAAATCGGCGATCAGGTCGAGATCGTGGCTGATGACGATGACATGCTCGTCCAGCCCGTCAATGGTTCTGCCAACCAGAGCGCGGTTGCGGATGTCGAGCTGGTTGGTCGGCTCGTCCATGATCAGGATATCCGGTGCAGTCACAAGAACGGACGCCAGCGCGGCAAGCTGGAGCTCGCCGCCGGACAACTCATGCACCCGCCGCGACCCGAGATGGCCGATGCCGAACCGCAGGAGAACGGCTTGCGTCCGCGCTTCGATCTCCGCCTTTGAAAGCCCGCGTCCCTTGAGCCCGAGTGCAATGTCCTCGGAAACGATCGGCAGGATGAGCTGGTTCTGCGGGTTCTGGAAGATGAAACCGGCCTGTCCGAGCACCGCCTTGTCGTCCGTGACGGTATCCAGTCCGTTGACCGTGACCGAGCCGGAAGTCGGCTTCACGAGACCGTTGATCAGCCGGGCAAAGGTTGTCTTGCCGGAACCGTTGAGACCGATGATGCCGATGCGCCGCTCGCGCAATGTCAGCGTCAGCGGATGGAGCGCGATGCGATCCCCGAAACGGACCGTGGAATCGGCAAAGCATATGTCCAACCGTGATCTCCCGCGCGATATCGGGGCTCTATAGGACGAATTTTCACCGAATGGAAATCGGCCATGCATCTTGCCGTAAACCGATATGTCTTGCTCTTGAACAAAAAGTGAACATCTGCGTAGATTGCACATATGTCGATTCTCGTCTCCAACCGCGATGCGCGCCTGATCTTCCTCAACCGCCAGGGGCTTGCGGCCGCGCCCAACCGTGCGCTTGGCAAGCAGGGCCTGCTGGCGCTCATCCAGGATCTTGGTTTCGTCCAGGTCGACAGCATCCAGACGATCGAGCGAGCCCATCACCAGATCCTGTTTTCCCGCAACCAGACCTATCGCCGCGAGGACCTGAGCGAGCTTCTGGAAAAGGACGGTGCGCTTTTCGAACACTGGACGCATGATGCCTCGATCATCCCGAGCGCCTTTTTCGCCTATTGGAAACATCGCTTTGTCCGCCGCGAACTGGTTCTGCGGGAGCGCTGGCGCAAGTGGCACGGCGAGGGTTTTGACGCGGCCTTCGAGGAGACCTTGCAGCGCATCACGGACAACGGACCCACCATGTCGCGCGATATCAAGGTCGCCGACCACAAGTCCGGCGGCTGGTGGAACTGGCACCCCAACAAGACGGCGCTTGAATTCTACTGGCACACCGGCAAGCTCGCCATCGCCGGCCGCCGCAATTTCCAGAAGGTCTATGACCTTGCCGAGCGCGTTCTGCCCGCCCATCACTATGCGCCGGAAGTCAGCGAAGCCGCCTTCATCGACTGGTGCTGCCGCGCAGCGTTGACCCGTCTCGGTTTTGCCACCCATGGCGAGATCGCGGCATTTTTTGCGCTTGTGTCGCCCGAAGAGGCCAAGGACTGGGTGGTGGCCCATCGCGACGAACTCTGCGAGGTGCTGATTGCGCCGGCCGACGGCGGCAAGCCGCGCCCGTCCTATGCCTTCCTGGGGTTCCCGGACACGCTCGGCACGCTGGTCGATCCGCCCGCCCGGATCCGCGTTCTCAGCCCCTTCGATCCCCTGATCCGGGACCGGAACCGCACCGAACGCCTGTTCGGGTTTTTCTATCGCATCGAGGTCTTCGTGCCAGAGGCCAAGCGCGAATACGGTTATTACGTCTTTCCGCTGCTTGAAGCCGACCGCCTCGTTGGCCGCATCGACATGAAAGCCGATCGCAAGGCCGGCACGCTGGATGTCAAGCGCCTCTGGTGGGAGCCCGGCGTCAAGCCATCCACCGGGCGCCTGGATCGGCTCGCGGCAGAGCTGGCGCGGCTGGCAAAATTCACCGGCGTCGAGAGCGTTCGCTTTCTCGACGGCTGGCAGGGGTAGCATGTTCTACAGGAACGGCTGCAATGCCTCTTCCACCCGGCCGTAATCCGTGGACGACAGCGGCAATACGGGACGCGGCGGCGCGCACCGACACAGATCGAGACAGGCGGCGATCGCATACATCACCCGGAAGCTGCCGAATTCCCTGAACAAGGACCAGAGCGGCTCGAAGGTCGCGTTCAGGCGCTGTGTTTCCGCAGCATTGCCGGCCTGTGCGGCGCGCGTCAATTGCAGCGCAGGCGTGGGAAGCAGACCGGCCACGACGCTGTACCAGGCGTCGGCGCCGGACAACAGGGCGTCTGCGGCCCCCCAGTCGCCGCTGTAGCCGATGCTGAAATCCGGCCGGGTTTGCGCGCGCAGCAGGGCCAGTTCGCCGGAAAAATCCGCGTCGGCCGGCAAGGGCATTTTCACGGCAGCAATGCCGGGAATGGCCGCGAGACGGGCGATCAACGCCGGGCGGAAGGTGAATTTCGTTGTGCCCGGATTGTTGTAGATGCAGATCGGCAGGCTGGTGACGCCAGCGACGGCGCAAAAGTGCTGGAACACCTCTTCCTCGGTGAGCGGCGTGTAGGACATGGGCGCAAGCAGCAGACCGTCTGCGCCGGCCGCGCCGGCATCCCGTGCCAGCGCCTGAACCGCGTCGGTCCTCAAAGCCCCGATGCCGACGATGACAGGCTTGCGGCCGGCAACGCAATCGACGGCGGCCTGAACGGCGCGGCTGCGTTCGTCGCGCGACAGATAGGCATAACCGCCGGTGCTGCCGAGGAGGCCGATCGAATCCGCGCCGGACGTGTAGATTCGGTCCAAGAGACCGTGCAGCGGTTCGATCTCGACCCGCCCTTCTGTATCGGTCGGCGTCGGTGGAAAGGCGCAGAGGCCATGAAACAGTTTCAAGATCTACTCTCCATGATGGTCGCTGGCATGTCGGCGGAAAGCCGGAGCCGATCTCCGATGACGGCATGCCGCTTTTACTTGCCCGCCGCATAGAGGCTTCGGCTGATCCCGTGGCGCTGCAGCTTGTCATAGAAGGTCTTGCGCGGAATGCCCAGCGCCTCGAGGGTGCGGCGCACGTCGCCATCATGGGCCGACAGGGCCTCGCGCAGCATGTCGGCCTCGTAGCGTTCGAGCCGTTCCGGCAGGGTTCCTGCGGATGGTTCGGGCGCGGCGGGTGCAGCTTTGCCGCCCTCCAGCCCCAGCACGACGCGATCAGCGAAATGCGAGAGTTCACGGACATTGCCCGGCCAGGCATGCGTCATCAGATGCTGGCGCACGGCATTGGAGACGTCCGGGATATCCCGGTTGAAGCGGGCGGCGGCGCGGCCGGCGAAATGCAGGAAGAGCAACGGTATATCCTCGCGCCGTTCGCGCAGCGGCGGGATGGAGATCGTCACGACATTCAGCCGGTAGTAGAGATCCTCGCGGAAATCGCCGCGCAGGGCCGGATTGCCGAGATCGATCTTGGCGGCTGCGACGACACGCAGGTCGACCGGCCGCACCTCGTTGACGCCGAGTGGCGAGATCTCGCGCATTTCCAGCACGCGTAGCATCTTCACCTGTGTCGCGGCCGGCATGCTTTCGATCTCGTCGAGAAACAGCGTGCCGCCGCTGGCATGCTCGATCCGGCCGATGCGCCTTTTCTGCGCACCGGTGAAGGCGCCGGCCTCATGGCCGAAAAGCTCGCTCTCGATCACTGTCTCGGGCAGCGCGCCGCAGTTGAGGGCTACGAAATGGCCGCGCCGGCGCCGGCTCCACTGATGCAGCGTCTGGGCAACGACCTCCTTGCCGCTGCCGGTTTCGCCGGCCACGAGCACGTCGACATCGGTATCGGCAATGTGGCGCAGGATGCTGCGCAGGTTTTCCATCGCCGGCGTCTGGCCGATCAGCGGCAGGCCATCCTGCGCAGCCTCGGCCGCATGGCGCAGCGCCCGGTTTTCCAGGACGAGCCGCCGCTTCTCGGCCGCCCGTCGCACGCTCTGCACCAGCCGTTCGGCCGGAAACGGCTTGGCGATGAAATCATAGGCCCCGGCCTGCAGCGCCTGCACGGCCATCGGAATATCGCCATGTCCGGTCATCAGGATTACAGGCAGATCCGCATCCATGGCCTTCAGTCTGGCAAAGAGCTGCAGCCCGTCGATTTCAGGCATGCGGATATCGCTGACGACGGGCCCCTCGAAATCCGGCGACAGCATCTCTAAGGCTGCCTTGGCGCTGGCAAAGGACGAAACCGAGAACCCGGCGAGTTCCAGCGTCTGCATGGTGGCGCGGCGCAGGTCCCGGTCATCGTCGATCAGCGCAACGGGAATTGGCGTGTCCATGGTATCAGGCCCTCTTCAGATGAATGGCAAAGCGGCTGCCGTCGCTGTCGCTCGAAACGTCGATCCGGCCGCCATAGTCCTCGACAATGTCCTTGGCGATCACCAGCCCGAGCCCCAGCCCGCTTTCCTTGGAGGTGTTGAACGGCGTGAACAGGTTGTCGCGGATGGTGGCCGCGATGCCGGGGCCATTGTCGGATACCGTCACGGTCACGCTGTCCCCGTCCTCGTCGACGGTGATGGCGACCCGCCCGTCGGCTGCCTTGGGCGCCACCGCTTCCAGCGCGTTCTGGACGAGATTGATCAGCACCTGCTCCAGGCGAATGCGGTTGCCCATCACTTTCAAATCGGGCGAGGGCCGCGCGATGTCGAGCCTGTCCATGCGCCCGGCAAAGCGGCTGCGCAGCAGCATCAGGGCGCCATCGATGATGTTGCCGATGTCGGTCGGCGCAGCGGCGATGCGTCCCTTGCGGGCAAAGGTCTTGAGATCGTCGGTGATCGTACCGATCCGCTCGGTCAGCGCTGCTATGCTTTCGAGATTGTCCACGGCCGGTGTCAACTGGCCGCGATCGATAAAGGTCCGTGCATTGTCGGCAAAGGCGCGGATCGTCGCCACCGGCTGGTTGATCTCATGCGCGACGCCAGCCGCGACCTGACCAAGGATTGACAGGCGGTTGGCCTGGACGAGATCCTGCTGCACCGCCTGCAGGCGGCTTTCGGTGCTGCGATGGTCGTTGATTTCCGCTTGCAGCCGGTCGCGCGCCCGGCTGAGATCGATCGTCCGTTCTTCGACGCGACGTTCGAGTTCAGCCCGCGTCCGTTCTTCCCTGTCGAGGCGCAGCGCGGTGGCATGGCGCCGGCGCAAAAGCAGGGCAGCCCCCGCCACAACAGGCAGAAGGGCCAGCATCGCCAACAGGCGCGCCTCGCGCATGCCGGCGTCGATGGTCGGTCCGAGCGGCGCCAGGTGCTGCAACTGCCAGGGCGTTTCCGCCACGGGCAGGCCGACCTCGAGAAAGCGGGTCTTTCCAGTATCGCCGGGCATAACGATGCGCACGCGCTCGGCTTTGCCGGTATCGCCGGGCATGACGATGCGCACGCGCTCGGCCCGCTCGTCTAGAGACCCATCCGTGTCGAATGGCAGCGGCTGCAGCGGCGCATCGCCGAACTGCAGGCTTTCGCGGATCGCCACGAGACGCGTGTTGGGGATCTTGCCGATGGTCATAAAGCGCCAGGAGGGAATGCTGGTGATCAGCACGATGCCGCGATCGTCGATCACATAGCTTGGCGTGCCGGATGCGGCCCAGTCGGCCTCGACGGCATCGAACTCGACCTTGACGACGACGACGCCGAGCGGCGTTTTTTTACCCTCGCGTTCCCCGTCGATGCGCTGCGAGATGTAGAGCCCGGGTTTCTTGCTGACGCTGCCCAACGCGAAATGCTCTGCCCGGCCGTCGTTCAGGGCGCCCTGGAAATAGGCCCGGAAGCGATAGTCATTGCCGACGAAGCTCGTCGGTTCGCGCCAGTTGCTGGCCGACATCGCGATGCCATCCGGCCCGATGACATAGATGACGGACTCCTGCGTTCCCGCCGACAGCGTTTCGAGCTTGCGGTTGAGCTGATCGCGCTCGCCTGCGCTGCCGCCGGCAAGGGTCGCCGCAAGGTCCTTGTCCCTGGACAGGACGAAGGGCAGGGCCCGGTATTTTTCGAGCACCGTCCGCAACAAAGCGGCATTCAGGCTTGCATCGATCCGCGCCTGCTGCGCCACCGATGTCTCGGCGCGGCGCTTTCCGATCTCGCCGCTGACCGCAAGGCTCGCGACGACGGCCACCAGGCAGACAAGGCCGAAGATGATCCACGAACGGCGAATGCCTGTGCGCAAGGGATCGGGTGGCGAGAGCCGGGCGGGGAGGGAAAAAAACATGGGAGATTTGTGCATATTTCTGCACGGACTGTAAATAGTCGTGTGCGGATTTCCGCACGAATGAGCTCATCGGAGATTTCGATGTCTGGTTAAAGCATTTATTTTCAGATGCTTAGAGGATCTGCAGAAACTGGCACGGCGCTTGCGAATGGTTTTGCCAACAACGGCTTCGTCGTTGGATTTGAAGCAAATGGCCCGGGAGGCCGGAATTCGTTCCGGACGGGTCTCATGGAGGACATCATGATTGCAGCATTCGATGCGGCCGCAAAGCCGGCAGAAAAGACACCCTTCTACCGCCATCTCTATGTGCAGGTTCTGGTCGCGATCGCCGCCGGCATTCTGCTTGGCCATTTCTATCCGGAATTCGGCACGCAGCTGAAGCCGCTCGGCGATGCCTTCATCAAGCTGGTGAAGATGATCATCGCGCCGGTCATCTTTCTCACGGTCGCCACCGGCATCGCCGGCATGAGCGACCTGCAGAAGGTCGGCCGCGTCGCTGGCAAGGCCATGCTGTACTTCCTGACCTTCTCGACGCTTGCGCTGATCATCGGTCTGATCGTCGCCAATGTAGTGCAGCCCGGCGCCGGCATGAACATCGATCCGGCCTCGCTCGATCCTTCGGCGGTCGCGACCTATACCGAAAAGGCCCATGAGCAGAGCATTGTCGGCTTCCTCACCCATATCATCCCGACAACGATCGTCGGCGCCTTCGCCGATGGCGACATCCTGCAGGTGCTGTTCTTCTCCGTCCTGTTTGGCCTGTCGCTGGCCATGGTCGGCGAGAAGGGCGAGCCCGTCGTCAACTTCCTCAACGCGCTGACGGCGCCGGTGTTCAAGCTGGTCGCCATTCTGATGAAGGCCGCCCCGATCGGTGCCTTCGGCGCCATGGCCTTCACCATCGGCAAATACGGCGTCGGCTCGATCGCCAACCTTGCCATGCTGATCGGCACCTTCTACGTGACGGCGCTTCTGTTCGTCTTCGTCGTGCTCGGCGCGGTTGCCCGTTACAACGGCTTCTCGATCGTCGCCCTCCTGCGCTACATCAAGGAGGAACTGCTTCTGGTGCTCGGCACGTCGTCGTCGGAAGCGGCCTTGCCGGGCCTGATGGACAAGATGGAAAAGGCCGGCTGCAAGCGCTCGGTTGTCGGTCTGGTCATACCGACCGGCTATTCCTTCAATCTCGACGGCACCAATATCTACATGACGCTGGCGGCCCTGTTCATCGCCCAGGCAACCGGCATCGAGCTGTCCTGGGGCGATCAGATCCTGCTGCTGCTGGTGGCCATGCTCAGCTCCAAGGGCGCTGCCGGTATCACCGGCGCTGGCTTCATCACGCTGGCCGCCACGCTTTCGGTCGTGCCGGCCGTGCCGGTCGCCGGCATGGCGCTGATCCTCGGCATTGATCGCTTCATGTCGGAATGCCGGGCGCTGACCAATCTCGTCGGCAATGCGGTTGCAACCATCGTCGTCGCCCGCTGGGAAAACGAACTCGACACGGTGCAGCTGGCAGCAGCCCTGGGCGGCACGCGCGAGGACGAGGTGCCGCTGGCAGGCCTTCAACCGGCCGAATAACGCCACGTTTCGATAAAAGGGGGCGGCTTGAGTCTGTTCAGGCAGACCAGCCGCCCTTTGCTGTTTTCGACAATAGCGGCGTTGAAAATGCGCCAAGGGTGCGGTCCGGCCAATGCGCGCCCCGCTCTGCAAGCCGCGCCCGCCAGCGGTCCGATTGCAGCATGGCGGCGCCGATGCCGACAGGCTCGATGCCGGCGATCGCCAGAAGCGAAAGCCCGGCGACGATCGAGCTGCCACTCGAAATCACGTCGTCGACCAGAACCACGCGGCGGCCCTGCAAGAGCGGCAGCATGCGCGGATCGATATAGAGCCGCTTGACCTGGTCCGGCGTGGTGATCGACGACATCGGCACCGAAAGGTCCGCGTCGTACCAGAACTTCTTCGACGTGCCGAGCGGTACGTAGCGGCTGTGGCCGAGCGCGCGGGCAACGCCGCTGGCAAGCGTCAGCCCCAGCGTCGGAAGCCCGACGATCACGTCCGGCCGAAACGCGGTGAGCCTGTCCGCGAGTTGCTCCGACAGCGCATCCTGTACGGCAAAGCTCGCCTGGTTGATGATCAGCGATGCCAGCGCATGATGGCCATCCGCAAGCGGCCGGATCGGCAGGCGCAAGTGCCGCCCGTCGCCAAGCGTTGCGGGATAGAAATCCCGATGCTCGGCCAGCGGATCGACGGTCGCGGGCGGATGCAGTTCCTGCCAGAAGTCATGCGGCTGCATGGTATTTCCCCTTTTCAGCGAAGGCCACGAATATCCATGCGATAACAGCAGGATCGGCCTTCGATTCCGGCTGGTTTTCCACTATACCGGCAGGGCGTCAAGTCGAAGCATGCGCTCAGTGTCCGGGTATACGGGCAAGGCGCCCGTTCCAGCCTCCAAGAGTGACAGCCCTTCAAGGAATTGCCCGACCGATGAACCTGCCTGACCTTTTGTCCGCCGACCTGCCGTTCCTGACCGCGCTGCGCCGTGACCTGCACGCCCATCCCGAGCTTGGCTTCGAAGAGGTCCGCACCGGCGGCATCGTCGCCGATATCCTCGAAGATGCAGGCATAACAGTGCATCGCGGCCTTGGCGGCACCGGCGTGGTCGGCACGCTCACGGTCGGCAAGGGGCCGCGGACCATCGGCCTTCGCGCCGATATGGATGCGCTCGCAATGCCGGAAACAGCCGATCGCCCCCATAAGTCCACGGTTGATGGCCGGATGCACGCCTGCGGCCATGACGGCCACACGGTGCTGTTGCTGGGCGCCGCCCGCTATCTGGCGCAGACGCGGAATTTTTCCGGCACGGTGCATTTCATCTTC
Organism: Pararhizobium antarcticum; assembly: GCF_001885585.1. Taxonomy (GTDB): domain Bacteria; phylum Pseudomonadota; class Alphaproteobacteria; order Rhizobiales; family Rhizobiaceae; genus Pararhizobium; species Pararhizobium antarcticum. The sequence continues at coordinate 143,905 of NZ_LSRP01000074.1, forward strand.
CAGCCGGCGGAGGAGGGGCGTGGCGGCGCGCGGCGCATGGTCGAGGACGGCCTGTTCGATCGTTTCCCCTGCGATGCCGTCTATGGCCTGCACAACATGCCGGGCCTTGATCCCGACGAAATCGCCGTGGTCGAGGGGCCGCAGCTGGCCTCGTCCGACAGCTGGCGCGTCACCTTTCGCGGCACTGGCACGCATGGCGCCAAGCCGCATCTCGGCCGCGACCCGATCACTGCCGCCGGCACGTTTCTGGCATCGCTGCAGACGATCGTCGGCCGCGTCGTCGACCCGCTGCAGCCCGCTGTCGTCAGCGCCTGCTCGGTCCAGGCCGGCAACCGCGAGGCGCTCAACGTCATTCCGGATAAGGTCGAGATCGGCGGCACGGCCCGCGCCTATGCACCGGAGGTGCGCGACCAGCTCGAAACCGAAATCGGCCGTCTGGCCAAGGGCACTGCCGCCATGTTCGGCATCCAGGCCGACTATGCCTTCGAGCGCCGGATTCCGCCCGTCATCAATGATCCGGACGCGACTGCAAGGGCGTGCAAGGCTGCCTCGACGGTCTTTGGCGGACGCGTCCGCACGAAGTTCCCGCCGTCGACAGCCGGCGACGACTTTTCCTTTTTCGCGGACAAGGCACCCGGCTGCTATGTCTGGCTCGGCAATGGCCCGGCCATCGACGGCGCGCTGCATCACAATACGGCCTATGACTTCAACGACGCAGCACTCGGCCCCGGCATCGCCTTCTGGACGGCATTGGTCGAGCAGGAGCTGCAGCCGGAATGATCAGGCTTTCGCAAGCATTGTGGCGGATGCCGCCCTATATAGGGGCGGATGGGCAATGGCCCTTTGTAATGCGCCGCTTTCGGCGCGCCGGAATGGAGTTTTGAAGTGAGTGTCGCCTTCACCAAGGAAGAAAGTTCGGAAACGGCTGCGGAAACCATGCTGCCTGACCGTCCCGTCTCACCGCACCCGAACCTTGTCACCGAGGCCGGGTTGAAGGCGCTTCAGCAGCAGCTGGGCGAGGCCAAAACGCTCTATGACGCGTCGAGCACGATCGAGGATGTCAACGAGCGGCGACGACAGGTTGCCGGCCCGCTGCGGGACGTGCGCTATTTTGCAGCACGGGTTCACACCGCCCAGCTGATGGCCGATCCGGCATCGACCGACATTGTCGCCTTCGGCAGCACGGTGACCTTCAGCCGCGACGACGGCCGCGTCCAGACCTATCGCATCGTCGGCGAGGACGAGGCGGATCCGAAGGCCGGCTCGATTTCCCACATGTCCCCGGTCGCCCGCGCGCTCCTCGGCAAAACCGTCGGCGATGAAGTCGAAACCGGCGGCCACGACATCGAGATCGTTGCAATCGGATAGAGCCTGGCGCGTGTGACAGCGCGCAGCCCTTGCCGCGTTGGGAAATGCGGCGGTCGCGGGTTGAGATGTGCGTCGGCAAAGACTATCTGAGGGGACATTGTAAAAAGCGGCGCCCGCGAACACAAAGGCACATCCCGGCATGACCCCAGATTTTCTCGTGACCCATTCCGGCGGGTTCCATGCCGACGAACTGCTGTCGAGCGTAATCCTCACCCGGCTGTTTCCACAGGCCCGGATCATGCGCAGCCGCGCGCCGGAGTGGATCACCCCTGCTGCAGACCGCATCATCTATGATGTCGGCGGCGCCTATGATGCGGACCGGCAGATCTTCGATCACCACCAGCGCGGTGCGCCGCTGCGCGCCGATGGCCAGCCCTATAGCTCGTTCGGACTGATCTGGAACCATTATGGCCGCGCCTATCTTGCAGCGACCGGTCTGCCGGAGGCGCATATTGACGCCGTGCATGCGTCGTTCGATGCTGGCTTCGTGCTGCCGATCGATCTGATGGACAATGGCGCGCTCAATCCAGCCATTGCCGGCCCGCTCGCCGGCCTGACGCTGCCGGTGCTCCTGGAAACTCTGAAGCCGGTTTTCGATGCCACCGATCCGGAAGCCGAAAACAGCGCCTTTCACATGGCGCTCGCCATCGCGCGCAGTTTCGTCGAGGCGAAGCTCGCCCAGAGTGCTGCCAAACTGCGGGCTGAGGGCCTCGTCCATAAGGCGATCGAGACGGCAGGCGAGGGGCGCATTCTGGAGCTGCCGCTCGGCATGCCCTTCCGGGCCGCTGTCGTCAAGGCCGGCGCCGATCACCTGCTGTTCGTCGTCCATCCCCGTGAAAAAGACTGGTGTCTGACAACGATCCGCCGCGCCGACGAGGGGTTCGAGGTGCGGGCCGACCTGCCGGCCGCATGGGCCGGACTGACCGGCGCAGATCTCGAGACCGCGTCCGGTGTGGACGGCGCAAGCTTCTGCCACAATGGACGCTTTGTCGCAGCAGCAAAAACCCGTGTGGCCGTTCTGGCCATGGCGGAACTTGCCGTCGCGGACGCGCTCGCCGGCGGTGCCGGCAACTCATAGCGGGCGAATAACGCTTCGAAAAACGGATCAGATCGCGGCGAGCACGGGGCTTTCCAGCAGGCGCCCCGTCACAGCATCCGCTAGGCCGCGATCGGTCTGGTGCGGCCCGGCATTGCAGGCCAGTGTCGCCCCGAAACAGGCCTTGAAGATCAGATAGGGCGGATGCCAGTCGACGATCCTGCCGGTGGCGCTGCGCAGCGCGGCAAAATTGCGGGCAACCACGTCAAGCGGTTCCCCGGAAACAAGGCCCGACAGCGGCAGCGGCAGCAACGCATCGATCTTGCCGCTTGAAGCAACGGCCATGCCGCCGCCAGCGGCAATCACGGCATTGGCCGCGACCGCCATGTCTTCGGGCTCGCTGCCGAAGATCGTCAGGTTGTGGCTGTCATGGGAGACCGTGGTCGCGAAAGCGCCCCGCCACGCGCCCCAACCCGTCAAAAAGCCAAGGCGTGGCCGGCTGTCGGCCCGACCATGACGGTGGGCAACGGCAATCATCGTCGTGCCCTCCGGCGGCACCACGAAGCCATCGCGCACATCCGCATCCATCTGCCCCCATCGCGTAAAGCGCGGCTGGTCGATCGTCGCGATGCGAATGCTTTGTGCTGCCGAGGCGATCCGAAAATCATCGGCCGACAGCGGTGCGATCTTCATCGAGCCGAGCAGCGGCGTGGCGTCGATCGTCGGCAGGGCCTGCAGCATCCGCCCATCACGGGCGACGGTTTCGCCATTGGCAATCACCAGACGGGTCCGAAACGCTATCAGGTCCTCGAAGACGACGATATCGGCGCGGCGACCCGCAGCAATCAGGCCGAGATCGCTGCGGCGCAGGCGCTGCGCGGCATTCAGCGTCGCGGCCCGCAGCGCCCATTGCGGCGGCAAGCCATAACGCACCAGCCGGCGGACCACGTCGTCGAGACCGCCACCATGAGCGAGATCGTCGGGAAAGATATCGTCGGTGCACAGCGTCACGGTCTGCGGCAGGTGGCCAAGACCCTTCAGGGCCGCGACGAAATCCGGCAGGAGATGGTCATGCGAGCCGCGCAGCTCGATGGTCAGGCCGGCGCGCAGCTTGGCAATCAGGTCGTCGCCGGAGATGAGTTCGTGATCGGAGGAGACGCCGGCCGCCATGAAGGCGGCAAGCTCGCCATCCTCAAGCCCGCGCGCATGGCCGCAGACGGGTTTTCCGGAGACAAGGCCGGCCTGCAGGATGGCAGCCATGCGCGGGTCGCGGTCGATGACGCCGCGCATGTTCATGACCTCGGCAATGCCGCCGATCTCCGGCCAGGACAGAAGCCCGGCGATCACGCCAGCGTCGAAATCGGCACCTGAAAGCTCCAGTCCGGGCGCCGAGGGCACGCAGGATGGCGCCAGCAGGATCATGCGCAAGGGCAGGCCGCGCGCAGCGTCGGCGGCATAACGAACACCGGCCAGACCATGCACATTGCCGAATTCGTGCGGATCCCAGACCACGGTGGTGACACCGCGCGGCAAGACGGCGCAGGCGTAGTTCGCCGGCGTCACCATCGAGCTTTCGATGTGCATATGGGTGTCGATCAGCCCCGGTGAGACAAAGCCGCCGTCAGCATCAATGATCTTAGCCGCGTCGCGCCGTGTGCCGGCCGCATGCACGCTGGCAATCAGCGGGCCGACCAGCCCGATATCGGCAGCCCGAAGCTCGCCTGTCACCATGTCGACCAGCGTGCCGTTGACGATCAATGTGTCGAAGGGGGCCTTGCCGCCGGCGGCAGAAACTGCGCGGCTGCGCAGGTCGGGATCATCCAGGTCTGGCATGTCTGCGCCGTTCATTTTCGCGCTTCCCATGCCAGCGCCTCGAAGATCACGCGCTTGATCGCTGAAGTATCACCATCGGCCGCGAAGCTGGCGTTGAAAGCACCTTGCGTCGGCCGCGTTTCGACAATGGTGCGGCCGCGCGTCAGCGATCCCGCGCATTCCATGTCGATGCGGGCGGGCTGGAAGCGGACGAGATCGGGTCGGACGAAGGCGACCGCCGCCGAGGGATCGTAGACCGCCATGGCCGGCCGGCCGCGACTGGTGCCGATGGCAATGTAGCCGGCCATCATATCGGCCCGCAGTTCGGCATTGTCTCCGCCCGCTGCCCGGATCGGGGCGGCATCCTCGGGCATCGCCAGGATCGTCCGGCAGAAATCGAGATCGACCATACGCAGCTTCAGGCCGTGGGCGAGAATGATGGCGACGGCTTCCGGATCGGCAAGAGCATTAAATTCCGCAGACGCCGTGTGGTTGCCGCGCGTCAGCCCGCCGCCCATCCAGGTCAGGTCATCGATCCTGTCCGCCAGATCCGGACGGGCAAGCGCAAGCGCCGCGATATTGCTCAGCGGGCCGAGCGCCAGGATTCGACGCGGCGAAGGGCTCGTCTCCAGCCAGCGGCAAAGGGCTGTGAACGCATCGTCCTTGAAATGTTCGTCCGCCTCGGGAAGCGTGCGGCTTGCCGTCGGGATGCCGGTTTCGCCGAGGATCGCCTGCGCCGTTTCGAGCGCCCCCATCACCGGTCGCGCCCGGCCGGCATGGATCGGAAAGGTCCAGCCGAAGGCTTTCGTCGCACCCGCTGCATTGCGGCGGACCTGGTCGATCGGCGTGTTGCCGAAGACAAGTGAAACGCCATCGATTTCAAGCTCCGCATGGCGCACGACCAGAATGGCGGCGATGTCGTCAAAGCCCATGTCGGTATCGATCCAGACACCCATGATGATCACCCGAACCGTCTGAGGGAAGCGGCACCGGCCACCGGCAGGTCGAAGGCGACGGTTTGTCCAAGTCCATGGGCAGGCAGGGCGGCATCGACCTCCGCCTTGATCGTGCCGAGCGGTGTTTCCAGCACATATTCGCGCGTGCCGCCTGCAAAGGAGACACCGCGCACCGTGCCGGACAGCGGACCTGAGCCGAGCGACACGGAGCGTGGCCGCCAGGCAAGCCCGGCCACATCGGGAAGCGCGCCCGACAGCATGACACCTCCGGCCGCCGTCACCAGCCTGCCATGGCGCACGGCAAAGATGTTTTCAAAGCCGACGAAATCGGCAACAAAAGCGGAGACCGGGTGATTGTAGATCGCCTCGGGCGTGCCGATCTGTTCGATGGCGCCGTTCTTCATCACCACGATCCGGTCGGCCAGCGCCAGCGCCTCGACCTGGTCATGGGTGACGAAGATCATCGTCACGCCGCTTTCCTTCTGAACGCGCTGCAGTTCGGTGCGCATTTCCAGCCGCAGCCGGGCATCGAGATTGGAAAGCGGTTCGTCGAGCAAAAGCACTTTCGGTTCCATGACCATCGAGCGGGCCAGCGCCACGCGCTGCTGCTGGCCACCGGACAGCTCCGGCGTCTTGCGGTTGGCAAAAGAGGACAGCCCGACGGATTTCAGGCCGTTTGTGACCCTGGTTTCCAGCTCCGTGCCGCGCATTCCCTTCAGCTTCAGGCCAAAGGCAACGTTTTCGAACACGCTCAGATGCGGAAACAGCGCGTAGGACTGGAACACCAGCCCGACAGCGCGTTTGTTGGCCGGCATGCGGGTAATGTCGGTGCCATCGAGATGGATGCGCCCCCCTACCGGGGTCATCAGGCCGGCGATCGAGCGCATGGTCGTGGTCTTGCCGCAGCCGGACGGGCCAAGCAGCGCCAGAAGCTCGCCCTTGCGGATCTCAAGGTCGAGATCCCGAACGGCAACCGTGTTGCCATAGGCGAGCGAAAGTTTGTCGAGGGCGAGGAAACGATCAGACATAACGGGAGAACCCCAGGAAACGTTCGGCGGCAAAGACGATGCCGATGGACAGGAAGGCGAGAAGCGAGGAGAGGGCGGCGATCGACGGGTCGAAGACGATCTCCATATAGCCGAGCATGTCGATCGGCAGCGTACGCACGCCGGGGCCGGAGAGAAACAGCGACACCGGCACCTGGTTGAAGCTGGTGACGAAGCCGAGGATGAAAGCCGACAGGATGCCGCCGCGGATATTGGGCAGAACCACCCGGAAAAAGGCCCCGAGCCGCGAGGAACCCAGCAGCACGGCGGCTTCCTCGATGTCCGGGCGCAGATTGTTGAGGCTGGCGGACACGACGCGCACGGCATAGGGCAGCACCAGCGCCGTATGGGCGAGAAATAGGGCCAGCGTGATCGGCACCCCGATCGGCACGACGAAATAGCGCAAAAGCGCCAGCCCGACGATGATGCCGGGCACGATGATCGGCGCCGAAACCACGGTGCGCACCGTCTCCGAAAACGGCAGCCTGTATCGCGACATCGCATAGGATGCCGGAATGCCCATGATTAGTGCTGCAAACGTGCCGCCGATGGCCAGAAACATCGACATCACGAAGCTGTCGCGAAAACTCTCGACCGTGAAGACCTTGAGGATCCACTTGAACGAGAGGCCCTGCGGCGGAAAAGCCAGCGTGTCGCCCGCCGAAAACGAGGCGGCGACGATGATCAAAAACGGGCCGATCAGGAAGACCAGCACCAGAAGCAGGGTCAGCGGTGCAAACAGTCTCCGGGTCATGACCGGTTCCTCGCCGTTGCGATGCGTTTCAAGAGGATGTTGGCGGCAAAGCTCATGACAACAAGGATGAAGGCGATGACGCTGGCGGCAACGAAATTGTTGGCGACGGTCACCTGCTGGTACATCAGCGTTTCCAGCATCAGCACCTTCGAGCCGCCGAGAATGGCCGGCGTGATATAGGCGGTCATCGAGCCGGTGAAGACCAGCGTGCCACCGACGACCAGGCCCTCGCGGGTGAGCGGCAGGATGATTTTCCAGAACACCTGCAGCCAGTTGGCACCGAGCACGCGGGCGGCCGGCACCACATCCTTCGGCAGGTTTTCAAGCGCGCTGACCAGCGAGATGATCATCAGCGGCAGGAACAGCTGCAACAGGCCGATGAACACGGCTGTCTCGCTGAACAGGATGCGGATCGGCGCGTCGCTGAGGCCGACCGCCATCAACGCGTGGTTGACGATGCCGGTGCGGCCGAGGATGACGATCCAGGCATAGGTGCGGGCGACCGGCGAAATCATCAGCGGCAGCACGACGAGACCGATCATCCGCCCCTTGGTTCCCGCCGGCAGGCTGACGATGGCATAGGCGGCGGCATAGCCGATGATGGCAGCCACCAGTGTCACCAGTGCGCCCAGTTTCAGCGTGCGCAGGAAGACCGTGCGGTTGAGCGGCTGCGCGAAGAAGTCGGCATAGGCGGAAAACGTCCAGCTGTCGGCGACCCGAAACCCCTCGGAAAGCAGCAGGATGACCGGCACGAGAAAGACCAGCGCCGCAAAGATCGCGGCCGGCAAGGCAAGCGCCAGTGCTTCTGTCCGGTTCTGGAACATAAAACGTCGTCTCCGTGATTCTCAAGGATCAGTCGGGACGCGGCGGTCGCCATTCGGCTCTGCGCCGCGTCCCTTGCCTTGGGAGGCATTCGTGTTACTGGCCGACCCGGGCGTTCCACTCCGACAGCCAGCCATCGCGGTTGTCGAGCGCTATGGCGGAGGGAATAAGCTTCAGGCTCCTGGCTGTGTCCTCGCCATAGGTGATGTCGGCAGCGACCGCATCGGACACCTGCACATCCTTGTTGGCGGGGCTGTCGATCAGCTTTTCGGCGAGTTTGGTCTGGATTTCGGTCGACAGCCAGAAATCCATGAACTGCAGCGCCAGGTCGTGGTTTTTCGAGCCCTTGGTCAGAACCATGACGTTCATGCCGCCGGTCTGGCCTTCCTTCGGCGTCGCCCAGCCGAGCGGCAGGTCGAGCTTGGTGAATGGCGCCCAGGAGAAGCGGCCGATCGGTGCGGCCCAGATTTCCTCCTGCTGCATCAGCTGCACGAGTTGCGAGGACTTGACGTAGAATGTGACGATATCGTCCTTGGCGGCACCGACCGCCTCGATCGCGCCCTTGAGATCCGGCGTATCCTTGCCCAGCGCCTGGCCGAGCATGTAGAGCGCCGGCGGCCCCTGGTTGGTGGTGACGTTCGGGAAGGCGACGTGACCGGCATATTCCGGCTTCAGCAGGTCGGCCCAGCTGTCGATCGTCATCTTGTCGGTGCGGTAGACGATCGAGGTCGCATAGAAGGTATAGCCGACGCTCATGCCGTCGCCGTTCGGATCCTTGGCAATGTCGTAGAGCTTGTCGAAGCTTGTCAGCTTGCTCGTGTCGATCTTTTCAATCAGGCCGCTGCGCGCAGCCGACAGCGCATCGGCCATCGAGACAACCGCCATGTCGATAACAGGGCTTGCCTTGTTGGCCTCGATCTTTGCCAGCCGTTCGACGCTGTTGCCGGTCTCGACGACCAGCGTGCAGCCGCAGAGCGCTTCGAAGGGATCGTAGACGATCGCCTTGAAGTCGTCCTGCGCAAAGGCATAGACGGAAATGGTCAGGGTCTTGTCCTGCGCCTGGGCAAAGCCCGCTGTCAGCATCAGGGCCGTGGTGGAAATCAAGAGCATCTTGGTCATCTGCGTTCTCCTTCAGGCGGTGTTTCTGGTTCCGAATTGGAAACGGTGCCGGCCGAGGCCGCCATCCGGGCAGTGGTCTGGCGGATCACCAGTGTCATCGGCACGCTTGGGCGGTCGGCTGCCACCGCCGTTCCGGCTGCATCGGTTTCGATGACACGCACCAGCGCCTTGATGGCGATGTCGGCGATCGTCGCCATGTCCATGCGCAGCGTCGTCAGGCCCGGCGTAATCACCGACGACCAGACGAGATCGTCAAAGCCGGTGACACTGGCGGCCTCCGGCACGGCGATGCCGGCGCGCTGCAGTTCGGTGAGCGCTCGCAGCGCCTGCAGGTCGGAAACGGCGCAGAAGGCGGTAAAGCCATCCGCCACCCTTTCGGCAAGCCCGAGCAGGCCGCCCTTGCCGAACTGCGCCTCATGTCTTTCGATCCACATCACCTCGGCATGGCCACCCTGCGGAAGCCGGGATTTCATGCCGCCGATGCGATCGTTCTGGACGTTGGAGGCGGCGTTGTTGCCGATCAGCAGGAACCTGCGATGCCCAAGCCCGGCCAGGTGCTCGACGACGGCCTGTCCGCCCTGCCAGTGATCGGCCGAAACCGTATTGCCCGGCGTCGACGGGCTGTCGATGACGGCGACCGGGCAGCCGATGTCGGTGATCCGCGTGCCGCGGCGCGGAACGATGACGATGCCGTCGACGTCGCGCTCGACCAACCTGCTGATCGCGTCCGTCTGCATGGCAACGCTGCCGCGCGAATCGGCGATCAGCACGCCATATCCGGCGCTGCTGGCGGCAAATTCAATGGCCTGGGCGATCTGCGGAAACAGGGGATTGGCTATATCGGGCAGGACCAGTCCAAGCACGCCGGTGCGGCCGGTCCGCAATGCCCGTCCCGTGAGGCTCGGCACATACCCGATCTCCGCCGCCGTCGCGCGGATCTTGTCGACAAGCTCTGCGGAGACGCGACCCTTGCCGGACAGCGCGTTTGACACCGTCGCTGCGGAGACGCCGAGCAGGGCGGCGATCTGGCTGAGGTTCGATCCCGAGCGGACAAAGGCCATGAAATCCGACACCAATGATTAAACGATTAATCATTGGTAGTACGACGCTGCGCCTTTGTCTATCGCCCTTTCGGTCAAAAACGGAAAAGACGGGTCCTGGTATCTGGACATCCGCGCCGGCACGGCAGGCTGGCGAAGGAGGGACTAGGCCGCAGCAGGGGTGCCGCCGAAGGCCTTGTCCTTGATCTCGCGAAACTTCTCGGAGGCGGAAGACAGTTTCGCATCCCACTCCGCATTGGGCACCTGTCCCTCGATCACCTTGAAATAGACGCTCATCAGCGCGGCAATCGCGAAGGGTTCAAGCACGGCGGCCTTGAATGACCAGGCAAAGACGATGGCGAGCACGAAGGCATAGCCGGCCCATTCGCCGGGGAAGACGTAGAGAATGGCCGCAGCCGGGGCGAGCGCCAGCACGAAGACGATGATGGCGAGCAGATAGAGGAAGATCGACAGCCAGACGGCGTTGCGGATCATCGTCTTGCCGTTCTGGGCGTAGAGGACAAGGCCCTGCCGCGAGCTTTCCCAGGGGTTGCGGCTGTCGATGCGGATATTGTAGCCGAGGATGATCTCGTCGACATAGGTCAACGAAATGCGGATCACCGTGTTTGCAAATCGCGCAAGGGTATCCAGTCCCGGGATCGGCAGGAAGGCCGCAATGCCGCCGATCAGCCCGGTCGCCACCGAGATCACGCCCTTGATCAACTGGTCGAGCGCAAACAGCACGTTCGTTTCGCCGAACCGCGCGGCCACGGTCTCGCGCCCATGGGTGATCTGGCTTTTGCCATCAGGCATCGGCTGGCCATCGATCAGCTTGACCATGACGGCGATATGGGCGGCCTTGACCATGTAGAGCAGCCATTCCCGCACCCAGTAGATCGCACCGGCAACGAGGCCGAAGCCGAAAATGCCACCCCAGACGGTGAAGGATTCCGCATCATTGCTCCAGGCGCCGAGCCCGTATCCGATGCCCGCGCCGGTCCCGGTCGACAGGATGAAGGCGATGGTGATGCCGAAATAGATCGCCATGCGCATCAGGATGAAGGGCATTGTGCGCAGGAGTATGCCGATGGTCCTGCAGATTTCGAAATCCCACATGCGCCATTTCCCTCCCCGGAGTGCCATCCGAATGCCGGTTCGACCGTTGTCGTCGTGCCGAAATCCGATGCCGCATGCCGGCATGATAGGAAAGCGCCGGCATTTGTCCACAGGGGACGCGCGAGACGCGGGATCTATTCACCGCCTCCACGCGTGTCCTTGCGAGACAGGCATGGCAATGGTCCGGCCATGGCTGGCGCGGGCTTTGGGGCAGGGCAGGGACAGGACAGGCAGGACAGGGCAGGGACAAGGGGCGTCGATTAAAGCCCTAGGCGTTCAAATACCCGGCGACCGGTCAGGCCGCCATATCCTCGATTTCCCGCGCCTGGAACATCCGGCTCAGATTGAGAAAGCAGATCATCCCGTGATCATGGGTGATGATGCCGTCGGCAATGCTCTTTTCATACGCCGACGTCACCTCCGGAACCGGCTGGATCTGTTCGCCGCGCACCGTCAGAATGTCCGACACGCTGTCGACCAGAAGGCCGATCACCATGGAGTGGACTTCGGCCACCACGATGGCGCTGCGCTCGTTGGCCTGCGTGCGCGGCATGCCGAGTTTGGTGGCGAGATCGATGATCGGGATGACGGAGCCGCGCAGGTTCATCACGCCCAGGACATCATGCGGTGCGTGCGGGATTGGCGTTGCAGGTCCCCATCCGCGAATTTCGCGGATGGTTGTCGTCCGGACGCAGAATTCCTGATCATGCAGGCGGAACGCAATGATCTCGAACGATGTATTCTCAAAACGCGGCTGTGTGTCGGCAAGGCTCATCAGAACTCCTCCCATGTATCCTGCGACGGTGCCGTCGCGGCATTTCCAGAAAAGGCACGGCTGACCTGGCTGGCCATCTTGCGGGCCGGGGATGCGACAGGTCTTGAATCATGTCGTGCTTCGGCGATCCGTGGCGAGGGCGAATGGTTGCCGACCTTGAATTGTCCGATCAACTCGAAGAGCGATTCCGCTTCGCGGGCCAGCCCATGGCTGGCGGCGGTCGATTCCTCGACCATGGCCGCATTCTGCTGCGTGCCCTGGTCCATGGTGTTGACCGCCTTGTTGATCTCCTTCAGGCCGACGGCCTGTTCCTTTGCGCCTTCGACGATGGCGGCGACATTGGTGTTGATCTCCAGCACCTGGCCAACGATTTCTTCCAGCGCGACGCCGCTTTTCACCTGTTCGCTCGAGGTGTTGATCAGCGCCTTGATCTCTTTTGCCGCCTTGGCGGAGCGCTGTGCCAGTTCGCGCACTTCCTGGGCAACGACGGCAAAGCCCTTGCCCGCATCGCCCGCCCGTGCCGCCTCGACACCGGCATTCAGCGCCAGCAGGTTGGTCTGGAAGGCGATTTCGTCGATGACGCTGATGATATTGGAAATCTCGCGCGACGAATTTTCGATCTGCCCCATGGCTGATACGGCAGACTGGACGATCACACCGGACTGTTCGGCGTTCTGCCGCGTCTTGCGGACGAGATTGCCTGCTTCTTCGGCGCGTCGGCTGGAATCGGAGACGGTCGTGGTGATCTGTTCGAGTGCCGCAGCGGTCTCCTCGATCGAGGCGGCCTGCTGCTCGGTGCGCCGGGCCAGTTCATCGGAGGCGGTGCGGATCTCCTTCGATCCTGCGGTAATCGCCTGTGCATTGGTGGCAACGGTGGTCATGGCCGACTGAAGCTTGCCGACCGCCGAATTGAAATCCTGCCGGATCTTTTCCAGCGCGGGAATGAACGGCCGCTCGATGCGGTGTTGCAGATCGCCGTCAGACAGACCCTGAAGCGACGTTGCCAGCTCCTCCACGGCCCGCACCCGTTCGGTGACGTCGGTCGCGAACTTGACGACCTTGATGACGTTTCCGTTCATGTCGAAGATCGGATTGTACGATGCCTGGATGAAGACCCGCTTGCCGCCCTTGCCGATCCGCAGGAATTCGTCGGCAATGAACTCGCCTTGCGAAAGCTTCTGCCAGAAGGACCGATAGTCTTCGGTTCGGACGAATGCCGGATCGCAGAATATCGAATGATGTTTGCCCTGGATCTCCGCAAGCTGGTAGCCAAGCGCGGACAGGAAATTCTCGTTTGCGGTCAGAATTTCGCCCTTTGGCGTAAATTCGATCATCGCCTGTGCCCGCGACAGGGCGCTCAGCTTGCCAGCATCCTCGGCCGCCTTCAGCTTGCTCGCTGTTACGTCCGTCGCAAACTTGACGACCTTGTAGGGTTTCGACCCTCTGAAGATAGGATTGTAGGAGGCCTCGATCCAGATCTCCCTGCCGCCCTTGCCGATGCGCCTGTATTGCCGCTGGTCGAGCTCGCCCTTATTCAGTCTTTCCCAGAAGGCGCGATAATCCGGGCTCGCGGCATCCGCTGGATCGATGAACAGGCTGTGATGCTGCCCCTGGATTTCAGAGAGCTCGTATCCCATGGCGCGACAGAAATTCGCGTTCGCCGTCAGGATCTTGCCCTTCATGTCAAATTCGATGATTGCCTGCGACTTGTTCAGGGCGGCCTGAATAGCGCTGGAATCGGATGTTAGTGAAAAAATGCTCATGAGCCTTCCCATCTGATTGCCGGGATATTAGGCGTCAACGGGTATCCGGACGCTTCGGGTTCGGCACAATGCCAAACAGACAATCCGGCCGCCTGATCGATGGTGAAAATCGGCGCGGATTTTCTCGAAAGCGGACTTCCAATCAGCTGAGCATGTGCTCCGAAGCCTTCGTCATGTCGGCAATGGCATAACCATGCCCATCGGATACCCGAAAAATAGCAGGTTTCAGTTTAGAAAGTGTGAATGTATGAAGGGGTTGACGACGATTGTTCGCCTATCGATGCACGTGGCGTGTATGGCCATGTCGCCGCCATTCACCGTATTTTCGGCAGCGCTCTGATGGGGCGGGCGTGGCATGTGTTGCCGGTCAGTCATGCCAAGGCGGATATGGAAATATCAACAAATTGAAACAGTTAGAGACAGGCGCCTGTAGTCTGCGCGCAGCCTACAGGATATCCGTCGAGGTGATTGCGATGCCGAAGCCCTCCAGCCCGACATAGTGGCGCTCGCGCGAGGCGATGAGCTTGATCGAGGCGATGCCGAGGTCTTTCAGGATCTGGGCGCCGAGACCGATTTCCAGCCATTCGCTTTCGCGCGCCTGCGCTTCGCCATGGCCTTCGCGCTCGTGTTTGGCGGGGCGGGCCGTCGTGGAAACGCCAACGCCGACCGAGCCCTCGCGCAGGTAGACGATCACGCCGCGGCCCTGATCGGAAATGCGTTTCATGATCTGGTCGACCTGGCAGTCCTTGCCGAACACGTCGGCACCGACATTTTCCAGATGCAGCCGCACCGGAATATCGACCCCGTCTCGGATATCGCCGAAGACGACGGCCAGATGCTGCATCGGATCCCAGGGCAGCGAATAGGCATGGCCCTTGGCCTTGCCATAGGGTGTTTCGATGTCGAAGCTGTTTTCCAGCTCGATCAATTTGTCCTTGCGCTGCCGGTAGGCGATGAGATCGGCAACGGAAACCTGCCTCAGGCCGTGCGTCTCGGCAAAACCGGCCACCTGCGGCCCGCGCATCACGGTGCCGTCGTCGTTGACCAGTTCGCAGATCACGCCGATCGGCGGCAGGCTGGCGAGCCGGCAGAGATCGACGGCGGCTTCGGTGTGGCCCGAACGCATCAGCACGCCGCCTTCGCGGGCAATCAGCGGAAAGATATGCCCGGGGCGGGTGAAGTCGGAAGCGCCGACATTCGGATTGGCAAGGTTGCGCACCGTCAGCGTCCGGTCTTCGGCAGAAATCCCCGTTGTGGTTCCATGCTTGAAATCGACGGTGACGGTAAAGGCGGTGGTGTGGGCGGAATCATTGTCCGCGACCATGGCATTGAGGTTGAGGCGTTTTGCCTCTTCCCTCGGCATCGGCGTGCAGACGATCCCGGACGTGTGGCGCACGATGAAGGCCATTTTTTCCGGGGTGCAATGCACGGCTGCGACGATCAGGTCGCCTTCGTTCTCGCGGCCGTCATCATCGGTGACAACGACGATTTCGCCGGCTTCGAAAGCCCTGATGGCATCGGCAACGCGCTTCTGGTCGAACATAAGGCTGTTTCCTCTGTTATTTCAGACGACCGGTCATTTCAGGCGACCTGTCTGGCCGCGGTCGCGCAGATAATGGTCGGCAATGGTGCAGGCCAGCATGGCTTCGCCGATCGGCACGGCGCGGATGCCGACACAGGGATCGTGGCGGCCCTTGGTGCGCACGTCGACCTCCTGTCCGTCGCTGTCGATCGAGCGGCGCTCGGTGAGGATCGAGGAGGTCGGCTTGATGGCAAAGCGCGCCACGACCGGCTGGCCGGTAGCGATGCCGCCCAGAATGCCGCCGGCATTGTTGGACAGAAAGATCGGATCGCCGGACGCGCTGACGCGCATCTCGTCGGCATTTTCCTCGCCGGTGATTTCCGCAGCTTCAAAGCCGTTGCCGATCTCGACGCCTTTGACGGCATTGATCGACATCAGGTTGGAGGCGATGTCCTGGTCGAGCTTGGCATAGATCGGCGCGCCGATGCCGGCCGGCACGCCGTCGGCAACCACTTCGACGACGGCACCGATGGACGAGCCCGCCTTGCGGATGCCGTCGAGATAGTCTTCCCAGATGGGCACCATTTTCGGGTCAGGGCAGAAGAACGGATTGTTGCCGACCTCGTTCCAGTCCCAGTTGTCGCGGTTGACCTTGTGCTTGCCGATCTGCACCAGCGCGCCGCGGACCAGAAGACCGGGCACCACCTTGCGCGCCAGACCGCCGGCAGCGACCCGGGCCGCAGTCTCGCGAGCCGACGATCGCCCGCCGCCGCGATAGTCGCGAATGCCGTATTTGACGTCATAGGTATAGTCGGCATGGCCGGGACGGTAGCGCTTGGAAATCTCCGAATAGTCCTTGGAGCGCTGGTCGGTGTTCTCGATCATCATCGAGATCGGCGTTCCCGTCGAAATCATCGTCTCGCCGTCGTCATCGAGCATGACGCCCGAGAGGATGCGAACCAGATCATCTTCCCGCCGCTGCGTCACGAAACGCGACTGGCCGGGCTTGCGCTTGTCGAGCCAGGACTGAAGCTCGGCGAGCGTGAAGCGAATGCCGGGGGGGCAGCCATCGACGACGCAGCCAAGCGCGATCCCGTGGCTTTCGCCCCAGGTGGTGACGCGGAAGAGGTGACCGAAGGTGTTGTGCGACATGGCGAGCAGGACCGACTGTTGAAACGCTGCGGGCAGATGGCGGCAAGCGGCCATCGCCTTCGGTCGTGACTACTAGAGCGTTTCGTCTCCGAACGGAAGCCATTCTGTTGGCGCAAACGGCCGTTTGAAGACGAACCGCTCCCGAGTGCGCGCGGTAAAAGTAAAATCGGTTTCGTTGCCACACCGCGTTAAACGGTCTGTGTCAGAGGCAGCCTGCTGCTCAGGATGCCAGTTGCAGGAGCTGGTTGCGGGCGAAATGTGCGAAGTCGTCGGCGCTCAGCGGCTTGGCAAATGCGTAGCCCTGCAAGAGGTCGCAGCCGAACAGGCCGAGCATCTCGGCATGTTCCATGGTCTCGACGCCTTCGGCCACCGTCTCGATGCCGAGCGAACGGCCGATCTCGATGATCGAGCGGATCAGGGCCTGTTCGCTGCGGGCGCGCAGAATCGGTGCCACGAGCTGCCGGTCGATCTTCAGGCGTTTCGGCTTGATCTTCAAAAGGCTGACGATGGAGGTGTGGCCCGTGCCGAAATCGTCGATTTCGATGTCGATACCGAGTTTCTTGATGCCTTCGATATTGGCAAGGACGATATCGTCGCTTTCGTCGAGGAAGATCGATTCCACCAGTTCGAAGGAAATCTGTCCGGGACGCAGGCTCAGTCCCTTCAGCGAATTGACCAGCGTTTCGTCACGCAGGCGCTTGGCCGAGACATTGACCGAGATCTTCGGCACGATGATGCCTTCGGCGGCCCAGCGCATGCCGTCGATCAGCGCCCGGTCGAGCACGATGCGGTCGAGCGTCGCCATGGCGTTCATTTCCTCGGCGATCTTCAGGAACTTGTCAGGCGTCAAAAGCCCCTCGCGGGGGTGGTTCCAGCGGATCAGCGCCTCGACGCCGGCGAGCTTCAGGGTGCCGGCTTCCAGCTGCGGCTGGTACCAGGCGACAAACTCGTTTTTTTCGATACCCTCGAGGATCTCGTCGGCGATCCGCTTGGTCTTGATGATCTCCGCCTGCAGAACCTCGGTGAAGAATTCGTGGCGGTTGCGGCCATTCTCTTTCGCGCGGTACAGCGCGATGTCGGCATTGACCAGGAGCTTGTGCTCGTCGACGGCCTTTTCGCGGGCAACGGCGATGCCGATGCTGACGCCGAACCGGCAGGGAAAACCGTTGTAATCGACGGGCTGGCGCATCTGGCTGATGATCCGCTCGCACAGTTGCGACAGGAAGACATTGCCCGGTGGATTGCTGACGACAATGACGAATTCATCGCCGCCGATGCGCGCGACTATGTCGTTGTCGCGGATGTTGGAGCGCAGGATTTCCGATGCGTGGACCAGCATCGCGTCGCCGGCAGCGTGGCCAAGAGTGTCATTGATCTGCTTGAAGCGGTCGAGATCGATGTGCAGGATGGCGATGTCGACGAGGCCGGCGTCGCCGGACAGCCCCTTCAGCTCCTTGTCGAGCATGCGCCGGTTGCCCAGGCCCGTCAGCGGATCATGCAGGGCGTTGTGCTCGATGCGATCCTTCGCCTGCGCCAGTTCGTCATTCTTGAGGTCGGCCAGGGCCTTGGCGGCGCGCAGCTCCTCGGTCATCAGCACGTCATCGGTGACATCCCAGCTGATACCCGTGATCTTGGCCTTGCCGTCCGGCCCTTCATGGGTGGAACCGACATTGCGGATGTGCCGGAAGGTCCCGTCAGGCAGGGCGACGCGGTATTGCGAACGGTATTCAAGGCCCTCATCCAGCGTCTTGAACAGGGAAAGCGAGGCCGACCTGATGTCATCGGGATGGACGGTCCTGCGCCATGTTTCATAGGTCGGCTGGCTCGCCTGCGCCGACATGCCGTGCAGATGGGACATGCGTTCGTCCCAGGTGCGGGACTGTGTTTCAAGGTCGATTTCCCAGATGCCGATCTTGGAGGATTCGAGCGCAAGGTTGAGCCGGTGCGACACGGTCAGCAATTCGTTTTCGCGGGCCCGGATCTTGGCACGGTTGCGCTGGCGTTCACTGACGAGGCCGCCGGTGAGGAAGATCGGGATGATCACCACGGCGGCGGCAACCAGAATGGTGATGCGCAGGCCGTTGCTGTTGCCCGGCTCCTGTGCCCAGCCCTTGGCCGGGATCGCCGCCAGTTCCCAGACGCCGCCGGGAAGGGCCAGTCTGCGGATCACCGGCTCTTCCTTGAAGATTTCAAAGTCCCCGAAGAAAGGATCCTGAATGCTGTTGGCGACAGAAATATCCCGGATCGCCAGGTGCAGATCGATGTGGCGATGGTCTGACGACACGCCACCTTCATTCTCGGTCTTCTCTATCAGGCTGGCATTCGCATAGAGTTTCTTCTCGTCGACGATCGCTTCGATAAAGCCCCAGAAGCCGGTATGGCCGCCGACCTTGGAGAACACCGGAAAAAACAGGTTAAAGCCGGTCTTGCCGCTGGGAAGCCGGACGGGACCGGCGATAATTGGCTTGGCCTTCGATTGTGCCCGGTCCGTCGCCAGCCGCGACGAGCCGAACCGCTTGAAATCGGTGCCGATCAGGCGTTCGTTGCCCTGCCGCGGGTAGGTCATTTTCACGACAGCATCGGGTGCCGCGCTGACACGCACCATCTGCGGATTCTGCAGCAGCATCTTGGCTGCCAGGCGGTCGAAATTTTCGACACTCATGTCGGGGGCAACGGACACGCTGTTTGCAAGACCGCGCAGTGCGGCGATGGTGGTGTTGATCTCGCCCTGCAGGCGGGTTGAAATCAGATTGAGTTCGTTCTGGACGCTGATCTCAAGATCGCTGCCGAAATTCTCGCGGTTCTGCTGCTCGAAGAAATAACCACCGGTAAACACGACTGCCGCTGCGATGAAGGCTGGCACGAGAGACGGTTTTGCCAGACGGGCAATGGTGCTGGCGTGGCGACGGATTGTGACGATCATACTCAATGTTCATGCACCCCAAAGCCCCCGCGGCCACAGTAGGACCGGAGTCTTAATATTGGCTTTAGAGCCTGTTCCTGTTATGAAATTCGTCATTTCCGCAGGGGCGGTTGTTAGGCCTTGAGACGGCGCAGCCACAGGCTGTGTTTTCTCAAGATCCGGAAATCACGCAGGCACGGGCAATTTTTGCCACAATCGGGGATCAAATGATCGGAACAACAAAATTGATCGAGTCGTTGAAGAGGGCAGGACAGATGCGTTTCGTCGTTGTGGCACTTTTGGCCGCTGCCGGGTTGTTCTCACCGCTGAGTGCGTTTGCCGAGAGCGCCGATGTCGAGGCCGTTATCACAGGCGTCGATACCGAGAGCCTGAGCCTCTCCCTGGATGATGGCAAGAACTATCAGGCACCGGAAGAATTCAACTTCGATGGCCTCAAGGAAGGCGTCAAGGTCCTGGTCTTCTATACGGAAGTCGACGGCAAGCGCGTCATCAACGATCTCGAGATCGTGCAGTAATCCACCCCTGCAGACTGGCAGCGGCCCACACAGGCCCTGCCGACCCTATAGCCAGTCGATCATGCCATTTTCCAGCTTGAGGATCCGGTCCTGCGGAATGGGGCCGACCGACGCCTCATCCTGCGTCATCACACCGCAAATCCTGAACAGCACCCGGATGACCCCGCCATGGGCAACGCAGACCGTCGGTGTCGTCACATCTTTCAGCCATGCCGAGACGCGCCAGGACAGGATCTCGTAGCTTTCCGCGGTTTCGCCCGGCGGGATAAAATCCCATTTAGAGACCTCGCGCTCCGCCACACGCTCCGGCACCTGCTGTTCCAGCTCGGCCATGGTGTGGCCTTCCCAGTCGCCGAAAGAGACTTCCATCAGGCGTTCGTCGGTTCGGTAGGCGGAGGGTTCGAGCGCCATGGCGAGACGCATGCGCTCCATGGTTTCGCGTGTCCGGTGAAGCGGGCTCGAGACGAAATCGAAGTGCCTGGCCTTTGCGCCGAGACGGGCGGCCAGCGCCTGGCCGTTTCCGGTCGCCTGCTGGCGGCCGGTGTCGTTGAGCGGAATGTCCTTTTGCCCCTGCAGGCGGAGTTCGGCATTCCAGTCGGTCTGGCCGTGGCGGATCACATAGATGAGCACGGGAAACCCCTGTAAGTCCGTCAGTCCTTGACGACGGAAATATCCGGCGCGTCGACGGCCTTCATGCCGATGACATGATAGCCGCTGTCGGCGTGGTGGATTTCGCCGGTTACCGAGCGCGACAGGTCGGACAGCATGTACATGCCGACATCGCCGACCTCTTCGATCGTCACGGTGCGGCGCAGCGGTGCGTTGTACTCGTTCCACTTCAGAATATAGCGGAAGTCGCCGATGCCGGAGGCGGCCAGCGTCTTGATCGGGCCGGCCGAGATCGCATTGACGCGGATGTTCTTCGGGCCGAGATCGACCGCCAGATATTTCACGCTCGCCTCGAGTGCTGCCTTTGCAACGCCCATGACATTGTAGTTCGGCATGACCTTTTCGGCGCCGTAATAGGTCAGCGTCAGCATTGAACCGCCATCCGTCATCAGCTTTTCGGCACGCCGTGCAACCGATGTGAAGGAATAGACGGAAATCTGCATGGTCTTGGCGAAATTGTCGGCGGATGTGTCGACATAGCGGCCGGTCAGTTCGTCCTTGTCGGAAAAGCCGATGGCGTGAACGATGAAATCGATCTTGCCCCAGGTTTTTTCCAGTCCGTCGAACACGGCATCGATGGTTGCTTCATCGCTGACGTCGCAATGGCCGGCAAGAAGGCCGCCGACTTCCGCGACGAGAGGCTCGACACGCTTTTTCAGCGCCTCGCCCTGATAGGTGAAGGCGATCTCGCCGCCTTGCGCATGGATCGCCTTGGCGATGCCCCAGGCGATGGAACGGTTGTTTGCGACGCCCATGATGAGGCCGCGCTTACCCTTCATCAATCCGGATGTTTGCGACATGGTATGCCCCCGCTATTGCCTGTGCTTTTCGTCAGCCAGGGCCGATCGGAAAGTCCGCATGTGTTGAACCTGCTGCGAGCGCCATTGTGACTGTCAAATCACGGCGGCCCGTCTTTTGGAGCATTGCCTATGGCATAGCCACCCCGGTGGTTCAAGCACGGCGCGGATCAGGAACTGTTAGTCCCCGTAATAATGGGTCAGACCGTCAAGAATCCGTTACAGGAACAGGCCCTGCTGGCGGCTGCGCATCAGGTCGGTGATCTTCTCGTCCGGGTTCTCCCAGAGCATCAGCCGAAGTTCGACGAGAAGGTCGGCGCGCTTGCCGTCGGCATCGGCAAGGCCGTGCCCGGCAAGCCGGATGACCCTGTCGGACCCGGACCAGGCCGGCACGGTAACATCGACGGGACCGGTCAGGGTCATGACCTTTGTTTCCCAACCGAGCACGGCATTCTGGATGTCGATCGGCAGCGTCGTGCGCAGGTCGAGGCCCTCGGTGCGCATAGCCCCGTCCTGGCGGACCCGCACGGTCACGACGATATCGCCGCGCAGCATGCCGTTGAGGCGGTAGCCCAGTTCTTTCATGCGCAGGAGGCTGCCATCGGTGGTGCCGCCGGGCAGGGCGACCTTCAGTGTCTGGCCATCCGGCAATGTCGCCGTCGCCTTGGTGCGGTTGAAAAGGTCCTCGACCGAAACGGTCACTTCGCAGGCGATGTCCGGGACCTTTTCGACGGCCTTGCTGGCCGCGCCGCGGATGCGTCGCACGATCGCCGAGACGAGTTCGGCTGCCGGCGCCGCAGACCGTGGGAAAATGGCGAAGGGCGCCGGTTTCTCGACGATGTCGACTTTTGTCTCCAGCTTGGTCTCGGGCCTGGCGTCTGCGGCGATGTCGGGCTTAGCCTCGGCTTTCGGCTCCGGCTTGGCGTCCGGCTTCGTCGGTGTCTTCGGGCGCACTGGCGCGCTGGCAGTTGCCGCCGGTTCTGGCTTTCGGGCGCGCGGTTCGCTTCCGAAAATACGAGAAACCATTTCCTCCGCCGTTTCCGGATCGACGTCGCCGATCGGCTGCTCGGGTTCGCGCGGCTTGCGGTGCAATTCCTCCATGCGGCGCAGCTCGGCCTCGCGGCGCGCGTCGTCATAGCGGCTTCTGAGCTTGGGGTTTTTCAGCACTTCATAGGCGCGACCGGCCTCGGCGAAACGCGCCGTTGCCATCGGGTCGTCGCGGTTCTGGTCGGGATGCACGGCCTTGGCCATGGCGCGCCAGGCGGCCTTGATCTCGTCCGGGCCGGCATTCCGCCGGACGCCAAGAATAGAATAGGGGTCGCGCATCGTTGTCATCGGCTCTGAGCTCCCGAAAGCCGCATCCAGCGACCCTTCCAGCCTGTTGAAAAGAGGACGCAAGGCCTGATCGGCGTTCCGTTTCTCGAGAGGCGATGATGCAAAGGAGTTGCTAAATATCAGTTAGCCGCAAGCGCTTAGGCGGGCTGGAACAGGCTTTGAACGGCAATCTGGGGGATGTTTGCGAAACTGTGGTTAACGTCAGGTTTCAGCTGCGTTTGCCAAAGCGCGTCAGATACCATTCGCCATTGCCGAGCAGGCAGGTGTTGCCATCGAACTTGGCTATGCCCTGGTAGGAGTGGCGTGTCGTGGTGAACCGCCGGCAGACCTGGCCGTTCGAGCGGTCTTCCTCGATGCTGCTGATGACGCCTGCGCTACCCGAATTCGAGTTGGCCCAGGGGATCGGATTGCCGCCGGTTGTTTCAACGTCGGCCGATGACACCGCATTGCGCACCGTGACTTCGTCGGACAGGCTGTCGCGATTGACGGACTGGGGCACCGAGCCTGTCGAAAGCGAGGTATCGACACTGGCCGTGTCGGCGAGATCAAGCCCGGCGCTCATGCAGCCCGAGAGACAGAGCGTGATCAGGCACAGCGTAGCGAGGCTTGCCCTGCGACGGGATAGCCCCTTTGTGTGATCACTACACTTTGCTATGTCTTGCACGGCATACCTGTAAGACTCGGAGAAAAGGTCGCAAGGGCCCGGTCAAGGCGCGATCTGCGGGGCCTCACTGTTCACACTGGGCGAACAATCCGGAGATCCGGATTGCAGGCCGCACAACACGTCACGGCATTGGAAGACAATATGAGCGAGACTGGGTTAACAACTGGTGACTTCACAGAGCAAAGCGAACCATTTTCGCTTTTTGGCACATGGATGGACGAGGCCAAGGCCAGCGAGATCAACGATCCCAACGGCGTGGCACTGGCAACGGTGGATGCCGATGGCCTGCCGAATGTCCGCATGGTGCTGCTCAAGGACTTTGATGAACGCGGCTTTGTCTTCTACACGAATTTCGAAAGCCAGAAGGGGCAGGAGCTCCTCGGCAGCATGAAGGCGGCCCTCTGTTTCCACTGGAAATCGCTGCGGCGGCAGGTGCGCCTGCGCGGCCCAGTGGAGATCGTCAGCAACGAGGAAGCCGACGAGTACTACAAGACCCGCCCGCGCGGCAGCCGCATCGGCGCCTGGGCTTCGAAACAGTCACGCCCGCTGGAGAGCCGTTTTGCACTGGAAAAAGCGGTTGCGGAATTCGGCCTGCGCTATGCCGTCGGCGAGATTCCGCGCCCCGATCACTGGTCGGGTTTCCGCATAAGGCCGACGTCGATCGAGTTCTGGAAGGATGGCGCGTTCCGGCTGCACGACCGCATCGAATTCCGGCGCAGGGACGGCGATGTCAACTGGGAAAAACTGCGCATGTATCCGTAGCGCCATGGCGATGACGGCGCGGTTCAGCCGCGCCGCATCATGCGGAAGGCGATACCGGAAGCGAGCGCGCTGACATAGGCCGGTTTCTGGTAGAAGCCGTTGAGCGAGATGCGGGGCAGGGCGGTCTGCGGCGCATCGGAGGCGAGCGTTCCCGGCTGTGTCGTCACCGCGACGGCAAGCCCAAGCGCTTCTGCAAGCCGGGTTTCGCGCGCCGAAACCGCGAAACGCTCTCCGTAGGGATAGGCCAGTGTGCGCGGCCGCTGGCCGATGATCCGTTCGACCCGCGCAACGGAAGCGGCGATCTCATGGCGTGCTTCCTCCTCAGTCAGTCGCGCCAGTGCCCGGTGGCTGATCGTATGCGCGCCAAGGCTTGCCAGCGGGTTTTCCACCAGTGTTCGAAGGCCCGCCTCCCCCAGAGTCAGCCTCTCCGTGATGCCGAGCGGGTCGATGCCCTGGCCTTCCGCCAGGCGGTTCACTTGCGCCACGGCAAGCGCTTCGCTGCCCTCATGGATGAAGGCGGCGATGCGGTCGAAGGCCGCCTGTTTTTCCGACTGGTTCGACAGGGGCAGCGTCGTTTCGCCGGTGCCAAAATCGAAATTGAGGTGTTGCCTGCTCTCGATCAGGTCTGCCAGCGTCTCCCACCACAGCGTGTGCGTGCGATCGATGAAGCCGCCGGTCACGAAGACGGTGAAGGGTACGGCTTGGCGGGCAAAGACCGGGGCGGCAAATTCCAGATTGTTGCGGTAGCCATCGTCCAGGGTGAAGACTGCAACGGGCTGCGGATCGCGGGACGCAAGATGGCCGGGGAGTGCATCCAGCGCGATGAAGCGGTAGTTCTCGCGCTTCAGGCGCAGGATGGTGGCCTCGAGAAAATCCGGCGTGATCTCGAGATGGGCATTCGGATCGAACAGGCGTGCCTGTTTTGGTCGGACATGGTGCAGCGTGAAGATGGCGCCGCGACCGCGCGCCGACCGCATGACGCCCGCTGCGCCAAGAAGCCCTGCAGCAACCAGACCGCTGGTGATGACGACGCGCTTGACGATCCTGGCAACCATTTAGAAATCCCGACGCTGTTGCCCGCCGTTGGCAAGGCTGCTCAGCCGACTTTAGACGTCAGGGCGTTAAACCTTGTTGAACGGAAAACGGCGGCCCGCTGTCGCGAACCGCCGTTTTCCAAAGTTTTTGATCGTGTGGGCGGTCTAATTAGCCCTTGATGAAGCTTTCATCGATCACGTCGCGCTCACGGCCGCCGAGGGCCGCACTGACGCCGGCGATGAAGGCACCGACCAGAAGAGACAGCGCCGTCAGCAGGGCAAACGTCGCACCGGCCTTGCGGGCGGTGTCGGCTGCTTCCTGTGCTGCAACCTTGGCGTCCTCGATGCTCTTCAGCACCGTGTCGACACGGGCATTGGCATCGGCTTCGGAAAGCCCGGTGCGGACAGCAACGAGACGGCCGAGATAGGCACGGTCGTCGGCCGGGATTTCACCGGCGGTGGCACCATTGATCAGGATACGCGACACCTGTGCTGCATCCTGCGCATTGGTTTCAGCCGTCGTTGCACCCGGATCGGCCGGACGCAGCAGCGAATCGACGAAATAGGCTGTCGGGCCGCTGTCAACATTGGCGGCCGCGGACGCTGTGGCCACTGCCGCACCGGAAGTCACGGTCGAGGCAGCCTGAACGCCGCTGTTGATCGTCGACGTCACGGCAGAGGTCAGCGTGCCCGCAATGATCAGCGTCGACAGGGCCCATGCCAGGATGCCATGCGCCGTATCGCGGAAGAAAACCTCGTCTGTCTGCGTTCCGGTCCAGCGGGTCCGCAGCCGGCCGGTGATATAACCGCCCATGCCAGACGAGAGCCACTGTACGATGACGATCCAGATCGCCGTCGAGACTGCGAATGTGGTGGCCGACACGCCTTCGGACGCCCAGGGCGATACCATGGTCAGGCCAAGGCCCGAGCCGAGTAGCGTCAGAAGCAGGGTGATTGCCGCAGCCGCAACCGCACCGGCGATGATCGCGCCCCAGCTGACGGCGGACCGTGAGGATTCAACGTGTGACGACAGAGGCGAACCATGTCCCGAAGAAACCGCCCCGGAGGAAACTGGCATTGTCATGCGCTTCCCCTATCGGAAAAAGAGAGCGAGAAGAATGATGATGGGGATCGGCACCCCGATAAGCCAGAGCAGAATTCCACGTCCCATGATGTCTCTCCTTTATGATAAACGCTGCCAATTCGAACAAGTGTGGCAGCTTGGACGCATAACTCGGAGGGAGAGATTTGGTTCCAACGGGGTGGGAATGAACGCAGAAAGTGTCACGGCTATCGTCGCGAAGTGTGCGACGCCGTCACTGTTCTGCCTTGCTGGGGCAGACAGGCATTTAAGGCTTCAAGCGGGCCCAGATCGGTCTGTAAGGTCTCGATCCTCGGGTCAGGAGCAGGCGATAGCGCAGCGCCGCCGGTTTGACGGCAGCGTTGCATAGCTCACAGGCAGCCTGAAATCTTCAGGCCCGCGTGCCGCCGACGGTCATGTCGTTCATGCGCAGGTGCGGCTGGCCGACGCCGACGGGCACCCACTGGCCGCCCTTGCCGCAATTGCCCATGCCGGTATCGAGCTTCATGTCGTTGCCGATCATCGAGATGCGCTGCATGGCCTCCGGGCCATTGCCGATCAGCATGGCGCCCTTGACGGGTGCGCCGATCTTGCCGTCCTCGATCAGGTAGGCCTCGGTGCAGCCGAAGACGAACTTGCCCGACGTGATGTCGACCTGTCCGCCGCCGAAGGAGACGGCATAGATGCCCTTCTTCACGGAAGCGATGATCTCCTCCGGCGTCTTGTCGCCGGAGAGCATGTAGGTGTTGGTCATGCGCGGCATCGGCACATGCGCGTAGGATTCGCGCCGGCCGTTGCCGGTCGGCGTCATGCCCATCAGTCGGGCGTTCTGCCGGTCCTGCATGTAGCCAACCAGCTTGCCGTCGTCGATCAGCACGTTATAGGCCGACGGCGTGCCCTCGTCGTCGATGGTCAGGGAGCCGCGCCGCTGCTCGATCGTCCCGTCGTCCACGACGGTTACGCCCTTGGCGGCCACCTGGCTGCCGAGCAGGCCGGCAAAGGCCGAGGTCTTCTTGCGGTTGAAATCGCCTTCCAGTCCATGGCCGACCGCCTCGTGCAGCATCACGCCGGGCCAGCCGGAGGAGAGCACGACGTCCATCGTTCCGGCCGGAGCGTCGATGGCCTCGAGGTTGACCAGCGCCTGGCGCAGCGCCTCGTCGGAACCGTGGCGCCAGTTGTCGACGGCAATGAAATCGCCAAAACCGCGCCGTCCGCCGACGCCGTAGGAGCCGGATTCCTGCCGGTCGCCATCGCCGACGACAACGGAAATATTGAGCCGCGTCATCGGCCGCACGTCATGCATGCGGTGGCCGTCGGCGCGCAGGATATCGACCACCTGCCAACTGGCGGCGATCGAGGCGGAGACCTGCCGCACTTTCGGGTCCTTGGCGCGCAGATAGGCGTCGATGTCGGAAAGCAGCGCGACCTTGGCCTCGAAACTCGGCTCACCGATCGGGTTCTCATCGCCATAAAGGCGCTTGTTGGTGCCCTGGGGGGCTGCGGCATAGGAGCCGGAATAACCGCGCGTGACGGCACCGACGGCATCGGATGCGCGCTTCAGCGCCGACAGCGACAGCTCGCCCGCATGGGCATAGCCGACCGCTTCGCCGGCAACCGCGCGCAGGCCAAAGCCCTGGTCCGTGTTGAAGCTTCCGCCCTTCAGGCGGCCATTGTCGAAGGCAAGCGATTCCGACTGGCCATGCTCGATGAACAGTTCGCCGTCATCGGCCCCCTGAAGCGTTTCCGCCAGAACCCGCCGCACCGCGTCTTCATCACTGTCGAAGAGTTTGATCAGATCGGTGTTCATGAAAGTGGCTCCTGCAGCTCGCGGTTCCGGCCTATGTAGTGATTTGGCGGGGAGGGGGCAAGCATTACCAAGGCGGCTTTTTGTTCTGTTCGACGCCGAGCCGGATGCGGAGCACCCCTTGGCCGCAGGGGTGTCGGGCGAAAACGTCGGCAAGACGCAAAATGGCCGGGCGAAAACGCGGATGCGCATCTGTTAACGAAAAGGGGGAGGCTGGATCTCCAGCCTCCCCCTTTAGGATAGAGCAAGTTCGGCGCTCAACCTATTCAGATGAACCACGAACCGGACAGATCGCCCTCGACGATGATCTTGGCGTTGTCCAGGAGGTTGGTGACGATGAATTCGCCACCACCCTGATCGACCGCGGTCCAGTTGGCTGCGACGCCATAGAGGTCGAGCTTGTCGTTAACACCAAAACCGGTGATGACGTCGGCCGTCGAAAGCTTGGTGCCGGTGTCGCCAACGGCGAAGACGAAGGTGTCGACGCCACCGCTTGCCATCATGAGATCGGCACCCTTGCCACCGGTCACAAAGGATGCCTTTGCGGAGATGGCGGAGAGGTCGATCGTGTCTACGCCCGTGCCGGAATTGATGGTGAAGGTGGTCAGCGAACCGTTCGTGACCCCCGCACCGGCGACACCGGTGTTGCCTGCGCCGATCACGATATTGTCGTCGCCGCCGTTGGTGTTGATGGTGAACGCGTTGCTCCAGCCGGCATCATTTGTCAGGGTCGTCAGATTAACGGTGTCATTGCCCTGGCCGGTCACCACATTGCCGCGCTTGGCATCCATGATATTCACGGTCGATGCTTCTACGCCCCCGAGGATGACATCGACATGCACGAAATTGCTGAAGGTGACGTTTTCCGAGTCATCCGAAACGGCCTTGACGTTCTTGACGCTGTTCCAGGCGGAGGTGACGTCGAAGTCATAGGCATTGGCCGACGGATCGAACTCGATCTTAACCGTACCGCCGGTCCCGGAGCCGGCAGAGCCAACGGCGCCAACGGCAACGCTCTGGGTCAGGATCGAGGAACCGATGGTATCGCTCGCTTCGCTGACATCACCGTCCTGCAATGCTCCGACCTGCGCCGCCAGCGCAGCTTGTGTTGCATCGACGAGCGAGGACAATGTCGACGCGCCGCCATTACCAAATTCAACAACCAGTGCCATTTTGATCTCCATATTGGTTTTACGGCAGCGCCCTTCGCAAAGCCCCTGTAGGGCTGCGGGCGAGTCCGATTTTATTTAATGAACAATTACAATAAGTTGTATTTGAATTCTTCACTGAGGTTATTGGGATTTACGCAAAGTGACACTTCAAAAGGAATTTGCACGCAGTGCTTAATTTTAGAACAATCTGTTTACGAACCTAATATGTGCCAAATCGGTCAATCGCGGTCATATGTCGGTTAATTTCTTCAAAATGTCCAGAGCATCGATGGCCCAAATTTGGACTGGTCCTGTAATTAGGTGGTTTCCTATCATGAAAATAGGCACCTGGGAGTGTAACGTCACCGTCAACTTGCGATTGCGGCTCCCGGTCGCGGAAATCCAGCGCCAGGAGAGCCATCCTCTGGGCGGGCGGTGTGCGTTGGTCGCATCAAAGACGGCGAATGCAGCCATGACGGGGCCAAACAAACGGCGGATGGAGTGTGCAGTCCCCGATAAAACGAAAGGTTTACGGCAGCGCGTCGTAACCCTCGCCGAACCCTTTGAGGTCGACCGGAATGCCGATGCCTTCTTCCGGGGACTGGAAGACGATGAAGGTTGCCGTCGCGCCGCTGCGGAAGGTTTTCAGAAGTTCCTCTTCGAGCACGACTTCGGCATAGCAGCCATCGGAGAAGCAGCGGACGAAATAGGCGCGGCCGATATCCTTCCCGTCCACATTCAGCCCGAGCCCGTTGGGCAGGAGCACACCGAGCGGCGCAAGCACACGCAGGATCTTCGCCTTGCGGTCGGCTGTCTTGAGTACGACGACGGACAAGCCCACCTCCGGACGATCCTCGGCGATGACATTCTGCATCAGCGCGCATTGTTCGGCGGCAGCACCGGCTGGCTGGTCGCAGACGATCGACCACGCGCCATGGTTCGACTTGACGGTACCCGGCGTGCCGGGCTGCTGCTGGGCGAAGGCCGATTGCGGCAGTGCTGCAGCCGAAAAGCTCAATGCTGCGATCAACAACAGGGCCAGGACCGGCAGACGGGAAACGAGGGACAGGCCCATGAAAACCTCAAAACGTAAGAATCAGTGCGGCTATTCTTGAAGCGCACGGGCGGAAATGAAAAGCCCTGAGTCTCCTTTCAGCCGGGTATGGCCGAAATTGGGCCGCGACAGAAGCCTTCGCTGCCGTTTTGTGCATGCCGGCTCCCACTTCGCGCCGACACGCGGATGGATCAAGCCCATATATAAGGGCTTCGATTGCGCAGGCCTTGCATTTACAGGCGAAACGGTTTCGTCACGATGTGCGCCTCTGCTTCGGCATCATTCCAGGAGAATGGCGGGCGGTATCGTTGGAGAATAGCGGCGGACAAACCATGAATGCGATTGGCCCTTGGGTGCCTTTTTGTGTTACAAAAACAGCGATCGATAACGCAGCTGACCGGGGAATACGCAGTTTGCGCAAAAATGCCGCACGGAGTGCCGTGGACAGATGTTGCGGCGACCTTCAAACTGTGGTTTGAAGCGCGACAGTATTGCAGGGATTCTGCGTTTTGGTTTGATCCCGATCAAGCGCATGTGGGAGACACGATTGTGAAAAACAAGGCTTATGCAGTTCTGGCGACGATGGCCTGTCTGCTCTTTGCTTCGAACGCCTGGGCCGACAAGCCTGTCGACTGGCAGATGACCTTCCAGAATGCCGCGACCGGCATCATGGAAGAAATTACATGGTTCGAGCAGTATACCCTCTGGTTCATCATACCGATCACCTTGTTCGTTCTCCTCCTGCTCGTGCTTGTTGTCGTCAAGTTTCGGGAGAGCAAGAATCCGGTCGCTTCCAAGACAAGCCACCACACCGGCATCGAGATCGCCTGGACGCTTGGTCCGGTCATCATCCTGCTTTTCCTCGCCATTCCATCCTTCCAGCTTCTGACGGCGCAGCTGACGCCGCCGCAGAACCCGGATCTGACGGTCAAGGCAACGGGCAACCAGTGGTACTGGTCCTATGAATACGAAGTCGGCGAAACGCCGCTGTCATTCGACAGCCTGCTGCTCAAGGACGAAGATCGCGCCAGCATCGGCAAGTCCGACGTCGAAGCCTATCCGCGCCTGCTGGCTGTCGACAACGACGTCGTTGTCCCTGTCGGCAAGACGGTCCGTCTTCTCGTGACCGCCGCCGACGTGATCCACGCCTTCGCCATGCCGGCTTTCGGTGTGAAGATCGACGCCGTTCCCGGCCGCCTGAACGAAACATGGTTCAAGGCTGACCGCGAAGGTCTCTATTACGGCCAGTGTTCCGAGCTCTGCGGCAAGGACCATGCCTATATGCCGATCGCCATCCGCGTTGTCAGTGAAGACAAGTATGCGACTTGGCTCGCTGCCGCCGCCACCAATGTCGGCGACGCCAACAAGGCGCTCATGGCTTCCATCGACGCTGCGGCAAAGTCCGTCGACGTCGCTGAAAACGCCGCACAGTAATTCGCCCTACAGAATTCGAAGGGGAGCACTATCATGGCCGGAACACCCGCTCATACCGATCATCTTCATGATCCTGCGCAAGACCACGCGTACGGCCATGACGACCACGCCCACAAGCCGCTGACGTTCTTTCAGCGCTGGTTCCTGTCCACCAACCACAAGGACATCGGCACGCTCTACCTGATCTTCGCGATCTTTGCCGGTATCATCGGCGGTACGCTGTCGGTGATCATGCGCATGGAGCTGCAGGAACCGGGCATCCAGATCTTCCACGGTCTGGCCTCCATGGTCTACGGCTTCGAGGGCGATGCTGCCATTGATGGCGGCAAGCACATGTACAACGTGTTCACGACTGCGCATGCGCTGATCATGATCTTCTTCATGGTCATGCCGGCGCTGATCGGCGGTTTTGCCAACTGGATGGTTCCGATCATGATCGGTGCTCCGGACATGGCCTTCCCGCGCATGAACAACATTTCCTTCTGGCTGATCATCCCCGCCTTCCTGCTCGTGCTTCTGTCGATGTTCGTCGAAGGCCCGGCCGGTGGCTTCGGGGCAGGGGGCGGCTGGACGATCTATCCGCCGTTCTCGACGTCCGGGCAGCCCGGACCAGCGATGGATCTTGTCATTCTCGGCCTGCATATCGCCGGCGCTTCCTCGATCCTCGGCGCGATCAACTTCATCACGACGATCCTCAACATGCGCGCTCCGGGCATGACGCTGCACAAGATGCCGCTGTTTGCCTGGTCGGTGCTGATCACCGCCTTCCTGCTCTTGCTCTCGCTGCCGGTTCTGGCGGGTGGCATCACCATGCTTCTCACCGACCGCAACTTCGGCACGGCGTTCTTTGCGCCTGAAGGCGGCGGCGATCCGATCCTGTTCCAGCACCTGTTCTGGTTCTTCGGTCACCCGGAAGTCTACATTCTGATCCTGCCCGGCTTCGGTATCGTCAGCCACATCGTCTCGACCTTCTCGAAGAAGCCGATCTTCGGCTATCTCGGCATGGCCTATGCCATGGTCGCGATCGGCGCCGTCGGCTTCATCGTCTGGGCGCACCACATGTACACCGTCGGCATGTCGCTCGACACGCAGCGCTATTTCGTCTTCGCGACGATGGTTATTGCGGTTCCGACAGGCGTGAAGATCTTCTCCTGGATTGCGACGATGTGGGGCGGTTCGATCCGCTTTGCGACGCCGATGGTCTGGGCGATCGGCTTCATCTTCCTGTTCACCGTCGGCGGCGTCACGGGCGTCCAGCTCGCCAATGCCGGCCTCGACCGCTCGCTGCACGACACCTATTACGTGGTTGCCCACTTCCACTACGTTCTGTCGCTCGGTGCCGTCTTCGCGATCTTCGCGGCCTGGTACTACTGGTTCCCGAAGATGACCGGCTACATGTATTCGGAATTCATCGGCAAGCTGCACTTCTGGGTCATGTTTGTCGGCGTCAACCTGGTGTTCTTCCCGCAGCATTTCCTCGGCCTCGCCGGCATGCCGCGCCGCTACATCGACTATCCGGATGCCTATGCCGGCTGGAATGCAGTGTCGTCCTACGGCTCCTATCTCTCGGCCGTGGCCGTGCTGATCTTCCTCTATGGCGTCTTCGAAGCCTTCTCCAAGAAGCGCGTCGCAGGTGACAATCCCTGGGGTGAAGGTGCAAACACTCTGGAATGGACGCTGCCATCGCCGCCGCCATTCCACCAGTGGGAACAGCTGCCGCGCATCAAGTAAGCGCCTGCCAGCTTTGGAAGCCGCCGGAAACGGCGGCTTCTGCAAAACCGGAAGACGGTTTTGCAGCGTGCCATGGCAATGCCCTGAAAATTCAAGGCCCGATCAGAGGGCCGGCGACGAAGGCCCAGGCTCTCGACTACCAGAAAGCCGGGCCAGACAAGCAAGGACGCAACATGTCGGTCATTGACCATCACGAAGCAAATGGCCCGGAGGCTGCCGTGCGTCTCTCGGAGGCCTCGGCGCGCGATTTCTTTGCGCTGTTGAAGCCGCGTGTCATGTCGCTCGTGGTCTTCACGGGGCTCGCCGGAATGGTGATGGCGCCCGGCCATATCCATCCTTTCATCGGTTTTATCGCGATCCTCTGTATTGCCGTCGGCGCGGGTGCGTCCGGCGCGCTGAACATGTGGTATGATGCGGATATCGATGCGGTGATGACCCGCACTGCGTCGCGACCAATCCCGGCCGGCAAGATCCGCGCCGAAGAGGCGCTGGCCTTCGGTCTGACGCTGTCGGCCTTCTCCGTCTGTATCCTCGGCATCGTCGTCAACTGGCTTTCGGCCGGGTTGCTGGCCTTCACCATCTTCTTCTATGCCGTTGTCTATACGATGTGGCTGAAGCGTTCGACGCCGCAGAACATCGTCATCGGCGGTGCAGCCGGTGCCTTTCCGCCAATGATCGGCTGGGCCTGCGTGACAAACGGCGTCGCCATCGAAAGCATCGTGCTGTTCCTCATCACCTTCCTGTGGACGCCGGCGCATTTCTGGGCGCTGGCTTTGTTCAAGATGCGCGACTATGGCGCGGTCGGTGTGCCGATGCTGCCGAATGTCAGCGGCGAGGCGACGACCAAGAACCAGATTGTCATCTATGCGGTTCTGACCGCGATCATCGGTGTCGTGCCCACGACGCTCGGCTTTTCGAGCGTGGTCTATGGCGCTTTTGCCGCACTGCTCGGTCTTGGCTTCATCTGGTATTCGATTGGCGTCTGGCGCATGCCTGATGGCGACGAGAAGATGGCGCCGGCCAAGAAGCTGTTTGCCTTTTCCATTCTCTACCTGTTTGCGATCTTCTCGGCCCTGATGATCGACCACCTGATTGCCACGCTGTGGCTCACCACCGGAGGCGCTGCCTGATGGATATGATCACACTCAACGAAGCACAGAAGAAATCGCGTCGCGGCCGCAACATTGCGCTTGGGGTCGTGCTGTTCGCGCTTGTCGTCGGATTCTACGTCGTGACGCTGGTGAAGTTTAGCGGCGGCATGGTCAACTGAGAGCGGAGGCTGGACACGTGGCAAAATCGACAGAGCACGGCAAGGACAGGTCGAATGGCGCGATCGTCGCTGCCTGTCTGACCTTTGTCGTCGCCATGACCGGCATGGCCTATGCTGCCGTGCCGCTCTACGACATGTTCTGCAGGGTGACCGGCTATAATGGCACGACAAAACGTGTCGAGCAGGCGTCGGAGATCATTCTCGACAAAACCATCAGGGTGACCTTCGATTCCAATACCGGCTCCGATCTCCCTTGGGACTTCAAGCCGGTAAAGCGCGAGATCGAGATCAAGATCGGCGAGACGGTTCAGGTCGATTTCACGGCCAAGAACCTGTCGAGCAAGCCGACCACGGGGCAGGCGGTGTTCAACGTCACGCCGATGGCCGCCGCAGCCTATTTCAACAAGGTAGAGTGCTTCTGCTTTACGGAAACCACCTTGCAGCCGGGCGAGCAGATGGAGATGCCGGTGGTGTTCTTCGTCGATCCCGAGATCGTCAACACCGTCGAGACCAAAAACATCCAGACGCTGACGCTGTCCTACACCTTCTACGCCCGCGAACCATCCAAGCCTTTGGTCTCGCTGAAGACGACGGCGGACGAGACAGACAAGAGACTTTGAATCATCACTGTTTTCGGCTATGCCGGAAATGACGACAAGAGCAGACATATCCGGGGATTGACCAAGATGGCCGAGGCGCACCAGAAAAACCACGACTACCATATCATCGACCCAAGCCCATGGCCTTTGCTTGCCTCGATCGGCGCGTTCATCATGGCGTTTGGCGGTGTCGCCTATATGCGCTACGTCTCCGGCGGTTCGTTCAAGATGTTCGGCCTCGAGCTTGCGAGCCCGTGGCTCTTCTACATCGGTCTCGCACTGGTGCTCTACACGATGTATGGCTGGTGGGCTGATACGATCAAGGAAGCGCATGAGGGCCACCATACCCGCGTCGTTTCCCTGCACCTGCGCTACGGCATGATCATGTTCATCGCTTCGGAAGTGATGTTCTTCGTGGCCTGGTTCTGGGCCTTCTTCGATGCAAGCCTGTATGCCGCCGAGCCGATCCAGACCGCACGGGCCGCCTTTACCGGTGGTACCTGGCCGCCAAAGGGCATCGAGGTTCTCGATCCCTGGCACCTGCCGCTTTACAACACGGTCATCCTGCTGCTGTCGGGCACCTGCGTCACCTGGGCGCATCATGCGCTGCTGCACGGCGACCGCAAGGGGCTGATCAACGGCCTGACGCTGACCGTCGTGTTGGGCGTTCTCTTTTCCTTCGTGCAGGCCTACGAATATGCGCATGCGCCGTTCGCCTTCAAGGATTCGATCTACGGCGCCACCTTCTTCCTGGCGACCGGCTTCCATGGCTTCCACGTCCTGGTCGGCACGATTTTCCTGGCGATCTGCCTGATCCGCGCGCTGAAGGGTGATTTCACTCCGAAGCAGCATTTCGGCTTCGAGGCTGCCGCCTGGTACTGGCATTTCGTCGACGTCGTCTGGCTCTTCCTGTTCTTCTCCATCTACATCTGGGGAAGCTGGGGCGCCCCGATCGCCCATATGTAATCGCATCAGAAATGGGCAGCGTCTTGCCTGCCGATACAATGAAGAACGAGGTGGTTGCAGTCATGCAGCCACCTCGTTCTCGTTTGAACACGGGATGATCGCCGATGAACCTGTGTCGCTTCTT
The DNA here is from genome assembly GCF_001885585.1 of Pararhizobium antarcticum. Classification (GTDB taxonomy): domain Bacteria; phylum Pseudomonadota; class Alphaproteobacteria; order Rhizobiales; family Rhizobiaceae; genus Pararhizobium; species Pararhizobium antarcticum. Next base: position 180,099 of record NZ_LSRP01000074.1, read on the forward strand.
CCTCCGCGTGCTGGTGGTTTGCCCCTGCCTCTTGTTACCCGATATGGCGATGGCGAGTGAGACGCTGGCAGACCGGGTCATGGTGTATAAGGAGCGCCGCCTTCTCCAGCTCTGGCAGAAGGATCGGCTTTTGGCCGAATATCCGGTCGTGCTCGGCGGGGATCCTGTCGGCCACAAGCGGCAGGAGGGCGACGAGAAGACGCCGGAAGGTCTCTATGTGCTGGACTGGCGCAACGACAGGAGCGCCTATTATCGATCGCTTCACATCTCCTATCCCGGACCGCAGGATGTCGTCTCGGCCAAAAAGGCCGGCATCGATCCCGGCGGCATGATCATGATCCATGGGCAACGCAACTATTTTGGCTGGCTGGCCTATTTGACGCAGTCGTTCGATTGGACCAATGGCTGCATCGCGGTTACCAATACGCAGATGGATGAAATCTGGGATAGGGTCCCGGATGGAACAGCAATCGAGATAAAACCATGACTGAAGACAGCGCCCATTATCCGCCGGTTGACCCGGTGTCGAGCGGCCTCAAGGGGCGCTGCCCGCGCTGCGGCCAGGGAAACCTGTTCGACGGCTTCATCAAGGTGAAACCGGCCTGCAGCAATTGCGCGCTTGACTACGGCTTTGCCGACAGCGGCGACGGACCGGTGGTGTTCGTCATCCTGATCGTCGGTTTTCTGGTTGTCGGCTCGGCCCTGTGGATGGAGGTCAATGTCAATCCGCCGCTGTGGGTGCATTTCATCCTGTGGATTCCGCTGGCGACCATTCTGACGCTGGGGATCATGCGCATGCTGAAAGGCGTGCTGATCAATCTGCAATTCCGCAACAATGCGCGGTCGGGTGAAATCGACCGTGGCTGAGGAACGGCAGGCTTCCACCCGCGGCAGGCTGGCGAGGCTGTGCGGCATCGTCGTCGTGCTCGCAACCCTTGCCGCCCTGATTTCGCTCGGCACCTGGCAGATGCAAAGGCTTGCGTGGAAAGAAGGCCTGCTGACCGCGATCGCCGAGCGCCGGTCAAAGCCCCCGGTGGATCTGGCGGCGATCGAGGCCCTCGTGGCCGAGGGTGGCGATATCGAATACCGGACGGTCACTGTCAGCGGGCGTTATCTCAACAACCGCGAACGGCATTTCTTCGCGACCCATCAGGGTCGCACCGGCTATTACATCTACACGCCGCTCGAACTGTCGGATGGCAGCTTCGTCTTCATCAATCGCGGTTTTGTGCCGTTTGATGCCAAGGAGCCGGAAACGCGAAAAGCCGGGCAATTGACCGGCGCGCAAACGGTCAACGGCCTTGCCCGCGCCCGTCTGGCCGAAAAACCCTCCTGGGTGGTCCCCGAAAACGATCTGAAGAAGAACATCTTCTACTGGAAGGATCTCGATGTGATGGCGCAGACCGACGGCCTGCCGGCCGGCAAGGTGCGGCCGTTCTTCATCGATGCCGACGCAACGCAAATCCCCGGCACGCTCCCGGTCGGTGGCGTCACCCAGTTTGAACTGCCCAACAACCATCTGCAATATGCCGTCACCTGGTACGGGCTGGCGGGTGCGCTCGTGGTCATCAGCGGCGTGTTTGTCTTCCGGCGGAAGACGCAAGGCCAGTAGTCAGAGGCTCTGGTTCATGCAAGATAAACGCACACGGCGCTGGTCTTGATCGGCGATTTCAGGCGCCGATGCTCCGGGGGATACCATGGCACTGATCGCAAATCTTCTCGTCGCTTTGACTGCGCTTGCCCATCTCGGCTTCCTGGTACTCGAGATGTTCCTGTGGACAAAGCCGCAGGGGCGCAAGGTGTTTCGCATGACGCCGGAAAAGGCGGAAACGACCCGGGTGCTGGCCGCCAATCAGGGGCTCTATAACGGCTTTCTCGCCGCCGGGCTGGTCTGGTCGCTCACGCACCCGCAGCCGGAATTTGCCGTCCAGCTGAAGCTGTTCTTTCTTGTGTGCGTGGTCATAGCGGCTATATATGGCGCGTTGACCGTCAAGCCGCGCATTCTTCTGGTGCAGGGTGGACCGGCCATCGCCGCCCTCCTTTTCCTGTTCCTGGCGTCCTGATTCATGGCTTCATCCCTTCCGGCAAAGACCCCGATCACGCTCAGGCTCTGCGGCCCGCGCGGTTTTTGTGCCGGCGTCGACCGGGCGATCCAGATCGTCGTGCTCGCGCTGAAGGAATTCGGGGCGCCCGTCTATGTCCGCCACGAGATCGTCCACAATCGCTTCGTCGTCGAAGGGCTCGAGGCCAAGGGTGCGATCTTCGTCGAGGAACTGGACGAAATCCCGCCGGAGCACCGCAAGCAGCCGGTGGTGTTTTCCGCCCATGGCGTACCGAAATCGGTTCCGGCGGATGCGCAGAGCCGCAATCTCTTCTATCTCGATGCGACATGCCCGCTGGTCTCCAAGGTCCACAAGCAGGCCATGCGCCACCAGAAGCTCGGTCGCCATGTTGTTCTGATCGGCCATGCCGGGCACCCCGAAGTGATTGGCACCATGGGACAATTGCCCGATGGCGCGGTTTCGCTGATCGAGACGATCGAGGATGCCGATGCCTATATGCCGCCGGATCCCGACAATCTTGGCTTCGTGACGCAGACGACGCTGTCGGTCGATGATACCGCCGGCGTCATCAGGCGGCTGCACGAACGCTTCCCGAACCTGACAGCACCGGCCGCTGATTCGATCTGCTATGCGACGACGAACCGGCAGGAAGCCGTGAAGCAGGCAGCCCCTGGCTGCGACCACTTCATCATCGTCGGCGCGCCCAATTCTTCAAATTCCAAGCGTCTGGTCGAAGTCGCGCTCCGGGCAGGGGCAAAAAAATCGGTGCTGGTGCAGCGCGCGGCGGAAATCGACTGGGATGATTTTGGCGATATCGCTATCGTGGGATTGTCGGCCGGCGCCTCGGCGCCCGAAGTCATCGTCGACGAGATCATCGAGGCGTTCCGTCTGCGCTATGAGGCGCGTGTCGAACTCGCCGATACCGTCGAGGAAACCGAGAATTTCCTCGTCAACCGCGAGCTTCGCCATGTGCCGCTGACAGCGCAGGACATGGCCTTCGTGAATGGAGAATAAGCAGGGGCGCCTCTTCCCCTTCTCCCCCGCGGGGAGAAGGGCCGAGCAAAGCGAGGCGATGAGGGGGGACGGCGCATTCGAGCGTCGAGGCTCCCCCTCATCCGGCGCGACGCGCCACCTTCTCCCCGCTGGGGAGAAGAGATAGGCCACCCTTGTGCCGGGATCGCGTGTTTGCCAAAACCGCCTGATAGACCGACGTTATGTTCATAGGATTTTGCTGACACATGGCCGTTTACACCGACATCTCCGAAGACGATCTCAGCGGCTTCCTGACGCAGTATGACGTTGGCGAACTGACCTCCTACAAGGGCATTGCCGAGGGCGTCGAGAATACCAATTTCCTGCTGCAGACCACCAAGGGCGCCTACATCCTGACGCTGTACGAAAAGCGCGTCGACCAGAGCGACCTGCCGTTTTTCCTCGGGCTGATGCACCATCTGGCCGGCAACGGCCTGTCCTGCCCGCTGCCGATCCCGCGTCTCGATGGCGCGCTGCTCGGCGAATTGTCGGGCCGGCCGGCGGCCGTGATTTCGTTCCTCACCGGCGTCTGGCTGCGCAAGCCCGATGCAAATCATTGCCGCGAAGTCGGCAGGGCGCTGGCCGCCATGCATGTTGCCGGCGACGGTTTTGATCTGACCCGCCGCAATGCGCTGTCGGTCTCCGGCTGGCGACCGATCTGGAACAATTCGGTGGCCCGCGCCGATGAGGTGCAGCCAGGTCTGGCCGACGAGATCGGCGCAGAACTCGATCATCTCGAGGCCCGCTGGCCGAAGACGCTGCCCTCGGGCGTCATCCATGCCGATCTGTTTCCCGACAATGTGTTCTTCCTCGGCGACGATCTTTCCGGCCTGATCGATTTCTATTTCGCCTGCAATGATTTCTTCGCCTATGACGTTTCCATCTGCCTGAACGCCTGGTGCTTCGAAAAGGACGGCGCCTTCAACATCACCAAGGGCATGGCGCTGCTGGCAGGTTATGAAAGCGTGCGGCAGCTCAGCGATGACGAAGTGGCGGCACTGCCGCTTCTGGCGCGCGGCTCGGCCATGCGTTTCTTCCTCACAAGGCTCTATGACTGGCTGATGACGCCGGCCGGCGCGCTGGTCGTGAAGAAGGACCCGCTCGAATATCTGAAGAAACTGCAATTCCACCGCTCGGTCGCCTCAGCCGCCGAATACGGTCTCGTGCGTGAAAGTCTCTCCCCATGAAACATGTCGATATTTTTACCGATGGCGCCTGCTCCGGCAACCCGGGGCCGGGCGGCTGGGGCGCCGTGCTGCGGTATGGCGAGGTCGAAAAGGACCTCTGCGGCGGCGAAGCCGACACCACCAACAACCGCATGGAGCTGCTTGCCGCGATCACTGCGCTCGATAGCCTGAAGGCCCAATGCGAGGTCGATCTCTACACCGATTCCAAATATGTCATGGACGGCATCGGCAAGTGGATCTTCGGCTGGAAGAAAAACGGCTGGAAGACCGCCGACAGGAAACCCGTCAAGAACGGCGAACTCTGGCAGGCGCTCGACGCTGCCAACCAGCGCCACAAGGTCACCTGGCACTGGGTCAAGGGCCACGCCGGCCACCCCGAAAACGAACGTGCCGACGAACTGGCTCGCAAGGGCATGGAGCCGTTCAAGAAGGGGCGGTGAGGGGGGGATGGCTGGGCTGAGGTTCGGAATATTCGCTTAGCGACGGGAATATCTGGTTAAAGCGCGATATCCTAGTCTCTGACTGGATAGAAAAGGCACAATCAGGTAAGTTTCTCTTTTGGATTTGTGGGGGCAATAGGAAACGTGAATAGGGGGATAGGAAATATGCCCCCTGTTCACGTTGGGCCGGTTGAGAGTTGAAACATCACTTCATCCCACAGTTCTACCTTCGACCTTGGCTGGGTTCCGACCATAAGCTGGAAGAGTTTGGGCGTGTCCCACCAACGAATCAAATCCGGTCGCGGCGGAGGGGGACCAAGTCAACGGGCTACGAGGAAGACCTATATGTCATCCCTGACGCTACCGAAGAGACAAAACACAACGTCGAAAAAGTATTTATGGGAGTGGTGGACGCATCTGCGGCAAACGCTCGTGACCTTCTCCTCGAAGGTGTCATACCGCAGGATGAGCTACGTGTTGCTTGGGCTCGTTTTCTGCTTTCCCTGATGATGAGAACACCAGAGCAGATCGCTGAATTCAAGCGCCGCATTTCGGAATTTTGGTTCAACCCGGATGCGGATTTGCTAGCAAGGTATGCCGAAGCACGGCAGTCCGGCTGGCCAGAAACACTTCAAGAGTATCTTGATGGAAACAAAAAAGTACCGGAACGAATTGCCGTGATGCTTGCTACGGACATGATGCAGCGGGAAAAGCTGCTCCGCCTTCTCATGGGTGCGATCTGGCGTGTCATGGGAACGGGTACAAAAATCCGGCCACTTATCACCTCTGATCGCCCGCTGGCTATGACCAACGGATTGATGAGACCGGATGGGCATTTCGGGCTGCCCATCGGTCCGCGGCACTTGTTCGTCGGCTTTATGCAGAAGGATTTTGCCGAAGCTTTCTGCTCCCAGCCCGTGGGAAAGATTATTCGGCTGACTAATGACGCTGTGGTAGGTCAAGCTCGGAAGAATGTATATGCTATCGACGCGACCTATATTGCCGATGTCCGTCGGCGGATGTCTCAGCGAGAGTACATACAACTCGTTCCCACCGAAGAAAATGGTCGAAAACCGAAGCCTTAAAAACGAGATGTTGGGGTGGTGGGTCCTAATTCCGCAACTCGCACGCTGTCGGTAAGCGTCCGTTGCGGCAGATGACGGGGGCTTGATGCAAAAACCCGGTCGCAGGGACGACCGGGCTTCGGGAGGTCATTTCGTTTTGGGGGCGGTTCAGTAGCCGTAGTTGATGACAACCTTGGCCTTGTAGTGTTTCTTGTAGCCGTAAGGCTTGTAGCTGTGGCTTTTGTAGCCGTACTGCTTGTGACCGTAGCTCTTCTTGTAGCCGTAGGACTTGTGGCCGTAGCTCTTGGAATAGCCGTGGCTCTGGTAGCCATAGCCACCGGCCTGCGACGGGGCGGCGAAGGAAACCGCAGCGACAGCGGCGACGAGGGCGGAGATGATGAACTTGCGCATGGGGTCAATCCTTTGATCCGGGTTGCGGATGAGGTTGTCTCATCCAGTGACCCGAGAATGCCATGCGACGGAGGACGGCGCTGTTTCGCGGGGAACAGGCTTCCGTTGTCCGAAAAGGCTCCTGGCCGTCACATGGCCAGCTTCGGGTGATCGATGGCAAACGCGGGCGAGCGTTCGGAAAGGCTCGACCTCGTACCTCTGTCTTGCGCTGGTCATGCGTGAAGTTTAGCAATGTCTTCAATGGTCAAACGGAGACACTCTGCCATGAGGACTGCTCTTTCCCGCCTGTTGCGTCGTTCCGCCCTGCTGCTTCTACTTGTCGCGCAGCCGGCCTTGGCCGAGCCCGTCGAACTCACCGTCATGAGCTACAATGTCTGGGGTGGCGGCGGCAATGAAAGCAAGCCGGTCGATGAAACCGTGGCCGCGATCAAGGCGGCCGGCGCCGATATCATCGGCATCCAGGAAACCCGCCTCGAACCCGATCCCTGCACCGCGGAAGACTGCAAGGCGGCAGGCGAGAGCGTGGCTGCGAAGATTGCTGCGGCGCTTGGCTATTTCCATTACGACCAGACCCGGGAAAGCCCGGCGCTCTGGGCCAATGCGGTGATCAGCCGTTTTCCGATCGGCAAGGCAACCGCAAACGATCTGGGCGTGACGATCGACGTCAAGGGCCGCAAGGTCATGGCCTACAACATCCACCTCACGGACTTTCCCTACCAGCCCTACCAGTTGCTGAACATCGAATATGGCACCGCACCTTACCTCAAGACCGAGGCCGAGGCCGTTGCCGCCGCGCAAGCCGCACGCGGCCCGGCGCTCGATCTGTTGATGTCGGACCTGAAGGAGGCCGACGGCGCGGAGGCGGTGTTCCTGTTCGGCGATTTCAACGAGCCCTCCCACCGCGACTGGACGCAGGCTGCGGTGAAGGCCGGCCACCAGCCGCTCAAGGTCGCCTATCCGACCACACGCCGGATCGAAGCCGCCGGTTTCACCGACCTGTTCCGCAAGGCCTTTCCGGATGAGGTCGCCAAGCCGGGCTTCACCTGGACGCCGACCTCGGCTGCGGACGCGACCGACGACCACCACGACCGGATCGACTTCACGTTCGGCCGCGCCGCCGCGCTTGAAGTGCTTAGCGCCGGTATCGTCGGCGAAAAAGCGCCGCAAGCCGATATCGTCGTCACGCCCTGGCCGTCCGATCATCGCGCGACCATGGCGAAGGTGCGCTTCTAGGCACCGAGACGCCGACGAGGCGTCGACGAGGTGGCGCGCAGCATTCCCCTGACCGCCCCTGTTGAACGTTGCATGCTCTTGCGTTTGGGGGAGCTGGCCGTGCGCCTCTCTCGTTGACGGTCGCCGTGAAAGCCTGAGAGATATCCGCAAGACACACGAAAAAACCCGGTCGCAGGGACGACCGGGTTTCAGGGAGGTCAGTTCGTCGTGATGATGCGGCTCAGTAGCCGTAGCCATAACCGTAGTTGATGATGACCTTGGCCTTGTAGTGCTTCTTGTGGCCGTAGGGCTTGTAATGGCTCTTGTAGCCGTACTGCTTATGGCCGTAGCTCGGCTTGTGGCCATAGCTCTTGTGGCCGTAGCTTTTGGAATAGCCATAGCTCTTGTGGCCATAACCGCCGGCCTGCGAAGGAGCGGCGAAAGAGACGGCGGCGACTGCTGCGACGATGGCGGAGATGATGAACTTGCGCATGGAGTCAATCCTTTGATCCGGGTTGCGGATGAGGTTGTCTCATCCAGTGACCCGAGAATGCCATGCGACGGAGGACGGCGCTGTTTCGCGGGGAACAGGGCTCAGGCCGGTCGGGATTTCTTCACGAAGGCGATGCGATCGAGAATGGCTGGATTCTTTTCCGTGTCGAAAAGAGCGACCAGCGCATCGAGATCATCGACATCGTTGCGGTGGCGCACCAGACCCTGTGCAGCAGCCTTGCGCACGGCAACGGTACGGTCGCGCGCCGCGCGCGAGATCAATGCCTCGGCCGCCGCGGCTTGGTCGATCGGCCTTGTTGCTGTGCCCGCCACCGGGCGCTTGATCCCGAGCGTTCTGCTGATCCAGAACTCGCGAAGGACCGGTATGTCCTCGACGGCGCCAGCCAGAAGGATGCGCAATGCCCGGGCACGGATGGCCGTGTTGCGGGCACTGGCGGCAAGTGCCGGCAATTGCGCATCAAACAGATCCGTCGACATCAGGTCGCGGAAGATCCGGACGATTGCCCCGCCTTCACCGTTCATCAGTCGGTCGGCAATCAGGTCGTGGATATCCGGGCGGCTGACGAGCGCGATCAAGGCCGCGCCGCCATCGCCCATGCGGCTCGCGAGCGGCAGGGCCTGCAGGCAATAGGGGAGCGTATCCACGAATACCTCTGGCGCGATCCCCGCTCCGACGCGATCCAGGCAACGTTGTGCCGCGGCCCGCACCTGCGGCACCCAGTCGTTCAGCCGGATCATCAGCAGGGCCAGTCGGATGGCGCTTGGCGGCGGCATGTTGATGCCTTCCAGCGCCCGTTCTCGCACAAATCCATCGGGATCGCACAGGGAAAACCAGGCAAGATCTTCCGGCGTTGGCAGTGTTGGCTCACGCGCCCGCCATGCGGTTTTCAGTTGCTCGACGAGACCGGTTGGCTTGGGTATCGGCGACCATCGCACCGTGTTGAGAGCTCTGCCGATGACGCGGGCGAGTCCCGTCGCATGGCCGGCTGGCTCTGCGTCCACGCGCACAAGCACGGCGCGCAACCGCTCCCCGTCCAGTTGCTGTCGATGGGCGATGCGTGCGAGAGCGCTTATGGCATCGATCAGCGCCGGCGCAATCTTGCCCGTGCCCCGACTTCTCCAGACATGATTGCGATCGTCCACGAGGTTCCTCCGACAGGAAAATGCCCGCAAAATGATTTGCGGGCAAGGTCGTCACAGGATGTCGTTAAAAGCAGCTCAGAGCTGGTCGAGCATCGCGGCTGCAGCCGAAACGGTGGCCTGGCCGGGGCTGTCCTCGATGTTCAGAGACTTGACGACGCCGTCGTCGACCAGCATCGAATAGCGCTTCGAGCGCAGGCCGAGCGTGCCGGCTGACAGATCAATGTCGAGGCCGAGCTTCTTGGTGAAATCCGCGTCCCAGTCGGAGAGGAAGTGGATCTTGCCCATGCCGCCGGACGCGGTCGCCCAGGCGCCCATCACGTGCAGGTCGTTGACGGAGACGACGGCGATGTCATCGACGCCGCGCGACAGGATGGCGTCGCGATTTTCCAGATAGCCGGGCAGGTGGTTCAGCGAGCAGGTCGGCGTAAACGCGCCGGGCACGGCAAAGAGAACGACCTTCTTGCCGGCAAACAGCTGTTCGGTGGTGAGTTCCACCGGGCCGTCGGCGGTCTTTTCCTTGAAGGTGGCGGACGGCAGTTTGTCTCCGACAGCAATGGTCATGATGGCTCTCCTGAAAGGGGATCGTGAAAGGGGTTTGCGAAACGGCGGAACGGGCGCGGTCTTCCCTTCGGAAATTCCGTCCTGTGGACGTCGGTCTGGAATATAGATTCGCCTCACTCAAAGGCAAGCGACGTTTCCATGCTTCGGCGACCCGAGCGCAGCACGAAAAGCGCGGTCCTGCCCTTCAGCTCGCCGCCCTTTGCCGGCGCGCGGTAGGGTATGTCGGCGACAAAGCCGCCATCCGCAGCAGCGTTGATGCTCGGCTTGCCGAAGGAAAATCCGCTCGGGCCGGCCAGGAAGATTTCGGGCGCCGCCCTGTCGTCATCGGGCACGACGAACGCGATCCGGAGCGAATGCGTCGCCGGGTCGATCGTTGTCGCCGTCACCTTCAGGTCCGCAGTCGGTGGCTCCGGCAAGGCCGCCGTCGCATCGTCGATGCGCGCCTGCTCCAGCGGATTGGCCACCGTGCCGCTGGGCAGCGCCAGCGACAATTCGGCCTGGACCGGAATGCAGATGTCCATGCAGATGCCGAGAAACACCGACGCCTTGAGGTCGACGACGCTGCCGGCAACCGTCTGGCGCAACTGCATCGGCAGGGCGACGGACCGATCGTAGCCGACATAACGCACGACCCCGTCATCGAAGGTTTTCGGTGCCGGAAAGCGCAGGCCGGAAAAGCTGATGCCGCTGGTCGGATCGATCGTCACCTGCGGCGGGATGCCGCTTGCCCCGGGCTCCAGCCAGTAGGTCTTCCAGCCGGGTTTCAGCCGGATCTCGAGGATCGCCGGGATCGTGCCGTCGGCAGTGGGCGGCGCGGCGATGATCCGGACATCGCCGCCTTCCGACTGGGCCCAGTCACTGCTGGCGGCCTGCGCCATCGAGAGAGGCGAAAACCAGCTGGCCGTGGCCGCAAGCAAAACAAAAGCAGCGGCGTGGAAAAAAGGATCGTTGCGACGGTCGGTCATGAAGCGAGATCTAGCCTGTTTGGTGCCGGCCCGCCAGAGTGCCGCATCCTGGTGTTGATCATATCCGCTTGATGGCGCGTGATCGGCGATGGCAACGCACGTGCGAAAAAATCCGAAAAGATCGACCGGGGCGCTTTTCATTTGGCCGTGAATTGGTAGGCTATGCCCATGGTGACCATGGCGACGTTCCAGAAGAAACGTGAGCGCGGATTGCTTGACGGTCAGTTCCTGATCGCCATGCCGGGCATGTTCGACAGCAATTTTTCCCGCACCGTGATCTATGTCTGCGCCCATTCCAGCGATGGCGCGATGGGCTTCGTGCTCAACCGTGCGCAGCCGCTCACCTTTCCCGACGTGCTCCTGCATCTGCGCATCATCGACAAGGAGCAGGCGATCCGGCTTCCCTCGCCAACCCGCGATTTCCAGATCCAGACCGGCGGCCCGGTCGAGACCGGGCGTGGCTTCGTGCTGCATTCGGATGACTACCTCTCCGAATCGAGCATTCCGGTCAGCGACGATATCTGCCTGACGGCCACGCTGGATATCATCCGGGCGATTTCGCGCGGCGATGGCCCGAGCAAGGCGATGATGATGCTGGGTTATGCCGGCTGGAGCGCAGGCCAGCTGGAAAACGAGATTGCCAGCAATGGCTGGCTGAACTGCCCGGCCTCCGAGGACCTGATCTTCGATCGCGGGCTCGGCGACAAATATGATCGCGCATTGTCGCTGATGGGGGTCAGCCCGGCCATGCTGTCGATGGATGCCGGGCACGCCTGAGCGTTTCTCCGGATCCGACGATCGGCAAATTCCTGTTTCTCTCCGGAACCTTTTCCGCCTGCGGCCGTTTTCAGGTGGCAAGGACGCGACGATATCAGATCGGGTCCAAACCTCTCAAGGAGTTTGAACATGGGTAGCACATCGGACAAGATTTCGGGCGCCGCAAACCAGGCTACTGGCAAGGTCAAGCAGACTGCAGGCGAAATGACCGGCAATGACAAGCTGCGCGCCGAAGGCAAGGGCCAGGAAGTCAAGGGCAAGGTTCAGTCCGCGACAGGCAAGGCCAAGGACACCGTCAAGGGTGCCGTCGACAGCATCTAATTTTGCGATTGTCCCGAGGAATTGACTTTCCTTGGGGCCACGCAGTGCGCAGCACTTCGGCTCCGACGGGTTCAACGGAGTAGAGGTTCGCGCCGATGCCCGCTGTGTGCTTCGCACCGGCGGGCATTTCTCCGTTATCAACACAGCGCAATCTGTTATGAACACAACACGGTTTCGCTGTGACCATAGCTTGATCCCCCCTTCGATTTTCACCAACGGCGGCCTTTCATGAAACTCTATCAATGCGAAAATTGCGGCCAGTCCGTCCATTTCGACAACCGGGTGTGCATCAGCTGTGGGTCCCAACTGGGTTTCCTGCCTGCGACGGCGGCCGTCCATGCACTGACGCCGGCGGGTGACATGCACTGGCAAACCTCGTCCTGGACGCTCGGCAAGCTGAGGTTCTGCGCCAATGCGGCGCAGGACATCTGCAACTGGCTGATCACCGAAGACGATGAAAACATCCATTGCCAGGCCTGCCGCTATAACCGGATCGTACCGGTGACGGACAATCCTGAGGGTTTGTCGCGCTGGCAGAATATCGGACGGGCGCAGCGATACCTGTTCTATTCGCTGATCCGCTGGAACCTGCCGCGCCCCGGTCGCGACGTCGATCCGCAGGGCGGCCTGGTGTTCGATTTCCTCGCCGATGAAGTCAAGCCGGACGGCGTGATCGTTCCGGCGATGACCGGACATGAGGACGGGCTCATCAGTCTGCGTGCCGCTGAAGCGAACGATGCGACGCGCGAAAGCGTGCGCGTTTCCATGGGCGAGCCATACCGGACCTTGCTGGGCCACTTCCGCCATGAGATCGGCCATTTCTATTTCGACCAGCTCTGCCGCGACGAAGCGACCCTGTTCGAGGCACGATCCTTCTTTGGCGACGAGCGGGAAGACTACGAGGCGGCGCTGAAGCGCAATTACGAGCAGGGCCCGCCGGCCGACTGGCAGAGCCGGTTCATTTCCACCTATGCCAGCTGCCATCCGTCCGAGGATTTTGCCGAATGCTGGGCCCATTATTTCCATATCGTCGACGTGCTTGAAACGGCGCGTGCCTTTGGTCTGTCGACGGCGCCGTGGCGCCACACATCGATGGCGGCGGGGGTCGATTTCGATCCGTACCGGGTCTGGGATACGCAGATTCTGGCCGATGCCTGGATCCCGCTCAGCGTTGCCATCAACAGCATCCAGCGCAGCATGGGCCAGCCCGACAGTTATCCCTTCATCCTCTCGCCGCCGGTGGTGCAAAAACTCGGCTTCATCAACCGGTTGATCCGCCGCGCCGGCGGCAATTGACCGGCGCTTGAAACGCACGGATTGAACACTGCCACCGGACTGGTTAAAGCTGTCCGGTGGCAGTCGTCGTTTGAAGGGTGAGGCGTGACATCAGCAAAACTCCTATGGCCGGCTTTCGCCTGCCTGGCGTTCCTGGCTCATCCGGCGCAGGCCGAATGGCAGCGCACCGAGGTCGTCAAGACCTATGCCGTGCGCGGCAACTCGGGCGCCGAACTCTACCAGTCGATCGGCGAGAACGGCCCTGAGATCGGTGGCCTTGCCCGCGTCATCGCCTACACCAATTTCAAGCTCACCTGGACACGGAAATACGAGCGCCAGGGCGATGCCTGCGTGCTGGTCTCGGCACGCCCGAAGCTGATCGTCACCTATCACCTGCCGCAAGTGGCAGGCAAACTTCCGAAAACCGTCAAAGCCAACTGGGAGACCTTCATCGAAGGCGTGCGCGCCCATGAGCGCGTGCATGGCGATATCATCGAGGACATGGTGCGCGAGATCGAGGCGGCAACGGTGGGGCTGACCGTTCCCGGCGATCCGAAATGCCAGGCCATCCGGACCGAGATGACAAAACGTCTTGGCGCCCTGTCCATGGCCCAGCGCCAAAAGAGCCGCGATTTCGACCAGATCGAACTCAGCGAGGGCGGCAATGTCAACCGCTTGGTGCTGCAACTGGTCAATGGGCAGTAGGAATTAGGAATTAGGAATTAGGAATTAGGAATTAGGAATTAGGAAATAGGAAATACAATCTGGAATTATAGATAGACAGAGGTTTCGAAAAAAAGCATTTCCTACTGCCTACTGCCTACTGCCTACTGCCTACTGCCTACTGCCTACTGCCTACTGCCTACTGCCTACTGCCTACTGCCTACTGCCTACTGCCTACTGCCTACTGCCTACTGCCTACTGCCTACTGCCTACCCTCACGCCCTTTTCATCAACGGAAACCGTTCCTTCAGCAGGCGCTGGATCGATTCGGTGCCGATCGGTGGGCCGAAGAGGAAGCTCTGGCCGAAATCGCAGCCCATCTGGGCAAGCTGGATGGCGTCCTCTTCCGATTCGATGCCTTCCGCCACCACCTCCATGTCGAGGTCGCGGGCCATGGTGATGACCGAGCGCAACAGGATCGAGCGTTTGTCGCTGGGGTCCTTGACCAGTGCCTTGTCGATCTTGATCGTATCGAAGGGGAAGCGCGTCAGGTAGGCGAGCGACGAGTATCCGGTGCCGAAATCGTCAAGCGCCAGCTTCAGCCCGGCTGCCTTGAGCTTTTCCAGGACCAGGCGGGCCTGTTCCGGGTTCTCCATGACCACGGATTCGGTGATCTCGATCCGGATCTTCTGCGGGTCGCAGCGGCTCTTGGTCAGCACCGCGCGGATGTCGTCGTAGAGTTCGTTGTTGAGCAGTTGCGCACTCGACAGGTTGACCGAAACGAAGATCGGCAGCGCGCCGGTCTGGATCTGCCATTCCGTCAGGTCGCTGGTGGCCTTTTCAAAGGCGAACATGCCCAACTGGTTGATCAGTTCGGAGCTTTCGGCGATCGGGATAAACTCGGTCGGCGAGATATTGCCGCGCTTTGGATGGTCCCAGCGCATCAGCGCTTCGAAACCGGCGATCTCGGCATCGTTCAGCCGCACGATCGGCTGATAGACGAGCGACAGTTCCTTGCGCTCGATCGCCCGGCGCAGATCGCTTTCCAGTTGCAGGCGATCGGTGCCCGAGGCGCGGAAGGCCGGGCGGAAGGGCTCGACGCGGTTGCCGCCGGCCTTCTTGGCGCGGAACATGGCAAGCTCGGCATCGCCGAGCAGGCCGATGGCATTCTCCTGCTGGTCGACCCAGGAGACGAGGCCGATCGAGGCCGTCAGGTTGATTTCGTTCTTGCCGAAATTCAGCGGCACCATGATCGCCTTGGATACGGCATCGGCAAAGTCGGCGACCTTGGCGGGATCCCGCTCTGACATCAGCACCAGCCCGAAATGGTCGCCCCCAAGGCGCGCGAGCGTATCCTGCGGCTTCATCAGCCGGCGCAGGCGACGCGTCAGCGCGATCAGGATGTTGTCGCCGGCAGCGATGCCGAATTTTTCGTTCACCTGCCTGTAGCGGTCGATATCGATGGCGATGACGGTCGGGCGCACGGAGTTGGAGCCCGGGGCCAGCGACAGGATGGATTGCAGCCTGTCGAGGAAGATCTGCCGGTTCGGCAGGCCGGTCAGATTGTCGTGCAGCGCATCGTGCAGCAGCCGGTCGATGGAATTCTTCTGTTCGGTGATGTCGACGATCGTTCCGACGCAGCGGATGATTTCGCCGTTCGAGCCAAGCACCGGGCGGGCGCGAATGGCCAGCCAGTGATAATGCCCGTCTTCGGCGCGAACCCGGAATTCATGGTTGAGCCGCCCGCGGCGATGTTCGAGCAAGACGTCAAGCGTTGCGCGAAACCGGTCGCGGTCATCCGGATGCAGGCGCGGCAACCAGTTGCGCGCAGCGCCGTGCATGGTGCCCGGCGACAGGCCAAGCTGGGCCGAGATGTCGGGAATGGTCACCACCCGGTCGCGCGCCACGTCCCAGTCCCAGACGGTATCGCCGGAGCCGGTCAGCGCCAGCGACTGGCGCTCGAGATCGGAAAACAGGCCCTGGCTATAGGCGCCGCCGGAAAACGCGTGCTGCATCACCGTGAAGCCGATCAGAAGCACGATCAACACGAGGCCGCCACCCAGCGCCGGCTGGACGATGTCGTTGGCGAGTTGGCCGGTGACCGTCAGCCAGGCGCCGAACAGCCAGACGAGAATGAGCAGCCAGGCAGGCACGAGCAGGATGGCGCGGTCATAGCGGTTGAAGCCGAGATAGGCGATGAGCACGATGCCGGCCGTGCCGGTCAGCGCAAAGGACAGGCGCGCAATGCCGGCGGCGATCGCCGGATCGTAGATCGCCACGCCGAACAGGAGCCCGAGCCCAAGAATCCAGGCGAGCGTCGCATAGGACAAATGCTGGTGCCAGCGGTTGAGGTTGAGATAGGTGAACAGGAAGATGACGAGGCCGGCCGCCAGAAACACCTCGGTTCCCGCGCGCCATATGCGCTCGTCGCCGGCGGTGATCGCGATCAGCTTCGACAGAAAGCCGAAATCGACGCAGATATAGGCAAGCACGGCCCAGGCAAGCGCTGCCGTCGCCGGCAGCATCGAGGTGCCCTTGACGACGAAGAGGATGGTCAGGAACACGGCAAGCAGGCCGGCAATTCCAAGCACGATGCCACGATAGAGCGTGAACGCATTGACCGTGTCCTTGTAGGCGTCCGGCTCCCAGAGATAGATCTGCGGCAGTTCGGGCGTCGCCAGCTCGGCAACGAAGGTGATGACGGAGCCGGGGTTGAGCGTGATGCGGAAGACGTCGGCCTCCTCGCTCGGCTGGCGGTCGAGCGCGAACCCTTCGGACGGCGTGATCGACAGGATGCGCTGCGAGCCAAGGTCCGGCCAGAACAGCTTGGAATTCACCAGACGGAAATGCGGAGCGACGATGACGCGCTCGAGCTGCTCTTCCGAAACATTGGCAAGCGCAAACACAGCCCAGTCGCCCTGGTGGTTTTCGGCGCTGGAGCGGACCTCGATGCGCCGCACGATGCCGTCCGTGCCCGGCGCCGTCGAGACCTGGAAGGCCTCGCCGCGGCCGGTATAGATCTCGGTGGTCGCGGTCAGGTCGAGGGCGGTGTCCTCGCGTGAAATCCTGACCGGCTCTGTGGCCAGAACACGACCGGCGCCAAGGGACCAGAAGGCAGCCGTCAAGACAAGCAACAGGACGATGAGCCCTGTGGCTGACGAGTGAAACGACCCGCGGGTGAAAGACATCAGATACTCAAATTCCTGTTTGGCGCCACGTCTCCCGAAAGCAGGGAGAACATCAGGTGATCGCGCCATTGCCCGTTGATTTTAAGGTATTCCCGCAGGTAGCCTTCCCGCTGAAAACCGGCCTTTTCAAGGAGCCTTATGCTTCTTTGGTTCTCGGGAATACAGGCTGCTTCGATACGGTGCAACTGAAGGCTTGAAAAGATATAGGGTACGACCAGCTGCACACCCTGCGCCATGTGTCCCTTTCCGGCATAACGCTCGCCCATCCAGTAGCCGATCATGCAGCATTGGGCAGCGCCGCGGCGGACATAGCCGATGGTGATGCCGCCCAGAAGCGCCGCATCGGCGCGCGAAAACAAAAACAGCGGCACGGCCTGGCCCGAGGCAAATTCCTGCTCGTTGCGGATGACGCGGGCGCGAAACGCGCTTTCGCTCATGTCGCCGCTCTGCCAGGTCGGCTCCCAGGGTTCGAGGAAGGTGCGGCTTTCGCTGCGCAAGGCAAGCCATTGCCGATAGTCCGCCAGGCGGGGCAGGCGCAGCATATGGGTGGCATTGGCAATTTCAACGGGGTCCGGCTGCCGAGACAGGAACCGAAACACCGACCTTGCCATGAAAGCCTCCGAACCGCTGAATTTAGGGATAGGCGGATGACGGCCAGCGCTTGCCCGCGAGCCGGGATCTTCGATGCGCGCCGGCTTTTGTCAGGCCGGCGCGATCAAAGCAGGCGCCGGCTCAGCCATTGGCTGCGCGCGGCTGGATGACCTTGCTGGAAAGCGACGACAGAATATCGCCCATCGGGGCCAGTTTATCGACCGGGCCGATGGCCGAAAGCGTCGGCACCGTGTCGAAGAACAGGCGTCCGGCCAGATCGGTCAGGCGTTCGACGGTAATGCCGGACAGGCGCTCCATCAGTTCCTCGTTGGGGATGGGGCGACCGTAGAGCATCATCTGCCGGGCGATCTGTCCGGCCCGTGCCGCCGGGCTTTCCTGACCCATCAGCAACTGGGCGCGGATCTGGGCGCGGGCCCGGTCGATTTCCTGCTGCTCGATCTTTTCAGACGATTTGCGCAGTTCGTCGATGATCACAGGCATCAGTTCCGGCAGGTTCTCGCCGCCGGTCGCGGCATGAACGCCAAAAATCCCGGTGTCGGAAAAACCCCAGTGGAACGCATAGACGGAATAGCAGAGGCCGCGATGCTCGCGCACTTCCTGGAACAGCCGGGACGACATGCCGCCACCGAGAATATTGGCAAGGATCTGCGAGCAGTAGAAGTCGCGGGCGTGATAGGCCTTGCCCTCGAAGCCGAGCAGGACCTGCGCGTCCATCAGGTCGCGCCCCTCGCGAACGTCGCCGCCCGTGTAATGGGCGGTCTCGGAGACCGGCGCTGCCGCCGGTGTCTGCGGCAGGCTGGAAAATCTGTCTTCGACCTGTCGCACGAAGCTGTCATGATCGAGTGCGCCGGCGCCGACGACGAACATGCGGTCGGTGGTGTAGTTGCGCCCGAGATAGCCGCGAATCTGGTCTGGCGTGAAGGAAAGCACCGTCTCCGGCGTGCCGAGGGTCGGTCGGCCGATCGTCTGGTCGGCAAAGGCGGTTTCGGCAAAGCGGTCGAACACAACGTCGTCAGGCGTGTCGTTTGCGGCGCCGATTTCCTGCAGGATGACGTGTTTCTCGCGCTGCAGTTCTTCCTCGTCGAAGGAGGATTCCGTCAGGATGTCGGCCAGGATGTCGACGGCAAGCGGCACGTCGCCTTCAAGGATCCGCGCGTAGTACGACGTCGTTTCCGTCGATGTCGCGGCATTGACCTCGCCGCCGACATTCTCGATCTGCTCGGCAATGTCGCGGGCACTGCGGCGTGCCGTGCCCTTGAATGCCATATGCTCCAGAAGGTGGGCGATGCCGTGCTCGTTCGCCGTTTCGTTGCGGGAACCGGACTTGATCCACACGCCGAGAGCGACACTCTCGAGATGCGGCATCGTTTCGGTAACCACCGTCAACCCCGACGCGAGCCGGGTGCATTCAACTTTCATCATCCGTCTTTCTGCGGTCTTATTTCCGGATGCGCGCATGTGCGTTGATAAAGGTTTCAACGGCTTCAAGCTCGGGTTCCAGAATGTCGAACCGCTCCTCCCTATCCATAAGATCAGCAAGCCACGTTGGAAGCGCCGGGTCAATACCACTGGCTGATTTTACCGCAGCCGGGAATTTTGCCGGGTGGGCCGTGGCCAGCGTCACCATGGGTGATGTCGGCTTTTCGTGTTTCGCGGCAACAAACACGCCAATTGCCGTGTGCGGGTCGAGCAGATAGCCGGTCTCGTCGAGCGTCCTGCGGATCGTCGCCGCGACGTCCTTCTCGGAAGCACGGCCGGCCCGGAACTCGCGGCGGATCGCCTTCAGCGCGGTTTCGCCCAGTTCGAATGCGCCCGACTGCTTCAGGCTCTCCATGGCAGCGCGCACCTTGGAGGCATCGCGGCCATTGGCCTCGAACAGCAAGCGCTCGAAATTCGACGAGATCTGGATGTCCATCGATGGCGAGGTCGTTGCCTTGACGCCGCGCATTTCATAGCGCCCGGTCTTCAACGCACGCGCCAGAATGTCGTTCTCATTGGTGGCGACCACCAGCCGGTCGATCGGCAGGCCCATTTTCTTGGCGACGTAACCGGCGAAAATATCGCCGAAATTGCCGGTGGGCACTGTAAACGAGACCTTGCGGTCGGGCGCACCCAGCGCCAGGGCCGTCGTGAAATAATAGACGATCTGGGCCATGATCCGCGCCCAGTTGATCGAGTTGACGCCGGAAAGCGCCACGCTGTCGCGGAACGGCACGTCGTTGAACATGGCCTTGACGAGGTTCTGGCAGTCGTCGAAATTGCCGTTCAACGCCACGGCATGCACATTGCTTGCCGTCGACGTGGTCATCTGGTGCTGCTGCACCGGCGAGACCTTGCCATGCGGAAAGAAGATGAAGATGTCGGTGCGGTCGCGCCCGGCAAAGGCGTCGATCGCGGCGCCGCCCGTGTCGCCAGACGTGGCGCCGACGATGGTTGCCCGTTCGCCGCGCTCGGCCAGCACATGGTCCATGAGGCGCGCCAGAAGCTGCATGGCGACGTCCTTGAAGGCGAGCGTCGAGCCGTGGAACAACTCCATGATGAAGGCGTTCGGGCCGCTCTGCACCAAGGGTGCGATGGCCGGATGGCGGAAGGTGGCATAAGCCTCGTCGATCATCGCCCGAAACGTCGATGCCGGGATCTCGTCGCCGACAAAGGGCGAAAGCACCGTGAACGCGATGTCCTGGTAGGATTTTCCGCGCAGGCCACGGATGTCTTTCTTCGAGAGCGTCGGCCATGTCTCCGGCACATAAAGCCCGCCATCGCGGCCGAGACCGGCCAGAAGCGCATCGCAGAAGCCGATAGAGGGGGCCTGGCCCCGCGTCGAGACATACTTCACGTTAAGCATCCTTCGTCATGCGTTCGTTGCCGCCTTCGCGACCCTGATGTCGGCCAGACCCTAGTCCAGCCTGTTTGCGAACATGGTTCTTTTTGCGTCAGTCCTTGGCAAAGCCGAAAAATTCCCTGCCTGTCGCCGTGGCACGGGCTCCGGCAGGGGCCTGCCGCCGTGTGCATCGGACAATGCTGAAATTTTGGTCGCCGCCGCACAGACTCCAATCGATTTTTCAATGCGCCGCTGCTATAGACCATCGCCAAGGGTCTTGAAAGACAAAAGGCACCGGCGCATCGGGCGGAAAAAAGTCGCAGTTTGCGGCTGAGGGTAGGCCAGGTGCAGTCAAGGGCGAAAGCAGAGGGTCACGTCACGTGTTTGGTAAAGTTTCCAGCCGTCTTCTCGGAATTTCACTTCTTGCGCTCGTCGCGGGCTGCAACAAAACGGATACGGGCGGCGCCATCGATGCCGGCGCCAACGCGGTGGCACCGACGCCCGCGGTGATCCAGGGCACCTGCCCGCAGATCTTCCTGCGCGAGGGCACTTCCACCTATCGCACCTATGCGAAGGGCGCCAAGGATGATCCGACGCAGATCATCTACCAGGCCTCGCTTGCCGATACGACGCGACAGTGCGTGCAGAGCGAGACGACGCTGACCGTCAACATCGCCGTGCAGGGCCGGGTGATTTCCGGGCCGGCGGGCGGCTCGGGCACGGTCAACCTGCCGATCCGCGTCGCTGCCAGCGATGGCGAAAAAACGCTCTATTCGGAACTGACGCAGTTTCCGGTCGATATTCCCGCAGAGGGCACGGCGCAATTCGTGTTTAGCAAGAGTGCGGTGCTGCCGGGCGGCTCGGGCGATTTCGCCAAGCTCTATATCGGCTTCGACGAAGGCCCGCCGTCAAAGAAGAAGTAACCGGAGACTGAAGGACCGGACGGTCCGGGTCGGGATGCGGAGCCGCAGCCATGGGCGCTTTCGAACAGGCCGTCGGCAGGCAGATCGCCGCCAAGCTGAAAGCCGACGGGTTTGCGCGGCGCGGGCAGAGCTTTAACCGGCGCCGCGGCTGTGAAATCCAGGTGATCTCCCTGCAGCGGTCGCGCAACAATACCGCGCTTCGGGCGCGCTACACCGTCAATATCGGCGTGACCCCGGACCTTGGTGCGCCTGACGCCTGGGTCGAGGCCAGCGCCTGCCGTTGGCGAATGCGCATCGGCATGCTGCGCCCCGAACGGCAGGACCATTGGTACGATTATCGTCCGGATGATCCGGAAAACCTCGACGCGGCGATCGCTGAAACCCTTGCAGACATAGAGGCCTATGCTCTGCCCTGCCTTTCCGAAACAAGATTTCCGTCGCTGGCGACGCGCACGACCGTTCGCGTCTGGCAGATCGTCAGGGTGCTTCTGCGCCGTCTGGGATATCTGTAGGGAGCGCGCCTGCGCTACCCCGGATCCTTTCGCGTTGCGGACTGCGGCGTGTCGACGTTCACCGATCGAACGGCCAGTGAACGTCCTTCACGCGCACAACGACCTTCAGGCCGTCAGTTCTTCCGACCATTGCGAAAGTGCGGCGATGACGCCGGGAAACGCGCTCATCCGCGAAATCACCGTCTCGGCGCCGGCTTCGGTCAGTTTGTCGGCATGGGACGGATAGCTGTGGGCGCCGCCGGTAAAGCCGACGACGCGCATGCCGGCCGCGCGGGCGGCATGGATGCCGTGGACTGAATCCTCGATCACCAGAACGCGCGAGGGATCGACGCCGAACTGCTTGGCGCCATGCAGGAAGATGTCCGGCTTCGGCTTGACGCGGTCAGGCCCGAGATCGCGGGCGGAATAGATATGCGCGCCGAAATGCGTCTTGATGCCGACCTTGCCGAGCATCATCGACAGCCGTTCCGAGGTGGAGTTGGAGCAGATGCCGTGCGGCAGCTTGATCTGCGCCAGCATCGGCTGCACGCCCTCGACGATCTTCAGGTCGTTTGCCAGACGCTGGTCGAGAATGGTGTCGACCTTGGTCAGCAGCGCGGCCGAAAGCGGAATGTCCGCTTCCTTTTCGATCGCCAGCAGCGTGTGGTGCCATGTCAGGCCGGCAAAGCGTTCACCCATCTCCTCGCTGCTGATCGGATAACCGGATTCCGTCAGCAGGTCCGCCTGAACTTCGGCGGCGATGATTTCGGAATCGACCAGAACGCCGTCGCAGTCGAAGAGAATGAGGTCGATGCTGGTCATGCCTGTGGATTCCTTTGGGACGATTGTTGTTCGAGGATGGCCGCGATGTACACGATGACGGCTGAAACCTCAACCGCCAACACCGGGTGGCTGCCATGCGCTGCGGAGCGATGGGCGCTCGACTTCCGCGCCGGCACCCGGCAAAAGGAGAGCGGCTTTGCCTTTGCTTGGTCTCCGGCGAACAGCCTCAAGAGGATTATCCGATCGTGACCGTTCGCCTGCGCGCCCATCATCTTCTCTGCATGCTGACCTTCATCGGCAAGGGGTATACGCCGGAGTTCACGCAAAACTACCGACGCATCGCCGCGCGGCTTTCGGCCGGGGAACCGATGCACCTGGTCAGCGGACCGGACGATATCTGCGCGCCGCTCGCCGGTCTCGCCGACACTCACTGTCTGCGCGACAGCGTGACGGAGCGCGATGAAAAGGCGGCGAGGGCGGTTTCGCTGCTGTTGAACCGGCCGGTTGTCGACGGCAGCGTGATCCTTCCCGATGCCGATTTTCTCGAGCGCATGCGACAGGCGTTTCAGACCGGCGAGATCCGCACCGGCTGCGCGGGCTGCGAATGGTCGCCGCTCTGCAGCGATATCGCGCAACAGGGTTTTCCGGAGGTTCTGGTGACGTCAGGCGGGCGGACCGAACAGGGCTGAAAACGCCGTCTCGCCGCCGGCCGTGAAATGCACGGCACGGCTGTCGGGAAGCCGCCGGGCCCAGCCCTTTTCGAGGAACATCGACAACAGCGCCTCGCCGAGCGAACCGGCAAGATGCGAGCGCCGTTCGCTCCAGTCGAGGCAGGTGCGGCAGACCGGCCGGCGCTGTCTGGCGAGGGCGGCAAGGTCGATGCCGAGCGCAGCCATCCGCTGATGGGCGGCAGCAGTCAGCATGAGGTCGTCGCCGGTCCCCGCGATCACTTCCTCGGCCACGAAGCTGTCGAGCATGCGCACGCCGTAATCGCCGGCCAGGTGATTGTAGCAGACCCGCGCCTTGCGCAGCGCCGGATCCTTCGGCCCTGTCCGGTGGCGGGTAAAGCCGCGGCTTGCGGCAAAGCCCATCAGGCTTTCCAGCAGGAGCCCGACATCGTCATCCGACAGCGCGAAATAGCGGTGCCGACCCTGCTTGCGCTGGCCGATCAGCCCGCCGGCCTCGAGTTTCGAGAGATGCGAGCTTGCGGTCTGCAGCGTCACGCCCGCCGTCCCCGCAAGTTCGGTCGCCGTCAATGCCTTGCCGCTCATCAGGGCGGTCAGCATGTTAGCGCGGGCGGGGTCGCCGATCAGGGCCCCGATCTGGGCAATGTCAGGTCCTTCTTTCATACTTCGATGCTAACCGAAGCATGGAGCGCATTCAAGATGGCAAAAGCAATCATCGAAACCAAGGAGACCCCGATGATCACCTGCTTCATCCGCTATGAAATCGACCCGTTCGCGCAGGAGGACTTCGCCACCTATGCCCGCAACTGGGGCGAGGCCATTCCGCGCAACGGTGCCGATCTGATCGGCTATTTTGCCCCGCACGAGGGCTCGTCGACCACGGCTTACGGCCTCTACAACATCGAAAACCTGGCAGCCTACGAGGTCTACCGGGCGCGGCTGAAGGCCGATCCGCTCGGCGCGGAAAACTTCCGCTTTGCACGGGAGAAGCGGTTCATCCTCAAGGAAGACCGGATTTTCCTGAAAAACGTCTCGGCGCCGCAGGCAAAGGGAGGGTCGCGATGATCGCCGTGATCTTCGAAGTCACGCCGGTCTATGGCCGGCGCAACACCTATCTGCAGCTGGCGGCCCAGTTGCACGCGCACCTCGAGCGGATCGACGGCTTCCTGTCGATCGAGCGTTTCGAAAGCCTGAAATTGCCGGGCAAGATCCTGTCCCTGTCGTTCTGGCGCGACGAGGCGGCAATCGCCACATGGCGCAACGGTCCCGAACATCGGGCCGCACAGCTTGCCGGCCGCGACGGCACCTTTGCCGATTACCGCCTGCGCATTGCCGGCGTCATCCGCGACTATGGCCTGACGGAGCGCGACGAAGCCCCGCAGGACAGCCGGCAATTCCATGATGCAAGGGACGCAGACGCGCAGTGACAAGGGTTCGGCATCGAGCGTCATTGCGGAGCAGGCCCGGGTCATCTGCGGGAGACGACGTTTGTCTCCCGCAGATGAGAACCCCTACTGCACCGCCACTTCCGTGCGTTCCGCCGCCTTGACGGCTGCCGGCATTTCCTTGGGCGCGAGATCGCTCTTGTAGCTGGCGCGCACGATATAATCGCCCGGCGGCAGGGTCTCGGTGTAGTCGACGGCATAGACGGTGACGATGACGGCCTGGTTGCCCTGGATGTCCTTCTTCGCGGAAAGGATCTCGATCTTGTCGGCGCCGGGCGCGGTGATCGCCAGCACGCCGCCATTCAGGTTGACGGTCACGTCCTTACGTTCGCCGGCCTTGATCGAGAACGGCGTCTCGCCCTGCACCTCGCCGAGCTTGGCGACCAGGATGAAGTCGCCGGTCGGCGTGTCCAGCTTCGTGCCCGTGCCATAGGTGCTGCCAAAACGCTGGCGCTCGCCGTTGATGTTCTTGGTTGCGGAGACGATTTCGAAGAAGACCGAGGAGGATTCCACCGCCAGTCCGCCGTCGGAATAGATCGCCTTGTTGTCGATGACGCCGGATCCGATGACCAGGTCGTGTTCGACGGTTTCGCCAGCCTTGACGGTGACGGCATCCTCTGTTGTCGCCGGACCGATGGTTCCTTTCAGGCTGACGCTGCCGGCCGACGCATAGAATTTTGCCGTTCCGTAAAAGGTCGTGGAATAGTCGCCGAAACCGATCAGGACGGCGGCATTGTCATCGGCGGCCGTGTCCTGCGGGGTGCGCTTGGGCGTGATGATGACATAGCCTGCATCGAAGTTGACGAGCGGCTTGGCAGCCTCGCCATCCTTGATCTCGAAAGGCGCCCGGCGTTCGATCGAACCGTTCAGGATTGCCTCGGCGACGTATTGTCCCGCCGGATAGCTTGCCGAATAGGCGCCCTTGTATTCGAGTGCGATATAGTCACCTTCCGGCTCGCCGCTGGCACCGGCCTTGAAGATCTTCCACTGCACGTCGTTGATGTCGCCGAGCGACGGCCCGCCTTCCGACAGCGTGCTGTCGAAAAGGGCGTTATACTCGAGCTGGACCGGCTCGACGGTCTCGACCATCTCTGTCTGCGGCTTGACGACCGGCGGCGCAGCAACGGTTGCCGCAAGCGCTGCAACCAGCTGGCCGGCATCCGACGCCTGGAAATACTGGCCGCCAGTGCCTTCGGCCAGGCAGGCAACCTGCTTGCCTTCCTCTGCCGTCAGCCCGAAACCGACGACATGCGTGGTAAAGTCGACGCCCTTGCTCTCGAGCTCCCGTGCCAGCGCGCAGGGATCGGCCTCGCAGGTCTCCAGCCCGTCGGTCACCAGCACCACGGTGGCCTTCTCCTCGGTATATTTCAGCGCCTCCGCCGCCTCGCGCACGGCCTGCGTCAGCGGCGTCTTGCCCCGCGGCGTGATCGTGTTGACGAAATCGGCGATCTCTTTTTCGCTGCCGGCTGCAGCCGGCACGACAAGCTCGATATCCGAGCAGGAGCCCTTGTCGCGATGGCCGTAGACCATCAGTCCGAGCTCGGTTTCCTTCGGCACGGATTGCAGCACTGTCCCCAGTGTCTCGCGGGCAATCTCGATCTTCGAGCGCCCGTCGATCTGGCCCCACATCGAGCCGGAGGCGTCGAGCACGACGATGGTGCGCTCCGCAGCCTGGAGGGTGGTTGGAACAAGGATGGCAAGGCAAAGGGCAACAATGCTTGATAGTCGCATGAGAGTCTCCCGATCAAACCGCAGCGACGACAATTTTGCACACGCCGGGGGGCGCCGCAATTGCTACGGCAAACACAGTCGGGTTAACGGCGCAAAAGTCCGTTCTATTCGCCGCAAACCACGCAGACACGAGAATATTTCGATTTTTCGGCGGTGCTTTCAGGGTTTGGTAACCAAGTTCGGTAACCATAAGCGCTGAAATCAGTTCCGAGTAAGCGTGATTGCGAGTTGCCCATGTCATCAGTTCTCTCAACGGTCGAAATCTCTCGTGCCGCCCGTCCTTCCGGCTGGCTCAACACCATCATCAAGGGCGATTGCGTCGCAGCCCTCGAAGCCCTTCCCGATAATTCCGTCGATGTCGTCTTTGCCGACCCGCCCTACAACCTGCAGCTCGGCGGCGCGCTGACCCGTCCCGACCAGTCGCTGGTCGATGCGGTCGATGACGAGTGGGACCAGTTCGTCTCCTTCGAGGCCTATGATGCCTTCACCCGCGCCTGGCTCCTGGCCGTGCGCCGGGTGCTGAAGCCGACGGGCACGCTCTGGGTCATCGGCTCCTACCACAACATCTTCCGCGTCGGCGCGACGCTGCAGGACCTGAATTTCTGGATCCTCAACGACATCATCTGGCGCAAGACCAACCCGATGCCGAATTTCAAGGGCCGCCGCTTCCAGAACGCCCACGAAACACTGATCTGGGCCTCGCCGAGCGCCAAGGGCAAGGGTTACACCTTCAACTATGATGCGCTGAAAGCGTCGAACGACGACGTCCAGATGCGCTCCGACTGGCTGTTCCCGATCTGCTCGGGCGGCGAGCGCCTGAAGGGCGACGACGGCAAGAAGGTGCATCCGACGCAAAAGCCGGAAGCACTTCTCGCCCGCATCATGATGGCCTCCAGCAAGCCGGGCGACGTCATCCTCGATCCGTTCTTCGGCTCCGGCACGACCGGCGCCGTCGCCAAGCGTCTCGGTCGCAATTTCGTCGGGATCGAGCGCGAGCAGGTCTATATCGATGCCGCCCACGAGCGCATTGCCGCCGTCGAGCCGCTTGGCAAGGCGACGCTCTCGGTTCTGAGCGGCAAGAGGGCCGAACCGCGCGTTGCCTTCAACACGCTGGTCGAAAGCGGCATGATCAAGCCCGGTGCGGTTCTGACCGATGCAAAGCGCCGATACAGCGCCATCGTCCGTGCCGACGGCACGGTCGCAAGCGGTGGCGAGGCCGGCTCGATCCATCGTCTCGGCGCCAAGGTGCAGGGCCTCGATGCCTGCAACGGCTGGACATTCTGGCACTATGACGACGGCAAGATGCTGCGCCCGATCGACGATCTGCGCGCCGTCATCCGCAGTGGCATGGCCAAGCTCAACTGACAGCACGATCTGTTTCCTGCTCTGAAACCACCCGCGCGATCGCCGCGCGGGTGGTTTCGTCATACTTCCAGCAAAAAACAACAACTATTCGTGGTTGATAAATTAGACTTTATAATTGCCGCAGATGCGCGATGTTGAGGCCTGCTCTTTCGATTCGCGCGATGGTCCCGAGTAAGCCGAAGTTTCGTCCGGAGCTGAAGCACAACCGCTAAATGATTTAGCAAAAGGGGACGGCGCCATGAACCAGCGCGACGACATCAACACCTGGGCGATCTACCGGGCACAGGAAATTCTCGGCCGCGAGGGCATGGACCTCGCCAAATCCGCCCGCAGTTTCGACCACAAGGCGATCCGGGAAAACGGCATGCTGCTGGCGCGGGCGATTGCCGCTTCGCTGATCGAGGCATCCGCGACGATGCCGAAATAATCGACAGGTCTGCCCGTTGCGGCGGGGATCAGACGCAACGGTCAGGATCCCGAAAGCATCGCTGTGCGCGTCGATGGCGCTGCACGGCACTTTCCGGCTGCGCGGGGGCATCATCGCGGGGCGGTGTCGATGCGCGCCGCTTGCCATTTTAGGTGAAACCGCCAGGCGATAGTCGCTCAAAAATTTTGCTCTGCGCCACCGCTGAAATCGCCATGGGCGCTGTGGTCTTTTAGACCCTCTTAACCATCCTCATCCTAAGATCAGTACAGGTCGGGCAGCCGTGATCAACCACGCAAGCGCTGCTGCAGACCGTCTCTCGGCCAGGAAATAATCCTTGTCCGTTTTCGTACCTTCAGTCCGGACAGGGACATGAGCGCCCGGGGTTTGCAAAAGCCCCGGGCGTCTACGTTTCGGCGCCGGTTTCAAGCGCCGTGCGGCACTGCCACCTCGGCTGGCGGACACTCAACGGGCCACAATCGACAAAAGCCCGACGCTAGGGGCGCCGGGCTTCGGGTTGGTTCCGCTGTTCGCGAGATCTTAGAGAATGAAATCGTCGGCGCGCAGGCTGGAGACGTTGTTGACCTTGATCTGGAAGTCGGCAAATCCGTCGCCATCCATGTCACCGGAGACGATGCCGTTGCGGAAGTTGAGTTCACCTGCTTCGCCGCTGAAGCCACGATTGCCGATATAGTCGAAGCGCTGGTTGCCGCTCGCGGTCCAGTCGGCATCGACGCCGGAGATGTCGATGAGATCGAAGGCGGCGCGGCTGAAGTCGGTGATCACGTCGCGGCTGCTGCCGGGCACCGATTCCTTGTAGCTGTTGAAATCGAATGTGTCGGCGCCGCTGCCACCGGTCAGGTAGTCAAAGCCGGTGCCGCCCCGCAGAACGTCATTGCCCGAGCCGCCGAACAGGTCGTCCGCACCCCTGCCGCCGTCGAGCAGGTCGTTGCCGCCGAGACCGTAGAGGTCGTCATTGCCGCCCAGGCCCTTCAGCACGTTGTTTGTGCTCGAACCGGTGATCTTGTCGCTGGCCGAATCCGTGCCGATGGCGTTCTCGATGCTGACCAGGACTTCCGACCGGCCGCTGCCGGTGCTGGCAAACTTGCCGCCCAGATCGATCGTTACGCCGCGACCCTCAAGCGAGGAATCATCGCGGTTTTCGTAGCTGATCGTGTCGATGCCGGAGCCGCCATTGAAGTAGTTCTTGTAGCCGACGGAATAGAAGGTGTCGTTGCCGGCCTCGCCGAAATAGTCGCTGGCAAAGCTGTCGACATCGAAAACGTCCGATCCGTCGCCACCGAAGACTTCGTCATAGTCGCTGGAATCGCCGGCCTTGATCGCCGCGAAATAGAGGTCGTTGCCGGTGCCGAGCCGGATCTCGTTGCCACCTTCGAAATAATTGTAGACCGTGTCGTTGCCAGAGCCGGCGCTGACATAGTTGTTGCCGCCGTTGACGCCGATATTGTTCAGGTAAATCTTGTCGTTGCCGGCATAAGCGTAGATGTCCACGGCCGTATAACCGTCCTGGTAGATCTTGTCGCTGTAGTTGGTGCCCCGGAGGATTGCCATGGACGCGGCCTTTCGATGTGGTGTTGAACTGTCAGGCCGAGAATGCCTACATCAAGGTGAATGATGGCTGAACCAATTGCGGCGTTTTCGTGATATGTTTCAGGCGCTTTCATAGTCGGTAACATCGACCTTCAGGATCCGGCCTTCGGCATCGAAGGTGACGGTTTCCTCGCCGTCGCGCACCAGTGGTTCGCCGGTGGTGGCGCTGGTCGCCTTCAGGTGCCAGACCGAGCGGGCCACATTGGGCGAAACCGTTTCCACAAGGCTGTTGCGGGCCACCTGGTCGGGATATTCCTCGAAATAGCGCCGGAAACCGGCCATGATGGCCGTCTTTCCCTCGATCGCGCCGATCTTTCCGGAGGAATAGCTGGCCTCATCCGCAAAGAAGGCGTCGATCGTCTCGAAGTCGAGTGCGTTGATGGCTGCGTGAAAGCGGATCAGCCGCTCCCCAGGGTCGTATTGTATCAAGTCAGTCTCCGGCATGGTTCAGTTCGCGATGCCATGGCGGGCAAGGTCCGCCTGCAGGGTCTGCGCATCGGTGAAATGCACCGCCTGCCATCCGGCGGCGCGGGCGCCCTCGACATTGGCCATGCTGTCGTCGATGAACAGCGTCGCACCGGGCTCGAGATCGAAGGTCTGTGTGTGGAGCTTGTAG
Organism: Pararhizobium antarcticum; assembly: GCF_001885585.1. GTDB lineage: Bacteria > Pseudomonadota > Alphaproteobacteria > Rhizobiales > Rhizobiaceae > Pararhizobium > Pararhizobium antarcticum. The sequence continues at coordinate 210,422 of NZ_LSRP01000074.1, forward strand.
ATCTGCGGGTCTGGCTTGATCAGGCCGACTTCGCCGGAAACCGTAACGCCGCGCGGCAGGGTCAGAAACGGAAACAGCGTCTTTGCGTGGCGAAACGTGTCGGCGGCGAAATTGGTCAGCATGGTCACGTCGCGGCCCTTGGCGATCAGGCCCTCCATGATCGAGACGCTCTCGACATAGGCATGTGGCACCATTTCGTGCCAGTATTTCCGGAAGCCGCGGATCTGCTCTTCGCGTTCCGGGTGCTCGGCAATCAGAAGCGCCTCCGCATCGTTCCAGCTGCGGCCGCGGTCCTGCTCGATGTTCCAGTCATGGGTGCATACATTCGCGAAAAACCAGTCGCGCTCCGCATCATCAGGAATCAGCCGGGTGAAGGGCAGGTTGGGATCGTAATGAATCAGCACCCTGCCGATGTCGAAGACGATATGCCGAATGTTGCTGCTGTTCATGCCCTGGTCTTCCTCATCTGTTTTTTTGGCGCTTCCGGCAGCCCGAAAGCCTGCGGGATCGCCTGTGCGATTGCCTTTTTCATGACCGTCGGCAGCGCCTGTCCGGCCAGGGTTTCAGCGGGCTCCCACCAGCCGTTTTCGCCCGTATTGCGAATGGGCGACGCACGCGCGATAATCGCGCTATAGACGGACAGGCGCAACTCAAAATGCGTGAACACATGGGTGATTGCCCCGCAGGGTTGCCAATCCGCAGCAAACGGACTTGCCTCGATCGACGTGTCGCCGTCGATCCGTGACGTCCACACTGTGCCCGGCACCTCCGTCATGCCGCCGAGAAGCCCGGTTTCGGCGCGCTTGCGCAGGTACACGGCGCCGTCCGTATCCACGGCCACGAAGGCCGCCCCGAGACGCAAGGGCTTGTCCTTTTTTGCGGCCTTGCGCGGGAAGGTTTCGGGATCGGCGGTGTTCAGCGCGAGGCATTGGCCGTTCAGCGGACAGAGCGAACAGGCCGGCCGTTTCGGCGTGCAGATCGTCGCGCCAAGATCCATCATGCCCTGGGCGAAATCGCCGGGCCGATCCTTCGGCGTCATGGCGGCAACCAGCGCCCGCATCTGCGGCTTGGCGCCGGGCAGGGGCGTTTCGATCGCATTCAACCGCGAGATCACCCGCTCGACATTGCCGTCGAGTACGGCGCTCTGGCGGTTGAATGCGATGGCAGCGACAGCCGCCGCCGTATAGTCGCCGATGCCGGGCAGCGCCTTCAAGCCGTCTTCCGTATCGGGAAACACCCCTTGATGATCGCGGGCAACGGCTTCCGCGCATTTTTTCAGGTTGCGCGCCCGGGCGTAGTAGCCAAGCCCGGCCCAGGCCTTCATCACCTCTTCGGTGTCGGCTGTGGCCAGCGCGCCGACCGTCGGCCAGAGCCCGCGGAACTTCTCGAAATAGGCCTTCACCGCCTGCACGGTGGTCTGCTGCAGCATCACTTCAGACAGCCATATATGATAGGGGTCGGGCCGAACGCCACGCGCCGCCATGGCGGGCGATATTCGCCACGGCAGATCGCGATGATGGCGATCGTACCAGGCAATCAGCAGGGCGGCGGCATCCGCCGCTGTCGAAGTCATGGTCATCATTTGCCGGAGGGTTGGTTTTTATCCTATACTTGGCGAAGTGTTCGCTTCCCTTCAAGGCAAAAACCAGTCTTTGGGGCGCGGAGCCGGCCGTCAGCGCCGAAACCGGAACCGGAAGTCTTTCACTTGAAGCAACCCTATACGCGCAGGGGCGTCGTCCAGATCAGCGAAGTCGCCAACCGCCTGATCGATCCGGTTCTCGCCAAGCGTGCCGGCATCAACACTTTGTTGCTCGGCGCGTGGGATGAAATCGCCGGCGAGGAATTTGCCGACTGCACCCGCCCCGAAAAGATCGCCTGGCAGCGGCGGGCGTCCGAAAGCGGGCAGGACGGCGGCTACCTGCCGGGCGTCCTGACGATCGCCTGCGAGGGCGCGCGGGCGCTTTTCCTGACCCATGCGCAGGGCGAACTGATCCAGCGGATCAACGGCTTTTTCGGTTTTGCGGCGATCAACCAGATCCGCATCGTGCAGAAGCCTGTCTCCGCCCCGCCCAAGGCCAACCGCAAGCCAAGGCCCCTGACCGGGGAACCGGCCCGTCGCCTCGATGCCATGATCGGCGATATCGAGAGCGAGGCGTTGAAAGCGGCCCTGACGCGGCTTGGCACGGCGGTGATGTCGAGGCGCAAAAAATGACCGCGATCATCAAGCGGTCACAATTGTTTGACCTGTTTGACCCGACTAACGCTTGTGACAGCCGGTAAGGCAAGTTATCGAAACTGCAAAGCAATACTCATTTCAGCCCTTGACCCAGGTGATACCATGTCCTCTTCCCCATCAAACCTCTTCAAGAATTTTTCGGGCAAGCGCCTTCTGGGCGGTGTTGCGCTGGCCGCGCTCGCCGTGACGCTGGCCGCCTGTAGCGACGACAACAAGGACGCAGCCTCCACGACGCCTGCCACGCAGACAATCGACACCGCGACCAAGACCGAGATGAAGCCGGTTGACGGCATCACCACGTCGTCGACCGTGTCGTCCGCCGCAACAACAACGACAACACCGGCAACGGCACAGACCGGCGAGACGCAGATGGCGCAGGCCGCCGCACCGGCAGCCAAGGTCGAGCTTCCGGTCTCCGAAGGCGATGTCGATGTCGAAAAGCTGATGGCGCCGGGACCGCTGCCGGAAATGGCCATCGGCGAGGCCAATGCGCCCGTAACGATCGTCGAATACATGTCGATGACCTGCCCGCATTGCGCGGCCTTCCACAACAACACCTTCGATGCGATCAAGACGAAATATGTCGATAGCGGCAAGGTTCGCTTCGTCGTCCGCGAATTCCCCTTCGATCCGCGTGCCGCCGCCGCCTTCATGCTGGCGCGCTGCGCCCCGGAAGGCCAGTATTTCCCGATGGTCTCGATGATGATGAAGCAGCAGGAACAGTGGGCCGCGGCGCCGAACGGCCGCGAAGCGCTGCTGCAGATGTCCAAACTCGCCGGTTTTACACAGGAGAGCTTCGAGACCTGCTTGACGAACCAGAAGCTTCTGGATGATGTGAATGCCACGATGCAGAAGGGCGCCAAGGATTACGGTGTCGCCTCGACCCCGACCTTCTTCGTCAATGGCAAGAAATATTCTGGAGACATGTCGGTTGACACCATGTCGGCCCTTATCGACACAATGCTCTGATCCTTCGCGTCCCTTCCGGACAATCGACGGGCGCCTCTGTGCGCCCGTTTGTTTTTCCGTCTTCACCCCGACGGGGAGGCGGACGGGGCGGAGCGCGGCGATGAGGGCGAGCAAGGTGCGCGGAACCACCTCCTCATCCGACCCAGCGGACCACTTCCTCCCGGTTGGAGAGAAGAGGGACCGGCCAACATGAAATTCAACCGCCTTCGCCTGCTCGGCTTCAAGTCCTTCGTTGAGCCCACCGAATTCGTCATCGAGCGCGGACTGACAGGCGTCGTCGGGCCGAACGGCTGCGGAAAGTCGAACCTCGTCGAAGCGCTGCGCTGGGTGATGGGCGAGAATTCCTACAAGAACATGCGCGCGTCCGGCATGGACGATGTGATCTTTTCCGGATCCGGAAACCGTCCGGCGCGCAACACAGCCGAAGTCGGGCTCTATCTCGACAACAGCGATCGCACCGCACCGGCCGCCTTCAACGATAGCGACGAGATCCAGGTGACGCGGCGGATCGAGCGGGAAAACGGCTCGGTCTACCGCATCAACGGCAAGGAAGCCCGCGCCAAGGATGTGCAGCTCTTGTTTGCCGATGCCTCGACCGGCGCCCGTTCGCCTTCCATGGTCGGGCAGGGGCGGATCGGCGAGCTGATCGCGGCCAAACCGCAAGCCAGGCGGCAATTGCTGGAAGAGGCCGCCGGAATATCCGGGCTGCATTCGCGTCGTCACGAGGCCGAGTTGCGTTTGAAGGGCGCCGAGACCAATCTCGAACGGCTGGACGACGTTACCTCGCAGCTCGAGAGTCAGATCGAGAGCCTGAAGCGCCAGGCCCGCCAGGCCAACCGTTTCAAGATGCTCTCGGCCGATATCCGCCGCCACGAGGCAATGCTGCTGCACATCCGCTGGGTCCAGGCCAAAGAGGCCGAAGGCGAGGCCGACAGCCAGCTGAACCAGATCACCTCGCTGGTCGCCGAAAAAGCGCAGGATCAGATGGAAGCGGCGAAGGCGCAGGCCATTGCCAGCCTCAAGCTGCCGGAATTGCGCGAAGAGGAGGCAAGGGTCGCCGCCGCCCTGCAGCGCATGCAGATCGCCAAGGCACAGCTGGAAGAGGATGCCGGGCGCACGCTGCGCCGTCGCGACGAGCTGCAGCGCCGCCTGTCGCAGCTGGGCGAGGACATCCTGCGCGAAGAACGCATGATCGCCGACAATGCCGGGATTCTCGCCCGCCTCGAAGAGGAGGAGGCAGCGCTTCTGGAGACCCTGGCCGAGGCAGACGACCGGGCTGTCGAAGCGCAGGAGCGGCTCGGCGACGTCAGCGAGAAACTCGTCGAAAGCGAGCGCCAGTCGAGCCTTTTGACGGCAGAACGCGCCGAGGCGCAGGCCGGTCGCAACCAGCTGGAAAAGACCATCCGCGATCTCCTCGAACGGCAGGGGCGTCTTGCCCGCCAGCTGGGAGACCAGAGCCGCGACCTCGAAAACCTCGATCGCCAGATCGCCGTGCTGCCGGATCCGGAGGAAAAGCGCGAACAGGTCGAGGCTGCCGAGGCTGCGCAGGAGGATGCGGATACCGCTATCGTTTTGGTCGAGGAGGCGCTTGCTGCGGCACGCCGGATGGAAGCGTCCGCCCGCCCGCCGGTTGAGGCCGCCCGGGCTGAGCTGAACGGGATAGAAACCGAAGCCCGCACCATCCGGCGCATGCTGGACGCAGCCACGGTGGCCGGCGTCTCGCCACCGGTGGTCGACGACATCAAGGTCGATCGCGGTTTTGAGACGGCGCTGGGGGCGGCGCTGGGCGACGATCTCGATTCGCCGCTCGATCCAACAGCGCCCGCCTATTGGCGCATGCCGGGCCCGACAAAGGACGCTGCCCTGCCGGCCGGCACAACGGCGCTTGCCGCTCATGTCCGCGCGCCGGCTGAACTCGCGCGTGCCCTCAATCAGGTCGGCATCGTTGCCGACAATGCCGAAGCCGAGGCCTTGATGCCGCAGCTGCAGGCCGGCCAGCGCCTGGTAACGCGCGACGGCGCCATCTGGCGCTGGGACGGCCATGTCACCGGTGCGGATGCCCCGAGTGCGGCGGCGCTTCGTCTTGCGCAGAGAAACCGGCTGGCCGAGCTCGATCTGCAGGCCGAGGATGCGCAACGCCAGCTGGAACAGTGCGAGACCGCCCTTGCCAAGGCTGCAGCCGGTATCCGGGTCGAGGATGAGCGTCTGCGCCAGGCGCGCGACGCGCAGCGGATGATGGTACGCAAGGTCACGGACGCCCGCGATGCGCTGGCGGCCGCAGAGCGCGCCTCCGGTGATCTGGTGCGCCGCCGCGCGGTGCTGGCCGAAACCCGCAGCCAGCTCGAACTGCAGCTTGAAGAGCTTGCCGAGCAGATGGAGGGCGCCCGCGAAGCGCTCGATGACGCGCCCGATCTCGCCGATCTCGAAACGCGCCTCCGGCATGTCCTGCTGGAGGTGGCGCAGGACCGCGCCGCCGTCGCCGAAGCGCGCGCCGCCCATGACGGCCTTGCCCGCGAAAACGAGGCGCGGCAACGCCGGCTGACGGCAATTGCCGCAGAGCGCCAGACCTGGAATACCCGCGCCGAAAGCGCCGGCGAGCACATCGCCACGCTGCGCGACCGCGAAGCCGAGGCGCGCGACGAGGTGGAGGCGCTGATGGATGCGCCGGACGAATTCGACGAAAAGCGCCGCGCTCTGATGACGGAGCTGACCCTGATGGAAACTGCCCGCCGTGCCGCCGCCGACCGGCTGGCCGAGGCGGAAAATCGCCAGCGCGATGCTGACAGGAACGCCGCAACGGCCCTGTCGCAACTGGCAGAGGTCCGTGAAAAGCGTGGTCGCGCTGAAGAACGTCTTGTGTCAGCGCGCGAAAAACGCGTCGAGATCGAGGCGGCGATCCGCCAGACGCTGAACTGCGCCCCGCACGAGGTGATGCGGCTGACCGGCCTTGCCGTCGATCAGGACCTTCCTGACATACGCGCCATCGAACGCGAGCTTGAGCGGTTGAAGATCGAGCGCGAGCGGCTGGGCGCCGTCAACCTGCGCGCCGAGGAGGAGCAGAAGGAACTGTCGGACAAGCTTGCGGCGCTGATCAAGGAGCGCGAGGACGTGATCGACGCCATCCGCAAGCTGCGCGCCGCGATCCAGAGCCTCAACCGCGAGGGTCGCGAACGGCTGCTGGCCGCCTTCGACATCGTCAATGTCCAGTTCCAGCGGCTGTTCACCCATCTGTTCGGCGGTGGCACGGCCGAACTGCAGCTGATCGAAAGCGAGGACCCGCTCGATGCCGGCCTCGAAATCCTCGCCCGCCCGCCCGGCAAGAAGCCGCAGACGATGACGCTTCTGTCCGGGGGCGAACAGGCGTTGACGGCGATGGCGCTGATCTTTGCGGTCTTCCTCACCAATCCGGCGCCGATCTGCGTGCTCGACGAAGTCGATGCACCGCTCGACGACCACAATGTCGAGCGCTATTGCAACCTGATGGACGAGATGGCGGCTTCGACCGAAACCCGTTTCGTGATCATCACCCATAACCCGATCACCATGGCCCGCATGAACCGCCTGTTCGGCGTCACCATGGGCGAACAGGGTGTCAGCCAGCTGGTCTCTGTCGACCTGCAGACCGCAGAGCGGCTGCGAGAGGCGGTTTGAGGCTTGACGGTCGCTATCTGGCACCCCTGATTTACATGCCTCTATAATTTCTGGCGGCGGCGTCGCGGCCGGTCGATGGCGCAGGGTCCTCCCACGCGCTGGACACGCCCCCTGGCCGGCGGTCAGCGGCATACGGTGCGCGCCACACCGGTAACGCAATCTTGTTGTTCTTGTTGCAGTCTGCGCCGATCACGTCGTGGGCGTGCGGTGCCGGAGATGCGAATTGACGGATTTCACAAGCGCAGATGCACAGGTGTTTCTCGGAGCGGTTCCGTCCGCGTCGCTGTGCGTCAATGCCGGTGGTGTCATCCTTTTTGCCAATGAGGCCGTGCTGGCCATTGCCGGTCCGGGGCCGCTGACGCGCACGCCGGTGTCGCGACTGCTGCCGCAATGGCATGCCCTGTCTGCGACGCAGGCCCAATCGTACCGGCGCGAGACGGTGCTGTTGCGCCACGACGGCAGCGCCATCCCGGTCGAACTGTCCATTGTGCGCTGGGACCGTGAGGGGGCAAGCCTGACCGGTGTCGTGATCCGAGACCTGATCGACGAACAGGCGCTCGACCATATGCGACTGGAACTCGAGCGCCAGAGAGAGCAGGTTCTGGCCGAAGCCGAAGCCGCCCATCGGCGCCTCGGCTTCATCATCGACATGCTGCCGCTGGCGGTCTGCGTCTTCGACGCCGAAGACAAATACGTGCTCTGGAATGCCAGGTATGCCGATCTCTATCCGGAAATCGCCGCGCATCTGCGCCCTGGAATATCCTTCCGGGACATTCTGCGCATCAGTCTCGACAGTGGTGAAATGCCGGAAAAGGTTGAGGATGGCGATCATTGGCTCGAGCAACGCATGGCCAAGCATGCATTGCCGGTGTCGCAAGAGGAGCAGATGTTGCGCGATGGGCGCTGGCTGCGCCATGACGACCGCCGCACCCCTGATGGCGGCGCGATCGGTATGCGCATCGATATCACCGACCTGAAGCGTCGCGAAGACTCCATGCGCCAGCTTTTCGATGCCAATCCCATGCCGATGATGCTCTGCGCCCTGGACACGCTGGATATCATTGACCTCAACCAGGCGGCCATCGCGCTTTATGGCTTCAGTCGTGACGAACTTCTGGGCAAAGCCGTGACCGACCTGCATGTCGCCGACGAGGGCGCGCGTTTTGGCAAGGCGATTGTCGATATCGATGGCGACAGTGAATCGCGCACAGTCTGGCGACATCGCACGGCCGCTGGCGAGGAGCGCCACGTGCTCATCTATGTCCGCTTCCTCAACGAGGGCGCCAATCGGCACCTGCTGCTGACGATCGCCGATGTCAGCGATCGGGTTCAGGCGGAAGCCCATGCGACGCATCTGGCCCATCACGATGCGCTGACCGGACTTCCCAACCGCATGCGGTTTCGCCAGGCGCTGGAAGCTGCGCTCGTTGCGGCCATGCTGAGCGGCGAGGAGGTGGCGGTGCACTACCTTGATCTCGATGGTTTCAAGCCCGTCAACGATACATTTGGCCATGCCACCGGCGACAGCGTGCTGAAGCAGGTTGCAGAGCGGCTGACCGGTGTTCTAGGTGAGGGGGATCTGGTGGCCCGCTTGGGCGGAGACGAATTCGCCATCCTCCAGCATGCGTCTGCAGCCAATGCGGAGGCGGTGGCGAAGCGCTGCATCCAGGCGCTCAGCCAGCCCTTCAGCATCGCCGATGACAGGATCGATATCAGTGCCAGCATCGGCATTGCCGTCTCGCCGGCGAACGGCTCTGACCCTGACGGGCTGATGAGCGCAGCCGATACGGCTCTGTATCAGGCCAAGGCCGAAGGCAAGAACACCTGGCGCCACAGCCGTTCCCAAGTCTGAGGGAACATTTTACCGCCCGTTTGCAGACCGCATCTCACCATCCCCCCCCGGCGAGAGCGGGCCAGACCTGTTGCGCACGCCGACACCGGGATTTATTGCGCAGCGCAGCAATAACAGCTCATTCTGGTGCGATGCAGCATAAACCCGGTGCATTTTCAACCGGCACGGTATACTGTAGCGTCGACGATGAACTGAAGGGGTGGAGACGAGGCATGACCAAGTGGGTTTATACCTTCGGCGGCGGAAAAGCCGAGGGTGCAGCGGTTGATCGCGATCTTCTGGGAGGCAAGGGCGCGAACCTTGCGGAGATGTGCAATCTCGGCCTGCCGGTGCCGCCCGGCCTGACAATCATCACGGAAGCCTGCGCCGGTTATTACAGCCATGGCCGCAGCATCCCCGACGACCTGAAGGCGCAGGTCCGCGCTGGCATCACCCGCATCGAGGAAATCACCGGCCGCGTTTTCGGCGACAACCAGCGTCCGCTTCTGCTCTCTGTCCGCTCCGGCGCGCGCGCCTCGATGCCCGGCATGATGGACACAGTGCTCAATCTCGGTCTCAACGACCACTCCGTGCAGGCGCTCGGCCATGATGCCGGCGACGCACGTTTTGCCTGGGACAGCTATCGCCGCTTCATCCAGATGTATGGCGATGTCGTCATGGGGCTGGACCATGAGATTTTCGAGGAAATCCTCGAGGACGAGAAGGGCCGTCTGGGGCACGGGCAGGATACCGAACTCTCCGCCGTCGAATGGCAGCACGTCATTTCGCTCTACAAGCGCGCCATCGAAGAGGAACTCGGCGAGAGCTTTCCGCAGGATCCGGAAGTCCAGCTCTGGGGGGCGATCGGCGCCGTTTTTGCCAGCTGGATGAATGCCCGTGCCATCACCTATCGCCACCTGCACAATATTCCGGCCGAATGGGGCACTGCGGTCAACGTCCAGGCCATGGTCTTCGGCAATCTCGGCAATTCATCGGCCACCGGCGTCGCCTTCACCCGCAATCCCTCGACCGGTGAAAACGAACTCTACGGCGAATTCCTCGTCAACGCGCAAGGCGAAGATGTCGTGGCCGGCATCCGCACGCCGCAGAACATCACCGAGGCATCGAGGCTTGCCTCCGGCTCCGACAAGCCGTCGCTGGAAAAGCTGATGCCGGAGGCCTTCGAGCAGTTCTGCACGATCTGCGAGACGCTGGAGCGGCACTACAAGGACATGCAGGATCTCGAATTCACCATCGAGCGCGGTACGCTCTGGATGCTGCAGACGCGGTCCGGCAAGCGCACCGCAAAGGCGGCGCTGAAGATCGCCGTCGACATGGCCGAAGCCGGGCTGATCACCCGCCACCAGGCCGTCACCCGCATCGATCCGGCCTCGCTCGACCAGTTGCTGCATCCAACGATCGACCCGCGGGCCCGGCGCGACATCATCGGCTCCGGCCTGCCGGCGTCGCCGGGCGCTGCCACCGGCGAGATCGTCTTCACCTCGGAGGAGGCCGTCCTGGCCGAGAAGGAAGGCCGCAAGGTCATCCTGGTGCGGGTCGAGACCAGCCCGGAGGACATTCACGGCATGCATGCGGCCGAAGGCATTTTGACCTCGCGTGGTGGCATGACCAGCCATGCGGCGGTCGTGGCCCGCGGCATGGGCATCCCCTGCGTTTCCGGTGCCGGCAATATCCGCGTCGACCTGCGCAACGAACTGCTGATCGCCGCCGGCATGACCCTGAAGAAGGGCGACGTGATCACCATCGATGGCTCCTCCGGCCAGGTGCTGAAGGGCGAGATCCCGATGCTGCAGCCGGAACTGTCCGGCGATTTCGGCAGGATCATGGAATGGGCCGACAAGAGCCGGCGCATGACGGTGCGCACCAATGCCGAAACCCCGGCCGACGCGCGCGCTGCCCGTTCCTTCGGCGCCGAAGGCATCGGGCTTTGCCGCACCGAGCACATGTTCTTCGAGGGCGAGCGCATCAACGTCATGCGCGAAATGATCCTGGCCGCGGACGAAGCCGGTCGCCGCATTGCGCTCGACAAGCTCCTGCCGATGCAGCGGTCCGATTTCGCCGAGTTGTTCTCGATCATGCACGGGCTTCCCGTGACCATCCGGCTGCTCGATCCGCCGCTGCATGAATTCCTGCCGAAGACCGACGAGGAGATTGCCGATGTCGCCGGCGTTCTCGGCATGAACCCGGCGGACTTGCGCCAGCGTGTCGATGCGCTGCACGAGTTCAATCCGATGCTGGGCCATCGCGGCTGCCGGCTGGCGATTTCCTACCCGGAAATCTGCGAGATGCAGGCCCGCGCCATCTTCGAAGCGGCCGTCGAGGCGGCGCGCGAAACCGGTGCGCCGGTCGTGCCCGAGATCATGGTGCCGCTGGTCGGGCTGAAATCCGAACTGGATTACGTCAAGGCCTGCATCGACGCCGTTGCGAAAGAGGTGATCGGCGAAGCCGGCATCGAGATCGAATATCTGGTAGGCACGATGATCGAACTGCCGCGCGCAGCCCTTCGCGCCCATGTGATTGCCGAAAGCGCCGATTTTTTCTCCTTCGGCACCAATGACCTGACACAGACGACTTTCGGCATCTCGCGCGATGACGCGGCGCAGTTCCTCAATACCTATATCCAGAAGGGCATCGTCGAGCAGGACCCCTTCGTCTCGCTCGATTTCGATGGTGTCGGAGAGTTGATCCAGATTGCTGCAGAACGCGGCCGTCGCACCAAGAACGGCCTGAAGCTCGGGATCTGCGGCGAACATGGCGGCGATCCCGCCTCGATCCGCTTTTGCGAGCAGACCGGGCTCGACTATGTCTCCTGCTCGCCCTTCCGCGTCCCGATCGCACGGCTGGCGGCCGCACAGGCGGCGATCAATGGTGGGGGATGAGGGGTGATACTGAAAATTGACTCGAACAACGCCATATTTTACGTTTTTTCGACAATCATTGGGAAGGTCCTATGAAACACGGATCCATAACAGTTCGCGCCGCCTGGGATGACGAGGCCAATGTCTGGGTCGCATCAAGTTCGGATATCGGCGGATTGGCGCTTGAAGCGGCTACGATGGAGCAACTTGAGCCGAAGATCTTGGCTGCCATCGCCGATCTGCTCGAACTGAACGAGATTTCATCCGACCTGAAGGAGATTCCGGTTCACATCATGTCGGAACATCTCGCCCGTGTCCCCAATCCGCATTTCTGATCATCGATGGCAAGCTATCTGAGGGAACTCAAGGAGTTGTTGACGAAGGCGGGCTGCTACTATGTCAGATCCGGAAAAGGCGATCACGAGATCTGGTTCAGCCCGATCGCAAAGCGTCACTTCACTGTCGATCACGGCATGAAGTCGCGGCACACCGCCAATGAAACACTCAAACAGGCCGGTCTCCCGAAAGCATTTTAAATGTTCGAGCCGTTTCAGCGACCTATGAATGTTGGATGGCAGGTCAGATAAACCGGGTACCGACCCACGACCATCCCAGCCCGTCAGATCCGTTCCAGCACATCCACGAAGGCATCGGCGAAATTTGCAAGGCCGGCCGTGGCCTCACTGGGCCGTTCGATGCGGATGGTTGCGCCATCGCGTTCGAGGCAGGCAAAGATCGTCGTCATCGCGCTGCCGCCGCCCTCGCGCAGGCGCAACACGGCGATCCGGTCGCAATTGGCGATCAGGCCGGATGCCGGCAGTTCGAACAGGAATGCCCCGCCAATGCCCGCAACGGCAGCGCGCATATGCGCCGAAAAGCCCGCAGCGCCGGCCGTGAAGCCGTCCAGCGACAGTTCGAGTTCGATGAGTTCCATCGGCAGGCCGGGTTCGGCCGTCGTGATGGCGGGCTGCGCGGTGCCTGCCTGAGTGCCTGCCTGAGTGGCTGAAGGGGTGCCAGAGGGGGTGGTCGCGTCGAATGACAGCATGATCGAACTCCTTGCGCGCTGCACGTCGTCTCCGACATGCGCTCCGCGATCCTGACAAGACATGCGCCGGTTGGCCGACAGCATGGGTGATAACCCCCGTTTGTCACACTTGCTGAACGAGAATGGCGAATTTGCGGCGTCGCGCAGCGTCCGAGGATCGGGCGTCGCATGCGTTTGCCTGTTCCCTCGCTCTGTTTTCCGCTTTAAACACAAGACAGCCAGCGCGTGAGAAGGGACTGATTCCGGTTCATGATGATCAAGTACGAGCGCCCGATCTCGCAGACGGCCGTCTGGGCAAGGCACCTTGCCCGTTTCTCCTTCGGCTTTTTGGCCGTGGCCCTGCTCGCCCACCGCTTCGGTCCGTTGACGACGCCGCATTTTCTGGCGCTGTGCGCGGTATCCGCCGGTCTGGCGCTCTTGGCCGTCGCGCTTGCCATTATCGGTTTCGTCCGGCTCTGGCAGGTTGCGGCCGTCGGCGGCATCGCCGCCTTCATGGCGCTGGTCTATGCGGCCGGGCCGCTCGGTTTTGCCGGCGTCGAACTCGCCGCCTATTTTTCCCGTCCCGCCATCTATGACGTCACCACCGACACGCAGGCGCCCCCCTCCTGGATCATCCCGCCGGATGCCGCGCAGGGCTGGCTGCGGCGTGCAGCAGAGGTGACAGTCGAAGATCGCGCCGCGCAGCGGGCCGCCTATCCGGGCCTCACGGGGCGGCGCTATGACGGCGCGCTCGACCGCGTCTATCAGGGCGTGCGCAATGTCATCGATAAGACCGGTGTGGCGATCGCCGCCGAAGAAGGGGTCGAAAACACCAGAGCGGACCTCGAGGACATGGTCGTCAAGCCGGAAACCGGACCCGTCGACAGCGAACCGGACAGCGTCCCCATTCCCCTGTCGCGACCGGATATGATCGTGCCGGGCGACAGGCCGCCGGGCCGGCGTCAAAGCGATGTTCTGCTGCAGGGTGAGTGGCGCACGCTGATCATCGGCCTGCGCTTCGATGTGCTGATCCGGCTGCGGGAAGAGGCGGAAACCACGCTTGTCGACCTGCGCGTCGCCTCCCGCTACGGCCCCCATGATCTCGGCCAGGGTGCCGCCTACGCCGACAGTTTTCTGAAAAGCCTGGACGCCGAACTTCTGGGCATTGCCGGAGGATAGGGCGCAATCGCTCGTCAGGACGCAGACAGTCTCTCGCCCCCGTGCGTCTGCCTTTTGAGACCCGCCAAGTTACGCATGCGGTTGCGCGAGACGCGCCTGGATCCAGACGACAAAGGCACGTGCGGCGGCTGAAAGCTGGTCAAAATCGCGGGCAACGAGCCAATAGGCGCCATTGTCGATCGCCGGACCGGGCGCCTGTTTCAAGCGTCCCGCTTGGATTTCTTCATGCGCAAGGAGCGGATCGGCAAGCATGACGCCATGTCCCCGCAGCGCCGCCTGCAGGACAAGGCCACCATCTGCGAATATTGGCCCGCGTCCCATGCCGGCCTCGACCGCCAGGCCTGCTGCTCCAAACCAGCGTTCCCAGCAATCACGATCGTCTTCATGCAACAGCGTTTGCGATACAAGATCGCGCGGCGAGGTAATCGCCGCTGCCGTTTCGAGCATGGGCGCCAGAACCGGCGCGATCTTGGTCGCAAGGAGGCATTTCGCCTGGGTGCGCGGCCAGGATGTGGCGTTGAGGCTGTAGCGTATTGCCAATTCCGCGTCCTGCGTCCGGAACTCGATCAACCGGGCGTCGGATTCGACAGAGACGTCGATACCCGCGTGCAGCTTTCTGAACTCGGCCAGATGCGGAACGAGCCAACAGGCGGCAAAGCCGGGTTCGGCGTTGACGGTCAGCAGGGGTTCAATCTCCCTGCCACGGATTTCGTCCAGACGGGTGTCGATCCGGTCGAAGGCCTGCGTCAGCGTCTCCAGCAGGTCAATACCATGGGCTGTGAGGGTGACGCGGCGGGCGTGGCGGTTGAAGAGCGGTTTTCCGAGCAGCCTTTCGAGGTCGCGCACCTGTCGGCTGATTGCCGCTTGCGACACGAACAGTTCTTCTGCGGCCAGGGTGAAGCTCAACAGGCGACCGGCGGACTCGAAGCTGCGCAGCGCCGTCAAAGGCAAACGTCCGCGTTTCATGGATAACCTCAACTTATGACGAGACGACGATAAGCTCGTTTGTGCGAAGGCGGCAAGAGGTGCCAACTGTTCTTACGAAAGACCGCACCGAAGGATATGATCACCATGAAGTCGCTCCTCATTCTGATGATGGACGTGATGCTGTTGTTGACCTTTCAGTACCGAAGTGTCGGCAGGCGCGATCCTTGCAGCCGCGGAGACAACCGCATCTGGATGCGTGAACGGCCACCACCCAGATATTGACGCATGGATATGAAGGCGGTCTTCGTTCATCCCAGAAACCGGCTTGTGTGCTCGGCGGTCGGCACGTAGCAGCGGTCGCGTCGCCCTGCGATGCGGTAGCGGTTGCGCGCCACAAGGTCATAGAGCGCATCGCGGAGCCGTCGCGGCAGGATGCGCAGGGCAGGGGACAGTTTGAAGGGATAACCGAGCCCTGCCGCCATGCGGATCGCCCCCTCCGACTTGAAGAAGGCGCAGCCGTGCTCGATCAGGATGTTGGTCTCATAGTTTCGCGTCTCCAGCCCGTAATGGCGATAGAGGGCTTCGCCAAGCGGTGACTGCGCGGTCAGAAACCGGAAGCGCCCGGCACGATCATGGCGCAGCACGACATTCACCCAGCCCGAGCAGACGAGGCATTCGCCGTCGAAGACGAGAATGGCGTGGCTGTCGTCGAAGGGCGGAACGGCGGGGTCGTCGCGGTAGCTGTAGGCGCCGCGCAGGCCCGTCATGTGGCGCCGCCCGGTGCCATCCGGTATTGCCCCATCAGCGCTGGCGGTCCGTCGGTTTCCACCTGCCCGCGCTCGACGAGGTCTTCGAGATGCGCCAGAACCGAAAGGGCGGCTGCGCCATGCAGGCGGATATCCGTCGAGGCATAGATGGTCCGGACCATGTCCGGGATTGCCGTATCGCCGGCCCGCACCCGCTCCAGCACCGCACGCTCGCGCATGCGGCGATGGGTGCGCAGTCCGCGCAGGAAGGCGGCGGGTTCCTTTACCGGCCCGCCATGGCCGGGCAGATAGAGCCGGTCGTCGCGCGACAAAAGTGCCTCCAGCGAAGCCATGTAATCGGCCATCGCCCCATCCGGCGGCGCAACAATGCTGGTTGCCCAGGCCATCACGTGATCGGCGGAAAATACCGTGCCGGTGCCCTCCAGCGCAAAGGCCGCATGGTTGGCGGTGTGGCCGGGCGTCATCAGGGCCGTTAGCGCCCAGCCGTCGCCCTCGATCGTTTCACCGTCTGACAGCCTCCGGTCGGGCACAAAATCCATGTCGGCGCTTTCGGCAAAGGGGTTGATCTCGCCCGCATGCAGCGGCCGCGACGCCCGGTGCGCCCCTTCGGCCACCACCAGCGCGCCCGTTGCCGCCTTCAGCCGGCGCGAAAGCGGCGAGTGGTCGCGATGCGTGTGGCTGACGGCGATATGGGTGACCGTGCGGCCGGCAAGGGCTGCCATCAGCGCCTGGAAATGCGCCTCGTCTTCAGGCCCCGGATCGATCACGCAGACGGAGCGATCGCCGACGATGTAGCTGTTGGTGCCGTGGAAGGTGAAGGGGCCGGGATTGTTGACGGTGATGCGCTGAACATTGGGCGCGACAGCCACCGCCTGCCCGTGTGCCGGCTTGAAATCCACGTCGAAATCCGGACCGTCCATGCGTTTGCGGCGTCCCTTCACTTGTACTCGACTTCAATGAAGGACATGAATTCCGGGCCGGCATTGACGACATTGTGCTCGACGCCGGCCTCGCGCCGATAGGCTGCGCCCGCTGCCATATCGACCCGCCGCTCGCCATCGGGCTCCTCCAGCAGGAACTGGCAATCCGTCATCGGCACGACGACATAGCCCATGCCATGCACGTGATGGCCAGTGTCAGCGCCGGGCTCGAAATCCCAGCGGGTAATGCGCACCACGGCATCGTCCAGGAGAACGGTTGGTTTGGCAGGCGGGCGGGCGCGATACTGGCTCATGGGGCTCTCCGGTTTCCGAAGCGACCGTAACGCAGAAAGCTGCCGACCGGAATGGGGCTCCACGATCGGCCCCGCGTTCTTTCAACACCGTGGGCGAAGAGCGCAAAGCCTCGCGGCGAGCGGCTTCATCAAGCCGCTCCTCTCAGTTTGTGTTCGCGTTGGCGATCCGGCGTGAGGCATTGTCGAGGGCGTTGCTGCTCTGGACGCCGTCCTGCTTCAAACCTCTCGCGGTATTGCCGCAACCGGACAGGGCGAAGAGCGAAAGGCAGGCGGCAGCGACGACGAACATCTTCATGAGAGACTCTCCTTGGCAACAATCCTTCGAACATGTGCCCGGCCGCGACTGTATCAATATCCGCGTCTAAAAAAACCGCTGGTTTGTCGCGCAGACGGTTGCCCCGGTGCTTCGCGAAAACAATTGCCCGTGGAAACCTGCCCGCAGGGCGATGCTAATATGGCGACCGGCACCCCCTGTTTGCCCGGTCTACAAAACATCTGAGGAAATTCGCGCAAGGACCAACTTAACCGTTGTCGCTCGCGGCGAGCTTTGCTAAACCGCTCTTGATTTGGCCCGGTGCTCTGCAGCGCGCCAAGCGTTGGGGCGTAGCCAAGCGGTAAGGCACTGGTTTTTGGTACCGGCACCCCTGGTTCGAATCCAGGCGCCCCAGCCACGCACGCATTTTCAAGCCAGGAATCCAAATTTCCAGCTCTTTCGCTTTCACGATGGAAGGGATGGGCCTTGGTCTTTGTAGGAGAAGTGGTGCAACGTTGCGATCCTCCATCCCCTTGACTTGCGCATTTTTCACCCCGATAGGGTCAAGCCGAAAAATCTGGCAAGCGCCCGTCCAATAACTTCAGGAGTGCAAGAGTGAGCGACCCGACCGTAGAAGATGCAACAAACCGGATTTATGATTCGATTCACGCTGACAATGCCGACATCGACACGCATATCGCGACGCTCAAGGCGGCTTTGGCGCGGGCAGGTTTGAAAGAGGCCGTATTCGATCCGGCGAGGCTGGTGCACAGCAACCGGTCCGGCCGGAAGCTCATGCAGGCCTATTTTCGGCAGCGTGGTGTGACCGTCAAGTTCACGGCCTGAGGTCTGTTGCGGCAGCAAGAGAGGTAGACGTGGTAGATTTCGGCCTCCTGCGGAGGTTTTGCACGGTTACCGTTTGCGCCCCCGGCCGGAACCGGACGCATCCCGTGAGGGCTTGGCCGAGTCGGAAAAGCCGGGATGTTTGCCTTTGACCCAGGCCACGAATGTCTGCATGGCAGGGTCCTCGAGAATGGCCTCGATCGTCGAGAATTTCTTGGCGAGTTGGGCATCCGTAAATGTCGCATGGATCTGGTCGTGGCAGATCCGGTGCAGGCAAACGGTTTTCTTGCCCCCCTTGCTCTTCGGCACCAGATGATGGGCGTCCTGTTGATCATCCGGGATCACGCGTGCGCAGACCGGGCACAGCACGGGCTCAGGGTCCGTTTCCGTATCCCATGAAGACGCGTCGTCTCTGTTCTTGCGGGCCATAGGTCCTCGGTCGATCTTTTCACGCTGTGCCGGACGGGCATGGAAACCATTCGATCAATCCGGTCTTTCCGACTGATACCGGGTCTTTCGACCGGGAGCAATGCGGTCCCCGATCGCACTTTGCCCGGCGCGCCCAAATCCATCCTGCAGGCCGGATGTTTGAGCGCGCGCTAACGCCCGCATGCGATCCCCCGGCCGCCATGGACGTTTGTCGCGCCTGTCCTAGATACCTGGCTTGAGACTGGCCTTGCCATGCGATCCATGCAGAAATAGTTTGCCTCTGCGGCGACGGGTGATCAAACGGCTGGCGCTGCCGGGCGAAAGCGTCGCATCTGCTTGTACCGCACGGCGCTGCATGCCATGAGGACAATTTTCCAGGAGACTGGCTTATGACCAGAGCCAAATTGGCCGGACGATCCCAAAGACCGGGATTAGCAGGACCGGGATTAGCGGGACCGGGATCACAAAGACCGGGATCACCCGGACTGACGCCATCAGTCGGGCTGGGGCTGTTCCTGGCATCCCTTCTTTTCAGTGTGCCTGCCAATGCGACGCCTGTTCTCGTTGTCGATGCCGCAAGTCGCCAGGTGCTCTATCAGGAAGAGGCTGGCGTGCCCTGGTATCCGGCCTCGACGACAAAGCTGATGACGGCGCTCGTGGTGTTCGAAGCGCTGCGCTCCGGTGACGTCACCCTGAATACGCCGGTCATGATGACGCGCAACGCGACGAAACAGGCTTTCCTGGAATCAGGGCTCACCTTCGGGCGGACCATGACCCTTGAAGATGCGCTGTTTGCCGCGCTCACCGCCTCGGCCAATGACGTGGCGGTGGCGCTTGCCGAAGCGGTGGCCTCCGATGAAGCGAGCTTCGTTCAGCGCATGAACACGGCGGCAGCGCGTCTCGGCATGACGGCCACGCATTTTTCCAGTCCGAACGGCCTGTTCGACAAGACCACTGTCTCGACCGCGCGCGACCTCGCCATCCTCGGGCTTGAAGTGGACCGCCTGTTCCCGGAGTATCGCCGCTTCTTCCAGGCATCCGCCGTCACCATCGACGGCAAGCCGATCAAGTCCAACAATGCGTTGCTCACCCGTTTCAGCGGAACGATCGGCATGAAGACCGGTTTCCTCTGTGCCTCCGGGCGCAATTATGTCGGCCTTGCCACGCGCAATGGCAAACGTGTGATGGTCGTGCTTCTCGGCGCCACCACGGAGCGCGAACGCAATGAACGCGCCGCGCAATATCTGACCCAGGCCTTCGACGGCAGGCTGCCTGCAGCAGGTCCTGTGGACGCTGTGCAAAATCGCCCGGATGTGGCACCGCAGGACATGCGCGTCCGCCTCTGCACGGACCAGAGCGCCGCCTATGAGGCGAGCCGCGACGCGCTTTACCCGATGGGCCTGCCGGGCCATGAAACCTACCTGCGCGATACGCTGCCCGAAGCGGTCCACGCCATCCGGACCTGGCCCGATGACAATGCCGTTGACGTGCCCGTCCCCCGCCAGCGTCCCTCCTGATCGAAACAACTGCCGGCTTTCCGGTCACGACAGGCGGTGATCGCCGGGCGCCATGCCTGTATGGTTGCGAAATGATTCTCAGGCTTGATGCGCAATCTCATGGAAACATCCCTTTATCTGCCCGTAAAATCCTTTCTCGAGACGGCAGGCTATGTCGTCAAAGGCGAAGTCGGCGGCTGCGATCTTGTCGGCCTCAGTGACGGCGATCCGCCGGTGGTCGTGATCTGCGAACTGAAACTGAGCTTCAACCTGGAGCTCATCCTGCAGGCCGTCGACAGGGCCGCCCTTGCCGATGAAGTCTGGATCGCCGCGAAAGTCTCGGCCAAGGGCAGGGGACGGGAAGCCGACAAACGCTACCGCGACCTTTGCCGGCGGCTCGGCATCGGCATGCTCGGCATTTCCGATCGCGGCGAGGTGAGCATTCTTGTCGGCTCCGTGACGCCGATGCCGCGGACCAATCCGAAACGACGCTCGCGGATCCTGCGCGAACACCAGAAAAGGCGCGGTGACCCTGCCCTTGGCGGCAGCACGCGCGTGCCGCTGATGACGGCCTATCGCCAGCAGGCGCTGGGCTGTGCGGCAGCGCTCGCCTGTGGTCCGCTGCGGGTGCGCGATGTCAAAACCACCATGCCGGACGCCGGCAAGCTGCTGCTGTCGAATGTCTATGGCTGGTTTGAGCGGCACGAAAGGGGCGTCTACGGACTGACGGATGCCGGTCGCGAGGCGCTGCAGCGCTGGCCGCAGACGGATGGAATGCCGGGCGAGGGGCCGTGATCCGCAAACTCTGACGTGATTTGCGGCGGGCAGAACCACCGGCCGTCGCCGATGGTCAGTTTGTCCGCAGCCGGTTTCCCTGCTGGGTTGCAGGTGTTCTCGCGCGGCCGAAACCCGGTCCTACTTTGCCTTGTCTGATGTCAGGAATTGCGTGCACCAGTCGGAATTGCTGCCGGCCACGCGGATCGAGCGGATCACATAGTCGGCCGAAACCGTCAGCTGGACCGAGCAGCTCAGATATTCCGTGCGGGCATTGGCGATCTTCTTGCCGCGCTTGCCGTCCGATGTCTTGGCATATTCGGCCGGTGTGCGGCGCGTCTTGTAGCCGCCCTTCCAGGCGTAGACCGTGGAGCTGCCGCTTTCGACATCCGATATCGGCGGGCCGAACTTGGCGAAAAAGATGCCGGCCGGCTGGCCGTTCCAGCGGGCTTCGACGGCGTTTGTCGCCGGTCCCACGGTGGTGCATCCGGCAAGTGCCAGCGCAAGGCCGGCTACGGTCATCAGGCGGAAATTCATGTCGTCATCCCCAAGGGTTTTCGTTCTAAAACAGCGCCGGCGCAAAAACGCGCAACGCGCACGTTTTCAGGGCTTCCGGTCCTGCGTCTAGCGCTAAATGCGGCGAAAGAAAATCGGCTGTCTGACTTATAGCGCGATAATTTGGCAAGCGTTGCCGAAAGACCCCGGCAGGGGGCATGCACTGCAACCTTCACGCCACCAACGTTGCCCCGCTTGACGCGCCGGGTGTACAGATCCGAGCCAGTCCCCGCCAGACATCCTCGCCTGTGCCGGGTCTTGCAGCGGCCGGCCTCGGCGAAGCGTCGGTTTACCCTGCGAAAGCGATTTCACCCGCGAAAACAGGGGTTTCCGCAAGCGGATCCAGGCGCTGCGGCAAGTTTTCAAGACAGCCGTCCGGTTTTTGTCGTTTGCCGCTTGTGGAAAGGAAAATGCTGTTCTATAGAGGCGCCGCTGGTCACGGAGTGTAGCGCAGCCTGGTAGCGCACGTCGTTCGGGACGACGGGGTCGGAGGTTCGAATCCTCTCACTCCGACCAGCTTGATCCCCGAAAATTTTCTTAGATCCATCCCCGTGTGGCTGCTTTTTGCAGGCTTTAACACTGCGCCGAAAACATTGCGTGGCGGATACGGCTGGACCGTTTTCAGACCCGTGTGGTCCCGTGTTTCTGTTTCCCGTGAGCCCCAGCCTTATCTTTCATGCTGGCGAGCAGATCGAGCGCCTCCTCGAAGCTGATCTGCGCCCGGCGCGCCGGGTCGAAGTATTTCGGATAGAGGATATAGGCGGCCGTGAAGATCTCGACGACGCTTCGTCTGGCGGTGCGGCGCGGGCAGGGCTGGCGGTCATCGGTGGCGCCCCAGCCGGCATAGAAGGGCATGCCCAGGCAGGTGACCCGGATGCCCCGGATCAGAGCCTCGAAGCCGGCCAGCGATGTGATCGTGTAGACATGATCGACCGTCTCGAAGGCGTCGGACAGCGACAGGTCGCGGTCGAGAACCATGGCGATGGCGCGCACCTTGTCCGGGTCGGACTGGCCGCGACGGGTGCGGTGCAGCACTTCCGGATGCGGCTTGTAGATGATCTGCGCATCGGGGTTCTCCTTGGCGGCGATCGCCACCAGGTCGTTGTTGTCGATCCGCCGGCTGCACCCCTTGATGATCGAGGCATCACCCTCGACCTGCCCGACGACAAGCACGCGCTTGCGGTGTTTCGGGCCGTAGATCGCGGCAATGTCGACAGTGCCGCCCATATTGTACTTCGACAGGCGGGACAGAATGAGCCTGTCCATGCCGGCCTTGCCCCGCGCAAGAAGCGCCGGATCGGCACTGAAATCATGGTTCTCGATGATCTTTTCCATGTCCGAGGCCATGGTCGCGTCAAAATACATCGACGACGTGTCGAAGCAGAGCGACAGCGGCGGCGCCTTTGTCGCGCCGAGCGCCACCGAGCGCAGGAACCCGTCTTCGATCCGCACGATCGGGATGTTCCAGAACCGGCAGAACGGCTCGATCAGGCGCGGATATTTATAGCCCCAGACATAGATTTTCGACGGCCGCGCGGCGAGCGCCTGCGGCGCGACCAGGGTGAAGAACTGCCAGAGGAAAAACCATCTTTCCCGCCGCACGACATCTTCGCCGGAAAGCCAGTAGCCGACGTGGTCCTTCCAGGGCCGCAGACCCATGACATGGGCC
This sequence comes from Pararhizobium antarcticum, assembly GCF_001885585.1. GTDB lineage: Bacteria > Pseudomonadota > Alphaproteobacteria > Rhizobiales > Rhizobiaceae > Pararhizobium > Pararhizobium antarcticum. Next base: position 233,138 of record NZ_LSRP01000074.1, read on the forward strand.
CTTGGCCGCGAAAGCAGTGTAGGGCGCACGAAGGCAAGCCGCGCATAGAGATAAAGCGCCTTGAAAACCTGGAGCGGATTTGCTGGATTCATCTTGGTTTCCCCGTGCCTGTAACCCGTGTCCAGTGCCGGTAACGCTGCAATGGTGCATCCGATCTCAAGATGGCTGCCACGCAAGGCCTACCGATAATCGAACGGCACAGGCGAGACAAGGGTGGAACGCGCGACAAGGCTGCGGCTTGCCGGTTGAGGGGCGCTCGGCAAGCCCGAAAAGACGGGCCGTTGGCTCCAAATTGCCCGCGAAGCGCTCGACAAAGCAGCCATTCGCGCCTACCGATGCGTTGAAAAAGGAAGTTCATTTGCAGTTCAGACGCCTCATCCTTATCGTCGTCGCGTGTCTTTCGCTCTGGACATGCACCGGCATCGATAGCGCCTTTGCCTGGGGCACGACCGGGCATCGTGTCGTCGCATTGATTGCCGAGCGGCATCTGACGCCGGTGGCACGGGAGGCTGTGTCGATCCTGCTGGATAGCGAGGGAAAGGCGTCGATGGCCGATGTCGCCATGTGGGCCGACGACGTCCGCAGCCTGAAGATACCGGTCCAGCCGCTGCATACCGTGCGCATCCCGCTTGACCACAAACCCTATGATCCAGCGATGGCATGCCCGAAGGACCGCTGTGTGCTGGCCGCGATAGAGGCATCAACTGTAACGCTGGCGGACCCCGAAGCGCCGACTGCGGCGCGCATGGCGGCGCTGAAATATCTGGTGCATTTCATCGGCGACCTGCATCAGCCGCTGCATGCCAGCGCCGATACGGGTGAGGAACGCGTCGTCTCCGAGGCCAGGAAGCGCAAGCTGCACTGGGTCTGGGATGTCGGCATTATCCGGGCGCAGGACATGAATGCCCATACGCTGGCCGGCCTGATCGACGCCGATCGTCGACTCAAGGTGAGCACTCGAGGCACGCCCGTCGACTGGGCGCTGGAAGGCCGGAACATTGCGCGCGATCAGGTCTTCCCGCCGTTGCGCGGTTGGCGTGTCGATGGCACGGTTCAGTTGCCGGCAACCTACGCCCTGGACAACTGGCCTGTCGTCCGGTTGCGCCTGAAACAGGCTGGCCTGAGACTGGCGCGGCTTCTGAATGAAAATTTCCGATAAATGCGAGCGTGCGGCAAAAGCCGGGATGTTGCCGCTGGCAATCGGGCAGCATTTGCGGCTAAGACAACGCGCATGTCGCCACGCCACGGCTGAACAGGCATCCCTCTAACGGTTCCAGTCTGAACCGGACAAGTCTGAACGAAAAGGCCGAAGATCATGGACAAACCCTGGAGCAAGAGCGTCACGCTCGCCCTCGAAGGACCGGGAAAATATACGACGATCACCAACACCGTCGAGGCATCCTGGGCGATGATCGAGGACTGGCCGCTCGACGATGCCCCGCTGCTGACCCGGGCGCTGGATCTCTGCGCGGCCGTGGCCGAAGGCAAGAAACCGTCCGAAGACGCACGCAAGGCCTTCCTTGCGGCTGCAGCGGAGGCCGAGATCCATGTCCAGGACTAAGCTGCAGCACCATGGGAACATCGCATGAAAAAGATCGACGACCTGATCGCCTCGGTGCAGAGCATCCATGGCCGCTACGCCGCCGGCCGGATGGAGCGCGAGACGGTGCGCGAATGGGTGCTGGGTCTCGGTGGCTATCCATCGCCCTTCGCCGAGGCGCTTGCCATCGCCATGGACTGGTTTCGCGGCAAACATGACCTTGATGCAGAGGATCTCAAGACCCGCGATCTGGCCGTGCTGAAGGCGATTGCCGAGGCAGCGGAGACGTGATCGGCCGGTCTTTGATGATGTAAGATCGTTGTATGCTGGGCTCGATCTTCGCGATCAGTTGAGGTAGTGGAAAATCAGCCTTCGAACAAAAGTTGTCCTGATGAAATTCGACACGCCGACGATCGTGTCTGCAGCCACAAGGCAAATCGTCATTAATCCGCAAACCTCCGTGGACAAGACGTCGTTAGTGATCTTGGAGGCACCGGTCAGGGTTGCTGGCCGCCTCTTTTTCAAAGGTTCTATCGCTGCTTACAGCTATGTGCGTTTTGTTTGCCGGGTCGCAGACCGGACAGAAAGCATTGGGCGCTATTGATCCATCGTTCCTGGAGTTTGTATTGGCGACGGGCAGCACCCAACCGATTGGCTATCGCCACACCCATTTCAGCGGCGAGCAGATGCCTGGATTTCGCCGGAAGAGCAGAAAAAACAGCGGTTTCCGCCGAACAGCGGTAAACCAAAAGCCCGCATCGACAATGACGTGTGGATCGGCACAAATGCGATTGTCCTGTCTGGAACCACCGCCGGCGATGGGGCTATCATCGCTGCCGGCTCCGTGGTTACGAAGAATGTTCCGGCTTACGCAATTGTCGGTGGCGTGCCAGCGAAGGCCATTCGCTACCGCTTTTCAAGCGAGGTGATCCATCGGCTTCACTCTCTGCGGAGATGAAGGACAAGTGGGAATGTCACAAACATTCCATGCGCTACACGTCGGCTGATGATCGCCCGTTTTCCGCCTCAGAACAACTCCGGCCGCCGCTGCCGCAGGGCTTGAATTGCGACGAAGGTTTTCATGCAGCTGATCTGGAAACTGTCAGCCATCTCGGCGAGTTGTGAAAGCGGCAATTCGTGCACTTCTATGTCTTCGTGCTCGGCTGCCAGTCCGCCGCCTTCGGTGACGCGATCGGCTATGCTGTAGGGTGCAAGGTAAATGCTGGAGCGCTCCGTCGAAATACCAGGGGCAGCCCAAAAACTTCCGAGATATTCAAGCGTGGTAACGGCAACGCCGGCTTCCTCGAGTGCTTCGCGACGTGCGCATTCCTCGGCACCTTCCGTTTCGATTACACCGGCCGGAGCCTCATACAGCCGCTCTGTCTCTCCGGCGAAGATCAGTGGTGGACGGACCTGATAGACTAGGATCGCGACCTTGCGTTCCGGGTCGTAGGGCAGGACACTGGCAACCGCTCCGTGATCTTCGATCTGGTAGGTTCGCCGCCGGCCCTGCCGGTCGAGAAGATGCAGGAGGTAACATTTGCTCCAGCCATCATAGAATTTCTCGGCTTTCTCGATCGTGATCAGCGGCATTCGATACTCCGGCAAGGCTCAAACTCCGCGCAATCTAGCCCTTATTGCCCCATACGCAACAAAAAGGGGCCGCAAGCGACCCCTTTTCCCGTTCGACTTTTTCAAGTCCGGATTTTCCCGGATCAGCCGTCGATGCCATCAAAAATTTCGGCGGCGCGGCCGGCGTTGACGCGGCGCAGTTCGATCTCCTCGCGGCGGCTGGCGAAGAGTTCGCTGGCCAGAAGCTGGTCGGCAAGATCGGCCGGCAGCGAGAGGATGACGCGGCTGTCTTCGGTGTGGATGCCCGATAGCGACGAGCGCCGGCCGGTGATCATGCCGCCGGCCACCGTGTTGTTCGTGTCTGGGTCGATCAGGATGAAGGCGCCCGTCGTGCGGTTCTGCTCGTAGCTGTCAAAGATCGCCTGTTCGTCGAAGGCCAGATGCACCTTGCCGATGGCATTCATCGGCAGCGACTGCGCCGGGTTCCACTTGCCGCTCTTGAGATCCAGCTGGCTTGCCGGCTCGACGGTGACGCGCTGGCGGCGCGAGCCGCTCTTCAGCCAGTAGCGCTTGGAAGGCTGGATGCCGTCGGACTGCAGCGCCACGAGATGCGCGTCGAAGGCAAGGCCGGTCTGCGGCTGGCTGTCGATCGAAACGATCATGTCGCCGCGCGACACGTCCACCTGGCGATCAAGCACCAGCGTGATGGCGTCGCCGGCAACGGCTGCGTTGCGCACCAGATCGAAGGTGACGATCTTGGTGACATTGGCGACCATGCCGGACGGCAGGATGATGACGCTGTCGCCTGGCTTGACCGAGCCGCCGGCAACCGTGCCCTGATAGCCGCGGAAACTTTCGCCCGGACGCGAGACGCGCTGCACCGGCAGGCGGAAGCCGACGGTCTGCGACGAGCGCACTGTGGCCAGTTCCAGCACTTCGACCAGCGTCTGGCCGTCATACCAGGGCATCGAGGCCTTGCCGTCATAGACGACGTTTTCGCCCTTCAGCGCCGACACCGGGATTGCGGTGATCTGGCGCACGCCGAGCGACAGCGCCAGTTCGCGGAATTCATGGCTGATCTGGTCGAAGCGGGCACGGTCATAGCCGGTCAGGTCGATCTTGTTGACGGCCAGAACGAACTGCTTGATCCCCATCAGCGAGGCGATCGTGGCGTGGCGGCGGGTCTGTTCGAGCATGCCGACGCGTGCGTCGACCAGCAGGATGGCGAGATCGGCGGTCGATGCGCCGGTTGCCATGTTGCGGGTGTACTGCTCATGGCCGGGCGTGTCGGCAACGATGAAGGAGCGCTTGTCTGTGGCGAAATAGCGATAGGCGACATCGATGGTGATGCCCTGTTCGCGTTCGGCCTGCAGACCATCGAGCAGAAGCGCGAAATCGGGCAGGCCGAGATCGTTCTGCTTGCCACTGTCGCGGTGAAGCGTCGCTGCCTGGTCTTCCTTGACGGCCTTGGTGTCCCAGAGCAGGCGGCCGATCAGCGTCGACTTGCCGTCATCGACGCTGCCGCAGGTGATCAGGCGCAGCGGACGCGTATCGCGTCCGGCATGAACGGGCTCTGCATGCGGCGCTGCGGCGTGGGCGGCCGAGAGAGGGGCTGGCGCGGCGGCAACTGCGGAAACGGTCATCAGAAATATCCTTCGCGTTTTTTCTTTTCCATCGATCCGGACTGGTCGCGGTCGATAGCGCGGCCCTGGCGTTCGGAGACGGTGGCGATTTCAAGCTCGGCGATCACCTCGTCGAGCGTCGTGGCTGTGGAGCGGATACCGCCGGTCAGCGGCCAGCAGCCGAGCGTGCGGAAGCGCAGCATGCCTTCCTGCACCTGTTCGCCGGGCAGCGGTTCGAAGCGCGGATCCTCGGCCCAGACCAGCATGCCGTCGCGATCGACGAACTTGCGCGGCTTGGCGTAATAGAGTGGCACCAGCGGGATATCTTCCGCCTGGATGTAGCGCCAGATATCGACTTCGGTCCAGTTCGACAGCGGGAAGGCGCGCACGCTCTCCCCCTTTCTAATCATGCCGTTATACACGTTCCAGAGTTCCGGGCGCTGGTTGCGCGGGTCCCATTTGTGGTCGGGCGTGCGGAACGAATAGATGCGCTCCTTGGCGCGGCTGGCTTCCTCGTCGCGGCGCGCGCCGCCGAAGGCGGCATCATAGCCGCCTGCATCCAGGGCCTGGCGCAGCGCCTCGGTCTTCATGATGTCGGTGTAAAGCGCCGAGCCATGCGTGAACGGCGTGATGGTTTCGGCCGCACCGCGTGGATTTTTATGCTCGATCAGGTCGAGATCATATTCCTTCATCAGCGCATCGCGAAAGTCGATCATCTCCGGGAATTTCCAGCCCGTATTGACGTGCAAAAGCGGAAACGGCACGCGGCCCGGATAGAAGGCCTTGCGCGCCAGATGCAGGAGGACGGACGAATCCTTGCCGATCGAATAGAGCATGACCGGATTGTCGAACTCGGCTGCGACTTCGCGGAAAATGTGGATCGCTTCGTTTTCCAGCGCCTTTAGATGCGGGTCGAGCGGAATTTTCGTGCTCTGCGGATTGTGCAGTTCCGTTTCCGGATGGATGGGGGACATTTCAGTGCTCCGGGAAAATCAGTGTCAGGGGCGGCGCTGCGCGGTTATCGCGCGATGCTGCTTGCCAGGGGGGTGGCCAGATCGCTGGCCAGGGTGGTGGATTGCGGAAGGGTGGACGAAGCGGCTTCGGGGACGTGCAGGCCGCATTCGCGTTTTTCGTCGTTTTCCCACCACCAGCGGCCGGCGCGTTCCGGTTCGCCGGGCTTGATGGCGCGGGTGCAGGGTTCGCAGCCGATCGAGGGATAGCCGCGCTGGTGCAGTGGATTGACCGGGATCGCTTCCGAGGCGACATGCGCCTGGATCGTCTCGATGCTCCAGTCGGCCAGCGGATTGATCTTGATCAGGTTGCGGTCGGCATCGAATTCCGCAAACGGCGTCTCAGCGCGCGCGCCCGACTGTCCACGGCGAAGACCGGTGATCCAGTAGGTTGCGCCTTCGAGTGCTTTCGCAAGCGGCTTCAGCTTGCGAAAGCCACAACAGGCATGCCGGGCTTCGACGCTGTCGTAAAAGCCGTTCAGGCCGTAGGTGGCGGCATAGGCGTCGATGTCGGTCTGCTCGGGATAGAAGCGCTTGATGAGGATGCCGTAGGTTTCCTCGGTCCTGTCGATCAGCGCCACGGTTTCGTTAAACAGCCGGCCGGTTTCGAGCGTCGAGACCTCGATGCCGAACGGGCCTTTGCCGATCGCTGCCGTGATCACCTGGTCCTCGATGCCGAGGCTGGTGGTGAACACCGCCTTGCCCTCGAGATCAGCGACAAGCGCCAGCCGACCGGTCAGGTCGAGGCCGGCGAGTTGCTGGTTCAGCGTTTCGACAGTGCTTTCAAGAGATAGGGACGTCATTGCGGAATCCTGTCTGGTTGTCGCGGAATATCGCAGCCCAGTGTGACAAAAGACAGAAAAACGGATTTCAATTGCTGCGGGATCAGAGCAAATGTCTCTCACTTCATCAAAAATGGCGGAAAAACTAGTAATTTAGTAGATTACTATGGGCTTTCGAGCCGGGTTCGTCTTTGGTCCGAGCCAGACCTTGCATCGCCTGCCTCTGTCTAACCCGCAAACCGCAACCCGTGACCGCGTCGCCCGCCTGCCCAGGCATCGCCATCAGTATCCGGGGCAGGGGTCATCAAGGCAAGTCGGCCGTTTCCGGCGTCCCCCGATCGAATGTGCTGCTGGAAGCGGAGCTGTCGCTGCCGCACGATCGAAATCTCAGCGGGGGAGATGTTTCGAAATAAATATGATAAAGATAATCA